>JAFVXC010000012.1 GCA_017501345.1 Clostridia bacterium
GGACTTCGGTCTCCGAGGGCTTCGTGTATTTTGCTTTAAGCGCTGAATATCTTTTTGAAGAGCGCTACGAAGGGAGCTTCTTTCAGAAAAGCGCTATCTTCCTCTTTTTCAAAAGTTCTTGAAACTCGAACGTTTTTGACGCAGTTTTCGAGTAAATTTTATATCGTTTTCGTGTCAAAACGACGAATTTCATTCGTCGAGTTCTATTTCGGGGGCTCGTCTCACCTTAGTGAGACAGCCCTGTTTTTGTATAACGAAAACCACCCGCTAAGCGGGTGGTTCCATAGAGGCTTTTGCCGTTGAGCAATCCCGCCGCAGCGGTAGGCTCCCCTGTGTAAGGGGAGCTGTCAGCGAAGCTGACTGAGGGGTTGTTTGAGAGTGTTTTTACAATCCCTCCGTCACGGCAAGCCGTGCTACCTCCCTTTACACAAGGGAGGCTAAGATGGTCGCCACATTTGTGGCAGTAGGGCAGGTTTGCATGTGTCGGACATTTCAGTGGGCTTTCAGCCCCGCCAGTAACATGCCCTTATAGGGCTGAGCAAGCCACCGGCTTAGCCGGTGGTTATGACTTATGAAAGCTCGACGAAGGTAACCTCGTCCTTTTTGAGGGAGACCGCAACGCTCTTACCGGTTTCCTTGTTTGTATAAGCCACGACGCCGTCGTCTTTGCTCCAGTTCCATACCGCAACGCCAAGACTGCCGTCCTTCGCAAGGTAACCCTTATAGAGGAAGCTTTCGGAAGAAGCCGCAATTCCGTCCGTGTCAACGAATTTTCCATCAAAGAAATACTTCGCATACTGCTTTCTGAGCGCAATAACGCGGCTCATATATTCCGCATACTTCGGAACGTCGTGCAGATCTCCGCAGCAGCGGTAGATCGTCATATCGAATGCAACACCATATACAAAGGTACAGTTCACGTTGTCAAGATAGTTTGAATCATCCTGTCCCATCTCGCGGTTCGTCATCACGATCTCGGGGAAGGTGTAGCGCATAAACTCGTGCGCCTTGACGTTCTTTCTGATATTGCCAAAGCCGCTCGGCTGAACGATGTCCATACTTTGCGCGAAGATATCGATGCAGTGCTCCTGCAGAATGATCCTCTCGTTGCCGTGCTTCTTGACGTTTTCGCGGAGCTCGGCAAAACGCTTTGCCTTCGATGCGTATGAGAAATTCGGCTTCTCGTGGTCGTGCCCCTCTGCAAAGCAGAAGAACGGAGCAAGCCCTCCAAGATCGTAAAGCACGCCGTCACAACCGAGGGAGAGGCAGTAATCTGCACTCTTCTTCATCTTCTCCTGCCAGGCATCCGAGCCGGGGCAGGCACCGAACATCGGCATCGGCTGATTCGGAAGCTTTCTGTACGTTCCCTCGCCACAGTAGGTCTCGCTGAAGGGATATTCGTATCCCCAGATATCCTTGATGAGACAGTCCTTGCCGTTCTCATTCTTGTAAAAATCGCTTTTTTTGTCCACAAGGAAGTAGCTGAGGAACATAATCAGCTTACCGCCTCTCGCATGGACGTAGTCGATCGCCTTCTTCAGCTCCTCTTCGCCGCCCTGATTCGGATCGGCAATATAATCGGGCCACATTCTTGCAAAGCCGCCCTTCGGCCATCCGAGCACGAACAACGTATTCAGTCCGACCTCCTGCACCTGATCAAAAAGTCTCGGAATATCCTTGTACGTCCAGTTGTATTCTCCGTGATGCGTTTTGAAAATACAACGGAGCCAGCCCTGGAACTCCTGCGCCCATTCGGGACGGATCGGAGCTCTCCAGCCGCATTCCTCCTCGATCCATTTCCGATAGATCTTCGAGCCAAGGTGCCAGTCACCGTTGAGCATTGCATACACGATCGGCTCGGAAACGTATTCCTCGCCCGGCTCGGTGAAGGGGTATTTGATGATCCCAAGTCGCAGGGTGTTATTTTTGACCGTTCTTTCCACGTGAAGCCCTGTCGTCTGATGCGTCTTGTCGTGGCTTCCGACGTAGATGCCCTCGCTGTCATTGCAGAGAACGTAGAACTGCATAGTCGCGCGTCCGGGGTAGAGCTTGTCAAGATCGGTGTGCAGGAAATCGTGGCGCTCGTACTTTCGGAAGCCCGACATCGTCGAGAGATCGGTGAAAGCGGGATTTGCGATCTTTGCGCCCAGATTTACAGGCCACATCACGTAGTCCTCCTTAGGACTGCCGTTCAGCGACTGAATGCCCGATATGGGAGAGAACTGAAGCTCCGTAACAAGCACGTCGGATCTGTTTTTGATCGTGTAGCCCGTCGTCAGCATATCATCCGAAAGCTCATAACGGATGATAAGCTCGATGTCAAGCGTTCGGTCGTCGCTTTTAAGTTTCTCGTACGTAACCGTCATCGCGTTTCCGTCTACGCGGATCATCGGCGTTTGAAGCGAGCCGAAAACAGGACGCTCCTCGCGGTCGCCCTCCTTGTAGATCAGCTTGAAGGTTTCACCCGGCGTTATGCAGTATTCGTGACCGTTGTAGCCGTTCACGATCGAGCTCACAAGGCCCTGCTCGTTCAGCGAGTAGGACATATGCGGTGCAGAAAGCGTATACATTGATGTGCTCCTTTCGGGTCTGTATTTTAAAAGATTCTGTCCGGATTTGATTATATCACATATTTTTCTCGGAAGCCATAGCGGAATCGTGCTTTCTTTTGCATTTTTCGAAACTATCAGAAAACGGGGCTGCCTCACTAAGGTGAGACAGCCCCTACTACTATAGAGTGATTACATTAAACCGACGGTAGCCGTGCTCGTCCAGCTTTGATGATTCACATACTGACCGTCAGCACCGGTCTTGAGTGGCAGAGAGGGCTGTTCGAGCTCTTCAATACGGTCGATCTCACCGTTTACGTAAGAGAGGACGCGCAATCTGGTCGAGACGAGCCTCGCGCGGAGACCGCCGAGACGGATCTCCTGATTTCCGAAGCCGAAGGTTTTGTTTTCAAAGTACCACTGCTTGCGGAATTTTGTAATGAAGTCGTCAAGTCGGTCGATCATTGCCGAGATCTTATCTGCAAGAGCCGAAAGCGCCTCGACGTTCTTTTCGGCATACGCCTTGCGGAGAAGGACCGAAATATCGCATTTCAGTGCGAGCACGCGGCAGAGAGCCGCAAGCGTCTCGTACATATAGCCGAAGGTCTCGTGTCCCGTGTACTGCTCAAGTCGCTCTGCGGCAGCCTTGAAGCCCGCAGGAGCGGTTGCGGGATCGAAATGGCGGTCCATCAGTCCTTCGAGCGGATCGTTGTAAAGGAGATAGCGAGAGGGATTCAGCGGCTTGCCTGCCTCGATCGTGATGCCGGGAAGCTCATTCGGTGCGTCAAGCGTGAGGAGGGCCTCGAATCCAATGTCAAAGCATTCCTCGGCGCGCTTTTCGAGAAGCTCATCGGTCGTCTCGACTGCGTATGCTCTTTCCGCAAAGTAGAGAAGGACGGGAAGGGGGGCAAACTGCGAGGCCTCGCCGCCGTTATCACCCCAAGCGGTAACGATCACATCCTTCAGCGCCTTCTCTTCGCAAACGTCAAGCTGAAGCTTGCTCGACACGAGAGAGAAGCGGTTGTGCGGCGCGAAGCCCGACCACTTCCAGGCACCACCTGCAAAGGCGGTGGGATTGTCAAACTTCCGATGGCAGTCGACCATATGCTCGAAAATATCGCGGGAGAGCGAATAGTAATCCCAATAAATGAGCGTCAGTCCCTTCGGGACTCTTGCGACGACCTCCGGGGGGACCTCGCCTTCTTTGACACGGTAGGTACCATTGAACGCCATTCTGAAGAACATATCACTCCAGATCATCGGCGCTACGCCCTCTTCATTGCAGATCGCAACAACACGGTCGAGGTGCTCAAGCATAATTTCGTGCTGCGGACGGAGACCGTGCTTTGCAAGGTATGCCCCTCGTCCAAGTCCGTGCGCCTCGTCCATACCGAGGTTGATCTTACGCGAGCGGAAGCACTCCTTGCAGGTTTTTATGATCGTTTTGATGAAATCGTAGGTAGCCTCTTCTCCGACGAGGAGGATCGAGCCCGAATCCTTGATCTTGCTGAATGCACCCCAACGGAGAGCCTGCGCGAGATGTGCGAGTGCCTGAACGCAGGGAATGACCTCGATGCCGAACTGATATGCGTAGTCGTCGATCTCACGAAGCTCGTCCTTCGTGAAGCGGCCTCTCATATGACCGAAATAGGGGTATTCGGGCATCTCGTAGGTCTCCTCGGTGTAGAGCATCAGGGAATTATATCCCATCAAAGCGAGGTAGCGGATCATACGCTTGGCACTCGGGATATTATAAACTGCGTTTCTCGACATATCCGCCATATAGCAAAGCATCGAGTCGTTCGGCTTTTGGGTGATCTCCTTTTCGTCGCTGTCGATGAACGCCTTGAGCATCGAGCAGGCGCGGAAGAATTCGACGTCCTTCGTGTAAACGATCTTGACGCTTGCGTCACATTCGGGACAGGAAACGCGACTTAGGGAGAAGCTGTCGCCCTTGACTGCGGCAACGACGACGGCGTCGCTCTCCTCCGAAAGCAGAAGACCTGCATCCGCAGCGATCTCACAAAAGGCGGGGAGAAGCTTTTCGTCGAAGGAGGAGGTAAAGCGAATCTTTTTTGTACAGTTAGCCATAGCTATGACTCCTTTCAAGGCATCGAGCTGAAATCGATGATATTTTCCGCCGTATCGATCTTGTCGGTACGGGCGTTTTTCCTTACTACCATTGTATAACAGGAATTATTGAAAGTCAATCCAAAATTTTTGCAGAAAATTAGCACGATATTGCTGTTTTGAGGGAAGAAAACAATTTTGTTTTATTGATGCTTCGAGGATTTTTCATTTTTTGAATTTCATTTTTTGAAATTATAATGATTGCACCGCTTTCCTTCGTTTACAATGAATGATGGTGCAAGGAAAAAGAAAATAATAATATCAAAACGAACGGAGGGATACAATGGAAGAAAAAATTACGGAAAAGGGCTTGCAGGCATTCGGCGAGCGTTTATGCGAGGAGGAAAAAAGCCGTCTCACGGTAGAAAAGTATCTGCGGGATATCCGTGCATTTTTTGCCTTTCTCGGTGGGCGGGAGGTCGATCGCTCGGCAGTGCTCGCATACAAGGACAGGATCGGACGCGAATACGCTGTTGCGAGCGCGAATTCGATGCTTGCCGCGCTGAATGCGTTTTTCAGATTTTCGGGGCGGCTCGATCTGTGCGTGAAGCAATTCAAGGTACAGAGAAAGACCTTCCTCTCTGCCGAGCGCGAGCTTTCAAGGGAGGAATATCTGCGACTTGTCCGAACGGCGGAGAAAAGGAAAAACGAGCGGCTTTCTCTCGTGATCCAAACGATCTGCGGGACGGGCATCCGTGTCAGCGAGCTTTCGTATATCACCGTGGAGGCGGTGCGGCGCGGGGAGGTGACCGTATCGTGCAAGGGGAAGGTGCGAACCGTGTTCATCGTTTCCACCCTGCGACGGAAGCTGCTCGAGTACGCGCGGACGTGTGGGATCTTGTCGGGGGTGCTGTTCAGGACAAATCGCGGACAGCCGCTGAACCGCACGAACGTGTGGCGGGAGATGAAGGCGCTCTGCGCAGAGGCGGGGGTCTCACAAAGCAAGGTCTTTCCGCACAACCTGAGACACCTGTTCGCAAGGACATTTTACAAAATCGAGAAGGACATCGCAAAGCTTGCGGACATCCTCGGTCACAGCAGCATCAACACCACGCGCATTTATATCATTGAGACGGGCGTGGAGCATAGACGCAGAATGGAAAATATGCGGCTGATTATCTGAGGAGGGTATCCTTTCACCCGCTTCGCACGAGCTCTCCCAAAGGGCGAGCCGCGGAATATGAGAAGCCGAAAAAAGCCTCGCTCCCTCGGGAGAGATGGATCGACGAAGTCAAGACGGAGCGGGGAAGGGCGATCTCCTATAAACAAAAAAACGTCGCCGAAGCGACGCCGATGACACATAATATGTATTATGTTTCATAATAAAGAAAAAAAGATGTCAGTTATAACACCGTAAAGCACATAATATGTATTATGTTGTAGTCCACGGAGCAATACCGTATATACATAAGGTATTATAGCACAGATAAAATCGAAATGCAATAGCTTTTGCAAAAAAACAGAAATTTTTTAGTCGTTATGATATGACAATAAGAGCCTTTTTCGTGCTTTTTTTGAAAAAGTAAAAAAAGGCTTTTTCGGCGTGTGATTTTCGGGGATTCTTTCAGACCTTGTGGTCTTGAAGAAGCCCTTTTCTTTTTTTGACTACAACATAATACATATTATGTTTCATATTGATATGGAGCGAAAATCGCTTTATATATGCCATCGGAAGGTCCGATGGATGTTAGTCTCAAAAATACCATAAGGAGGTTATAAGAATAATGACTAACAAGAAAACAACAAAGCGCGCGCTGCTCGCAAGTGTCTTGGCGTTGTTCCTCTGCTTCTCAATGCTGCTCGGGACGACGTTCGCGTGGTTCACTGACAGCGTAACGAGCGCGAATAACATCATCAAGTCCGGTAATCTTGATATTGAGCTTGAATACTGGAACGGAACGGCTTGGGCGGATGTGAACGGTGCCTCCGACATCCTCACCAACGAGCTTTGGGAGCCCGGTGTGACCGAGGTTGCATACCTCAGAGTTGCAAACGCAGGCTCTCTCGTTCTGAAGTATCAGCTTGGAATCAACATTCTCAACGAGATTGCAGGCAAGAATCAGGCCGGTGAAACCTTCAAGCTTTCTGATTACATCCAGTTTGGTGTGGTCGAGGGTGTGAATGGTCAGTCCGGTGCATACTCCAAGGACGATGCCGGTAGAGCTGCTGCTATCGCTGCTGTAACCGACGCAAAGAAAATCTCTGCAGGTTACACCAAGTCTTCTACGATGAACCCCGACGACGAGCTTTACCTCGCTTTGGTGGTTTATATGCCCACCACCGTTGATAACGTCGCTAACCACAACGGCAAGGACGTTCCTCAGATCGACCTCGGCATCAACGTGCTTGCTACTCAGATGACTGCTGAGTCGGATAGCTTCGGCGATCAGTATGACAAGGATGCTTGGCATCCAGACTTTACTGTTACTTCCGTAGAAGATCTTGCAACGGCACTTGCCAGTGGAGGCAAAATCCAGGTCAATGGCACTTTGAATGCGGGAGCAACGCAGGACGTTCCCAACTGGACCAACGCACCGGCCGAATTTATCTTCGATGCAACCACGTTGGACGCTTTAAAGGGCGGCAAGTATGTTTTGGAGCAGGGCTCCAGATACGGCGTTGTTGGTCTTATCAGTGCCGGCGAATCTCTTGCTCTGTCCGATATGGAGATTACTGCTAACTCTCAGTGGCCCGTATATCTTTCTAACTACGGCGGAACCCTTACTCTTGAAGATATCGACGTTACTGCTACTCAGGGCGCGGGTATCTATCCCTACGGTACGAACGGTACTACTACCATTAAGAGTGCAACTGTAAATCAGAAAGCTCTTTCTGATGAATTTGCGGCTATTACCCCTTGGGCAGGAACTGCAATTGCTACCTCTAATGGTCATCGTTTAATCATCGAGGATGGTACTTACATTGGTAGCAATCAAGGTGTCTACATTTATAACAGTGGTGCTGTCGTGACCATTAACGGCGGTACCTTCAAGGCTCCTCAGGTTTTGAAGGCTGACGGAAGCTATAGTGACCAAACAATTAGAGGTGAATTTGTTGTAAATGGCGGTAATTTTGACGGTCAAATCAATATGACAAACGGTTATGCTTACTGCACCATTAACGGCGGTAACTTTACCAACTTCTCTGTTTCGTCTTATAGTCCTGTGGTTATCAAGGGCGGTACTTTTGATGCTGATCCCTCCGCTTACGTTGCTCCCGGTTATCAAGTTACCAACAATGGCGACGGCACCTACACTGTTGGCGGCTACAAAATTTCTACTGGTACCGAGCTTGTTGATGCTATAGCTAACGGCAAGGCTGTTGAACTTACACAGGATGTTCAGATTGGCAAGATTAATCTCACCGACGCAATCACCAACGACGTTGTTATCAATGCTAACGGTCACAAGATCACCACTACCGACGCTTACGGTATCGAGGTTACTGCAGGTAAAAACGTTACCATCTCCAATGCTAACGTTGAGATGACCAAGGCTGGCGATTATATCACCTATGCTGCAGGCTTCAAGATTGCTAACGGTGATTATGCAGGTGCTACCATCACCCTTGAAAATTGCACCATCACGATGGCAAATACTGACTGGGCTTATGCTGTAAATATTCCCGCAAGCGTTAAGAATTTGAACCTTGTTATCAATAACTGTACTCTTGAGGGTGCCGTTGCCGTACAGTGCTGGGGTGATAACAATACCATTACTATCACAAATTCCAAGCTTATCTGCAACTACACCACCAGTGCATTGTACACTTCCTACTGTGTAGCTCTTCAGGGTGACGGCACTAACAATTCCGAGAACAATACACTTGTGATCGACAACTGTGAGTTCCTGTATAGCGGTGTTGATAACTTCAACAGCTCGATCTACTCTGTTGACGATCTTGGTACCGGCAATACTGTAACCGTTACCAATTGTACTTACGGCGAGAAGGTTGTTGCCGAATAATTAGCACTTCCGTTCACGTAAATATATAATTTAGTCCACCCAACCCCTTCGGGGGTTGGGCGGCAACAAAAGGGCATAACGTGCGTTATGCCCTTTCTTTGCTGAAAAAGAACTGTGAAGGAAGTGAAATGCTATGGGAAAGGAAAGGCAGTACGACCTTGCAGGAAGGCGTTTCGGGAGGCTCGTGGTCATCGGGCGATCGGACAAGCGCGGACCGCGCGGTGCTCGTACCGTTCCGCTTTGGGAATGCCGCTGTGATTGCGGTAATCTTACCTACAAAGCAACCGATACGCTGACAAATCCCGATCTCAGTATGTGCAATGACTGCGTCGGACGCTATGCCGCGGTAAAAATGCGCGAAAAGGCAGGGTACGTGGACGGCACGCAGATCAGCCGCATAAAGAGCGACAAGCTGATCGCCACCAATACCAGCGGCGTACGCGGGGTTTATTTTGACAAGAATACAAAAAAGTGGCGCGCGCGGCTGAAATTCAAAGGGAAGCTGATGAATTTCGGTTCGTATTCGAGCTTTGACGACGCCGTGAAGGCAAGAAAGCAAGCCGAGGCGGAATATTTCGGTGAATTTTTGGAGAAAATCGAATAAGCAAACGAAAAGAGCCCGGAGAACGCTTGCGGGCTCTTTTATAATGGGGCAGGGCAGATGCGTGTTGCATTTTACTCGCCCCTTTTTTGCTGTATCACCTGTTCTCGGTATGCACGCGGAGATCTGCCGAGGGATTTATGAAATATTTTGGAAAAAGCGAGCACGTCGGTGTATCCCACCGAGCTTGCAATATCGGTGATCGAAAGATGATCGAGTGCGAGAAGCTCGACCGCGCGCTTCATCCGAACGTCAATGATATATTGCTGTGGCGAAACCCCCATCTCCTTTTTGAAGATGTTCGACAGATAATGCGCGCTGACGAAGCAAGCCGAGGCGACCTCCTCGACCGTAAGCCTGCGGCGGTATTCGCTTTGAATATAGCGAACGGCGTTTGAAACGTGCTCCTTAACGAGGCTCTTTCTTTGTGCTCCCTCGAGACTCTCCCGATAGATCCGCCTGTGGAAGGACATCAGGATATGGAAGCAGCCCTCAAGATACCGCTCGAGATCGACCTCACTCGACCGATCCCTGCATAAGGCCGAAAAAAGCGCATCTACGCTCTCGATCGCGGGAAAGTCGAACACGTAATTTTCATTTTTCAGCCCGACCTCGCGAAGAAGCTCCTCGGTCTTGCGCCCGAGAAAGGAGATCCAGCCGTATTTCAGCGGGGCATCCTTGTCAGAGTGATATTTATGAAGCTGATTCGGGCAGATCAGAAAGCAGCTCCCGCGCTTTAACGGAACGCCGTTGAAGGCTCCCGTTCCGTCAAAAACGTAATGTATGATGTACTTTCCTCTGACGCACGGGCCAACCGTTTTCCCGGGCTTCGTCTCCTCAAGCCCGAGGGAGGATATGCCGAAATCACAATCGAGCTCTCCCTCCTCGATGGATGTTTTGTGAATGATCTTCAATGCTGTCACCTCCGATTGGTGAAATTATACCATATAAAAATACGATTTGTCAATAGACATTTCCGAATCTGCGTGATATAATGAAAGGGAAGTAATCCATATTTCAAGTAGGAGGACATAAAATGAGACTTATTCCCAGTGAAGGCAGAAACACCGCGAATTATTGGTGCACCTGGCGAAATCAGAGACTGTTTACACCGAACGCATTCCTGCATATGCGCACGTTTGACAAGGTCGCCGCAGACCGTATGCAGCGCGATATTCTGTGTGACGAATTCCTGTTTGGCAAGTGGGGACTTTTGCCCGATTATATGCAGGAGGTGCGTAAGGATATGTACGTGCTTCTTGATGACGGTTGGGATATTCCGTATAACGGAAGCTACTCGACGTTCGGCTCTCTCGTCCTGAACGAGGAGAAATTCCCGTACGGCGGCAAGACGCCCGCTGAGAATCTTGCGATCCTCAACAAGAAGGTCCTCGACCTCGGATATGCGGGAACCGCTCTCTGGGTTCCGATGTCGTGCGTTGGCGAGACGAAGGACAATCTGTTCGATCACGATGCCTTTCGCGAATATTGGATCGAGCGCGCAAAGTGGCTCCACGAGGCGGAGATTGCGTACATCAAGGTCGACTGGGGATTCCACAAGCAGGATCCCGAGTACCGTAAGATCCTTACCGAGGTCTGCCGTGAATATGCTCCCGGTATGCAGGTCGAGCACGCCTCGGTTGACGGATTTTTCCGTGTTCCCGACAGAAATCCCCGTCTGGAATATGAGAAATACAAGGATTTCCTGAAGGTATCCGACGCATACCGCTGCTACGACGTCAGATTTGATTTCAATTCGGTTACGACGCTCGCACGCGCAGCCGCGATGCTTACGCTTGACTGCGATATGGAGGGGGACTGCAAGGGATACATCAACGTCGGAGAGGAGCCGATCATTGCCGCTGCGCTCGGCTGTACGATGGGTGTTATGTCGCACCCGCTTCTCCGCGGAAGCATCCTATCCTTGGTTCCCGACGATTTTAAGAACGGTATTTCTCATCGGATCACGATGAAGTCCGAATTCCATTCCTTTGACCATTACGTGAGAGCACTGCGCTGGCAGCGTCTCGCGCCTGCGCTCTCCTTTAAGAAGGGGGAAACCGTCGCGTCGGAAAAGTGGCTTGAGGACAGCTGGACGTATGAAAAGACACCGTATGCCTACTCGGAGAATGAGATCGTCGGCAAAACACTCTTCCAGACGTCACCGCAGATCGTGGCGAGAGGAGTTGCGCTTCCCGAGATCGTTTCGATCTATAAGCCGTATCCGCGCAGTAACTCGAAGCAGTACGAGCCCTTTATTGCGGCGTCGAAGAACAGGGAGACGGGCGTATATACCATCGCAACCCTGCCGAGAACGATCGACGGCGTGATGAACTGCACGATCCCCGCGGTCGACGTCGTGGCGCGCGGACTCTCGGCGGACAAGTGCTTCGGTGTATTCGGCGAATACAAGAGCCTGACGCTTGAGTTTGACGAGTGCATTGAAGGAAAGCGCTTGTTCGGCGGCGATATCCTGCTCGACGACCAGCCCGACATCACCGACGAGGAGGGCGTTCACATCGAGGGCAACAAGCTGATCCTCGACGGTGCGCTTCTTTCGCGCATCGGACTTGAGGGTGCAGCCTACCGCGATCTCGCAGATCCCGGAAGCGTATTTCTGCTGGTGTGAGGGGGAGCAAAAATACAATAAAAAAAGCCAAGTCGAAAGCGTGATGTTCTTATCGGAGTAATCACAATATTACACATTTGCTCCGCAGTAAACAAACAGATAGCCCCGACAGATTTTCAAAAGGATCTATCGGGGTTTATTTCTATTCTGTTTAATAAATTGGAAATTATTTGTTTTGTTCAAGCTCTTCAATTCTCTTTGTAAGGTTGCTGATTTTATTTCTGAAACCTAAATACATTTCCCAAATCAAAACAAAAATAATTGATAATACAAATACTGCACCTAAAAAGGTAGTAACCGCTAACGACTCGGAAATGTCATTCATTAGATTTCCATAGCCGCTTAAATACACAGCTATGAACGAAACAAAATAACAAATTAAAATTCTCAATGCTCTTTTCATACAATCGAACTCCTTTATCAAAGTCTTATTTATTGTTATCGCAAGTTTCGCATTTGTATTACAAACGCGTCGGGCTATGCCCATCCCCCTAAAGATGGACGAGCGTTTCCAAAGGCTCCCTCCGGGAGGGAGCTGGCGCCGTAGGCGACTGAGGGAGAGTGCGTTACAATGAAGCAAATCTAACCTTCAAGTCACGCAGGCTCCTTCCACCGCTAACGCGGTCCCCCTCCCTCTCGGAGGGAGGCTTTCACAGCGACATCAATATACTCGCAGACACCCCGAAAATTTGTGTTGATTTGACGGTTGGAGAACCGTATAACTTTCAAATCATAGCCTTCAAGGATTTCGGTGCGAAATTCGTCTTTTTGTTTGCCGTCTTCAGTATAGTGCTGCGCCCCATCAATTTCAATAATCAATTTTGCTTTGTGACAATAAAAGTCTGCAATAAAATTGTCGATTGCTTTTTGGCGTTGAAATCTCACTTCGTATTTTGCCAAAAAGTCGTACCACAAATGATTTTCTTGCGGTGTCGCATTTTTGCGTAGATTTTTGGCAAGAGTGATATTCTTTTCGTTATAATCGAGCGACATATTTGCTCCTCCAAAGCTTTATCACATCCATTATAACACAAATCGGCAGAGAAAAACAAGTTCTCTGCCGATTTTTATGCCAAAACTTCTCCGTTAAGAACAACAGAGAAATTTCGACTTGGCTTTTTTACGGAGGTGGAGGGAGTTGAACCCCCGCGTCGCTATGAACGACCTCTCAGTTTTCAAGACTTTGTTGCGATTTGGAACTTGATGGAACTTAATGACCGCAAAGCACCCGATTTTGGAAAGCAAATTTGAGTCGCAAAGGATTCTCTGCTTTGGAGAGAACAAAAAGCTAAAAATGCTGAAAAAGCCTTATAATACAAGGGTTTTTGAGCGAAAACAGGTTCAAAAATATATGTACCGAACTTTGGAACTTGAAAGAACCACGTTCCCATTCTTGAATTTTAATCGTAATTTTTGGAGCAATTCGTACCCACGAAAAAACGGCTAAAAACGGGTGTTTTTCGTGGCATTTTGGAGAGAACTTGGAGAGAAAAATGGGCAAAAACACCCCCTCGGAGAGAACTTTGGAGAGAACAGTGGGGAGAAAAAATCCCCTTGAAATACAAGAGATTGACACGACTTGGCTATGCCGTTGACCGAATATTTTTATATGAGGTGTAGCTATGGATCAGCAAAGAATTGACTACCTAAAAAAGACTTATCCCGAGGTTATTACGAAAGATCAATTTTATCGTATCTGCCACGTTAGCAAACGGACGGCAACCTACCTTCTTGATAATGGTTTCGTTCCCTGCACTAATACCGGAAAGAAAACACGAAAATATAAAATGCGGCTCGATGATGTAATTGACTTCTTAATCAAACGAGAGGAAAACCCGCTTCTGTTCAAAGCTCCCGACAACTACTACAAAGACAATAAAGGTAAGAACGAGAGCTATGCTTATTCCCTAAACACGAACCGCTTGATACGATACCGAAGGTTTCTTCGGATGTTCCTCGAATTTCGTCTTACAGCTTGCGAGGACGTTATGACACCCAAAGACATTGAAAAGATCATCGGATATTCCTACAAGAGCGTTACAAGATGGTGTATCAACAAAGAATTGAGGTCGTTCCTCATTCTAAACAAATTCAAAATCCCGAAAGAATATCTCATTGATTTTATGGTAAGCGATAGGTGCATTTTGATTTCCAAGAAATCTGACAAACATCTTGAAATGATGACGGAGGCACTACAATATATCAACGCTATGTGCTCCCCCAAAAAAGAAGCCTAATACATACGGCACGATTAGCCGACCTTTCACCAAAAGGTCGGCTTTTTCTATGCCAATTTATATGTAAGAAGGAGTGATAAAGTTGGATGTTAAAAGTCAAGAAACGGTCTGCACCGTTCCTATAAGTCTGATCGACGACTTTGCCGACCATCCTTTTCAAGTGAGGGATGACGAGGATATGGAACGGCTCATACAGAGTATTGAGAACAATGGTGTTCTCACCCCCGTTATTCTGCGTAAGAACGGTGATAGATACGAGCTTATTGCCGGACACCGCAGAAAGCACGCTTGTCTGCGGCTCGGTATCAGCGGTATTCCCGCCATCGTGCGAGAACTCAGCCGAGATGAAGCTGTCGTTGAAATGGTTGACTCTAACCTTCAACGTGAGCACATCCTTCCAAGCGAGAAAGCCTACGCATACAAGATGAAAATGGATGCGATGAAACGTCAAGGTCAAAGGACGGATTTAACTTGTGCACCATTGGAGCACAAGTTGGAACGGACACGCGATATTATCGCAGAAGAAGGTGGCGAAAGCCGTGAGCAAGTACGCCGATATATTCGCCTAACCGAGTTAATCCCCGAACTGCTGACAATGGTGGACGAGGAAAAGATTGCCTTTCGCCCTGCCGTGGAGCTGTCCTATCTCACGCACGACGAGCAGACGGATTTGCTTGAAACGATTGAGAGCGAGGATTGCACACCCTCCCTCGCGCAAGCAATCCGAATGAAGAATTTGAGCAAGCTTGGCAAGCTCGATATGGATACGATATTCGCCATAATGACCGAGCAAAAGCCGAACCAAAAGGAAAAGATCAAGATACCGATGGAACGGCTTGAACAGTTCTTCCCCCGTGGGATGCCGCCAAAGCAGATTGAGGACACCATCGTAAAGGCTCTTACCCTTTACCAAAAGCACTTGAAGAAAAAACGAGAGGACAAAGGAGATAGATAATGATAAATAACGAAGGAAAAGAAATGATAAACGACTATGCCGTACAAAACGAGGTGTTTGTCGGCAACCGCAGATATTTGTTCGCCATTCATAAGAATGACAAAGAGCCGCAACGCTTCTTGAAATGCCAATGCTACGATGACGACCTTTTCAGACACTATGTAAATGCCGTTACAAGCAACGATTTCGTTGAGTGTATGAAGCTCTATTTGGCAGACATTTCTGCCGCCGTTGAAAAGGTCGAAAAAGACCGTGCCGCCATCGGGCTTGAAGATATAAGCTGCTTGAAGGGTTCTGACCTTCTCTCGGCAAGCCGTGATAAGAATATTGAGGGCAAGGTCGTAGCAATCGAAGAAAAATGGCTTTTCGACGGTTACAAAGACATTTCCCACCAGCTTTATTTTGTTATGGGCGGTAACGGCTCTTATGCCAATAGCCGTGGAAACGGCTGCTTCTGTGTCAATCTCTATACGGGTGAAGATACCCGCATTGAGAGATACGAAGTCTTGGGCGAAGTTCCCGAAGATAAAATCCCCGAATTTGCCAAGGAACACCTTGCAAAAGCAAGAGCCGACTATGAAAAAAGACAAGCGAAAGAAAGGAAAAATCGTGATGATGCAAGATAACGAAAACAAGCGTATCAACGCAGGCTATGAGATTATAGCCACCCTTCCCGTAGGTGACGTAGAGTTTGTTGTAGGACAGAATGTTCACGCTCCCTCTATGTTCGTTACTTGGGAATATCAGAAGCAGCGCGGCTACTATTGGGGGCATTATATGAACGACAAGGACGCGGCTATGCGAGATATGTATGAGCGCGCCGAAGCGGAGTTGTCCTTCAAGAAGTCCGTGAACACACGCGAGAAGAAAAAGAAAGACGAAAGAGAGGAAAGATAATGGCTACGGTAAATAAAACGAGTGTGCGGGTTATTACCCGCCTTATCGAAATGGGTATCACGACCGAAAAGGAGGTCGCTTCGCTTGAACTCAAAGACGCGCTTGCAATCCCCGGCATTACCGTTGCAGATCTTCACGCCGTCTGCGAATTGCAGACGGCAATCAAGTCAAAAAAGCTGTTTGAGTTCTTTGTGGAAGCAAGCAAGGACGAGAAAAAGGAGGAATGAATATGAGGTTGGAATCAGTTAAGCTCAAAGAGGAACGCCAACTCTTTTTCGCCATAGAAAACGAAACGCGAGATTACGGCTGCATCGGTCATTTGCGCGGTGACTTCGGTTCGGGCAAGGAGTTTTGGACAACGTGGTTTCCGCACACCTGCCACGAGCTGAACGACGAGCATTTCAAAACGATTTTTGATGCGGTTATCAACGAGCTTCGGAGCGAAGGACAGGTGCTTTCGGGCAGATGCAATATGTTTAACTATGCCCATACTAAGCACGATTGCAAGCTCACGGAAAGCATTTACAAGGATAGTGCGTGGGGCTTTCGTATTTTTACGAGGGATTACGCCTTTTATCTGAGATGTACTCCCGTACACGGCGACTACAACTTCTATTGCTTTTGCTTCGACAAACACAAGTTGATGAATAAACTCGCCACCGACCGTGGTTTACCCACATTCTGTTACGGCTATCTCCCTACCGAGGGAAAGTTAATCAGAATTGACTTTGCCGAGAGTGGATATACCCCCGTGCGAGAGGACGAGAGCAACAAGACCGCCAAGGAGCTGAACGAGAAAATGGGTGTTACCCCCGCCCAAGCGGAAGCTATGCTCGCAGGCTCGATGTTCGGTTGGAACGTACCCGCTGCCAACCCTAAGAACTACGATAAGGACGGCAAGCTCTTGAAGAAAATTCAGAAACGGGAGGAACGCTGATGGGTTATGTAGTACAGAATATCCACGGCGTTATTGCCGTGAACGACGAAGCCACCTTGAACGAGCCGAAGGAGATACGGTTCATTGATCCCCACTATAACGAGCGTTTCAAAATCAAGGATGGCGAACAAATCCTCATATCCTACCCCGACGGAGAGAAAAAGGCGTTGACCTGCAAGTTCATCGACGAATATCACGTTATCGTAGGTCACACTCCTTACCACATCTGTCAGTTTGCGGAATGTATGCAGAACCTCGGCGCGACGGTCACGCCCTTTCCCGAAAAGCGAATGATATGGTCGAATATCGACCTCGACCTAAAGGATTGGATTGCCGACCTCCGTGCCGAATATCCCGACTACACCGAAGAACAGCTCACCGATATAATGTACGATACCAACAATGGCTATCTCGACGATGAGCGTTCCAACCTCGATATTCAATGCAATTCTGAAATCATTGCCATAGCGGATATAGGTCGTTGGAACGGTCGCTTTGCGGGATACGGTATCATCAAATCGGGCAACGTGGCGGATTGCCTTTACTCTCCCCACGACTATGCACAATGGTATGTTGACCGCGACGGAGAGTTTCGCTCGACTCAGATACACCACGACGGCAGTAATTATTATTACTACCGTTCCTTTAAGGACGGAGTTGAGGATG
>JAFVXC010000013.1 GCA_017501345.1 Clostridia bacterium
CGGTAACAGATGCGATCTTTTCGGTAATAGTGATTACAACCGTTTCGCCACCAGAGGCTGTGTAAGCTCCATTGTGGGTAGTAGACCCGCCAAGTGCTGTGGCACAACCTTTCGCATCTGTGGCGTTATACCACGTGGATTCGCCATCCGTACTTTGCGGTATAAGTTCTACGACCGAGCCAACGGACAATCCTGTAATGGTTAAATCCGTTTCATTCTCAAAATATACTGTATCGCCTTCGTCTACCTCATACGCGCCTGAATCGGATCTTAGGTAAAAATCCCGGTAACCGTCTTCAGTCTCGCTTTCGCGTCCAAAACTGATCGTAAGAACGGCATCGCCTCCGCCATCGGAACCGCCATCAGAACCACCATTTCCTTGCAAAAGCTCCTCGATCTTCCCTTTGATCGCACTCAAGCGGGAATTGTGTTCAGCAAGCGTTTCTTTGTTTGACATACACGCACCTCCTTACCCGTAAATGTCGTATAGCGTAACAGAAGCGTCCGACTCAGTAACAGTGATACGGAAGCAAGCAATTTGCTCTCCGTACTCATCATCAACATAAAATCTCTCCACATCAACACCTTGTGCATCCCTATACGATCTCCCGTACTCGTACCATTCGGCGTATATAATTTCTACAACAGAGCCTACGGCACACGGAATTTCAAGAGACGATACAATCTCAAAATAAGCTGTATCGGCACCGTCCACAGTATACGAGCCTGTCTCATCTGACGGCTCATATACCATTTCGCCGTCCGAATTTTCCCAGTCCTCATATTCACTAGCGAAATTGACAGTAAGTACGGCAGATTCTCCGCCTGATCCACCACCCGAATCGCTTCCACTGTCTCCGTTTTCTTCAAGCATCGCCTCGATCTCTGTCAGCAGCGCATCCTGCTCCGAAAGCTCTGCGGTGAGGTCCTCTGAGGTGCCGCCATCCGCTGCCTCCACGTTGACCGTCACCTTCGAGAAATGCTTCCCCACAGGCGGCGTGTATTCGCCGTTCGATGTCGCCGCGAGTGCTTCGGCGGGCGTCTCATACGAACCGACAACACCGGCGATCGTCACGCCTTTTTTGATGTTTTCAGGCTGAAATGTCGCCGGTTTTTTGACCGTTGCCTTGTCGAGAACCTTCCCCGCACTCGGAGTGATCACCTGATCGCCATTCTTCATATGGAGGTCAACCGCAATGCTCTCGGATTCGACATTGTTCACAACGGTCTTTTTGAGGATCGGATTTATGATCATACGTACTCCTTAATACTTGATGTGGACGTGCGCGACCGCGTTTGGTGTGAGCGTATGCGATCCCGATGCAGTGAACACCAGCCCGCCCGGCTTTATCTCCGAAAGGAACGCGATGTAGGGGGTGGCTTCCTGGTTATCGACGAAGATCGCTCCGCCGAGGATGCCTTCTCCTTCTACCCGTCCAACGCTGTTGCTCATATTGATTGCAAATTTGTCGCTCGTAGCGGAGTATCCGGGATAGGTTCCGATTACCTCGAAAAACGAGTTCGACCTTTTGTCGTCATAAGAATTGCCGCAGTGACAATACCAACGAAGGTCTCCCTCTTTGTGATATATCAAGTCGGTATCAATCGGAAGTCTGTTCCACGCGCTTCCGTAATACGTACAGTTCGTGAAGTCAAAAAGGCTTAAATACGTATCGGGACGATGGTAGAAACGGCATTCGTGAATGTTTACTGCAACGTGACTATATTCATATCCATCGTGAAAAGCAAACGGCTCATAATCAGCGCTTTCGTGCCGAATATAGCACTTGTCAATATTAAACACCGCAAAAGGCACGGTATTTATATCGGACGTTGGAAGATCAATCAACCAGCCGCTTGCGTCGCTATTCGAATAAATGAAATTATTTTCAAGCGTCCAATCTGCACCATAGCACGCACTTAAGATTTCGAACAATTTTTCATTGTTTTCAAGATACGAATCACGTACGACAAAAACACGCTGATCTTTCGTATGGAAGCCTACGGAATTACGTTCGATATCGCATTCCGAAAACACAACGTTCGAGCCCGTTTTTTCATTAAAAAACGCATATCCGTTATACTGCATAGAACAGCCTCGGAAGGTAATATTGTTAAAACTATCAGCAGAACAATATACCGCATACGAATTATTATTAAATTCGCAACGATCGAAAACATTGATCCAAGAATTACCGCTCGAAGAAAACGCCTTTTCAAAATAATCGGCAAGAATACGCGAAAAGGTGCAATATGAATATTTACCATTGATCGCGATACCCGTATTGTCTTTCGTTCTACAAGTCAAACCGATGTCGGATACGTGGAGGCGATACACGACCGATGATCCCGAATCAATAAACCCATTATCACATATGATTCCTGTGACACCTACACCCGCGCCTTTGATCGCGTGAATCCCGTTAGCGATCGTCAATGGGGCCGAAATATAGTAACGCCCCGCAGGAATGTAGACGTATGCGGGCCCCGTAGCAAACATTTTCACAAACGCCTCATAGTCGTCCGTTTCTCCATCACCGACAGCACCGTACATCTGCGGGGTCACATAATCGGCAGCAGCACCAACGATAGGACCGCCTTCGCCTTCTTCGCCTCCCTCTCCGCCGAGCAAGCCGCGAACGTGTCTGTCACCGATGTCGTGCTTCGATCCATCGGGCATTATCACTCCAAAAATAGTATTATCCATTTTGTCCTCCTTAGGAAAGTACCAGGTATCCGTCGGACACCGTTATAACTGCATCACCGAGCACGAGGTATCCGTCACGGATGTGCGGCCTCAGGCTCTCACTTTCGTTCGTTTTCGGATCGTTCATCACGATCGCGTAAACTCTCAGATCGGATGCGGGCTCTTTTTCGCAGGTGAAGTCGAGCTCTCCCTCGCGCTGTCCCGTACACACGATACCGCTTTCGATATATTCCTCCGCTTCGCTCGGAACGTAACTGATCGAGATCACGCTGTCCGCCTGCACCTCGGGAACCAATACACTCGCGTTTTTATCACGCCAAGCCGTCTTCCCGATCACCACCTCGACGGGTGTGCTGGTCATTACATCTCCGACCGTCTTTGCAAGCCCGAATACGTTACCGTTGACCTTTGCGAGGAGTGCGTAGATTTGATTCATTGAATATTGAGACAGATCTGCGGCAGAATCGGGTATATTCGTATCAACGCCCGGAAGTACGTTGATGCTTCCGCTTTCGCTCGAGACACTCTCGCCATCTCCACCTACAAACTCAAGGCTGTACAGGAGCCGTCCCGCAAGAGCCGTCACCTTGTCAGGGATCGTTCCTGTAAAGATGGCTCCCTCGCCGTCCGTGGTGAGCGTTGGGGTCATAACGATATCGTCAAGCCATTCCTCGGAAGGGGGCTTTAGCCGCAGGATGCACGTCGTATTCACAAACGGCGCGACGACCGTCACGAGGTGCTCAAACGAGCCCTGCTTTATGTGCGAGGGGATGCTCTTCACATCCCCATTTCTTTGAACCGAAAATACCAAGGTATCACCTCTTTCTCCGAATATTGATATAGATCACTCCCGGTTTCTCCGAGGAGTTCTTGCCAATCAAAAACTCATTTCCGCGAATGATCGCCCACGACTTGAAGGACGCAGGGGGAATACCGATCATTGTGACCATTGCCGGGTTTGATGCAGTGTAAGAAAGCTCAAGGGACCTTATCGCTCCGCGGGTGTCCGAGATTCCCGTGAGCTGATTGATTCTGCGATTGAAAAAGTACATCCTCGCACCCACAAGCCCTTCGGCTGAAGAGACGAGCGGTATGCTTCTTGCAAGCGCCGAGCCTATGATGAATCCGTCGCTTGACACGAGGTGCAGCTGATAGGAGACGTTCCCCGCGTCTGCGGAATCCTTGTGCCAGATCAGCGGATGATCTCCAAGCGACACAAGGGGCGCACCGAGCGACACAAGGGGCGCACCCACATCGGGTACGTTGTGCGCAACGTCAAGTCGAGCTGTCTCATCCGTCGACATCGACGCCGAATTGTGAAGCGAGAAAAACAGCTTGTGCGCCTTCGAGTAAAAACGATCTCCGTACGGGACATCCTTCTGCAGTCTGTACTTGGCACCCTTAACAGGTGCCTCCTCCGACGTTTTTCCTGCGGAATAGTTATCGAGGAAACGGAAGCCGAAGTAAAGGCAGTTGCCGATCGAGTACGATACAACGGGCAGGATCACACCGTCCCTTGTGAGCTCCTTCCCGTCCTCGTCAAAGGTCTGAACCTTCGCTACGGATATTCGAGGTATGCTTGTGGGATCTACGATGCTTTTTGCGATGATACCGGCCACAGAGCTCGATGCTGCTGTGTTCGTTTCCTCGCTTTTTCGGGTGCAAATGTCGCAAAATTCTTCGATAACCGTGAAGCGCTCCTCGCCGCTCGGGATCTCATATTGACGGATCAGGTTATTGACATCCGCATATGCGCCGAGCTCGTTATAACCCGTCGACAGCGCAATCTGCGACACACAAAAATCCTTGTAGATCCTTGTAGTGACGGAGGAGATATAATTTTCATCGTCGTAGAGAAGCCCCGCCTTCGGAACGTCGGAATATTTGCGGAACATCCACATCGTACTCGTCGAGGTGGTTCCCATCATCGCGATCTGGCCGCGAAGATTTTCACCGAACGCTCTTGCAGAGAGCTTGTTCGCACTTTGGTTGTACGCCATCACGAGCTCGGTGTCACCGTCATACGTAACGCGGTGCTGTCTCACTCGAGCGGAGACCGTAGTCACGTAAGAGATCTCAAAGCACATATCGGGGTAATCGTCCGACACTGCCTGCGCCGAGATCCCTGCCTTTGCCGCGATGATATTGACGATGGCAGGTCTCTTGAATGCGTCGATCATTGCGCTTCCGCTATCATCCGAACGGTACCAAAGCCCCGATATATGGTTACTTCCCTGCGTATAATACAGCGCATACGTTTTGCTTTCCGGGAACCCTCCCGAATAGCTCGACAGAAGATCGTATTCGTTCTTCTCGAACACATAAGGCGTGATCACACCCGAGATCGCGGTACCGTCATTCTTTTTGAACAGGTACCGCAGAGAGGTCACCTTTTCGATCGGAAACGATGTGGCAATGATCCCGCTCTCGTCCTTGATCCTCGCGGTCTCTGCGACCGTTCGGAGGGATGTCTCGCCCCCCGCAAAGGGCTCTGTGATCGTTCCTGTCGAGATATCGTCCGTGTCGATCAGGTTGCCGACGTTCGCTTCAAGCGCGGCGGTGTAATCCGCCATATTGAAGGAATCGGTGTACCCAAAGATCCGCCCGTTCGACAAATCGGCGTATTCACTCCCGCCGAGCTCGTCAAAATAAAGATCATTTCCCTCGATGTGCGGAATCGCGTGAACGATCCTGCCGATCTCTCGAAGGTTTTCCCAAAGAGACCGCCCGTTCGAAAAAGACAGCTGCGGAGGAGCGAGCGTACTTCTGAAGATCTCTGCCTGCTCCTCGGTGCGATACCGCAAGGTAAATCGAGGTGTGTCAAGCCCTTCGCGGAGGGGTTCGGAAACATATAGGAGAATATTTACAACATCTTCGATGGTGTAGGTTTTTCCGACTCCATTTTCCTCTATGACATATATAGGAACATCGTATCTTATCCCGCCATCCTTATCAGGATAAATCCTCACGATATAGCACCCGGTACTGTACGGAGTGTCAACAGTGATAGGCTTTGCGAGGTCTATCGTCCCGGTGTCCGCTTCATATAAAACCTCTTCCGAGGATGCGCCGAGAAAATCTGCATAAAGCACTTGTACAATTCCATGAAGATAATCGGGTATCAATATAAACCCGAGGACCTCACAGCTTCCCTCGTCAGGCGAGTATACCCCGTTCATCGGTATCGTCAATGAGCCCGTGTACGGTATAGGGGAAAACAAAAGATCATTTGGAACGACTCCCGCTCCCAAGATTTTAGCTTGGTCAAAATCAAATTTTGTGTATGTCGCCAGCGTCTTTCCGTCCGCGTAATTCTTCACAAGCGGCTGTGTAAACGTCTTCGCCTCGCAGATGATGCGCTCCGAGATCTTCGTCTCTTCGATCAGGGTGAGCTCGTGGTTATATCGTTTTCTGCCGAATATCTCCTTTACGTTGTCAACTGCGACAAAGTAGTGCGTGATCTCTCCGTCTTCCTCGAAAACCGCGGACGCAAAGGGTTTTATGGGTGTCTTGTCACGCATATGCACCAGCTGAACGATCGCAGTATCAAGCTCCTCGTTCAGCGTTCTTTGCGTCGTTACCGGGAGAGATAGGTATTTGGAGTAATCCACTCCACCGATTTCGATTCTCACGCAATGCCTCCCGTTCTTGACCGATTCACGGATAGTCCCGCTCTCGACCTCTTGAGGGCGATGTTCTCATCCTCGATGCGCCTCTGATTCGCAATCGTTGCGAGGTTCTGCTGAACCGATATGATCGACTGAAGCGCCGTCATACCGGCCGCAATAGCCGCTGCAGGCAGACCGCCTGTAATAGCTGCCATACCGATTCCGGATAAGCCTCCGACGACGCCGGACACAGCCTGTGCTTTTCGCTGAAGCTCGTCACTTCCTGTAGTCATAGAAATCTGACTGATACCAAAGTTAACTGCCTGCGTAATGTAAGGAGTGATCTGATTCACAGCAACAAGACCGAGCGCGAGCGCACCCTTGTCCTGTTTCTTCTTTGCCTTTTCGGGTGTCGGCGTGTTATCGGGCCGTTCTCCCCCGGGAAAGGATACGGGCGCATCCCCCTCTCCTCCGTCCGTGGCGTTCTCGATGATCACTCTGTATTCAACGTTTGCCATTACAGCACCTCCACGTCTCTTCGCTTATAGGTGATGCCGATCGCGCCGTCATATACGCTGATAATCTCCTTGAAGGGGCAAACAAAGGTATAGCCTTTTCTGATACCGAGTGTCCCTCTATCATCGATCGTGGTATCGATCGGATAATAAAGCTTTTGGTTACCTTCACCGTTCAGGACAACGCAGATGCGGCCGTCGTGCTTCATAATGCCTTCATAGGTCCTCGACCTTAAATAGTATTTATCCTCCTCAAGGTCAGACGTTCGGACCTCTTCGAAATAAAGCCTCGCTCCGTATAGTTTTTTTCGTGCCCTCGGGTTTACGTATCCGTCACCATCGAGATCGAATACGAGGACCGTGTGGACCTCTTTTCCGTCCGTATAAAAGTGAGGATGCGCGGGATTCTTCTCTGCGGATCCGTCTCCCCAAAACACGACGGCGTTCTCGGGCAGATCGCTGATATCGAGATCGCCGAAACGCGCGACGCTACCTTCGACATCCTGCATCCTCCAAAGATCGTTGAAGATCGCGGCGATCTCTGCAACCTCTGCGAGCGACACGTTCAGTCCCACATTCGTAGGCGGCTGTACGCTGTCTCCGACCGCCATGATCGCCATAAGGCGATATGTACACACTCCCGCCTTCGTTAGTCCCGCGCAAAGCACGCGGTTTCCTCGGTCGTTTCCGAGGTGCTCGTTGAAGATCTCAGAAAGAAGATCGTTAGTCAGATTCGGGACTGTAAAGTCAATGCCGTATGCGGACATCTCACTCGCGGTCGTTCCTCTTCCGTTCTCGTCCGGGTAAACCGACGAGGTGTGCGTCTTGGTCTCCTGAAGAGAGAGGAAAGGAACAATGTGCCCGTCAATCTCAAGCGAAACGTCGGACGCAGGGAGTCCGTTTTCAATGATCGAATAGGAGATCATCTGCGTGATCGGGAAGACCACGCCATGAGCCCAGCCGATGTCGCTCTTCTCTCCGACCGTGCAGGTCTGACAGGAATACGTGACCGCGTAACGTTTCCCATCCTCCTCGACGAAGAAGGAAGAACCGCTCATTTCGACGGCAACGTCATTGAGATGTGCCTCTGCTTCGTCTACCCGTTGCGGCACAGCAAAAACAGTGAGTTCTGCGGAGAGAATCCCGATAAAGGGCTCCTTCACCGCCGTGATCTGAATCGGATTCACAACGAAGATTCCGCCGATCGGGAATACGATATCGTTTCCCTCGCGATACGCTTCGCACAGCTCACTGAAATTCCGCTTCAGCGGATAGCCGAGTGCGGCTTCATAATGGTCCTTCAGTTTTTCAAGATCAAACACCTTCTACACGACCTCCGTATTTTTTCGCAACCGTTTTTACTGCTTGCTTCACGGCTCTGTCGAAATATCCGTGATGGCTTCCCTTGTGTTCTTCTGTTCCGTTTATGTACTTGAAGTATGGCGCGATTCTTTCCTCTACAACAATTTCAAATCGTCCAGCACCTTTCGGGATAATTCTTGTAGCATGTTTTCGCAAATTACCCGTTTTTTTTGGAGTGTTTTTTCTTATCACTCGAAGAATCGACCCTGAAAACTTCGTGAACTCTGCGTCGTTCATACTCTGTTTACCCCCACGGGATTATTACACTTGACGATTGAAAGGATGTACACCGTAAGAGGTCTGCGGACCATCGCACAAACCTGCGATTCGTTGACACGTTCCGCAATGTCTATGATCCTCCAAAGCTCCGAGCCGCGTACGACGTACGTCTCAGGCTTCCATGGAAGAGCTTTCACAGTCTCGATAACAGCTGTCGATGAGCTGTATTCCACGTTGGTATATACGTTCTCGTTCCGCTCGGTCTCTTCCCCTGCGAGAGAGTACCGAAACGACCTTCCGGATTCCTTCATCGGGATCGTCGGCTCATTCTCGAAGTAAAGCCCGGTGTAAACGTCCTTCGATCGGTGGTTCAAAAAATCATACATCAGTATCCGTCCTCCTCGTAGGTCGGTGCAATGTCGCGCATTCCCCACTCTATCCCACGCGAGACGAGCCTTCTCGATTCGATGATGTCCCTCGCAAGCGGCGCGATCTCTGCCTGGCGCATTCGGATCGGATCGATGGTAAGACCGTTCACGGCGTTTACGCCCGAGAACGCACTTACATCCCCATTATTGAGGATGTAAGTGAGCTGCTCCGCCATCGCGTCCTGCAGGTGCGGCCGATGCGCGTCGTTCAGGGCAAGCTCTCGCTCCTGCCTGTTCGTATAGGCGGAGCTATGGTAGATGTACCCATAGATCAGCGCAGACACGCGATTGAGGATGATCTCGGGCATATTGGCTGTGTCAGCAACGCTCCCGGAGGTATTCAGGACGTCGGAAAGCTCCACGTTCATCACCTCACGTACATAGTCGTTCGTGAGCACGTAGCGGTGCTTTCGCGTATCGTATTTCATGTAGTTATCCGAAATCATTCCGGGAGCTCCTTTCTGCGGATGGTTTACGCGGTCTTTCTGACCGATACCAGATCGGCATTCGTTACGCGATAGCCGACGTTCAGCTCGCCCTGCGCGACAGATCCGTTGAAGTCCTTTCCTCCGTCAACGATGCGGAATACTTCAAGGTTTCCGACAACGGAAAACGCCTCGTAGTTATACATGATAAAATCGATTCCGGAGAAGGCTGCGGTCTTAGAGGTGCCGCCGTTGTTGTTGTACTTTGCCGAGGTTGCGGAAAGACCGGAGACCTCGATAAAGGTCATTCCAAGCCAACGACCGACCTGCGCGTCGTTGTTAAGGCGCTCGTTGAAAGAGGGCGTGAACTTATCACCGGCGGCTTCAAGAATGATGCCGTAAGTATCCGGGGAACAAAGGACGACGTTTGCTCTGCCCTTCTTCTTGACGAGCGCAGTGCGAGCCGCAAGAAGCTCCTTCTTTACGGTTGCAGCAGTGAGTGCGGAACCGGACGTCTGAGATCCTTCCGTAACAAGGCAGGCAAGAGCGGACTGATTATAGCCGCCCTGAATCTTTGCGACAACGTTCGAAAGCATCTCGTCTGCTACGTTTGCCGTGATCGAATTAAGCGCGACGCGGTAAACCTTATCGGACTCCATGAAGTTGTTGTTCAGAGAGATCTGAATCAGCTCGTCCGATGCGTTGTTATGAATGAAATCTCTGCCGGGGGTTCCGGGCTCGGTCTCGGTCGCGCCCTTGAACTTATGTACGTAGATCTGACCCGCTCCGACTTCCTTGTATTTGTCCGTGCAGGTGATGCCGGGGATCAGCCAAGTGTTATGATAGAGGTTAGGCTCAAAGATAGAGGCGTACTTCGCATCAACATTGAGACCGGTAGTTGCAGGAATAATGAGAGCCATTTTAATTCTCCTTAGTGATTATATTTTTTTGAAAAATGGATTTTTTCCGTACTTCTCTTCGAAATACGCATCTTCCGACGTAGGCACATCCACCCTGCCGGCGGAGGGTGTCATGCTTACGCGGTAGGGAGATTCGTACCATTCGGATTCCTTACCCTCCGAAATGGCTTTGTAGATCTCCTCGTCGGTCTTGCCCTGGTTTTCCTCCAGAGCCACCGCGTCGACAAACGCCTTCTTCACCCCGTCGGATGTGAAGGTGTTTTTGAACTTATTCGTTCCGACGACGGCAGTGAAGCGATCCGTCATCTCGCGGTCACTCTTTTCGGTACGAAGAATTGAAAGCTCATTTTTCATATCGTCGTAGTCCTTATGAGAATCCACGGTTCCCTGCAGCTCTCCGTTTTGTTTCGTCAGCGCATCGATCTGCGATCGAGCGGCCTCCAACTCCCTGATTGTCGATCGAGCGTTCTCCAGCTCACCAAGCTCCGAACCTCGCATATTGAGCACGGCGTCGATCTTCGCCTCAAGGTCAAGATCTGCATTGTTAAGAATGTTTCTGATGTCGTCTCTCTTCATTTGGTGTTCCTCCTTGTGCTACGCTTTGGTTTCGGGGGTCGCATCCCCTGCAAAATTTAGATTTTTTCAAGAACGGGGTCGTTTTTACCCCGGGTTCTCCTGTAAATATCTTCCCCTTGAACCACGCGAACGCGCTCACGGTAGAAGGGGATCTTGTGCTTGTCGCTGAAGACCTCGTAGCGCTTCGTAAGCGCCTGCGCCTTTGCCTTCGCTTCCCGCGCGGTCTTTAAGAGATCCGCATTCGGGCTGACCTTATTCACGGTCCTATATAGGAGCTCCTGCTCCTTCAGGAGGCGGATCTCGCGCTCCATGTGCCTCTGCTCTGCCTCGAGCGCTCTTTGCTTCTCGATGACCTCCTTCGGGATCTGCTCGATGTTCTGTCCGTCTCGGTACCGTTCAAGGCGATGGCGGCAGTTGTACGAGAACAGTCCTGCAGGATACGTCCTTCTGGTCTTCTTCGACGTAACCGTCACCTTTTCGGACGCATCTTCGATCGGTATGAAGGATCTTCCGTCGTGCGTTCCCTTTGTTCCGTCGAGGCTGTAAAGCCGTCCCTGAAACGGCTGACATCGTTCCGAACAGTTGCTATGCGACGGAACATAAACAAATCGCACTCCGTCGGCGATCAGAGAAGCCTTCTGCTCCTGATATTTTCGAAATCGCACGTTTGCCTCTGCAACGTTGCGCGGGTTCACGCGGATTTGGTAGTCCTTGCTTTTGGAATATTCCGGGAAGTCGTGCTCCAAAAAGCGCTTCACCTCTTTGTGTATCTCCCTGTAATAGGTGTCACCCGGTGTCGCTCTGCTGTACGACACGTCAACCGATCCTGCGATTTCAATTCGCTTTGCAAATTGTTTCGCGGTTCTATCTGATACGGTGACATCAAAAGCGGCCGCCTTACCGATTTCCTCTCTCATGTGTACGCTAACGGTATCGGGAGAGGCAAGTGCTGCTGCGAACATTGCCGGAGTCATCGACCCGATCTTTTGTCGAGTCATATCGTAAAGATCCTTCGCGTACGATGCAAGCTCCTCTCTATATGAATCGGCAAGAGGCTTTTCACTATCGTCAAATTCCTCTGCAAATTCATCGATCAGCTTCCGGACGTGATCGAACACAGTTGACTCCTTACGCTTCCGCAAGACGGATTCGAGCACATACGCCTTCATCTCTACGCGAAGATCCGCGACGGCGACCTTGTCCCAATCGGGAAGCTTCGCCTTTGCGTATGAGTATTTCTTACTCATTCTTCATCCGCCTCATCCGGTCGCGCGGTTCCCCCTCCGATACCGTCTCCTCCGTCAAAGCCTGCCATATACTTGATCGGATCGGGGCGGTCTGCCGCGATCTCGTCAAGCGCCTTCTGCGCCTCCTCGGGGCTCTCGTTCGGGTAGATCTCGCGGCGATATTCGATATCTGACACAATGCCTGCGCTATGTGCCTGCTGTATCTTTTGGAAACGCTCCATATCGTCCTCAATGTACGCATTTGACCACGAGGCAGTCACGGTGTACCCGCTGTTAAACGGCTTCGACATCAAGGACAGATAGACGGCATACGCGTCGCAAACATCCTTCACAGCGCCCTCGAAAGTTTCCCTGATCGCATCGACCATCGCCGTCGTATCGAACATCGCACGTCGCACCTGCGTCGCGGTCGCCATACTCGTGTCGGCAGGTGTAAGGATGCCGTTCGAGGTACCCACCTGCTTCTCGAGCCTGCCCTCCACCGAAAGCGATCGGTTGATGTAAGCCTGGTCGCGGATGTCAGGAGAAAAGACCTCGAAGAGGGATGTGCTTCCCGGAAACGAGTTATTGAAGGGCATCACATACTTGTCGAGTGCTCCCCACGCGTCCTGCGAGAGCATCGCCTTGTCTACACCGAGGCGTGAGATCTTCTTGTCGAATTCCTCCTCGAATTCCTTGATGTTCTTCAGAAGCTCAAGGATCGTCCCGCCGCATCCGAATGTGATCGGTGCGCCCTCGATTGAGTCGGTCGATCGGTTATCCTTCGGTGAGTCCACAATGCCGAACAGAGGCTTTTCTACGCCCGTGATCTCCATATAGGGCAGAATGTCCTCCCACTCCTCAACGACGCCGAGAGGCACCTCCGTGCCCTGTAAAAAGGCGGTTGCCTTATTCTCGATCGAAAAGGCCTTGCGCTTGTCGTCGTAATCGTAGAGCGTCCACCGCGCGTATTTTTTGTTATTCACAACGCGGAGATCCGCCATACAAGCAAACCCGAGAACGTCATCCCCTCTCCGCCGCGTCACGATCGAGCGCGACTGCGGAATGATGTCGGTGTAGATCTCGTTTCCGACCGTGTACGGAACGAGGTACACGCGTCCGACGACGAGAGACCAGATCACCGCCTTGCGGGATTTCTTCATCAGCCGCTTGAGGCACTTGCCGATCTCCTCGTCGTCACAGCTCACCGTACCGCCGTAAAGCGCGTAATTCGTAAGCCTGTTCGCAAAAATTTCGGTGTAATTTACCTTTGCGCCGAGACGGTAGACCTCTTCTGAAAATTCCTCGCCCTTCTGCTCCTCTCGCGGCTCGACCGCTTTCTTTCGAAAGAGCTTCGAAACCGCAGCGCCGATGTGGCGAAAAAATCCACCGCGCATATTCACATTCGTCTGGTAATTCATTCCCTCTCCTCTCACCGATACGACGTTAACTGATTCAGCCACATCTCCCACGAATACTCAAAGGCATCGAGGGGGCAGACATTCGTTTCCCCGGGCTTGTCGAGCCGCGTATCCGTCGGCGCTTTTTCGTCCCACACCGCCGCGCGCAAAGCGTTTATGAGGGACTCGTTCTCACTCTTCACGATATGGATCCTTCGCCCCGAGAGCATCAGATCGGTCGCACGTATGCGGTCCTTGATCTCGCGCTTCACGCTGTTTCGTACGTTCCACCGCGTGCTTTGGATCTCACTGTTTATGATCGCCTGCTCTGCGGAGTCCGCAAAGACGAAGTCCACGCGACCGTATCGCCGCTCGATGCTTTCGCAGAACTCGTCGAGCTTCTTCAGGATGAAAGATACCGACGTACCCTTCGCATCGTGCTCGTCGCTCTTCAGGACGTACAGATGCCGACCGTCGCGTGATATCGCGGTCGCGCAGAACGTGTGCTTTGACCTGTTCCCGCCGAAGTCCTGCCCGACGCAGATATATCCGAGCCCTCTCGGAACTTCCTCCGCCGTGATGTAAAATTCATCCTCGTGGTCAGAAAACTCTCGATAGATCGCGCCCTCTGCACGTACCCACAGCCCGAGGATGTTTCGCTGATAGTAGATCCCCTTATGCTCCTTAAGAAGCTCGTCCCGCGTCGTTTTTGCGAGAAAGGGGTTGTCGAATATCGTGTATTGCTGATAGTAAATATCGGCATCCGAATCAATAAATTTTTTTGCCCAATGCCCGGGCGCGTCAGGGTTGCACGTGCCGTCAAAGATCGAATAGGGCTTGTCGAGACGGGATTTCAGCATCTCAAGCATCTCGGGGTGCCACGTGACGAGTTCGTCTCCGTAGCAGTATTTGATCGAAGATCCTCGAATCACGTCAACCTGACTGACCTTGTCTGCGCCGAGACAGTACGCGGTTTCCCCGAAGATCCTGATCGTGTTGTCGGATTTGATGTCCGACACAAGCGCAGGCGTCCAAATTTTTTGGAGCGGCTCGACGATATTTCTTTGAATTGACGACCTCGTGTTCCCGAGGATCACAACGAGCCCGTCCTGACCGCTCCGCTCTCTGATCCTGCGGGGGATCACGTAATAATCGAGGTAGGTCTTCCCCGATCGCGTCGCCCCGCATTTGATATTCCATCGGTGATTCGCCTGCGTCCAAAATTCCGCTTGCTTACGGCTGAGCTTCAGTGACATCCACATCCTCCCTCGGCAAATCGACCGTAACGACCTCGCTTGCCTGCTTATCGATGCCCGCGAGGATGTGGTCAAGCTTATTCAGTGCAGCATCGTAGGAGGTGTCGGGGTTCTTGTCCGACATTCCGAGCTCGTTCTTCGAGAGGTAGATCTGCATCGTGACGCTTCCCTCCTCGGCGGACTTCCACATCCACCGACGAAGGCTCACGCGCCCTCTCGTCTTGAAGGTTCGGTAGATCTCCTCAAAGGTCTTCTTATACGTCCGCTTACACCATCGCTGAAGAGTCAGAACAGATATGCCGAAATAGTCCGCGATGTCCTCCTCGGTGTTCCGCTGTCTGCACAGCTCTTCAAATTCTGCTTTATCGCAATCGAAAGCCTGTCTTCCACGTCCCATTTCGCCCCCCCTTCGCCCAAAAATTAAAAAAGAAAAAAGCACCCATTTGAAAAATGGATGCTTCGCATATATATTCTACTATTTCGGGTTTGCGAAAGTCAAATCACTTTCGGCGCTTTCGAAAATCTTTGGAGGAATGCACAAAACCGAGCGCGAATATTTGTGCAAAATAATTGCGTTTTTTACAAAAAAACTTTTGCAAAACCTCTTGACATATTACTAAATATGTGTTATAATATATACAGAAAGGAGGTAAGAAATATGGACGAAATCAAAAAAGCCCTGCAAGACTTGGCAGATGCAATCGATAATCAAGACGCCGTCGAAAGTGTTCGGATTACGATTACATTGAAAAAGCCTAAGCCGAGCAAGGCAGACCCCGAAAGCAAGTAAGGCTTTCAAGGCAGGGATGGGGCGAAAGCCCCTCCCGTAAGTCCTATTGTATCACAGAATTGATTATTTGTCAATACGAAAGGAGCTAAAAATGATCATCGAGAAAAATGAGAAAAAATACGAAGTAAGGGAAAATACAAAAAGTTGGTCTGTCGTTTTGAGATCAGGCGCGCTCTCGGTAACCTTCAACGTGTCAAAGGACATCTGCGAAACCGAGGAAGACGTCAGGCAGTATGTTGAACGAGAAGCTGTTTTTTGAGGTGCAACAATGGACGAAAAAGAATTTAATCAAATCGCCTATCAGAACGCTTTCAATAAAGAAAAATATGACCGAGTCGGTCTTATGCTCCCCAAAGGCGAAAAGGACAAGCTGAGATCACACGCCGCGAAGAACGGCGAAAGCCTGAACGCGTTTATTATTCGAGCCATACGCGAAACTATGGAACGAGAGGCCAAATAAAATTTAAGAGCAGACTTTCGCGGTCTGCTCTTTTTTTATATGGGTATTCAAACTATTCAAAATTCCGTCGCTCCCGCTCCTCAAGTAGTAGCAAGTAATAAGGGCACGCAGGGTATGCAAAGAGAGCCCCTCCGCGCCCCTGCTTTTGGCATCGGCAGAAGTCCTCGCGGAACTCCTTGCAGTCGGATTGCTCAAAGAAAGTGCGGGTGATAATAGTCCCCTCCCCGCTGTCGCACACGATCGCGTGATCGTTGTACCCACCAAAAAACGGACAGACCGCGAGAGGGTCTTCTTTGATCAGTCTTGACATTCCTTCACCCCCCGAATAAGCAATACGCCCAAAGGCAGCAGATCACGGTGATCACGATGCCCGAAAGCTCAAGCCCGAAGTTATGTTTTGTAGATCCGACGCTCATCAGCATCACACCGATCAGGATCGCGACGGCAAGAAAAAGATCGGCATACAACAATAAAAACGACAAAGTGCACCTCCGTTTTTCCGACGGGCACCGAAGCACCCGTCAGATAGTTTTGAGTTTACGAAATCACGACCAGAGCCTCCTGCTCGGCAGTCTCGGAGGAGAGGTAGCGATTATTTCGTTCGCCCTGTCTCACGAAATCACGATCAGATCCTCGACGCCCTCAAGCGCTTCCTCGAGGAATGCCTTGATGTCAGAAAGCGGTCCCGTCTTCCAAGCGCCGCCGTCGGCTTCGAACAGCGCACACGAGATCTCTCCGCTGCGGTCCTGCTTCATACGGAAGATGAAGCGAGACAAGGGCTGCTCGACCTCGATGAAGGTGCGGAATGGCACGAGGTTCACGGGGTTCGGCACGATGCAAGCATCCTTCGATGCGATACCCGTTTTCACGGTAGCCTTCTGCGTGATGCCGTCGTCGCCGTACTCGGCAACGCTGCCCGATTCGACCGTTCCTGCGAATTTGAGGAGCAGCGGGCGATCGTAGACATCAACGAATTTCGATTGAAGCGCGATGCAAAACCGCTCGTGGTCCATAAACTGATTGAATTCGAAGGACGGAACCTGCGCAGTCACTACCGCAAGCGTTTCGCGCTCCCGATCCTCGTCGAGTTTCGAGAACACCGAGACCCTCGTCGGGCTCTCGACGTGAACGAAAAGTGTCTGCCCTGCCACACGATCCACGCCGGCGCGGATGTATTCGACAAGACTCGTCAGGGTGGAGAGAATGATCGGCTCGGCTTTCGGGTTGTGCTTCACGCGGTGAAGCGGCTTGTCCGAATACATTTCGCCGCCAATCTCTCGAACGATGGGCGCGGCAAGGCCCACGACGTACTGAAGTGCTTCTTTTTCTGCGTTCATTTTCTTAAATTCCTTTCTTTAGTTGCAGTGGCGAAGGTTCAGAACCCTCGCAGGCGGTTCCTCGATGACTTCACCGGTTTCGGTATCAAGGTCGAAGTCCATCGACATTTGATTTCTGCCGTATTCCTCGGCGTAAAGCTCGCCCGTTTTGAGATTCTTCCCGACTGCAAAGGCGGTTCTCGTGGGCGACTGCACCGCGAGCTTCTCGGAAACGAGCACTTCACAGACCACGTCGTCCCTGCGCTCGTTCTGCTTGAAGGTCAGCGTGATCGTGATCTTGCGCGTGTCCTTGTAGGATGTGTTCGGGTCGGCGAGGTTTTCGAGCACCTTGTTAAATGCCTTTGCGAACTGCTCCTGCAGAGCGCCGCCCGTGATCTCGTTAAGAGTGATTTTTGCCATTTCTTTGGCTCCTTTCGTTATATTCCCTCAGCTCCCGCTGAATGGTTCGTGTTTGGTTGCGAGTCCCTCTCGGGGGATTCCTTGATAATAAATAGATTCTTGCAGAGCCCAAGAAGCTCCGCATCGTTCCATTCGATCGCGATCTCCGCAAAGCGCCGCAGATATGCGGTCAGAAGATCGAAGCCGACCGCGATCGCATAGGTGTTCAGATCCTCGCGCTCCCCGAGCGTCTCGTAGACGAGACGCACAAAGTTGTTGTAGTCCATTTTCATAAGCATCGCGTTCATCTCCCTACGACGTCATCGCATAATGCAGCTCTTCCATACTGCCGAGCTTGTGGGTACAGCACTCCGGCAGATTTGCTCTCACGAGTGCCTCCGCGACCGCAGGGCAGACAGCGTTACCGCAGCGGGCAACCTGGTCGCCTCGGTTGATCGCGTTCCCGTGGACGTCGCGGTCAATGATGTAGTCGTGCGGGAAGCCCATCGCGTCGTACAGCTCGCGCGGCGTGAGCATCCGCAGTCCGATGTCGGATATGAAATACCATATTCCTCGGATAGAGAGGAGCAGGATCTCGTCATCCGCGATGCTGTACCCACAGTAGGTGTTCAGCATCTTTCGCACCTCTCCCCACTTTCCGAGATCGGTCTGACCGTCCCACTTTACGAGCATTGTGCCGACGTTGGCAAATTGCCCATCCCGCGCCGTCACGGTCATAAGAGGATCAAGCGGTGATTGCCCTTTGTCCTGCCCCTTGAAGTGTGCAAGATGGGCGAGGGTGATACCCTCTCTGTCCCTCGTCGTAATGGTGGCGAGCGGCTTCTTTACCGTGTGAGAATGATCTCCGCTGAAATACTGCACAAGATACGCCGCGCTCACACCGTAACGGTTCGCGGCATCGACCGTACAGATCGGCTGATCAAGTGCCTGTCCGCGCACCTCTTTGTCGCTCTGCTCTGTGTGGTATTGGATCAGATGCGGAGCGACGAGGAAATTACGGTTTCCCGTCGTGATCGTCGGTGCAGGATCCTCGACACTGTGCGGCGCGTTGTTCGTGTTGTTGGAAATAACGTACGGCGTTATAACGGGATCGCAAACATACTGTTTTGTCGATGAAACCACCGTCGAAAGCGGCTCCTTCGGGTCGTGCACGCGAGGCTTCTGTCCCTTGTTCTCGCCATAACCCACGGGAACGATGAACGGCTCTGCGCTCTTAATGACAAACTTGTCGAGCCCTCGCGCGATGCGCCGAAGCGTGTTCTCCTTCAAGGGACGACGAGCATCGATGCCGAAATCCCGCTTGATCTCCTGCTTCGTCGCAAAGATCGACGGGCACGGCAGGCTCCAATCAATGACCTCGGATGCCGAACGCCACGGCAGATATTTGCCGCTCTTTACGTCCTCACTGTCCCTCGGCGCGTGCGTACGCTCAGGAAAGACGATCGGTCTGCCGTCACACCGGGCGACCAGGTGGAATCGCGTGCGGATCGTCGGCGCACCGAAGTCGGCGGCGCAGATCTTCCGCGTCTCGATCACGTACCCGAGATCGTGGAGCTGCTTCAGCCATTTTCGATAGGTCTCACCCGCCTTCTTCTTCACAGGCTTACCCTTTCGGACGGGTCCCCACGTTACAAACTCTGGAACGTTCTCAAGCATTATGACGTCGGGTCTCACGTCGTGCGCCCATCGAAGAACGACCCACGCGAGCCCGCGGATCTTCTTATCGACGAGCGCTTTGCCCTTCGCCCTTGAAAAGTGCTTACAATCAGGCGAAAACCACGCAAGACGAACGTGCCGCCCTCTCGCTGCGGTCTTCGGATCGACCTTCCAAACGTCCTCTATGTAGTGCTCCGTGAAC
>JAFVXC010000014.1 GCA_017501345.1 Clostridia bacterium
TGAGAAGCATTGCGTTCACGGGATCAAGTCCTGAGAAGGGCTCGTCGAGGATAACGATATCGGGATCGTGCGCAAGCGCAGTAATAAGCTGAATTTTCTGCTGATTTCCTTTTGACAAGGTATCAAGGCGCTTGTTGCGATATTCGGTCATACCGAGTCTGCCAAGCCAATAGTCAACGGCTTTCACAGCATCCTTTGCACTCATACCTTTCAGCTCCGCAAAATACACAAGCTGATCTATGATGAGCTTCTTCGGATAGAGTCCTCTTTCTTCGGGGAGGTAGCCGATGCCGATTTTATCGTAATCAATAGGCTTTCCGTCAATCAGCACTTCGCCGCCATTCGCCGGAAATACGTTCATCAAAATACGAATAGATGTTGTTTTACCTGCGCCGTTTCTGCCAAGCAGACCGAACGCTTTTCCACCCTCTGCCGTGAAAGATACGCCCTTAAGGACTTCTTTCTCGCCAAAGGACTTGTCAATGTTTCTGAGTTCAAGTATCATTGCTTTCAAAGTCCTCCGAATAATTAAAAAGTGCGTGACCGAAGCCACGCACAAAAAACGCAAACTCCGAGTCGCTAAACTAACCTTACATAGAAAAACATCTCTGTATATCCTATCAAGTGGAATTCGCATTTTTATCAAATTCTAACGATAGGAATATACAAAAGGGTATAGTACCCCCTTGGATATCAAATAATCGTTTTTCTATTTAGTTAGTTTAGCAATGGCTATTATATCACAAAAATATGAATAAATCAAGGCGTTTTGACGGATTTGTACCTGTTGATTTTATAAAAAATGCCCTCGCTCCGCTTTGGAACGAGGGCTATGCTTTACTGCTTCTTAAACACGGTTTTTATAATCGTCGAAAGCTTCGGGGGCATACCGTAAAGCAGAACGCCTACACGGTAGATCTTTGCGGAAAGAACTCCGATACCGATGGTGGAAGCGATGAGAATTGCAATCGAAACAGCAATCTCATACCACGCTACCGTACTCATACAAATTCTCGTAAACATTGCCATTGGCGACGTAAACGGAATATACGAACACACAAGCATTGCGGTGCTTATTTTTTCGCCGATATTACGAGAACTTCATTGACAAACGCAAAAAAATTTTATATACTATACACATGAAAATATTTATAAATTTGAGGTGTTCCCGTGAAAAAAATTCTTCTTGCCGTTATAGCGGTAATGCTTATCATTACGTCGTGCCCTATAATGTCGGTTTTCGCAGAAAATCAAACATTTGAGGTAGGAACGCCCGTTGAGGAGCATCCCGAGCTATTTCTTCCGCGAAGCCTGCCAACTCACGGCGACGGTAAAATTGCGGTATTTCTTATAGAATTTCCCGACTTCAAAAACGACAAGCCCTTCGCTACCGCCGAGTACTACGACAAGGTCTATTTCAGCGGCGGCTCCTTTGAGGGAGTTTGGGCGGACACGACGGTGACAAAATTTTACCGCGAGCAATCCTACGGGAAGCTCAACCTGAGCGGTAGAGTCTTTGATTGGTACACCGCAAAGCATGAGCGCTCGTATTACGACGACAGAAAGGCTGAGCTGGTTATTGAAGCGGCGGAGCATTACCGCTCTCAGGGCGTTGACTTCTCTCAGTTTGACGGAAACGGCGATGGAATAATAGACGCCGTAACGTACCATTTTGCGGGAGAATACTCGCGTAACCAAAACGACCCATGGTACAGCGGCGTGAACTACAGCTCCTCCGGAGGTGTCGGAGACATCGCCGGGCTTAAGCTCACGAGTATAGTTCAGGTGTATAACGGAGCAGAGGAAAAGGACAACTGGGTGCTTGGCACTATCTGCCACGAGCTTATGCACTCCTTGGGAATGCCCGACCTTTACGGAAGCGTGAGCTTCACCTTGCAGGGTGCCAACGATCTGATGTCCAACAATCTGCAAACCATAAATCCATACACGAAAATGCTGCTTGGCTGGATCGACAATGTTGACATTATTACCTCAGACACCAAGAGTATACGTTTAGCACCTTACGGTACAAAGGAAAGCGGGCGCGCCGTCATAGTTACCGACAAGTATAACGGCTTGTTCGACGAATTTTATATAGTCGCCTACAGAGAGTACACCTCCTCAGCGGTGGTCTGGCACGTTGATGCGCGGCTTAATGAGGACGGCAGGTCCTTTATGAACTATAATCAAGGCTTCGACGCGCGTCCCGACAAGAACAGCGGTCATGAGTCCGGCAAAAGATCATCTCCGTATCCCTTTATCGAAGAGCTTTCGTCAGACCCAAGGTATAACTACGTTTTATCGACAAACGCGCAAGATGAATACACCTCCTTTAAGAGCGACTCGGTCTTAGGCCCTAACTCCGCACCCTCGTCGGACACCCACGACGGACGCTATACGGGCATCAGAATGGATAACTTCAACGTTCACAACGACAAATATCTGACCTTTGACGTGTCCTTCGTCAAGGACACAGAGCCGCCCACGGTCACCACAAAGGAAAAAGACCTTGCCTTTAACGAGATCACAACCTTAAGCTTCAACGAATACGTATACGAGGGAAAGAGCTTTGGCGATATCAAGATAACAGACCTTGGCGGGAAGCCTATCGACGCGACCGTTCTTATTCCCAACTACCCTCATCATCAGCTTGAGATATCCTTTAAGGGCGACGCTCACAAGGACGGCTATAAGATAATTATTCCCGAGAACGCCCTGCGAGACTCCTCGGGCAACGGCATAGCGGCAGTGATCCTTACCACCGCAGCCGATAATTTATTCAAGCCCGTAAGTGAGATACAGCTTCCGCACATTGAATATAACAGAAACAATGCCGACGCCCACTTCTTCAACTGTGACGGCAGCTTTGTCGTTGTAACCACGCTTTGGGAAAATTACGTGAGCGATGCAAAATTGGAATTCATGCGACTTGACTACAACGGAAACGTACTAAAGCATACGATAATCGACAATCCGTTCGTAAACAGCCATATACTCGCTACCGTATGCGAGACATCAGACGGCTCTTATATATTCTTCTGCAACGATAACGGAGAAGCAAATAAGTCATATCTTATGTTTTGCATCGACAAGGACGGAAATCTGCGATGGACCAACGACAAGTATAAGGGAACGGGAAAGGAACTTTTCCCATATGAAGCTTTGACAGTGTCTGATGGTATAATCATCCGTCTCAGTGAGACCTACGCAAAGCGCTCCGAGCGTATTACCGTCGATCAGAAAACAGGAGAGGTCAAGCCGTATTCGGGCAAGTTTGCGGATATACTCGAACACCGCTGCTTTAACCTGCCGGGTGGTAAGATCCTACAGTACGGCAACACCGTCATAAAAGGAAACGGACAGTCTTACACGAGCATCAGCATAATAGACGCGGAAACACTTGAGGTGTTGGCGGAAAACGAGCTGGTTTACGACAAGGGACAATTCCCCGTGATACAAGACGTTCAATTAAACGACGACGGCACTATGATACTCTACTGCAGTATAAACAAGACAGCCGGCGCACCTAAATTTATTTTACTTGACGCTATGCTTAACGAAATAAGATCGGTAACGTTTGAAAAGGCGGACGCCTCATTTGCGGAAATAAGCTTTCTGAACGGAGACGGTTTTTGCTTCGTTTATACGTTAGCAAGAGGCGATCACGATAACAATCAGTTCCGAATTTACCGCTACGACAGATATTTAGATATCGTTTGGGAATCGGCGGTCACGGCAAACTTCGTATATTATTTTAGGTCTCCGACAGGAGAAATACTGTCCTATAAATCTATGTGGGCGCCTGAGCGCGAGTGCTATATCGAATACTACGGCACTGAAAGCTCAATGAGGACAGAGCATATCCACAAGCTCGTTTATAGTCCCGAGAGCCCCGCTACCGTCACAAGCTACGGACACGGTGCTTATTGGTATTGCCCCGACTGCGGCTGCTACTATTTGGACGAGGGTAAAACGCCGATCACCAATGTATATAGCCTTTTCACTCCCAAGCTGGAGGGCTCGAACGGTAAAGACGATCCAAATAATAAGGAAAACTATGAAAACGACGGCATAGACAATGACTCAAACAGCGGTGTAGACAATGACTCAAACAGCGGCATAGACAATGACTCAAATAGCGGCGTAGGCAATGACTCAAACAGCGGCGTAGGCTGCAGCGGCTTTGTCGGAATGGGATCAATCACCGCGCTCGCTCTCATATCCGTTTGCGGTGCTGCTCTGCTCAGACGAAAGTAGGGTTCGTGTACCCTTCTTAACATCAAGAAAAATTAAATGTCCCAACAACGGCAGTAGCGCAAAAGCGATTGCCGTTTCTTTTATCGTTTTTATAAAAATTATAAAAATCTTTTTGTAAGACTATTGACAAACAGAATACCTCGTGATATGATGTATTACGTAAGGAGGAGTATACTATGGATATTCAATTAAAGCGCGGGCTACTCGATGTGTGTGTGCTCGCGGCAATCAAAAACGAGGATTCCTACGGCTACAAGATCATCAAGGATATGAAGCCGTATATCGAAATGTCGGAATCTACCCTGTACACCATTCTGAAACGTCTCGAGCTTTCCAAAATGCTGACCGTACACACCTCCGAGCACGGAGGCAGACTTCGGAAATATTATCACATTACGAAGGCAGGACTCAGGCGCATCGAGGAGTTCAAGGATGAATGGCGCGAGGTAATGTCGATCTATCAATTTGTAACCAAGGAGGACACGGACAATGCGTAAGCAAGAATTTCTCGACCTGCTTAAGGCGAAATTATCGGGACTTCCGAAGGAGGACATCGAGGAGCGCCTCGTCTTTTACGGCGAGATGATCGATGACCGAATGGAGGAAGGACTCACAGAGGAGGAAGCCGTTTCGGAGATCGGCTCCGCAGACGAGGTCGCAGAGCAGCTCATAGCGGAAACACCGCTCTCTAAGATCGTAAAGGAAAAGATCAAGCCGAAAAGAAGGCTCAGGGCGTGGGAGATCGTTCTCCTCGTGCTCGGCTCTCCCATATGGCTTTCACTCGCAATCGCCGCGTTTGCCGTGATCCTTTCGCTATATGCCGTCTTGTGGTCTCTCATCGCTTCCCTGTGGGCGATCTTTGGTGCACTTGTCGGCTGTGCGCTCAGCGGTATCGCATCAGGCACAGGCTTTGCCATCGGCGTTAACGTACTCACCGGGATTGCCACGGTCGGTGCGGGGATCATCTGTGCGGGGCTCTCTGTTTTCCTCTTTTTCGGATGCCTCGCGGCAACGAAGGGCTCTGCACGTCTTACCGGGATGATCGCCTTAGGCATCAAAAAATGTTTTGTCGGGAAGGAGAAGGCATAATGCGTAAAACAGTGAAAATATGGCTGATCACAGCCGCTTCTCTTGTATTGATCGGATGTATGATTTTCGGAGGTGTGATGACGATGCTCAAATGGGATTTCACAAAATTATCAACGGTCAAATACGAAACAAACGATTATGAGATCAGCGAGACCTTCAAAGCGATCTCGGTGACGACCAATACTGCCGATATCAGATTTGTTCCGTCTGCGGATTCCAAATGCTCGGTCGTATGCCACGAAGAGAAAAACATAAAGCATTCGGTCGCAGTCAAAAACGATACCCTTGTCATTGAGGTCGATGACACAAGAAAATGGTATGAGCATATCGGCATCAATTTCAGCACGCCCAAGATAACGGTATCGCTTCCGCAGGGTGACTACGGTATGCTTTCGGTCAAGGCAAACACAGGATTTGTGGAGATCTCCGAGAATTTCAAGTTTGAAGGCATCAATATTTCGACAAGCACGGGAGACGTAAAGAACGCAGCCTCCTCCTCGGGACCCGTAAAAATCAAGACGAGTACCGGGCGTATCAGCATTGAAAGCATTTCCGCAGAAACACTTGACCTTGCGGTTTCAACGGGCAAGGTAACGGTTTCCGACGTTTCCTGCACAGGTGACGTTAAGGTCAGCGTATCTACGGGCAAAGTAAATTTGACCGATATTACGTGCAAAAATCTTCTGTCAAGCGGAGACACGGGAGATCTATCCCTGAAGAACGTGATCGCCTCCGAAAATTTCTCCATCGAAAGAGACACGGGTGACGTGAGGCTTGACGGCTGTGACGCCGCCGAGATCCTCATTGAGACCGACACGGGTGACGTAACAGGCACGCTTCTCTCCGACAAGATCTTTATGGCGAAAAGCGATACGGGCCACGTGAATGTTCCCGAAACGACGACGGGCGGAAAATGTAAGATCACAACCGACACGGGTGACGTCAGAATCGACGTCGTATCGAAATAAAAAAACGAAAAACCCTCAAAGATATTACACATCTTCAAATTTTTCGGTACTACTATTTATGAAGGGCCCTTCAAAAAATGCGGAAAGGAGGCCGGCTATGAAGCTTCAAGGAGATCGAGCGGCAAGAGAACCGCTCAGCGACGACGGGATCATTGCGCTTTACCTTGCACGCGACGGAAAAGCGATCGAGGAAACCGATCTCAAGTACAAAAAGTATTTGTTTTCCATCGCGTATAACATCGTACGCAATCGACTTGACTGCGAGGAATGCCTGAACGACACCTATCTCGGTGCCTGGAACGCGATCCCTCCCGCAAAACCGCGCGTGCTGAAGGCGTTTCTTACGGTCATTGCGCGCCGAACCGCGATCAAGCGCTATCACCAAGGACTCAAAAGGAAAGCGATTCGGTCCGAAATGACGGTATCCCTCTCAGAGCTTGAGGATTTCATAGCGGACGACAGTGACACCGATTCGGCGCTTGATACCGAAAGACTCGGACGTGTCATCAGTGACTTTGTTCGTGCACTTCCGAGTCGCAGGCAATTCATCTTTATGAGCAGGTACTACGCGGCTGATCCGATCGACACGATCGCAAGCGACCTGCATTTGAGCAGGTCCACGGTAAACAAGGAGCTTGCCGCAATCAGGGGAGCGCTCAGGGAAACGCTTGAAAGAGAGGGTTATTTCATATGAACAAAAAAGATTGGAACGAGGGGCTCGATCATCTCGACACCGACCTTGTAGAAAAGTACGTAGAACAAAGGGATAGGCTCAGACAGCAGCACAAAAAGCCCCTCGGCATCTGGCTTCGCTTCGGCACGATCGCGGCTTGCCTCGCCCTGATCGTCAGCGCAGTCTTCGCGATGCCGAGGCTCTGGAAGGATGAGCCGATAGGCCCTCCGAATCCCGACACGACGGGAAGCAATACTACACCGATTATTCCCATTGTCAATCTTCAAGCTCCCTCCTCTGCACCGCAGTATTACGGAATCGCAGCAACCGGGTCTGACGAAGGCGCTCAGGGGGAACGAAATCAAGCAGGCTTGTCTGTAACTGCACAGTTTGTTGAAGCACTCCCCGATACCTATACCTTTTTTAATGATTGGAATCAAACAGAATTTCGCCTTTTACGAATGAAAACCGTTTCGCTCTTAAAAGGGCAAGAAATGACAGACGAGTTTTATTATATGATTCCTGTCGATTATATGACAGATTATTCTATCTATGATAAGCTTGTCATAATAGATATGGGGCAGTACGGCTATGAGATTTCGGTCGTTTATAATAGAACGCAAGGATGTGCCGAACGGCTTGAGCTTGTACTTTTCGGTTATGCAAATACCCACTTTTATTTCTTAGGCGAAAAAGTAATGGCATTTGATTCGAGTGATCGCTTTGATATGAGACTATGGAATTCAACGGAAAAATGGGCAGAAGAGACCTCCGGTACGGTTGAGCTTCGTGGGGAGGAATATTATCAGAGCTATACGCTGCAAGAAGCAGAGGAAGACGCACGGCAGGAGTATAATGATTTTTACGTTCACCTGCTGGAGGATATCAGCGGAGAAGCGGCAGATGTCTTGTCGAAAATTTTATCCTTTGAAAACGGCATTTATGTGCCCTCCTCGTCGGGCTCGAAGCTTTCTCTTTCACCCGAGGTTCAGTTCTCTGCCGAAAGATATATAAACGGCTTTGCGACAAATGAAGCGGTCTGGGTGAAAAGTAAGGAGTGGAATGGTGGAGACCAAGATCTCTATTCCTTTACAAAAGCTCGCTTTGATGAAAGCGATTTGAGTGAGCTGCCCGATCTTCCCTCTGCTTTTGCTTCTATAAAAGATGCTGTTGAATCCGGATCTGTTCCTGCTCCGCATTTTCATAATCAAATAAAGTTAAGAAACACCACCAACGGCATTTTCGGGTGGTATGCAAAGACGGAGGCGGGTGTTATTGGAATCGTAAGAGTAACTTGGTGCTTTTTTTCCGAAGGCCTTGATTTCTTCTACGACGATGCATACTACATCGTTGAATACGGCTCCAATGTGTGCAAACCGATCGACCGTGATGCTTTGCTCGAAAGGCTCGGTGAATACGAAGCAACGTATATCTATACGGGCGAGTACGGCGAATACGGCAAGGTATTTGACACCGTCTATCCTGTTGCGTGACACTACTGTATTTTATAGGCTGAAAAGGCGAGCGCAAATTGCGCTCGCCTTTTCGATTTTCACACAACCTCGCAAAAAATATGATATAATAAAGAAACCCGAAAAGCTTTCAAAAGCGTGAGCTTTTTTGCTAAAAATATCGACTATTATTTATGAAGGCGCTCTCAAGCATCAACGAAGGAGGTGTGCTATGGACATTCAATCAAGACAAGCAGATACGATGAGCGACGAGCAGATCGTGGACCTGTATTGGCAACGTAATGAGCAGGCATTCAAAGAAACCGATATCAAGTACAAGAATTACTTGCTTTCTGTTGCAATGAACATTGTTCACGATATGAGCGACAGCGAGGAATGCCTGAACGATACATATATCGGTGCTTGGAACGCGATTCCTCCGGCAAGACCTGTGGCTTTACAAGCATTTCTCGGAGCAATCATGCGGAGAACCGCAATAGACCGCTTCAGAAAAAATAACCGCCAAAAGCGTGTTGCTTCGGAATTTACGGTATCTCTTTCCGAGCTTGAAGATTTCATAGCAGACGACCGCGATCTGAGCGCCGAAATTGAAGCAAAAGAGCTTGGTAAGATCATAAGTAATTACGTCAGCTCTCTCCCCGACAGACAAATGTATATCTTTGTTAGCAGATACTATTTTGCAGAACCTTTTGCAAATATTTGCGCGGAGCTTGGATGCAGTATCTCGACTGCCAAAAGGGAGATTAAGATAGTCAAAAAGGGACTCAAAGAAAAACTTGAAAGTGAGGGTTTTATAGTATGACACAGGAAAATCTAACAGCTGCCGTAACCGAGCTTGATCCGGATATTCTTGAACGGTACTTTAGAATAAAAAAAGCGCTAGCAGAGAAAAAAAGACCGAAGCGACGCGTGTGGATAAAACGGGCGGCTATTGCGGCGTGCTTTTGTTTGATTATAACGCTTGGAGCAATCGGATTATTTATGAAAAATACCCCCGATACACCTCAACCTGATTTTCCGGGATATGTAGCAGCAGAAAAATATTTCCTTGAAGGTGATGTGTGCGTAGGAGAAGGAGCAACGATCACGCACAAAGGCTTTGATGAAACGTCAATCACTCTCCATATCAAAAAGACCGACGAAGCACCACTCAATCTATACTTTAGAGGCTTGAATGAGGGCGAAGAAGAAGCAATATTCAGTAGTGTCGAAGATCTGATCTTTACAGTCAATGGCGCACGTGCTGATAGCATCCCAACTGCCCCCGGAGAGTACGAGGTAAGAATTGATTACAGCAAGTTTATAATGAAATGTGATCAAATGGATACATTCTTGCACATTAAAGATTACGGTCATTTCAGCCTGAACGGAGAGGGCTTAAAGATTGCGGGCATCGGAGATATAGAAGATATATCCGAATGGGAAACCCTCCCCTTCGACGTTCCCGAGAACTTTTCTCCTTGGTTTTATTGAATAATATGCCAAAGGCGATACCATCGGGTGTCGCCTTTTCGTTCATATTATATCTGTTCACACATTTTTCTCAAAAATATGTTATAATGATTTCTGAAAAGTGTAAGATTTCTCTTTTTCATACGCATAAAATAGTGAATCGATTCAAGAGGGGGTGAGACAATGGAGGATGCCAAGCTACTGCGACTCTTACATAAAGACCCGAGCGTCGGAATGGAACAGTTAATGAATCAGTATGCAGGTCTTGTTTATGCCGTTATCAAGGGCAAGCTTGCAGAGTCTTCCTGTGTTTCATCCGATATTGAAGACAGTGTGGCTGATGTTTTCAGCGAGTTCTACACAGATCTCCCCAAATACGACCCGAAGCTATCAAGCATAAAATCCTTCCTCTGCGTTTTGGCGCGGAATAACGCGATCGATGTTTTGCGCAAGCGCGAGAGACAGAACCGCGATGCTTCGCTTGACGATGCGGATCGCCTGCTTCAGATTGCTGATGACGTTTCGATCAGTAGCGAGCTTGTCGAAAATGAACTGCGGCGCGAGGTATTCGATGCGGTCAAGAAACTCGGAGAGCCCGACACAAGCATTATCATAAGGAAGTATTACTTCGGTGAATCATCAAAGGAGATCGCGGAGGCGCTGAAGCTGACCGCATCCAACGTGGATACACGCACACACAGAGCCTTGAACAAATTACGAAAATTGTTTGGAGGTAAAGAGGTATGAAGAAGAAACTGAATGAAATATTCGACGAAGCAAAGCCGCAGGAGCTCGATCAGTTCTCCAACGAGCTCGACGCGCCCGAACTGCCCGACGAGGTGCTTGCTTCCGTCAAAGGCAAGGTCTATGCCAAAACAAACTTAAAGAAGGAGAAGAAAACTAACAAAAACGTGTGGCTTCGCTTCGGCACGATCGCGGCTTGCCTCGTCCTGATCGTCAGCGCAGTCTTCGCGATGCCGAGGCTCTGGAAGGATGAACCGGGGGTAGTAACACCTCCGGATGATACCAACCGTTCGCCTGTCATATTTGATGCTACGGTTTCTCCCGAAAAGTTAAACGGAAGCAATTTAGAATTCATAGTGGGGTCGTCTGCTTCGCTCGGCGGAGCGGTATCGCAAGCTCCGCCCGCATTTGAATTTCCAACAGGAATTTTTGCTGTGAAAGCAAGAGTTGTAAAAAATCATCCTGATCTCTATTACAAGCTTGACGTAATATCCGATTCTAAACCGACCGCGTACCGTTTGATCCAGATGGAAACCTTAGAGGTGATACACGGCGAGAATGTCCCACAGTACTTTCTCTATCTGATCCGAAATTCATATTATGTAGATATGTCGGTATATGATTCGCTCATAATAGCGATGGGCCAGCTCGGCGCAGAAAATTACGTCCTGAAAAACCAAACCAAAAGCCAAATGGAAGCGTTTGACCTTCCTGTATTTGCAGACTATCAAGACAGACCCGACCTTGGAAGCATCATCGCCTTCAGCGACGGCGTATTTGACGAAGGCTTATGGCAAACAAGAAGCTGGACAGCACTGTCTTATATCAATTGGCTTCCGCGTAACTATCCGGTTGTGACTCTCGAAGACTCCGAGGATACTGTTATTGCGGCAATCAAGCACAAAATCGATGAAGATAAAGAATGGTTGGGAGACCGTTATAAGGTTCCCTCCCCCTGGACCTTGAATTTCTCAACAGAGAAAGCAAAGGCCGCGATAGCCTACGTCAAGCCATTTGTAAACGGGGTGTTCTCACAATACCGTGATCCATATTACCCCGGCACTTCGGTCGTCTTCAGACGCTATATCAACGGATGTCAAACAGAAGAAACGGTCACAATAGATCTGCTCACCGAGGAGGTAACCTATTCCGAGGTTCGTTACACCAAGGAAGATATGGAACAGATGGAAAACATTTCCATATATCTCTCGGAAAAAGCCAAGGAATATGAAAAACAGACCCCGATCCCTCCGCACACCGATCCTGAGGGAAAGGATCTGAAATGCCTGAATCTGTATGCGTGGTACGCCAAGGTTGACGGCAAGTTATACGGTGTCATAAAAACCGTTTGGCGATACTGGGAGCCGCAATATAGTGAACATCTCCAACGGGATTATTACCTCGGGTATTATGATGATTCCTATATCCTGTATGATATGACAGAATCAACGGTGACGGATATTTCGAGGGATGACCTTCTCAACATCGTCGGAATACGAAACGTATATAGTTTTGAATACGGCAAGTACGGCGAAGGAATCGAAATACCGATGTGCTGATCAAGCAAAAAGCCTTGTGAAATTTCTTCACAAGGCTTTTTTCTATGCTTACTGTTTCGGCACACGCCTTCTCATCGAAAGCTCGTTGAGGAGCGAAAATCCGAGGATCATAACGCCGCCAACGATCTCGAGGGGAGTGATGCCTTCCCCGAGCCAAAAGACCGAGATCAGCACCGCCACGAGGGGATCAATATAGCTGAGGATCGCCGCATTCTGTCCGGGAAGTCCGCGCAGTGCGGAAAAATAAAGACAGTAGGTGACACCCGTATGCAGGATCCCGACCGTGAAAAGTGCTCCCCACCCACCCGCATCAAGAGCAGAAAGGTGAAAGCCACCCGTGAAAAGCACGTATGGCAGAAGCGTTACGGTCGCCGAAAGAAACTGAAAGAAGGTACGGTGGATGCCCTCTACGTCCTTGATGCACTTATTGAGAAGAACGACCGTTGCGTAAAAGCACGCCGCCGCAAGTCCGAGCAGGATCCCGACAACATCGTTTTCCCCCGTTCCTCCAACACCCGTGATCAGCACAAGTCCGACCGTCGACATCGTGAAGCAGAGGATCTGCATCCCGGATAGTCTTTCCCGAAAGAAGATCGGGCAGAGCACGGTGACGATGACGGGTGCGAAGTAATACGCAAGGGTTGCGGACGATACCGTCGTGTACTTATATGCCTCAAACAGGAGGATCCAGTTGATCCCCATTGCGAAGCCCGAAAGGAGCAGTAGCAGGATCGTTCGCTTTCCCTTCCCCGCGGTCGGTCTTTTTCCCGTAACGAGAAGGAAGCCGCCGACGAGAACGGTTGCGAGAAGAGCGCGGAAGAACGCGATCTCTCCCGAGGGGAGCGCGATCCTGCGAACGAATACCGATATGGTGCCGAACACGCCCATAGAGATCACCATAAGCGCGGTCGGATTCAGCCTCAAGCGTTTCACGGTATCGGATCAGCCTCCGAGATATGCCTTGCGGACGGTCTCGCTCTCAGACAGCTCCTTGCCCGTACCCGTCATCACGATGCTGCCGTTTTCCAGCACGTATGCACGGTCGGAGATCGCGAGAGACTTACCCGCATTCTGCTCAACGAGCAGGATTGTGGTCCCGTCTCTGTTGATGTCCTTGATGATCTCAAAGACCTGATCAACGAGCAGGGGCGAGAGACCCATTGAGGGCTCGTCGAGCATCAGCAGCTTCGGATGACTCATAATCGCACGGCCCATCGCAAGCATCTGCTGTTCACCGCCCGAAAGCGTACCCGCAATCTGATTCTTACGCTCCGCGAGACGCGGGAAGCGCGTGTAGATCGCCTCAAGATCGTTTTTGAAGCCCGAGGAATCCTTGACCGCATACGCGCCCATCAAAAGGTTTTCATAAACGGTCAGCTCCTGGAAAATACGCCGTCCCTCGGGAACCTGCGTCATACCGAAGTGAACGATCTTGTGGCAGGGGCTCTGTGTGATGTCTCTGCCGTCAAACGTGACCGTGCCGCTTCGCTTCGGGATCAGACCGACGACGCTCTGCATCGTAGTCGTCTTTCCCGCGCCGTTTGCACCGATCAGGGTGACGATCTCGCCCTCGTTGACTTCGAAGCTGATTCCCTTCAAGGCGCAGATCACGCCGTAATAAACCTCGAGGTTATTTACTTCAAGTAATGCCATAGCTTAACCTCCGATATATGCGCGGATGACCTCGGGATCGTTCAGTGCCTCGCGCGTTTCGCCCTCGGCAAGGACTGTACCGAAATTGAGGACCGTGACCTCATCACAGAGTCCCGCGACGAATTTCATATCGTGCTCGATCAGAAGGATCGTCATATCAAAGTGATCCCGAATAAAACGAATGGTTTTTTCGAGGTCCTCGGTCTCGTGAGGGTTCATACCTGCGGCAGGCTCGTCGAGGAGCAGCAGCTTTGGATTCGTCGCGAGCGCACGCGCGATCTCAAGCTTACGCTGTTTTCCGTAGGGGAGATTGCACGCGAGGTTGTTTCTTTCCTCCTCGAGTCCGAAGATCGCAAGGAGCTCCTTTGCACGCGCGCGCATTTCCTTTTCAACGCGGAAATGATGCGGAAGGCGGAAGAAGGACTCCCAAACCGAGCATTTGTATTCGGGTTGGTTGTGCAGACCGACCATTACGTTACGAACGACCGTCATATTATTGAAGAGTCGGATGTTCTGGAAGGTACGCGCAATGCCCTTATGGTTGATCTTATCCTGCGGGAGACCGCAAAGCTCCTCACCGTCGAGCAAAAACGTGCCCGTCGTCGGCTTATAAACGCCCGTGAGAAGATTAAAGATGGTCGTTTTACCCGCGCCGTTCGGTCCGATCAGACCGTAGATCTGATTCTTCTTAATGCGGAGATTGACGTCCTGCGCCGCTTTCAGACCGCCGAAGGAGATGCCGAGATTTTTGGTTTCAAGAATATACTCTGCCATTATTTCTCTCCTCCCCGTGATTTATCGGGCTTATCACTGCCCGTTTCCTGCGGCTTCATATCGACCGAAAGGATCTCGTTCATTTCGATCTTGGTAGGCACGACGTCCCACTTGGCGGCGTCATCCTTGGGCCGCGAGGGATCGTGCTTGCGGCGGATGAGCTTTTCGATGCCGTTCTTCAGATTATACTTACTGCGGAAGTTCTTAAGAGCGGGAGCATTGTTGTAAATAACGATCGCGATCAGGATCAGCGCATAAAGGAGATTCTGAAGCACGGCAAGATCACCCGTAAGGATCGTAGCAAGCTTGGTGTTCAGGAAGGTGATCAGCGCCGCAGCGATGATCGAGCCGTTGATGCTACCCATACCGCCGAGGACGACCATAACGAGGATCTCGATCGAGTAATTGTAACCGAACTTTGCGCTCTGAACGGTGTAGTTGCTGAAGCTGTAAAGCACGCCCGCAATACCTGCAAAGGTAGCGGAGAGCGTGAATGCAATCAGCTTATACTTCGTTACGTTGATGCCTGTTGCGCGCGCCGCGATCTCATTGTCGCGGATCGCCGTGACGGCTCTGCCGTGCTTCGAGCGGATAAAATTCTGTACGATCGCAAGCGTGATCAAAACGAGGATAAACGCAAAAATGAAGAGATAGCGCTTGTCATAACGGGGCGTGCTCAACCCAAGCGCACCACCGAAGCTCTCTTCAGAGGTATTACGGAAGAGAGACTTCACGATCTCACCGAACGCAAGCGTAACGATCGCAAGATAGTCACCTCTAAGACGAAGTGCGGGAATTCCGATGATGACGCCGCAGATCGCCGCAACCACTGCGCCAACCAAAAGCGAGATGAGGAAGTTGAGGATACCCGTCCCGAGGGCAGGCTCAAGAAGGACCGACACCTTACCGCCGAGATACGCACCGACACACATAAAGCCTGCGTGACCGAGTGACAGCTCACCGAGGAAGCCGACAACGAGCGACAGAGACACTGCGAGAATAATGCTGATCGCGATCTTTTCGAGCAGATACAGCAAAGAGCTATCGAAGCGTCCGCCCGTCAGGGTTATGACACCGAGCACAGCAGTCAGCGCTCCGATGACGATATAATTGATATAATGATTCCATTTGATCTTTTTCATCATACCTTTTCCCTCCGTTTCTTACCGAGGAAGCCTGTCGGTCTGACGAGCAGGATCACGATCAGGATCGCAAATTCAATGGCATCGGTATAAGGAGCGATCACGGGGATCTGCGAGGAGATACATTCGACCATACCAAGAAGAATACCGCCGAGCATAGCACCGGGGATCGAGCCGATACCGCCGATGACTGCCGCCGTGAATGCCTTGATGCCGGGCATTGCGCCGAGCGTGCTCGAAATAACGGGAGCCTTGAGCAGGTAGAAAAGTCCCGCAAGCGCCGCAAGTGCCGAGCCGATCGCAAAGGTCACGGTGATGATCTTATTGACGTTAATGCCCATCAGCTGTGCCGCGCCCTTGTCCTCGGATACCGCGATCATCGCGCGTCCGAGTCGTGTGAACTTGATGAAAAGCGTCAGAACGGCCATCACGATAACGGTAACGGCGAGGGTGACGAGAGACGAGATCTGCACGGTGATCCCCCAAAGCTTAACAGCGCCGAAATCATACACCGTGACCATCTTTGATGCCGAACCGAAAATGATCTGCGCAAGGCTCTGCAGGAGGTAGCTCATACCGATCGCGGTGATCAAAACCGCCAAAGGAGAAGCACCGCGCAGGGGCTTATACGCCACCTTTTCAATGGTAACACCGAGAATGACACAACCCACCACCGAAAGCGCGATAGCGAGAATCGGATTCTTCGTAGCCATAAAAACGTAGATCAGATATCCGCCGACCATAATAACGTCACCGTGTGCGAAATTCAGCATCTTTGCAATGCCGTACACCATCGTATAACCGAGGGCGATCATTGCATAGATGCCTCCGATGCTGAGGCCGTTGATCAATGTCGATAAAATAAGTTCCATAATGTTTCCTTACTATCGAGCAGAAAATGGCGAAAAATCGGTTTTTTCACTGATTCCATAAAAACCATAACTGCATATACTGCCGCGACGGGCAGTATATGCAGTGATTCTGTTCGAATAATTGATTTGTAAGGGATAATTTCCCTCGTGATTACTCGGCAGCGTTCGCTTCCTTGATCACGTACTGGATCGCCTGCTTATTGACGTAACCCGTGGATTCCCACTTGATGGATTCGCCGGTAACACCGTTCGTGTAGGTGTAGCCGTTTGCAAACTGCTCCTTCAGAATATCACAAAGGTCGGATGCGCTGATCGTTACGGGAATCTTCTCGCCCGCGTCGATCGCAGCCTTCATTGCGCCGTAGATCGCGTATACGCAGTCGTATGCCGAAGCACCGAACTGGTTGAGGGGAGCACCCGGATACTTCGTGGTGTACTTGTCGATGTATTCCTTTGCCTTACCGTCGGTAGCCTTCGAGTTGAAGTGCGACAGCATAGTAACAGCCTGAGGGATCTCGTTGATGTCGAAGCCTTCGATGCTGTCGATGCCGTCGAAGCCGTCACAGCCGTAGTAAACCGCATCGGGAGCGATGATGTCCTTCGCCTGCTTCATAAAGAGGGATGCAGGATCGTAGTAGGTAGGCATAAAGATGAACTTGCAGGTCTTCAGGGTGTTGATCTGCGTGGAGAAGTCGGTCGCGTTTGCATCGGTGAAGTTGGTTGCAACGACGGTGACCGAAGGATCAAGGTTCTCCGTGAACTGCTTGTAGATGCCCTTCGAGTAATCCTCGTCTGCCTTGTAGAATGCGCCGATGGTCTGTCCCGCATAGTTTGCGTTTACGAACTCAGCAGCAACCTTACCCTGGTTACCGTCTGCAAAGCACATCTGGTAGCCGTTGTCGAACTCGGGGATCTTGTCGCCCGAAGCCGAGGGGGTCAGGAAGAAGACGTTGTCGTCCTTCGAGAGGTTCTTGAACTCAAGGCCGGGGCCGGTGGTAACGGTACCGAGGGAGATCTGCATACCGCTCTCGTACATCGAGGAGTAGTTGGTAGCGACCTTGGTGGGGTCGTGCATATCGTCGGTTGCAACGAACTTGAACATAATGCCGTTGAGACCGCCTGCTGCGTTGATCTCGTCAACAGCCATCTGTGCGGAGTTGCGAACAGCCTCGCCGTACATTGCAGCGCCACCGGTCAGAGGACCGGAAACACCGATGACGAATTCGGTGTTGTTTTCAGCGTAGTTGGGAGCGCTGCAGGCTACGAGCATTCCGAGAGAAAGCACGAGCGCGAGAGCAAGCGCCAGAAGTCTAAAGTGTTTCATGGTGAAAGCCTCCAAGTAAATTTGTATGAATGAAAATTCATACGATTAAGCATTAGTATACACCTTTTTTATCAAATTGTCAAGAGTTACGTGAAAATTTTCGTTGCAAAATTGCATAAATATTGTTTTTCCCTCCCCTTTCGCTCTGTTTATTTTTTCAGCCCCCGCAAGAATGTGAAAAAAGGCTTGCATTTTCGCGCCGCTTATGCTATAATAGTCAACGCTAAAACGGCGGTGTGTGATACCGCCTACCTTTTCGGAAACGGACGGCTTTATATAAATGAATTCCTTCACGCGCGGACTGAAGAGCGGCATCCCGATCGGGCTCGGCTATCTTTCGGTCTCCTTCACCTTCGGCATTATGGCGGTCTCCTACGGCTTTGACTGGTGGCAGGCAGTGCTCATCTCGATGACCACCCTGACCTCTGCGGGTCAGCTCGCAGGCATCGGGGTAATGATCTCTCCCGGACAGTATATCGAAATGCTGATCTCCCAGCTCACGATCAACGTGCGCTATTCCTTTATGTCGGTCTCGCTCTCGCAGAAAGCAGAACCCGCATTCCGCGGCATCAAGCGCTGGCTCCTCGGCTTTTTTATGACCGACGAGATCTTTGCGGTTGCGTCGGCGGAAAAAGAGGTCAGCACGAAATTTTTCCTCGGGCTGTCAGTAGCGCCCTACATCGGCTGGACGCTCGGGACCCTTCTCGGAAGCGTGCTTGGTAATATCCTGCCCGCACTCGTAATGAACGCGCTCTGTCTCGCGATCTACGGTATGTTCCTCGCGATCGTCGCACCCGATGCGCGCAAATCGCGGGCGATCCTCGCGGTCGTTGCCGTCGCGGCGCTCCTGCACGGGCTCTTTTATTACCTCCCCGTGCTGTCGGAGATCCCCTCGGGGCTTTCGGTCAGTATCTGCGCCGTTGCGGCGGCGGTGTTCGGCTCAATCGTCTTTCCCATCAAGGACGAAAGTGGAGAGGAGGCGTCAGAATGAAGGACTTCTGGATCTATCTTCTGATACTCGCAGGCTCGACCTATCTCATCCGCGCGATCCCCTTTGCCTTGGTGCAAAAAAAGATCAAAAACCGTTTTCTGAAATCCTTCCTATACTACATTCCCTACGCGGTGCTTACCGCGATGACCTTCCCCGCGGCGCTTTATGCGACGGGCCACGTCGCCTCTGCGGCGGCTGGACTGCTCGTCGGCGGCATTTTCGCCTTCAAGGGCAAGGGCCTCACCCTCGTCGCGATCGTGTCGTGCGTCACGGCGCTCGCGGTCGAGCTCCTTCTGATGCTGACAGCCGCATAAAAAATCAACAAGGACTGAGTCGTTTGACTCAGTCCCTATTTTTCACTTTTTCTTCCCTATGATCTGATCGGGAAACATCGAGGCATTGATGAGGTCGGCGGGGTCGATTTCGAGTGCGTCCGCAATGTCGAAAAAGACCTCGAGCGAAAAGCCGTTGGCAATACCGGGGGCTTCAATTGTGCTAACGAGCGAACGACTGATGCCCGCCTTTTCGGCTAACTTTTCTTGCGACAATCCACGCAGCTTTCGCAAAGTGGAGATAGCAACTCCCAATTGAATAAACCGATCTCGGTTCTTAAAGGATACTTCCTTGCTCATTCAGTAATTCTCCCTTCTCCGAGATACTTTGATACTAATATTATACCTTTTCAAAAAATATTATGCTGTATTTTTCAGAAAGCACTTGACAATATTAGTGAGCAATGGTATAATAAAGTCAACAAATGTTAACTAAAACAATCAAGCAAGGTATAGAGTAGGCTGAATGATGCAAATTTATACGGTCTCTTTCTTCGGGCACCGTGCGATGCACAACCATAGGCAAGTAGATGAGCAGCTTCCGGAAATCATCCGCGATTTGATCCGGGCAAAGCCGTACGTATCCTTCCTCATCGGACGCAACGGCGAGTTTGACGAATACGCCGCATCGATCATCAAGCGCGTCCAAAGGACGGTCGGCAAGGACAACAGCGATCTCACGCTCGTGCTTCCCTACCCTGTCGCCGATCTCGAATACTACGAGGCATACTACGACAGCATCATCATTCCCGACAGCGTGAGCGGCGTGCACCCGAAATCTGCGATCACGTATAGAAACCGCTGGGCAGTCGAGCAGTCCGATCTCGTGATCGTCAACGTGGCAGAGACGCGAGGCGGCGCATACACCGCGATGAAATACGCCGAGAAGCTGGGCAAAGAAATTCTCAATCTGTGTGATAAGACACACAAATAAATTTCGGTATCACCACGTAGACAATCCCAACACAAACGCAAACACAAACACAAACATTTCCCAAAGCACTGAAGTATCGGATCCCACGAGTAATTCATAAGGGCGTGCTCAGTTCTGCCTTGGTAAATTCCTGTCGCATAACGTGGTTTGATACAGGAGCCGATTCGTATGAGTCGGCTCCTCTTTTGCGTTCGTCCCCTCATTTCAAAAAAGCTCTTGACAACGCGAGAGAATTGTGTTATACTGTTAAAAGCGGAACACGTCATATAGACCCGTTATGCACAGAGAGCTGCCGCATTGGTGAAAGGCAGACTTAGCGACTGTATGGTACCGCCCGCGATCCGTTTCTTTCCTCTATCACGGAAACGGATATAACCGCATACCAAAAATGAGTAAAACGCTCGGGTGGAACCGTGCGGACGTATCGTCCTCACCCCGAAAGACAGGTCGTCTTTCGAGGCGAGGCGTTTTTTATTCGTTAAAATTTTCAGCGGCAGCTGCCGCGAGAGGAGTTTAAGATATGGCAAAAATCAAATTTTCCTCGGGTCACGTTTATGACGCAGAGGGCTCGGTAACGGTCTACGAGGCGGCAAAGAGCCTTGAGATCATCTCCCGCGAGGTGCTCGCGGCTTCGGTCAACGGCACGCTGACCGAGCTCAGCCACGTCGTTGAAGGCGAGGCTGACGTCACCCTTCTGACCTATGCAGATCCCGACGGCGCGAAGATCTTCCGTCACACCGCGGCGCACGTGATGGCACAGGCGGTCAAGCGTCTCTTCCCCGCAACGAAGCAGACGATCGGTCCTGCAACCGACACGGGCTATTTCCAGGATTTTGACAGTGAGGTCTCCTTCACCCCCGAGATCTTAAAGCAGATCGAGGGTGAAATGAAGAAGATCGTCAAGGAAAACCTCCTGATCGAGCGCTTTGTCCTTCCGAAGGAAGAAGCACTGAAGCTGATGGAGGAGCTCGACGAGCCCTATAAGGTCGAAAGGATCAACGAGCTTCCCGAGGATGCGGTCATTTCCTTCTACCGTCAGGGCGAATACGTTGACCTCTGCGCGGGTCCGCACCTCCGCTCGACGGGTATGATCAAGGCGTTCAAACTCACGCAGTGTACGGGCGCCTACTACAAGGGCGATCAGAACAACAAGATGCTTCAGCGCGTGTACGGTCTCGCCTTCCCCACGAAGGACGAGCTGAACGCTTACCTCACGATGCAGGAGGAGGCCCTGAAGCGCGACCATAACAAGGTCGGTCGCGATCTCGAATACTTCACCACGGTCGATTCGATCGGTCAGGGTCTCCCGATCCTGCTCCCGAAGGGCGCGAGAACCATTCAGCGTCTGCAGAGATGGGTCGAGGACGTGGAGGAAAAGAGGGGCTATCTTCTCACAAAGACCCCCCTTATGGCTAAACGTGAGCTCTATCAGATCTCGGGACACTGGGATCACTACCTCGACGGTATGTTCGTGCTCGGTGATCCGAACGACTACACGAAGGAATGCTTCGCGCTCCGTCCGATGACCTGTCCCTTCCAGTATCAGGTATTCCTCAACAAGAAGCGCTCCTACCGTGAGCTTCCGATGCGTCTTGGGGAAACCTCCACGCTCTTCCGTAACGAGGATTCGGGCGAAATGCACGGTCTGATCCGCGTGCGTCAGTTCACGATCTCCGAGGGACACCTCATTCTCCGTCCCGAGCAGCTTTCAGAGGAATTCAAGGGATGCCTTGACCTTGCGAAGTACTGCCTTGAGACCATCGGTCTGTGGGAGGACTGCACCTTCCGCTTCTCGCAGTGGGATCCCAATCGTACCGATAAGTATGAGGGTACGCCCGAGCAGTGGGACGAGGCACAGCGCATTATGGGCGAGCTTCTTGACGACTGCCTCGGCAGAGAGAACTACACGATCGGCATCGACGAGGCGGCATTCTACGGCCCGAAGCTCGACATTCAGTACAAGAACGTATTCGGCAAGGAGGACACGATCGTTACGATCCAGGTCGATATGCTCCTCGCAAAGAAGTTCGGTATGGAATACACCGACCGCGACAACACGATGAAGACGCCGTATATCATTCACCGCACGTCGCTCGGCTGCTACGAGAGAACGCTTGCCCTGATCCTTGAAAAGTACGCGGGCGCACTTCCCGTCTGGCTCTCCCCGACGCAGGTCACGGTCATTCCCGTCGTTCAGGACTATGCAGACTATGCCGCCGAGGTTACGAAGAAGCTGCAAGCGGCAGGCGTTCGCGCAGAGCTCGACGACCGCAACGAAAAGCTCGGCTACCGCATCCGCGAGGCACAGCTTGAGAAGATTCCCTATATGATCGTCGTCGGTGAAAATGAAATGAACGAGGGCACCGTCACCGTCCGCGCACGCGTGGAAGGCGAAGGCGGTAACTTCAAGGTCGACGATTTCATTGCGAAGATCGTAAACGAGATCGAGACCAAAAAGCACTGATCACAAAGCAAATCTATCAAAAAAGCGGCACTGTAGCGCCTTCCTACGTGGCAGGTATTTACAGTGCCGTTTCTCTTGACTTTTGCTCCCGAATCGTATATAATATGTATGACAGTATCAGAGCGCTTGACGATCCAAATTCTAAAATAAAAGAGGTTGCGAAATATGAAAAAGATCATTTGCAAGGTCGAATACGACACCGATGCATCGGAGCTTGTAGCAAAGTATACGAGCGGTGAGCCCGGCGATCCTAAGGGCTACGAGGAATCCCTCTATGTAACCGCAAACGGCAAATACTTCCTTTACGTCAACGGAGGCGCTGATTCGATCTATCCCGAGGAGAACATCAAGCGGATGGCTCCCGCCAAGGTAGACGAATGGAAGGCAGAGCGCAAGCTTTGATCCCCAAAACAAAAAAGGCTGCTTGGTCTGCACTTGTTTTTTGGAAATATTTCGTTTCCGCTTGCGGAACGCGGTTGTTTAGACCACGAGGAATATTTCGGGGCGGTGTAAATTGAATTTCAATTTACCGCTAACTGTGCACGCCGTTACGCAGCCTTTTTTATTTCCCCGGAATTTCTCTTTGGTAGCACGATCTCATTTGTAAAATGACGAAAAGTGAGCAAAGTCGCTCTTTTAGATTGGTATATTTTTAACAAACTTCGTTAAATTTTTATCGAATTGTGCTTTTTCCCCTTGACAACAAAAAAATCTTGTAGTAAAATAGGACTCACATTCTCAAAAAAACACCCGTTTCGACTTCTCCGTGCATAAACTGTGAGGGGGCGAGACACCCTATTTTCTACGAAAGGTTGTGATTCCATTATGTTCAACCGCAAGATCACCGTGATCGGCGCAGGAAGTGTCGGCTCTGCTACTGCATATACCCTCGCGCTCAAGGGTACCGCAAGCGAGATCGTTCTGGTCGACATCAACGAAAAGAAAGCCGTCGGCGAAGCACTCGATATCTATCACGCAACACCCTTGATGGATAGTCCCGTCGACGTCTATGCGGGCTCTTATGAGGATACGAAGGGCAGTAGCATCGTTGTGATCACCTCAGGAGTGCCCCGCAAGGCAGATCAGACGCGCCTTGAATTGACGCAGACGAACGTGGATATTCTGAAGGATATCGCGCCAAAGATCACGTCGTACTGCCCCGACGCGACCTACGTTCTCGTGTCAAACCCCGTCGACATTCTGACCTACGCCTTCCAGAAGCTCTCAGGCCTTCCCGATTCCCGCGTTATCGGAACGGGAACTCTGCTTGATACCGCACGTCTGCGCTCATATATTGCGCGCGCATTCAACGTCTCGCAGAGAAGCGTTCACGCGTACGTTTTCGGAGAACACGGCGACACATCCTTCATTCCGTGGTCGATCAATAATATTTCGGGAATCGATCCCGTTTACCATAGCGACCTCGTTATGTATAAAAACGGAATGGCTACCCCAAAGATCAACTGCGACGAAATCGAAAACCATATTCGCACCTCGGGTGCAGAAATCATCCGCCGCAAGGGATATACGAACTACGCGATCTCCTCCGCTGTTCACACGGTATGCGAAACACTCTATTCCTCGAACTGCTCGCTTCTGATGGTTTCGGCGATGCTTCACGGTGAATACGGTCTATCCGACGTCTGCCTTTCCCTTCCGACCCTCCTTGGAAACGGATACGTACAGGGGCGCGCTATGCCGCGTCTTGCGCCCGACGAGCTCGAAAAGCTCGAAAGAAGCGGTGCCGCACTGAAGGCGGTCGTCAAAAAACTCGCACTTTGATTCCCATAAAATACAAATACGGGTCGGATCACACACGTGAGCCGACCCGATTTTTCTTGACAACCGCCTCGTCTTGCGCTATAATATTTTTAATAGCGGTCCCGAATAAGCAAGCAATGCTTCAAGGGAAAAAACAAAAGACAAAGGACGGATAGCACTATGACCGAGCAAAATATTCTCACGATCGAAAACGAATTCCTCCGTGCCGAGATTACGACACGCGGAGCAGAGCTGTGCGCAATTTTCGACAAAACACACGACCGCCGGGTATTAAAGCCTCGCGGCGAGTCCTCCTGGAACGGAATCGCCCCCATCCTCTTCCCAATTTGTGGGCGTCTGTGTGAGCAAACCACCCTTGTCGACGGCAAGGAGTTCCATATGGGAACACACGGCTTCGCGTCAAAAGCAATTTTCACCGTATTGGATCATACGGAAGCACGGATCGTGCTCACATTGACCGACAACGATGAGCTGAGGGAGACGTGCTATCCATTCCGCTTTCTTCTGACGGTGGAATACGTCCTGGATGGCGCGTCGATCACTACCTGCGTACGCGTCAAAAACCGTGACGAGCGCTCACTTCCCTTCTCCGTCGGCTTCCACCCGGGCTTTTCTCTTCCCTCTGACGCTGAGGGGAGCCTTGACGACTGCTATCTCGACTTTCCGAATGCCAACGAAACCGCGATCTGGAAGCTCAGCCCCCGCGCCCTCCTCACGGGAGAGAACATCCCTTTCCCGCTTGAAAACGGTCACCGCCTCTGCCTCAGGGAGGATATGCTCGCAGAGATCAACTCACTCTTTTTCGTCGGATCGGGCAATACGGTCACGTTTGCGTCAAGCATCTCCGACCACCGCATTCGGGTCGACTACGAGGGCTTCCCCTATCTCGGTTTTTGGCGTCCGAATGATCCCGACGCACGGTTTCTCTGCATCGAGCCGTGGATCGGATCCCCCGACCTTGACGGCAAATGCACCGAGCTTTCCGAGAAAAAAGATATGCTTCTTCTCCCCGCGGGCGAAGAGCACTCTGTCAAATACCGTGTAACGGTAGAGTAATACGAACACGCAGCGCATCGCTGCACCGGATCGTTCCCCAAATACAAAACAGCGTGCCGACCGAAACGGTCGACACGCTTTTTGATTCCGAGCGGAATCATGTTTTTTGGTTTATCAGCCGAGCTTTGCGGTGTTAACCTTGATGCCGGGGCCCATAGTGGATGCAACGACACAGCTCTTGATATACTGACCCTTAGCGGCAGCAGGACGAGCCTTGATAACAGCTCCTACGAGAGCTTCGAAGTTCGCCTGGAGCTTCTCTGCACCGAAGGATGCCTTGCCGATGGGGCAGTGGATGATATTGGTCTTGTCGAGACGGTACTCAACCTTACCTGCCTTAGCTTCCTTAACAGCCTTAGCAACGTCGGGGGTAACAGTACCGGCCTTAGGAGAAGGCATCAGGCCCTTAGGACCAAGAACCTTACCAAGACGGCCGACAACACCCATCATATCGGGGCTTGCGATAACAACGTCGAACTCGAACCAGTTTTCCTTGAGGATCTTTTCAGCAAGCTCCATACCGCCGACGTAATCAGCGCCCTCTGCCTCAGCAGCGGCAACCTTGTCGCCCTTCGTGAAAACGAGGGTGCGAGCGGTCTTACCGGTACCGTTGGGGAGAACGACTGCACCTCTAACCTGCTGGTCAGCGTGGCGGGAGTCAACACCGAGACGAATGTGAAGCTCGATGGTCTCGTCGAACTTTGCCTTTGAGGTCTGGCAAACGAGAGCAAGTGCCTCGCTTGCGTCATAGATCTTATTCTTTTCAAGAAGCTTTACGCTATCAACATATTTCTTTCCCATTGTTCAAGTCCTCCTTATTCTTCGCAGGTGATACCCATCGAGCGAGCGGTACCGCGAACCATACTTTCAGCAGCCTCGAGAGAAGCAGCGTTCAGGTCGGGCATCTTAACCTTTGCGATCTGGGTAACCTGATCCTTCGTGAGGTGAGCAACCTTCGTCTTGTTGGGCTTGTCGGAAGCCGTCTCGATACCTGCTGCCTTCTTGATCAGAACGGGAGCGGGAGGAGTCTTGGTGATGAAGGTGAAGGAACGGTCAGAATAAACCGTGATAACGACAGGGATGATCATACCGATGTCGTTCTTGGTTCTCTCGTTGAATTCCTTGGTGAACACGGGAATAGCGACGCCGTATGCGCCGAGTGCGGGACCTACGGGAGGCTGAGGAGTAGCCTTACCTGCAGGAAGCTGGAGCTTAATATAACCCTGAATTTTCTTTGCCATAATTCTTATAACCTCCGATGTGGTGATGATACGGGAAAACGAAAAATTTTTTCCCTCCCACTGATTTGGCGGGATCTACCGTCCTCTGTGACGGGAAACCCATAGATTGCCTTTCGGACGGGATTCGTCCTTATGCTTGTCAGACAGTCAAGCGGTGTGCGCGGCTCAGTCTACGCGACGGAGCTCAGCGGCATCAAGCTCGACCGGCATATCACGGCGGCCCTTCTTAACGAGCACCGTAACGGTCTTAAAGTCTTCGGATATGGATTGAACGATACCGGAAAAGCCCTCGAACAGACCCGAAACGATATCAACAGTGTCGCCTTCCTTGAAGGAAAGCTCAACGCGTGTTTCGCCGATGTTCAGTGCCTCCACCTCTTCATCCGAAAGCGGGGTGGGACGAGATCCGGGACCTACGAAACCCGTCACACCCGTGATTCCACGGACCGCGTGCCAGCTTTCGTCGTTCATAGTCATCTTGATCAGCACGTAGCTCGGAAATACCTTCTGCTCGGTCTCGATCTCTTGACCGTCCTTCACTTCGCGGACGATTTCGACCGGAATGCGGATGTCATAGATCAGATGTCCGAGTGCGCGGTTTTCCACGATGCGCTCAAGACTGGTTTTTACTTTGTTTTCGTATCCCGCATAGGTGTGCGCCACATACCATCTGGGACCCAGGTTCATTTCGTCAAAATCACTCATGGTGTTCCTCTCAGAACAGTCCTGCCAAAGCGTTGAAGCCTCTGGAGAAGACCCAGTCAAGCAGACCGATCACGATCGCACAAACGATGATCACGATGATCACCACGATCGTATTCTTGCGTACGGTCTTAGCGGGTGTCCAAACGACCTTCTTCGCTTCACTCTTGCAGCTGCGGAAGAATCTCTTGCCACGGATAGCAAAGGGAACCTTTTCTCCGTTCTTGCCGACCTCAGGATCATCCTTTGCAGTGATGAAGAGGATCGCCATAACGAGAATCACGAGCAGGATCACAGCACCGATTCCGACCGAGATCCAGTCACCAACGCCCATACCGCCGTCGTCGGTTGCCGCCGTAGTGGTCGAGCTGCCGGTCGTGGTGGACGAGCTGCCGGTCGTCGTGCTTGCGCTACCGGTCGTCGTGGATGCACCCGCCTCGGCTGTGGTTTCCCCATCAGCATCGGAGCCTGCAGGCTCTTCGACAGATTCGGTCGCGTCCGCGGTAGTGCCCGCATCAACGGCATCGGTTGCAAAAGCAGGAAGTGTCAGAGTGAAAAGAAGCGTAAGGGTCAACAGAAGAGCGAGGAGTGTTTTCTTAAAGTTCATTCCCGACATTTTAGTGTTACCTTCTCTTTCCGCTTACTTCGATTCTTTGTGAAGCGTATGCTTGCGGCAGAACCGGCAGTACTTGTTCATTTCCAGTCTGTCAGGATCGTTCTTCTTGTTCTTTTTGGTGTCATAGTTGCGCTGCTTGCACTCGGTGCAGACAAGCGTAATCTTGACTCTTGCTTCATTTGCCATAGTTTTTGGTACCTCCCATTTCAAAAAATTAGGTTATGCACGAGCGCTTCGCGCAAAACCCGTGTACCTCCCTCTATATGGGGCAGAGGCGTGTCCCGCATTCGAATTTGTCCGAATTTTGGCGCATCGGGGCAACACAAAAAAAGCTCTGTCCGCAGAGGTGATATTAGTATATCATATTTCGGACAGCTTGTCAAGAGATATTTTCCATATTTTTTGCTCAATTCCCGCTTTTTTGCTTCTTTTTTTGAGCTTGCGGGCTTTCCGGATCAAAAGCGAAACGGGGCGGCTTACAAAAGCCGTCCCGTTTTCTCTCCGAGTCTCATCCGTACAGCGTCGCAATGACCTCTGCGGTGCGCTCCATACCGACGCGGGTACTGTTGATCATCAGGGTATAGTTTTTGCGATCGCCCCAATTCCGTCCCGTACAGTATTTATAATTGATGCTTCGCTTTTTATCGGTATCCTTGATCATCCGCTCAGCCTCCTCGCGGCAAACGCCCTTGAGCTCCATCACGCGCTTGACCTTATCCTCGTGGTCGCCCTGGATGAAAATATTGACGACGTTTGACTGTCTGCGCAGAATATAATCGGCGCTTCTGCCGACGATGACGCAAGGACCGTCCGCAGCGACCTCCATAATCACTCTGCGCTGGATGTTCATAATGTAATCCTCGATCGATTCTCCCGTAATACTGCGTCCAACGAAGGAATAAGCAAAAATGCTCTTCGAGGGCGCGTACTCCGACAGACGCTCGATATAGCTTCTTACAAGACCGGTCTCCTCCGCAATACGGTCAATGATCTCCTTATCGTAAAACGGAATACCGAGGTGCTTTGCGACGAGCTCTCCGATATATAAGCCGCCGCTACCGAATTCACGGCTGATGGTAATGACTTTGTTCTTCATAGGCTCATTCCTTTCTGTAGCTACAGTAGACTTGGACGTAACACATCCTCAAAGCAAACGGTCACCGACCTTCAGGCCTTTGCCGTTTGCGAACGCGATCGCGTCCATCGGCTTCTTTCCTTCGGGAACGACGCGCGTAAGAAGGAGGCTTCCCTCTCCGCACGCGATGAGGATCCCCGCGCTTCCACTATCCGACAGCGCGAGCACGGTTCCGGGAGTTTTGTCAGAATTGACGCTTCCCTTCCGCGCTTCAAGCACCTTCAGCATCTTGCCGTCCGGCAAAAGGAAGAACGACACGGGGATCGGAGAAAGTCCTCTCACCGTATTGTGAAGCTCGGAGGAGGTACGCGTCACGTCGAGCAGGCAATCCTCCTTTGTGATCTTCTCGGCGTAGGTGGACAATGCATCGTCCTGCTTTTCGCGCGGAGCGTTTCCTGACTTCAGAAGGGCGACCGCCTCAAGGATCGCTTCCGCACCGAGCACGCCGAGCCCGTCGTGAACCGTCTCGAAATTATCGTTTTCGCCGATCGGAAGGACACGCTTCAGCATCATATCACCCGTATCAAGTCCTACATCCATATACATAATGGTGACCCCGGTCTTACGCTCGCCGTTCATCAGAACGCGCTGCATCGGTGCAGCACCTCTGTAACGCGGCAAGAGGGAGCCGTGTACGTTGAGACATCCGTATTTCGGATAGTCAAGAATATAGGACGGAAGGATCTTTCCGTACGCCGTTACGACGATCAGCTCGGGATCAAGCGAACGAAGAGTGTCGAGAAAAGCACCGTCCTTCATCGTCTGAGGCTGATATACGGATAGCCCGATGCTTTCGGCATAAGCCTTCACGGGGGGAGCCGACATCGATTTTCCGCGCCCCCTCGGCTTATCGGGCTGCGTCACCACACCGACGATCTCCTCACCGCTTTCAACGAGCGCGCGGAGCGAAAAGAGTGCAAAATCGGGCGTTCCCATAAATAAGATCCGCATTTTCGTACCTGCTTTCGTGCTTAGTCGACGAATTCCTTCACCTTATCGATGAAGAGAACGCCGTCAAGGTGGTCGATCTCGTGACAGAATGCACGCGCAAGCAGCTCCGAGCCCGAATACTCAACCGTTTCGCCCTTGCGATTCTGACACTGTACGGTAACGTGCATCGGGCGCGAGACCTTACCCCAGCGACCGGGAACCGAAAGACAGCCCTCCGATCCGTACTGCTCGCCCGCTCTCGCGATGATCCTCGGATTGATCAGCTCATAAACCTTTCCGGGCTCACATTCGACGACCGCAATGCGGCGCAAAACACCGACCTGCGGCGCGGCAAGTCCGACGCCGTCCGCCTTCCGCATCGTTTCGACCATATCGTCAAGCAGCTGTATGATTCTCGGAGTAATCTCGGTCACGGGACGGCAAGCCTTCCGAAGGACCGGATCTCCTTCCTTTACAATTTTCAAATTTGCCATTTCTTTTGCCTTTCTTTTTCTGTAAGGCCTTTCGGGAGATCCCGATCGGCACACGGTACTTATAAGGTCGACGGATTAAAATCCACCGAAAGCGACACGCCGTCGTTTTTTTCTCCGCCCTCCGACGTGTCAAGCACGCGCGAAAAGAGCGCGCGGGAATCGCGGTTCAAGCGACATTTTACCACGATACGCATACGGTAGCGTCCCTCGGCGCGGTATACGGGCGCCTCAAACGGGCCGAAAAGGATCACGGGGACTGCAGAAAATTCGCCCTTTGTTAAGCTCTCAAGCTGTGTGCGAAGTGACACGGCACGGCGCATCACCGCTCCCTCATCCTCCCCCGACAGCGTGAGGAGAACGATATCGACGAATGGCGGGAAAAGCAGAGCCTTCCGAAGCCTGATCTCTCGCTCGTAAAACGCGGGATAATCCTGCCGACAGGCAAGCTGTATGACGTCGCTGTCGGGATTATTCGTCTGGATCACGGCGGTACCGCGCTTTTCACTCCGTCCCGCACGTCCGATGACCTGCGTCAGCATTGCAAAGGTACGCTCCGAGGCGCGATAATCGTCGAGATAAAGGGACGCATCGGCATTCATAACGCCTACCAGCGTGACGTTCGGGAAATCGTGTCCCTTCGTCACCATCTGCGTTCCGAGAAGAAGATCCGCCTCCTCTCTGCGGAAGGCACCGAGGATCTTATCGTAGGAATCCTTCGTTCCCGTCGTATCAGTATCCATACGGAGGATGCGGATCGACGGAAATGCAGTCTCGATCTCCTGCTCCACGCGCTGTGTGCCGTATCCGAGCCGCGCAAGGTGCACGGAATCACAGGACGGACACTTTTCGGGGACCGGCTTTCGCATTCCACAAAAGTGACATACGAGCTCTCCCTTGTCGTACTGCCTCGTCGTCGTGTGGTAGGTGAGAGAAACACTGCACCTCTCACACCGTATGACCTCTCCGCAGGTGCGGCAGGTCAGAAAATGATTGTACCCGCGACGGTTAAGGAAGAGGATCGACTGCTCCTCTCGCATCTTCGTTTCAGCAACAAGCCGTGCAAGCTCTGTGCTGAAGGGATCCTCGGCGTTTCCTCCCTCGGCACGCATATCGACTACCCGAACCTCGGGAAGAACCGCGTTCCCGTATCGCTTCGTCATCGTGAGAAGCCGATACGCACCGTCTTTCGCCTTTTTATAGCTTTCGATCGACGGTGTCGCCGACGCCAGCATCAGAAGGGCCTTGTTATAATTGCACCGAAACCGCGCCACGTCGCGGGCGTGGTATTTCGGATTCATATCGGATTTATAGGTGTGCTCCTGCTCCTCATCCATCACGATGAGCCCGAGATTCCGTACGGGTGCAAAAACCGCCGAGCGCGTTCCGATCACAAGATCGGCATCTCCGCTTCGTGCGCGTCTGTACGCGTCGCACCGTTCGCCCGTCGACAGCCCCGAATGGATCACCGCAACGCGCCTTCCGTATCGAGAGCAAAAGATCTCAAGCGACTGCGGTGTCAGGGCAATTTCGGGGAGCATCACGATCGCACTTCTACCGCTCGAGAGCACCTCGTCGATCAGCTTCAGCATAACCGAGGTCTTTCCGCTACCCGTTACGCCGTGCAGAAGTGCCGCGCGGGGCTCAGCCGTACGATAGAGCTTCCTCAGCTCGCAGTAGACCGTCTCTTGCTCGTCGCTCAGTATAATATCGCGCGCCGCGCGGTCACCAGTTGCCTCGCGAACTCCTCGCCATGCGGTCTCTGTCTCACACGAAAGGATCCCGCGAGATACGAGCGCCTTGAGCTGCTCTCGCGTACCGCCGTATTCATTCGTCAGCGTTCCCTCGTCGATCCGCCCATCTCTCGAAAGAAAGGCATACAGAAGCCTTCTCTGTCCCTCCGAGCCGACCTTGTGCGAAAGTCCCGCACGCTTTTCGGTCAGCCCCTCGAGCTCCTCGCGCGGCACCGCCGCGCAGTAATAGCGCACTGCCCTCACGCTGCCCGGTCTTTCGGCATCGGTCAAGGGCGACGGAACCATCGCACGGACGGCGTCCCCCGTCGTGCAAAGCGTTTGCTCCTTGAGATACGCGACTAGCGCAAGCATCTCCGCAGAAAGTGCGTTTTCATCGGGTAAGACCGACGACAAGGGCTTTACGCGCGGGGCTTCCGTCTCATCCTTCAGCGACGTGACGATCCCACTCTTCAGCTTATTCGCCCGTCCGAATGGGACCGACACGAACGAGCCGACACGCACAGAATCTCTCTGCTCGGGCGGAACGCTGTAATCAAATTCACGATCCAGACTATGCGGTGCGCCGAGAAGGCAAACACCGACGTACAAGCTCGACATACGGTGCTCCTCCTCCCCCGAAATTTGCGTCGCAGTGCTTTCTTTTTCTCCTTGTTATAATAAGGGGGAAACCTCCTGTAAAAAGGCAGAGGTTTCCCCTATACGGTGGTTATACGTTTTCGTCTGCAGGCGCTTCCTCTGCCGCAGTCTCCTTTGTAGCGTCCTCCGCAACGTCCTCTGCTGCGTCTTCCGCTACGTCCTCCGCTACTGTAGCCTCGTCCTCAGACGCCGTTGCGGCAATAGCATCCTCAAGATCGTCGGGGAGCATATCGGGGATCTCGCTGTAGATCGGCTCACTCACTGCAAGTGCAGCAAGACGTGCCTCCTCCTCAGCCATTTCCTCGGGCGTCATGCGTACGATCTTGTACTGACCGTCCGACAGACGGGTGACTGCGGTCTTCACCGCCTTTTCGTCGCGGTATTCCGCGTCGATCATCGAGATCAACGGACGGTCGGTGTCCTTGTTCCCTGTCATCGAGCGCTCAGCCGCCTCACGCTGTCTCGTGTATTCGCTCGTTACGATGCGCGCGCACTTTGCAGTTGCAAGTGCAAGCTCATAGCGATTGTATTCACCCTTCGTAAGGTCGTTGATGGTAGGATAAAGCATAATAAAAATCTCCTAAATCTATTTCTGTGTAAATTTGAAACAAGCCTTGTGTTCACCGCATCAATCGGCAAAATACTTTTTTGCCACGTCAGGATTTCTCCGAATGGCACATTGCTCGGCGCGCGCGATCGCAAGAATACTTTGCGCCGCCTCCTCCGCCTTACCCGTCTCGTTGTAAACAACGTAATCATAACGATCGGCAAACGGAACCTCTCGGCGTGTCTGGTCGAGACGCTTTCCGATGACCTCCTCGGTCTCGGTTCCGCGGGAGCGAAGACGCCTTTCCTGCTCCTTGAAGCTCGGCGGGAGAAGCATAATGAGCACCGCGTCGGGATATTTTTCACGGATCTGCATCGCGCCGTCGACCTCGATCTCAAGCACGACGTGCTTTCCGGCGTTTCGGGTGTCCTCAACGAAGGAACGAAGCGTTCCGTAATAATTTCCGCAGTAGGAGGTGTGTTCAAGCACGCCGTCCTCTTCGATCAACAGTTCAAAAGCCTCACGCGTGATAAAGTGATAATTCTTACCGTCCACCTCGCCTTCGCGCGGCGCGCGGGTCGTTGCGGAGACCGAATACTGAAAGCGCTCGTCTGCGAGCACGTATGCGTTCACGGTTCCCTTTCCGCTGGCGGAGGGACCCGAGATCACGATCAAAAGACCCTTTTCGCTATTCATTGCCATAATCAGTCCTTTCCGTCGTCATCGGGCGTATCCGAGCCGTCGCCGCGGATCCGCGCCGAAACGGTATCGGTCTGCAGGGCGGACAGGATCACGTGCCCCGAATCGAGAATTAGCACCGCACGCGTGCGGCGGCCGCAGGTAACGTCGATCGCACAGCCACTGTCCTTTGCATCCTGTACAAGACGCTTTACGGGGGCGGAATCGGGGCTGACGATCGCAACGATGCGCTCGGCACAAACCATATTTCCAAACCCTGCACTAAAAAATTTCATAAGACAATTCCTTCTATAATAGGTAGACCGAATTCCGTTTATTCGAGATTCTGCACCTGCTCGCGGATCTTCTCAAGCTCGTTCTTGATATTCACAACAAGCTTTGCAATTCCCGCATCCGAGCACTTCGAGCCAACGGTGTTGACCTCGCGGTTGATCTCCTGCAGGAGAAAATCAAGCTTTCTGCCTGCGGGCTCATTCGACGCCGCGATCTCCTCGAAGGTTCTGAAATGTGAGGTAAGACGTACAAGCTCCTCGTCGATCGCAACACGGTCGGCAAAGATCGCACACTCGGTCAGAATCCTCGTTTCATCGGCCTTGACGCCGTGTGCGTCAAGCACCTGGCGGAGACGCTCCTCAAGTCGCTCGCGATATGCAAGAAGCACCTCATTTTCGCGCTTTTTGATCTCACTGACCATCGATTCGACGAAGGCAAGCTTTTCACGGAGATCCTTTTCGAGGCGCTCGCCCTCGCGGGTTCTTCCCTCAAGAAAAACAGCGATTGCGCCGTCGAGTGCGGGACGAAGAATCTCGAAGTAGTCAACGTCCTCGGCAGTCTCCTCTGCTTCGGGAGTCTCGTTTTTAAAGATCTGCGCATTCGCGGCGACCGACATTACCGAAATATCATCCTTGAGGCCATAAGAATCTCGCAAGGTATACAGTACCTTGAGGTAAGCCTCGAGATAATCCTCGTCAAGCACGATCGCGGATCCCTTGTCATCGACCTCATTCACTGAGATCGAAAGATCGACCTTTCCGCGGCTGATCCCGCTTTCCTTGAGGTAAGACTTGATCCGCTCCTCCGGAATATCGTACCGACGGGGGATGCGAACCGACGCGTCGAGAAATCGGTTATTCACCGAACGGATCTCAACCGTAATCTCTCGCTCGGGCGTTTCAAGCTGAAAGCGACCAAAAGCAGTCATACTCTTCATCATATCCGTCCTCCCGAAAAATCGCATATATATTTATTTTAATATAAAAGCCCTCTTTTGTCAAGAGGATTTTTCGAAAAGATGGAAATTATTCAATGGAAGAGATAAAAATAAATCAAAAAAGAGGCCGGATATCATTCCAGCCTCTAATGTTATTCCGTTTTCACGGAAATTTAATCATTTTCCTCGCGCTTCCGAGCAAATACTGCTACGGGAAGGAGAAGAGCAAGTGCAGAGAGCGCTGCCGTTCCTCCAACAACCGAGCCACAGCCCGATTTCTGAGAAAGCGTTTCACTTTGGGTTGCACCACAGACCTTGCAGGTCTTCGTACGCGTACCCGCGTCCTTGTCATCCACCCAATCGCCATAGGTGTGCTCCACTGTCTCAACCTCGGTCGGCTGAACAAGAACCTTCTCGCAGGTCGAGCAATGAGATCCCTCGGTACGACCGACAGCCGAGCAGGTAGGAGCTACGGCGGGATCGGTCACGACGGTATGGTGGTCATCGCCCTTCGGAACCGCAACGACCTGCGGCACGATCACGGCACTACATACCGAGCACTTCTTGCCCTCGGTAAGTCCGTCCTGCACACAGGATACGGGCACGGAAGGAACGACAACCGGAGTGTGTCCGAGTGCAGGCGTTCCATCACCGATCGATACCGTTTCACCGCAGGAGGTGCAGGAATAAACCTTCATACCGCCCGAGGTGCAGTTAGCGGGAGTCGTCGTGTAGTTCTGGTTCAGAGTGTGGACCTTTACCGGAACGGCGGTTGCGGCAGGATTGCTACCATAGGTAACGTTAACGGCGCCAAAGCCTTCCTCAGCCCACTTTCCGTCGGGCTTAATGTAGGTGACGTCATTTTTCTTCATATCGATCTTCAGATCGGTGTTACCGTGCTTCAGAGCTATAAAGGAGCAGGTAAAGACCTTACCGGTATTCGCCACGTTCAAGTTAGCGGAATATGCGGTGTAGCCAATCTTACCCCTCGTGTGATCAATCGTAACCGTTTCGGTTACGGCAGACCCGAAAAGCCCGGAGGGAGTCCACTTCAGCGTGCCATCCTCGTTGACAGCAGGCTTGAGATAGTTCGGATTGTACACAACGTCAAAGTGTGCGAGTGAAATACCGGGATTGTTTTTGATCGTTACACTGACTGTCACAATTTCTCCGTCGCTTACAACACAGAGATTATCGGACAAAGCAGTAGAGGATGAGACCTCTACTGCTATGTCAAGTGTGGGGCTGTCCTCAGCGGATACTACCGTACCCGCCGAGAGCAGTGCCAGTATAACAACCAGAAGCGATACTATAATTCGTTTCGGTTGCATTTTTATCTACCTCGTAAAAGCCGAAGCTTAGCCCATCAGGAGAACGTTTCTCATAATAGCGAAGTCCGTAGCGGTAACTTCACCGTCCTGATTCATATCAGCAGCGGAGTTGTACTCGTCCTCAGCCTCACCGGTTACGTAAAGCATCAGAGCCTTAGCATCGTCGATGTTCACAATAACCTGTGTTGCACTAGTAACGAGAATATCACCGGAGGTAGCTTCAACCTTGATCGTAGCAGACTCGATTTCCTCGAGTTCAGCCTTAATCTGATTCTGCTCCTTATCGTTCACCTCGAAGATGGAACCTGCGGTTACAGTGAACTCGTTGCCCTTTACTACGGTGTTCTTCAGCTTGAACTGAAGCGTAACAAGCTCTTCACGACCGTCAAGATTTACGTCAGCAAGCTTACCGTCTGCGCCGTTGGGAGCAGTCGCAACAATGATGATCGTCTTTGCGGTCTGGTTAACGTTTACGGATACACCTGCGTCGGTGAACTTGCCGCTCTTCGAAACAGCACCAATGTACTCAACACCTGCAGTGCCATCATACTTGAGCTCGATACGGATGCCCCAAACGTCGAGGTCGGAAGCATTGGTGTTAACAACAACGTTGATAACGCCGTTGTCGGGGAGATCGTAACCGGGCTTTACGCCGTTCTCGAGGTCAAACTCGATCTCAAGACCTGCGAGTGCAGGAATAACGACCTCTTCCTTCGCGCCACAAGCGCAAACTCTAACCTTCAAACCAGTCTCAATGGTAGTAGCGGGCTTTTCAATCTTCCAATCACCCCAAGCGATGTGGTCATCGGAGTATTCAAAGCCTTCACCCTCCATGAAGCTGTAATCGCAGTGCTCACATACAACCAGCGTGTAGCTGTATTCCATGCAAGTAGCGGGAACGAAGGTCTTAACCCAAACGTGAGCGCCCTTCTTGAGAACCTCAGCGTCGATCTTGGAGGTATCAACAGTACCGCCTACGATAATGTTGCCCTCATGGTCCTTAACGATATCTGCATCGTGGTCGTGGTCGCCGTTGCAGTTGAGGACGATCTTCTGAGTCTTGCCCTCTGCGTCGGTGTACTTGAACTCACCGCTCTTGCAGACAACACATACGCGATCCTCAACGGTATCAGTGCAGATGCCGAAGAATTCCTCGCCCTTAGCGTTAACGTGAGCAACCTTGTCGATTACTTCCTGCTTAACGAGAGGATGATCGACATCGCCGCAAACGGTGCAGTACTCACCGTCGGTGAGACCATAGGTGCAGCAGGTGGGAACGCGGCCGGGGATCTTCTCGGTCTTGTGACCGCCGAAGTCAGCAACGTAGTCTTCGATCTTCTCTGCATCACAGATCGCACACTTGTACCAGTTGTAGCCCCATTCGGTGCAGTTTGCCTCGCGGCTATCCTGAAGCTCCCAAGCGGTACCGGTCTTACCGTCGTGATCCTCTGCGCGGAAGGTGTGGTTGTACTTCGTGATCGTCTTTTCAGGATTGAGCCAAGTGTTGCAAAGCGTGCACTTGACGCCCTCTTCGTGACCGTTCTTGGTGCAGGTTGCATCAACCTTAGCGCTGTAGTAGAACTTATCCTCGGGATGCTCGCCGTTCTCGGTAAGCTTCTCGATAACAAGCTCCTTCTCATCGGTGATGGGGGTCGTAGCCGCCTCATCAGCGAAGAGCTTCTTACATACGGTACACTTGTAGTGTGCCTTCTGACCATTCTCTACGCAGGTAGCCTTGATCTCTTCAACGAGCTCAATCGTATGGCCTGCGCCTTCGCCCTTACCGAAGGTTTCGCCAACGGCGCCGCCCTCGAAGTCCTCGTGCGAGGTCCAAATGTGGTCACAAGCGTTACACTTACGAACAACAATGTCAAGCGTCGTGCAGTCACCAGCGGTTACGTCGAGAACGCTGACAGAGGTGTGGTGGGCCGGGTTGTTCTTATCAAAGGGAGTAGGATCAGCCTGCTCGGGGCTCTCCTTACCACAGGTCTTACAACGAATGATCGTGTAGCCTGCCTGCTGCTTCAGGCAGTTGGGACCAACAACCTCAAGCGTGGTGTAGCTGTGCGCCTTGATGGGAGTGTGCTCAACCTGAACGGTTGCATCACAGTTTGCATTTGCGCACTTGTAAATATAGTAGCCCGCAGCCGTGCAGCTTGCCTGGGTCTCGCCGACCTTCTGAGTCTTGTCAGCAACGTGGCCGGTAGCCTTAACGACTACGCTGGACTCAAGAGTCTTATTACAAAGGCGGCACTTAACATGCTTCAGACCGTCCTTTACACAGTCAGCAGCAACGATAACGTCGTCATACTCGTCGTGAGCCTCGGGATCGATCGCAACAACGTTGTACCAACCGGACTCATCGCCGTCGTCTTCTGCTGCGCCGTAGCCCTCATCAGCCTTGGTGAGGTCAACGTCGCCGCACCACTTGCACTTGTCAACGGTGTAGCCCTTCGAAACGCAGGTAGCGTCTTCAGTGTGAGACTCAAATACGTGGCCCCACTTGATAGTAACAGTCTTAACAGCGTTGCCGTCAGCGTTTTCGGAGTAGGCAATGCCTGCATCCTCGTCGTCAACGTCTGCGTTGTTCTTGCCGTCGCAGTTGGGGTTTGCACAGGTGTACTGAAGGAAGCCGTTCTCCTTTGCGCCGCAAGAAGGATCCTTGGTATCAGTCAGTTCCCAGTAGTGACCGGTGAAGGAAACGGTGGGCTCGCTGTGGTTGCACTCGATACATACGTAGGTATAGTAGGAGTGAGCAACCGTGGAAGAGCAGCTGTCTGCCCAGTGCATATAGTGCTGACCCTTAATGTCCTCGGAGAGCGGGTCATCGTTCTGGTACTCGCCGGTCCAGACGTAGTAGACCTCATCCTCATCGGGAGTGGAGGGAGTGGTAGGCTCAGCGGGAGTCAGGGTGTCGTTCTCGCCGAAGACAGCGGGAATAACAGCGGTGAATTCCTTCGCTTCAAGCTCGCCCTTTGCATTCTTTACAAAGACGGTGCACTTATGGGTTTCACCCTCTGCAACGCCTCTGCTGATGCCGTCGAACATAGCAATCTGCTCACCGGTCATACCGCCGGTCTCAACTACCTTGTAGACCTTGGTCTGGTAAACGTGGCCAAGGGGATCAAGCACTACGGGAGTGCCGATGGTCTCCTGGCACATCGTGCAGACCTTGGATGCGGAGCCTGCCTCGGTGCAGTTGGGAAGAACAACAACCCATTCAGCCGAAACCTTGCAATCAACCTTTTCGATCTTCTCGTAAGGAGCGTGCAGGCAGGTCAGGTGCTCGCAGTTTGCGTCCTTGCAGTCAACGCCGTCGCAGTGCTCAACAAAGGTAACGTGCGTGCAAACCGTGCACTCATCGCCATCCTCATTGGTGGGATGATCGTGATTGCAAGTCGTGCATTCAACACGCTTGCAGCCCTCGGTCGTGCCGTGGTCGCAGCCTTCAACAGTGCAATCAACGTAATCACACTCATCAGCACGAACGAAGTGAACCTTCTTGCCGCAGATCACGCAGGTTGCGCCGGGCCAGAAGCCCTCTTCCTCACAAGAAGCTTCCTTCTTCTGATCAACTACGAAGACGCAGTCCTTATCGCAGTAAACTTCAACAGTCTTGGTCTCACCGCAAATCTCACAGGTGAACTTTGCAGAGCCCTTTACGACTTCATTCTTAGTGTTGTGCGTGGGAGCTCTCAGAAGCTCAGGCTCGCCCCAATCATGGAACTCGTCATCAATCTCCTTAGCAGCCACACCGCAGACCGAGCAGACGACGCCTTCTTCGCAGTTGCCCTTGTACTCAGCCGAGCCGGGAGCAGCAGTGAGATCAGCATTCTTTGCAACCCAATCGTGGCCGGTAGGCTCGTAGTCGGAATCCTTGCTGGAGTCAATGACTTCCGTTTCGCCGCAGTTCAGGCAGACCTTCTTGTAGAAGCCGCCCTCGGTGCAGGTGGGAGCCTGCATAACGTACTGATATGCGTGCTCACCCTTGGAAGGAACGAAGTCGTCGGCGAAATATGCGCCGCACTCGTTACACTGGTAAGTAGTATAGCCCTGCTCACCGCACGCTGCCTCGTGGGGCTCGCCGATCTGCTTATACGAGCAGTTCGACTTCGTATGGATCGCGGGACATCCCTCGCTCTCTGCTGCGAATGCGGGTACCACACAGGATACGCACATCAGCGCAACCAGAAGAAGCGCAGAGATTCTTCTCATTCTCTGTTTCATTTGATTGATTACCTCCAATTCTTTGTTAAACAGAAATTAGAATAATGAAAACAAAACTGAGGAGTGCGAGGAACGTGCAATGAAAGCATCGCCCATCGCACACACCGCCGGAAACTCAGAAAACACCAAAGGGAACCCTTCAGCCCCGCTATTGCAGAGCAAAAACGTCCCGCCTTGCCATCTTCCGGGCTTCTTTTTCTCAATTTTTTTCAAGTAAAGCTACGATAGGCGTAGAACCCAACATAACTTTTTCTGTATTCTAACACATTTTTTATCAGATGTCAACCCTTCCTTTGAAAATTTTTTGATTTTTTTTCAAAATATCCCTTTTTCTTTTTGACTTTTGCCAAATACTCCCATTTTTACTATTTTCCGTTTATCCCTCCGGGCAGAACAGCACGCACCGTTGCCATTTTTGCACCCATTCTCTCCTTTTTAGGCAATGTGTACTCGAGCCGAGATGGTGCGTGTCGGATTTTTTTCGGTTTCCTTCCTAAAATATTATATATATAATATATGCTCCGCCCGAGCTCCCCCAAGCCCTTCTCTCGCTGTCACTCAAATGCCGAAAGAAGTAAGCCACCGTCGCAGTCAGACGTCAGCCGCACGAATTATTATAATCGGTTTGGTTGATTTATTCTCAATTCAGTTTTGTTTTTCGTTGCTCTATCAAAACGTGCCGTCAGTGACCCTCTGAAAAATCAAAGAATCTGCCGAAAATTTCAGAGAAACTTTCGAAAACCCCTTGCCAAACAAGAGAAAATGCGTTATAATATAGGTAAGTTTCAGGCGTCGCCGATTTGCGCGACGAAAAACACGCGCAGCCACCAAACAGAGCTGCGAGCACATTTACTACACGGAGGAATTTTAACTATGAGCGCGATTACTGCCGGAGATTTCAGAAACGGTCTGACCTTCGAGATGGAAGGAAAGGTTTATCAGGTCGTCGAATTCCAGCACGTCAAGCCCGGTAAGGGCGCGGCTTTCGTCCGCACCAAGATGAAGAACGTCATCACCGGTACCGTTACCGAGCAGAGCTTCAACCCCACCGCAAAATTCGAGACCGCTTATATCGAGCGCAAGGAAATGCAGTATTCCTACACCGACGGCGACCTCTACTACTTCATGGATATGGAGTCGTTCGAAATGCTGCCGATCAACGTCAGCCAGATCGAGGACAAGATGGGCTTCGTTAAGGAAGAGGATATGGTCAAGATCATTTCCTGGAAGGGCAACGTATTCGATATCGAGCCCCCCACGTTCGTCGAGCTTGAAGTCACCCAGACCGATCCCGGCTTTGCAGGCAACACCGCAACCAACACGCTGAAGCCCGCTACCCTTGAGACCGGCGCAGAGGTGAAGGTTCCGCTCTTCATCAACATCGGCGACAAGATCAAGATCGATACCCGCACGGGCGAATACCTCTCCCGCGCATAAGCGAACCGACTAAAGCCTGAGGGACGACGGGGAAACGGACATTCGTCCGCGCTCCGTCGTTCTTCTCTCTTTCAGCCCGATTTATCAAACGAAAGGAATCAAAGCTATGACACTGAACGAAAAAGCAGCATACCTGAAGGGTCTCTGCGAGGGCCTGACCTTCGACAAAAACAGCGCCGAGGGCAAGCTCCTCGTTGCACTGGTCGATCTTTGCTCCGAAATGGCAGACGAGATCATCCGCATCGACGAGGACGTTGAATACGTCAATGATTACTGCGAGGAGCTCGACGAGGACCTCGGAGACGTCGAGGAGCTTCTCCTCGAGGAGGACGACGATCTTGACGAGGATGACGAGCTCTTCGACGAGGATTTTTATGAGATCGAATGCCCCCACTGCGGCGAGATCATCGAGTTCGACGCATCCATCGATCCCGAGGAGCTGACCTGCCCCGCCTGCCACGAGGCGATCGCAACCGAGCTCCCCGAGAGTGACGAATAATTCCACAGAAAGCGGGCTTATCTCGCACAGAGCCATCGGCTAAGCGGTCACGTGCCGCGCCGTATCCGTGCGGATACGCCCGCTCCTTTTCGCACACAATTACAAAAAGCTTCGGAGATCTTATGGTAAGCACACAAACCGATAGTCCCCGCGCGCTCGCGCTCTCAACCCTCCTTCGCATCGAACAAACGAAGAGCTATGCAAATCTGTCGCTTGACGCCGCGCTGAAGCAAAATCCGCTTCCCGCCGCCGATCGACGGCTTTTTACCGTGCTCGTTTACGGTGTGATCGAGAGAAGGATCACGCTTGACCACATCATTTCGGCAGTTGCAAGTCGAAAAATCGACGAGATCGACGAAAAAACGCGGATGATCCTACGCCTCGGGCTTTACCAGCTTCGCTTTCTTGACCGAATTCCACCCCACGCCGCCGTGAACGAAAGTGTTTCGCTCGCAAGTCGCCGCACGGGGGGATTTGTCAATGCATGCCTCAGAGAATATCTTCGCCGCGGGGGAGATATCAAATTTCCAAGGAGGGAGACCGAGCCCATCCGCTATCTCTCGGTCGCGTATTCTGTACCCGAATCGCTCGCCGAAAGGTTTTACGGCGAATTCGGGATCGATCGCGCCGAGCGCATCCTGAACGCATTCTTCAGCACCTCGGAGCTTACGATCGCCACAAATCCGTTGCGCTGCACGAGAGAGGAATACCTCGCGCTGCCCGAGTTCGCAGAGCTTGAGGCAAATCCCACCGCGCACGCACCAAACGGCGTCACTATAAGCACCCCCGTGCCCATCGAATCTCTCCCGGGATTTTCGAGCGGCGCCTTTTATGTCCAGGACGAGGCAAGTCAGATCTGTGTGGAGGCGCTCGGTGCGCTCCCCGGAGAGACAATCATCGACGCCTGCTCCTGCCCCGGCTCGAAAAGCTTCGGCTCCGCCCTCCGTATGAATAACGTCGGGCTCGTCCGCTCGTACGATCTGCACGAGAACAAGATTTCCCTCGTAAGACGGGGGGCCGAGCGCCTTGGGATCACGATCCTTGAAGCACAGGCACAGGACGGAAAAGTGTTCGTTCCCGCGCTCGAGGAAAGCGCCGACCGCGTTCTTTGCGACGTCCCGTGCTCGGGCTACGGCGTAATGGGCAAGAAGCCCGACATCCGCTACAAAAACCCCGAGGAAGCCGATCGCTTGCCCGAGATACAATACGCGATCCTCGACAACTGCTCACGCTATGTAAAGCGTGGCGGCGTGCTTGTCTATTCGACCTGCACGGTGTTTTCCGCAGAAAATCAAGGTAACGTCACGCGATTCCTCTCGTCGCATCCCGAGTTTTCACCCGAGGAATTCTCAGTTGGAGACCTGAGAAGCGAGGGAGGCACAATAACGCTCGCCCCCGACACGCACGGCACCGACGGCTTTTTCGTTGCCAGAATGCGACGCACAGATAAAAGAAGCCCGAAAAGGCCGTAAAAAGGCGGATACCGCCCGAAAGGAACCCTATGAACGAAACGATCGCTCTACAGAATATGCCAAACCTGCTTTCTCTCTCCCCCGACGAGCTCGAAGCCCTGCTTCTGTCAATCGGCGAGCCGAAATACCGCGCGCGTCAGATCTTTCAGGGGATCTCACGCGGGTTGTCACCCGAGGAGATCACGAGCATCGGCAAGAAAACGCGAGAAAAGCTCGCCGCCGTTTCCTATTGGTACCTGCCAATTCCCGAGCGAAAGCTCGTTTCAAGGCTTGACGGAACCGTAAAATACCTCTTCCGCCTCCGTGACGGCAACTGTGTCGAGAGCGTCGTAATGCGCTATGAGCACGGAAACACGATCTGCATTTCCTCGCAGGTCGGTTGCCGAATGGGATGCCGCTTCTGCGCCTCGACGATCGGCGGCCGCGTACGGGATCTCACCCCTGACGAGCTGCTCGGGCAGGTCATCGCTGCCGAAAAGGATCTGTCGGAACGCATTTCGAACATCGTAATGATGGGCATTGGCGAGCCGCTCGACAATTATGACAACGTTCTGAAGTTCCTTCGACTCGTCAACCACGAGGAGGGGCTGAATATCGGCTACCGCCATATATCGCTTTCGACCTGCGGTCTGTGCGACAAGATCCGCGCACTCGCCGAGGAGAATATACCGATCACGCTCTCGATCTCTCTTCACGCCCCCGACGACGAAACACGCTCGGAGATCATGCCGATCAACAAAAAATACGGCGTTGACACGCTCCTTGCAACCTGTCGTGATTATTACAAGAAAACAAACCGCCGCATTTCGTTCGAATATACGCTGATCGCGGGCAAGAACGATTCGGAGGAAAACGCGCGAAAGCTCGCTCGAAAGCTGAACCGCGCCCTTCGCACGCGCGAGGAAACGATGCCGATCCACGTCAATCTTATCCCCGTCAACGAGGTTGAAGAAACAGGATTTTTGCGGTCGGGTAAGAAAGCGATCGCACGGTTTCAGGCAGTGCTTGAGGAAAACGGCATCCGCGCGACCGTGCGCCGCAAGCTCGGTGCCGACATCAGCGCCTCCTGCGGTCAATTGCGCCGCGAAAGCCTGAAGGAAGCAAAGGAAACCGAATAAGCCGAAAATTCCCTCAGAGCTTTCGACGGAAGTCGGGAATACTACCTTTCGAAGAAGAATTCGAAAGGAGCCCGATATGAAAGGAAGAATATCTCACAGCCGCCACTCGCGCTTCAGAGCCATACTGATCTTTCTCGCGTGTACCGCGACCGCAGCACTGACGCTATCTGCCGCCCTGCTCTTTCATCTTTTCTTCTCGGATGCCTTCACGAAAAGCGAGATCCTGACAGTCCCGGATCTCTCGGGAGCTATTCTGCCAAATAACCTGCCCGCAGAAACGAGCGGCTTTCAGATCGTTCGCATCGATCGGTACGACGACACCCCGGCAGGAACCGTGCTTGGTCAATCCCCTGCGGCCGGAAGCAAGCGAAAATACGTGCCGAAGAAGCGATACGTGACGCTGACGCTTTACGTCAGCAAGGGACCTGAGACCGAGGTGATACCGTCCGTGATCGGCTCCCACATAGACACCGCCGTTTGCGAGCTGTTATCCCTTGGATTTTCCTTTGAGCGCATAGAGCGATTTGATAACGCCCCTGCGGGCGAGGTCATCTCACAAAGTCACGTCGCCGGAACGGTACTCCAAAAGGGTGAGACCGTCATACTGACGGTCAGCAAGGGAGAGAAATACCGCAAGGTGCGGGTTCCCACGCTTTCCGGATTATCTCCCGTAGAGGCAAGGAGCCTCGCAGAAGCGATCGGACTACGCATCGGTAAGGTATCCTATTCCGAGACAGCCGCCGAAGGCGAGCAGGTGCTCGCACAGCTTCCGCTCCCGGGCACACGCGTGCCGATCGGCACCGAGATCTCCTTGACGCTTTCCGGAAGAGCCCTCAAGGATACCGAAGAGATCTCCCCCGAGACGTCGGAGGCAGCACCGCCGGAAATACAAGATACAAGCGAGACAGAACAAGGAAAGCACGCAAAAGAAGGTCGCGATCGGCTTCAGAAGGATAAAAAACGAGATCCAAGCCGAGATCCTGCTGAAACGGAAGACCCCGTACTCGATCACATTCTCGACCGTTTTTTTGAGCGTTTTTTACCGAAAATTCCCGAAATATAGCAAAAACTAAACAGCGGTGAGGAAAATATGCAAGAATTGACCCTACGTGGCAAGATTTTGGAGGGCGTCGGCGGCAAGTATACCGTCGAGATAGACGCCCCCGGAACCGAATATCATCACATCTCCCTGCTTTGTCCCGCAAAGGGGATCTTTCGTCACGTCAGTGTGACGCCCCTTCCCGGCGACAACGTGGAGATCCTCCTGACCCGTCCCGACGAGGACGCCGAGAGCGCAAAGGATACTTCCGCATATTCTGCAGTCATCTCGGACATTCGTGCGCGTAAGAATGCTCTGATCCGCCCGCCGATGGCCAACCTCGATCTTCTGTTCGCCGTTTTCGCGTCGTCGAATCCCGCGCCGATGCCCGACGTGATCGATAAGCTCCTCCTGATTGCGGAGCAGAACGGTATCCCCCCCATCATCGTCATCACAAAGTCCGAGCTCTCCCCCGAAACGGCGGAAAGACTGACCGATACATACAAGAAAACTCCCTACCCGATCTTTGCACTGAGCGCGAGCACGGGAGCGGGACTCGACGAATTCCGCGCCTTTCTCCGCGAAGCCCTTCCGGGGAAGACAATCGCCTTTGCGGGCGCCTCGGGAATCGGAAAATCCACGCTGATCAATGCCCTGTTCCCTCACTTCTCCCTTTCGACGTCGGAGATCTCGGAGAAAACGCACCGAGGCAGACACACGACACGGAAGGTTTCCCTCTTGCCGATCCGTGAGCTCGGCGATCACACCTATCTCGCGGACACCCCCGGATTCTCGATGCTTGATTTCGTGCACTTCGACTTTTTTGAGCTTGAGGATCTCCCCTACAACTTCCCCGAATTTCGCAACCACCTCGGCACCTGCCGCTACACGCGATGCACGCATCTGTGCGAGGAGGGCTGCTCGATCGTAGAAGCACTCCGAAACGGCGAGATCGCAAAATCCCGCCACGAAAGCTACGTCGCGCTTTATAACATTCTGAAAAAGAAGCATAAGTGGGACAAGCCGCAGGAGGAGAGGTCGCGGCGCGGTCGCTGACCGAAGATAAAGCAAGACCTTCTGCCGTATCACGGCAGGTCGCCTCTCCCCACCTCTCACTCTGAAAGGAATCCGTTCTATGCGAGCATTTGTTTTTACCGGCGGCAGGATCTGCCCCGAATCCATCCACGAGCGACCCACGGGGGACGACCTCGTTATTGCAGCAGACGGCGGCTACAAAAACGCCCGACTGCTCGGCACCTCGGTCGCCTACCTCATCGGAGACTTCGACTCCTTTGACGGCGGCGAGCCCGAGGCATCTATCCCACGCTCGACCGAGATCATCCGCGTTCCTGCCGAGAAGGACGCAACTGACACCCAGCTCGCCGTTGCACTTGCACTCGAAAAGGGCGCCGACGAGATCCTTCTGATCGGCGGTCTCGGCGGACGGCTCGACCACACGCTGTCGAGCCTCGCGATCCTCGAGTCACTCAACAAGAGCCACGTCCACGCCGTTATGACCGACGGACAAAATCGCGTTCGCTTCATTCGCTCGACCTCATATCTGATCGCGCGGACCGAATATCGCTATCTCTCTCTGATCGCCGTTGACGAGATCGTGAAGGGGGTTTCGATCGAGGGCTGTAAATATCCTCTGAAAAACGCAAAGCTTGAGCGCGGCTTTCAGTATGCTGTTTCGAATGAGCTTACGGGAAACTGCGCCCTGATATCGATCAAAAAAGGCGGCGTGTACATCATCGAAAGTAAGGACTGACTGTCCCCAAGCATTCAAAGCGCAAACGTTACCCCGTAGGTCTCGCAGAACACGTCGAACTGATACAGCCACGCGTAAAGCTGAGGCCGCGACATCAATTGACCGAACCAGGTGACGTCTCCCTCGCAGAGCAATGCCGACAAGCGGGACTTGTCGATCAGCTCCCCAAGCGGACTGTTCTTCTCTGCAAGACGACTGCGGAGCAAATCCTGCACGAGCGCTTCATATGCAGGATTATGCGTTTTCGGATAGGGGCTCTTTTTGCGCCAGAGGATCTCCTCGGGCAGATAGCTTCGCATTGCCTCGCGAAGAAGCGATTTTTCGTGTCCGTTCTCCATTTTGTATTGCCACGGAACGTTGTAAACGAATTCAAGGATACGATGGTCCCCGAACGGAACGCGCACCTCAAGTCCCGAATACATACTCATACGGTCCTTCCGTTCAAGCAGATTCGCCATAAAGTAATTGACCGACAGCCATGTCGCGATGCGCGAGCGGCGCATCTCCGCGCTCTCTCCGTCAAGCACAGGTGTCTCCTTAACGCTTGCCTTGTAATATTCGGAAAGCACGTGATATCCCTCCTCTGCGCGAGCGATCTCGGGCCTGAGAAGCGAGATCCGCGCCATCGGCTCGTGTAGCCACGGGAAGAAATCGCGTTCAAGCATTTCAGGGCGGTAAAACCACGGATACCCACCGAAGATCTCATCCGAGCATTCCCCCGACAATGCGACCGTGTGCAGCTCCTTTACCTTACTGCAGAAATACAGAAGCGACGAGTCAATATCGGCTTGCCCGGGCAGATCGCGTGCCCGCACGGCATCAGATAGCAGTGCCCCGACACGCTCGGTCGGCGCGGTGAGCACCATATGATCGGTGCCAAGCTGAAGCGCAAGCCGCACGGCATATTCGTCGTCCCCCTGCGGCTGAAACATCGTAGAACGGAAGTTTTCCTTGTTTCCCTCGTATTCGAAGGAATAAGTCGAAAGGATCCGTCCGTTCTCCCGTTCGTGCTCGGATGCCACTGCCGCGACGACCGAGGAGTCAAGCCCCCCCGACAGAAAGACGCAAAGCGGAACGTCCGACACAAGCTGCCGCCGCACCGCGTCCCTGACGAGCGCGCCCGTCATCCCGATCGCCTCCTCGCGTGTCCCCTCGAATTTTTTCGCGTGAAGTGACCAGTAGCGAAAGCACCGCAAGCCGTTTTCGTCGTAATACGCCGCCTCCCCCGGAAGAAGCGCATAAATATCCCGAAAGACCGTTTTCCCGGGAAGGGTGACGGGGGAAAGATAGAACAGCTGCCAAAGTCCGAGTGAATCGATCGTGTGACTGACGTCAGGAGATGCAAGAAGCGCCTTCACCTCGGAGGCAAAGCGGAAAACGCCCCCCGCCTCGGTGTAGTAAAGGGGCTTGATCCCAAAGCGGTCACGTGCAAGAAAAACGCGCGAGCCCCGCACAGCATCCTTTTTTCGATCCGTCGATTTTTTCGGCTCCGACGGTCGATCCGCAAGGTCCTCCTCAAGGATCGCATAAGCGAAAATGCCGTTCAGCATCGACGGACTCTGTTCTCCATACAGAATATAGCTCCAGAGCACGACCTCGGTGTCACATCGCGTTTTGAAATCCGCTCCCGCAACAGCGAGACCTGCCCGAAGCTCCTCCGTATTATAGACCTCGCCGTTATATACGATCGTGTACCGCTTCCCCGCCCACTCGGCACTCATCGGCTGCTTGCCGTTTTCAACGTCCATCACCGCAAGGCGGTTTTGCTGAAACGCACCGCCCGCAAAAAAGCACGCACCGCTTTGGTCGGGACCGCGATGCTTCATCGTTTCGCCCATCCTGCGCATCTCCTCTGCGGAGACCTCACGCATAGATCTCATATTGAGTATTCCCGCAATCGAACACATAATCTTCCTCCTCTGTCATTTCGCAGTTACAAAGCGCCTTGCTGCGCTCTGCCCCTTCCGGTAGTATATGCAAAAATACCTGAAAGCTTTCGTTCACACTTTCACACCCCCGTGCATATTCTGTCTACAGAGGGTGACGCTTCACCCCCGAGAACCCCGAAACGAAAGGAGATGGCAGAGACAGATATGTGTCATCTTACCCTCCGCCGTCTGATCGGCGGCGCTGCTGTTGCATTCGGAGCAGGCATTTTGTTCTCCTTTCTGCTCCCCGGATTTCTTCTTGCATTTATCGAAGCTGCCGTTCTCGTGGCGGCAGGCATCCTTCTCCTCGGTGGAAAACGAGGCTGAACTGTACATAGCACTCTCTCTTTGAAAGGTGGAACGATCAATGAAGATCACGGTATGGAAGGTGCCGCGCGCCTTGCGCCCGCTCGCGAGGCGGCTCTTCGGCATAAGCAAAAAACGGTAAATTCAAACGCCCCCGAGTGCTTCTTGTGCGGAATATCTCCGCCATAATCCCTCGGGGCTATCCCCCTCTAAAGAAATGAAACGCGATACCGCAAAAGCACGGGATCGGCAAAAAGAAAGGATATCGTCATAATGAACGGATTTCTTCCCATCAATTCATCAGAAATGCGCGAACGGGGCTGGGACAAGCCCGATTTTGTCTACGTCACGGGGGACGCATATGTCGATCATCCTTCCTTTGGCGTATCGATCATCTCGCGCGTCCTTGAGTCGAAGGGATACCGCGTAGCGATCCTTTCTCAGCCCGATTACAAGAGCTGTGACGCCTTTCGCGAATTCGGAAGGCCTCGCCTCGGCTTCCTCGTGACTGCGGGCAACATCGACTCAATGGTAGCGCACTACACCGCCGCAAAAAAGAAGCGCACCTACGATTATTATTCTCCCGGCGGCAAAATGGGACTGCGTCCCGACCGTGCCTGCATTGTGTATGCAAACCGCATCCGTGAAGCGTACGGTGACGTGCCGATCATTCTCGGCGGACTTGAAGCGTCGCTTCGCCGCTTCGCTCATTACGATTACTGGGACGATAAGATCCGCCGTTCCCTGCTCGTCGATTCACGTGCCGATCTCCTCACCTACGGAATGGGGGAAAATATCCTCGTCCGTATCGCGGAGCTGCTTGACCGCGGCGTTCCCATAAAGAAAATCCGCGACGTGAGAGGCTCGTGCTATCTCGCACGCGAGGGAGATCCCGTCCACTTTGACGTAGCCGCGACCTTTGACTTCAACGAGCTGAAAGCCGATAAGAAAAAATACGCCGAGGCCTTCGGCGTACAGTATAAAAATCAGGACGCGATCAGCGGTAAAGCGATCCTCGAAAAGTACGACGACCGCATCCTCGTGCAAAATCCCCCGATGCCGCCGCTCGAACGTGAGGAGCTTGACCGCGTTTACGCCCTTCCCTATATGCGGGCGGTGCATCCCTCCTATATCCCCCTCGGCGGTGTTCCGGGAATCGAGGAGGTGCGGTTCTCGGTCACGCACAATCGCGGCTGCTTCGGCGGCTGTAACTTTTGTGCACTCGCCTTCCATCAAGGGCGAACGGTTCGCTCCCGCAGCATTGAGAGCTGTGTCGAGGAGGCACGGAAGATCACCGAAATGCCAGATTTCAAGGGATACATTCACGACGTCGGAGGCCCGACTGCGAATTTCCGCTATCCCGCGTGCGAGCGGCAGCTGAAAGCAGGCGTTTGTCCAAACCGCAAGTGCCTCGCGCCTACGCCGTGCAAAAACGTCATCGCCGATCATTCGGAATACCTTGAGCTGATCGAAAGGATCGAGGCACTCCCGAGGGTAAAAAAGGTCTTTATCCGCTCGGGCATCCGATTTGACTATCTTCTCCTTGACAAGGACGACGCCTTCTTCCGAAAGCTCGTCCGCGACAACGTCTCGGGTCAGCTCAAGGTCGCACCCGAGCACTGCGCGTCGCCCGTCCTTCACTGTATGGGCAAGCCCGATTTCTCGGTCTATCAGCGCTTCCGGAAGAAATTCTTCGAGCTCACGAGGGAGGCGGGCAAGGAGCAGTATCTCGTGCCCTATCTGATGTCGAGCCACCCTGGATCGACGCTTGAGGAGGCGGTCGAGCTTGCACTATGTCTGAAGCGCGATCACTACGCACCCGAGCAGGTGCAGGACTACTACCCCACGCCCGGAACCGCCTCGACCGTGATGTACTACACGGGCTATAATCCGCTTGATATGAAGCCCGTCTACGTTGCAACCGAATACCGCGACAAGCAGCTTCAGCGCGCTCTGCTCCAATACAATAAGCCCGAAAACGCCCCTCTCGTGAGAGAAGCGCTTCGTAAGCTCAAGAGAGAGGATCTGATCGGCTACGGGGAGGACTGCCTCGTCCGTCCCGAGGGTGGCATACAGAAGCCAAAGAGCGCACCTCACGGCACGAACCCCCGTTCCCCGAAGGGGCAACCGTCAAAGGGGCGCGGCGGCTACGAAAATAAACCGAAAAAGACTTCTGCACGGCAAGATCGTCCGAAGGGCGGCAGCAAACGCCCTGCAGGCTGGGCAAAGCCGAAAAAGACCGCTGAAAAGCGCGGCAAGCGATAAGTAAAGCGGCAAAAATAAGTAAAAGCACTTATGACACGGAATTCGTGTGCCATAAGTGCTTTTTATTACGTCCGAGCAGAGAGACTGCGGACGTTACTCCTCGATCCTGATCGCAGCCTCGTAAAGAATTCCGCCCGCAGACAAATCGTTGTAACCAAGGTAGAAGGTGCTTCCCACAAGGCAAATGCTTTGCACGCTACCCTCCCTTTGTGCGGGAAGCGTACCGTAGCCGAGGAACGTGCCGTCGGTTTTGTAAATCGCCACAACGTTAACCGCAGACTGCGAGAAGTAAAGGTATTCGCCGTCACATTCCATTGCCTGCTTCGTAAAGCCCGTATTATGACCCGTATAGGTAGCGATCGTATTAAAATTCAGATCAAGCTTCGCAAAATTATAAGTGCTCGAGATCCCCACCCAGTAGCATTCGTTCACCGCATCGTACGCAAGCGCGTAGAATTTGAAATCGAGCGTTTTTTCCTCAACCACACCGAGCGTATCGGCGTCAAGGATCGTCAGCTTGTTGGAAGGCGATCCGTTGTGCACCATAATGATCTGATCGGTCTCCGGGTTGTACGTCATATCGTTCGTGCGTCCCGCAAGGTAGCATTTCGACGTCAGAACGATCTTGCCTGTCGCGAGGTCGATCTTATAGATCACCGTCTTGAAATCACTCGTTATATTGTTGTTCATCGCGAGATAGAGATATTCGCCATCCGAGCAGCTTCCCTGCGCCAGATGGTAGATGTTCTCGTCTGCATCCGTGTAGGTCGGAAGCGTGGTCCACTCATCCATTGTAACGTCGATCTCCGCATCCGCAATCACCGAAAGCTCAGTCTTGTAAACCATACCACCCTTTGAGGACTTGTAGTATCCAATATAGAAGTCGTCCCCGACGCGCGAAATGTTTTCAGCCTCGTACGAGGTCTTCGGAAGGGCAAGCATCCGAACGAAATTCCCCTGCTTGTCGTAGACCATAATGCTGTTTGCCTGATACTGGACGAAATAGAGATACCGCGAATCGACCTCCAGCCCCTGCTTCACGTGTCCATTGTTCACGCCCACATAGGTGCTTCCGATCTTGTTAAAATTACGGTCGAGCTTTGCATATTTGTAACCACTTGAGATCCCCACCCAGTAGCAGTCCTCATACGGATCGTACTTAAGTGCGTAGATCGAAAGCCCGATATCGACCGTCCTTTTATATGCCATCGTATCGGCATCAAAAAATGAAATATTCCAACGCTCGGGCTTATTGTGCACGATAATGATCTCATCCGTGTCAGGAAGATACGCCATATCGTTTCCGTGGCAAACGAGCAGATTCTCATAGGTCGCAACGAGCTTGCCGCTCGCGATCTCATACTTCCGAACCGACGAAACCGACTGATTGCTATCACCCTTTCCGTCATTCAAAAGCATATACAGATACGTTCCGTCGGTACATCCTCCCTGCACAACACGGCAATGCGTGGAGCCGATGTAGTGGCTTTCGATCTTAAAGACCTCGGTCATTGTAACGTCTATCGTTCCGCCCTGCGCAATATAATCACCCGGCTCGGGACCGATCGGCACCTCAGGATCGGTCACGACCTCGGATTCGGTCGTAACCTCGGATTCGGTCGTAACCTCGGGTTCGGTCGTAGCCTCGGGTTCGGTTGTGATCTCGGGCTCGGTTGTGACCTCGGGTTCAGTCGTAACGTCAGGAATCGTCGTGACCTCGGGCTCGGTCGTTACTTCGGGAACCGTCGTCATATCGGGAATTGTCGTGACCTCCGGAATCGTCGCGTCATCGAAAGCCGTGCTCACGTCGGGAACGGTCGTTGCTGACCCCGTTCCTTCGGTCGACTCCGAATCATTCTCTCCCTCGTCGGTCGATACATCGGCCTCCGGCTCCTCGGGATCGGGTTCGTCGTCCGTCACATCGGTTGGCTCATCGGAATCTGTCACAGCGTCCGTCACATCGGTCGGCTCGTCATTCTCGAGAATGTCTGAGGATCCCACCTCAGGTGTGTCGGACGGCACGTCCTCAAGAAAAGAAGAATCCTCCGAGGATTCAGTGTCCCCTCTATCCTGCGGCAAGCAGCCTGAGAGGGAAAACGAAAGCAGGAATGCGAGGACTGCGACAAGAAATGATTTATTACGTTCGGTCATAAGGCCTCCATATCAGCAGGATTTGTTTTCATTATACACAAACCCTCGGGATTTGTCAAGTTTCAAAAAGTACAATCTCACCGAGCAAAAAAACGAGTCGGTGCATAACCGCAACCGACCCGATAAAGTATATAAACCTTTACAGCAAAATAACGTCAAGCTCATCGTCAACATAGGTGACGCGGAACAAATCGATCCCCAGCTTCACGTTGCCCGCATCCTTACCGCCCGAGCGTGCAATCACCTTCCGTCCGTCTACCGAAAGCACGCTGAAGCACTCCTCGCCGTAGTCCAGCGTTCCGAGCACGCTCGCTTCAATCTCTCCGACACCGAGCCGAAAAGCCTCGGGCGGGATCTCATAGCGGAGCTTTTTCCGAAGCACACCCGTCCCGACGGTCTTCAAAAGCTTTTCGAGGATCTCATCGGGGATCTCGTGCTTTACGCCCGCGATCTCAAAGCTGTAGCGAACCGTTTTACGGTGTCTCATTATACCCCGCTCATCCTGTACATCGCGTTTTACCGTGTCGCGCACGATCGATCCGTAAAGCGCACTCCGCTCGGGAAGCGCCTCTCGGATGCATACCGCTCCGTCGAAAAAGCGCACGCGCTTCCAGTCGATCGTGATTCCCCTAACATCTCCGACCTCCCCGAGATCCTCCGACGAAAACAGCGTGTAGTCCCCGATCGAAAGCCGCGAAAGCCGAACATCTCCGACCGTTGTACATTCCGAAACACAAAGCTTTCCCGTCTCTCCGCGTCTGATGGCATTGATCGGAATTTCAACCGTAAAGTGTCCCGACGGCAGCTTCGAAAGTGCATCGGGAAGCGGAAAACGCATTCCGCACAGCGTAAGCGTTTTACCGTCGACGGTACAGTCAACCGCATTCGTCTCGGGAAGCTCGGGGCGAATGGTCATTTCGGTCTCACCGTCGAAGAAATGCGCATACCGAAGGTCAAACGTGAGGGAGATCACATCTCCCGCGCGGATCTCGCTTCCCTTTTCCGCCTCGACCTTAAAGACGATACCCGTGCACGTCTCCTTCACAGTCTCTACGTCTCCCGAAAGATCTCCATACACAAGCGCCTCATCTCCAAGCCCCTCAACGTGAGATACCGTACAGCGCATCACAATGCCGTTTTCAGGCACTTCTCCCTCGGCAAGCGGGATCAGTCGCTCGGCGCGAATGCCGAGGATGACCGCCTTATCACCTGTGAGATAGCTCGCTCTCACCTTCAGGAATGCCGAATACGGAAGCTGCCAGCGGATCCCCGCGTCGGGGATGGACAGCGCAACCTTGTCTCTCTCCCGTCTCAATACAGCATCGTAGAAATTCATCTGCGGCGTACCGATAAAGCCTGCCACAAATTTACTGTTCGGCGCGTTGTAAAGGTTTTGCGGCGTGTCGATCTGCTGGATGAAGCCGCCCTTCATTACAACAATGCGTGTGCCCATCGTCATCGCCTCGGTCTGATCGTGCGTGACGTAGATGAAGGTCGTTTTCAGCCGCGCGTGGAGCTTACTGATCTCGCTACGCATCTGTGTGCGGAGCTTCGCGTCGAGATTCGACAACGGCTCATCGAGCAGAAAGACCTTCGGCTCTCTGACGATGGCGCGCCCGAGTGCCACACGTTGTCTTTGACCACCCGACATCTCCTTCGGCTTTTTGTCGAGATAATCGGTGATCCCGAGGATCTCCGCCGCCTCGATCACCCGCCTGTGGATCTCCTCGTTCGGGATCTTTCGGATCTTCAGCCCGAACGCCATATTCTCATACACCGATATGTGCGGATAAAGTGCGTAGTTCTGAAAGACCATCGCGATATCTCTGTCCTTCGGCTCCATATCGTTGACGAGCATCCCGTCTATATAGATCTCCCCCGTGGAAATGTCCTCAAGCCCCGCGATCATACGAAGCGTGGTGGATTTTCCGCACCCCGACGGTCCAACGAATACGATGAATTCCTTATCTGCGATCTCCATCGAAAAATCGCTTACCGCGCGGTTTCCGTTCGGATATACCTTATATACGTGCTTCAGACTTAAGCTTGCCATCTTTCGTGTCCTTTGCCTTTCTGTGTTTCATATGTATACAGGGGCGTTGCCCCTATACCCCACAAGGGAACTTTTCGAAAAAAGTTCCCTTGACCCTCAAAAACTTTTGTCTAAAAAATTTCTTTTAGAAAGTTCTTGAAGATCGGGCTGTCTCATTAAGACAGCCCGTTCGAAAATGGCGGACGGGAACCCGCCATTTTCGGAAACTCGAACGTTTTTGACGCAATTTTCGAGCAAATTTTATATTGGTTTCGTGTCAAAACGACGAATCTCATTCGTCGAGTTCTATTTCGGGGGCTCGTCTCACCTTAGTGAGACAGCCCCGGAGTCCGAGGCAGAGCCTCGGAATGCACGTCACCCCTTCACCGCGCCGCCCGTGACTCCTGCCACATAATACTTCTGAAGCAATAAAAAGAGGATCGTAACGGGGACGGCTACCACGACGCCTCCTGCACAGAATCTCGTAAAATAACCGACGATATGCTCCCTGTCAAGGAAGGTGAACATCCCGACCGCGACGTTATAGCTCTTGCTCTCTCCAAAGGCAATGAGCGAGGCGTACATATAGTCCCCCCACGGTCCCATAAACGCCATCAGGGTGGTGTATATTACGATCGGCTTTGAGAGGGGCATAATGATCTTGTAAAAAACCGTCATACGGCTCGCTCCGTCGATCCGCGCCGCCTCGTCGAGCGCACGCGGAACGGTGTCAAAATAGCCCTTGGCGATATAATATCCCATTCCGGACGAGCCCGTATAGACGATCATAAGACCGACGATGCTCTGCGTCAGCCCTACGAGCTTCAGGATAAAATAGACTGCGATCATCGACATAAAGCCGGGGAACATTCCGAGGATCAGAATAATATTCATCAGTCCGCGCCGACCCCTGAAGCGCATACGCGAGAGCGCGTAGCTCACCATCAGAACGAACGCCGTCTGCACTGCCGCCACAACGAGTGAAACAACGAAGGTGTTCCCAAACCACAGGGGGAAATCGGTATCACGGAAGAGCGAGACGAAATTCTGAAGCGACCACTCGCGTGGAAGAATATAGTTCACCATACCCGTCGATTCGCCTCGGAAGGCCTGAAAAACGAGATACACAAAGGGAATCAGCCAGACCACCGAGATCAGGATCAGAACGGTATAAACCGCGGCATTCCCCGCCCGCTCTGCATTCCGTTTGCTTCGATGTCTCCGCACCCCCTCATAAGCACGAGCGATCGTCATTGGAAATCCTCCTCGTTCTTCACAGATCCCGCATTGTTATAAACGATCAAAGAAAAGACAGCAATCACGACAAACACGGTAATACCGATCACCGCTGCCATCTTGTAGTCGCTTGTCTGCGTCATCGTGAGCTTATAAAGCCAGGTGATGAGCAGGTCGGTGTATCCTGCGGGCGTTTCGTATTCCATCGTCGCGGGTGCACCACCCGTCAGAAGATAGATCACGTTGAAATTGTTGATATTCTGAATAAAGGACGTGATCAGATACGGCGTAGTCACGAAAAGCATATACGGAAGAGTGATCTTCATATACACGCGGAAGGGGCCCGCACCGTCGATCTTGGCGGATTCGTACAGATCCTCGGGAATATTCATCAGTATTCCCGTTGCGATCAGCATCAGATACGGCACACCCACCCAGATATTGATCAGGATGACCATCACCCGTGCGTAGGTGCCGAGCGTCAGGAAGGGGATCTTCTCGCTGATCCACCCCCACGACAGGAGCAGACCGTTCACAATACCGTCATCCGCGAACATCCGCGACACGAGCAGAAGCGATACGAACTGCGGAACGGCGATCGTAATAACGAGGATCGTTCGGAAGAGGCGCTTGAATCGAATCCCCTTTTTATTGATCATAATCGCCACGATCATACCGAGGAAATAGTTCGTAAAGGTCGCAAAAAATGCCCAAACGAGCGTCCAGATCAGGATCTGCCCGAAGGTGTAGCCGAATTTCGCTCCGCTTGCAGATTCTCCGAGACCGAGCAGCGCCTTAAAGTTATCAAGCCCCACCCAGGAAAAGAGTGCTCCCGGCGGCTGATGCTGCGCATCGTAATTCGTAAACGCAATCAGGATCATAAAAACGATCGGCAGTACCGTAAAGATCAGAATACCCGAAAGCGGGAGCGCAAGCAGAGTTTTGTGGAACTGCCTGTCCGATAGCGCTTTGAGATCGTCGCGCAGCGTCGGAAGCGGAAGAGAAAGCTCCCGAAAGCGCTGTGATTCGATGCTCGACCTGCAATTCCGATACCAGACGTACACGAAGGAGATCACAAAAAAGACCGTAAGGAGACCGTAAAGGAGGATGAGCATACTGTTATCCACGTAACGGTTGAAGGTGAGCCCGGTCTCGGGATCGGTGTAGATCTCGGTCGCCACCCTTCCGAGATGTCTGAGATCGAGCAGATACCGAAGCCCGAACAGTGCCATATAAATGAGGAATACTGCTTCAAAGACAAGATACAGAAGTCCCCGAACGATTTGCCCCCTGAAGAGGAGACCGAATCCCATCAGAAAATAGGAGATCCGCGTTTTCGCGTCTCCGTCCCGGAAGCCCACGAAGAGCTCCGAAAAGATCCCCACAAGCCGTCGAAGCCCCGCGCCGACCGCCCTCGGGATTGTTCGGATTCCGGAAAGAAGTCTCCTCGGCAGATCCCGAACGAAGCCTCCCGTACGATAGAGAAGCCTCTCTGCGGGAGTCATTTTGAGATACGAAAGATCTGCCATAAAGCCCTCCGTCTCTTACGACACCACGTCTGCCCGCAGATATGCAGCAAGCTCGATCAGAACCGCCTCAAGCTGATCGTCGGTGTAGTTATTATAGGTCCCGGCATTGACCTCGGTTCCGAGCGCCTCCATCTTTGCCCAGAAGTTTGCGCTGCACTGCGGCTGTGCAGGTGAAAAGGCGAGCTGCTCCCTGAGTGCCGCAAGCGCCGCATCTGCGCGGACCGCCTCGTTCTCCTGCGCCTTCTTGTTAGAGGGGCCCCAACCTTTTTCGGTATAGCGTGCCAGCTGAACCGCCTCGCTCGTCAGATATGCGGCGAGCTTGTGCGATACGACGACCGCATCGTCACTCTGCGTCGGATTGACACCCATCAGCTTGTAGCCTGCCCACGAGCTCATCTGCTCCTGTCCCTCCGCCGTCGTCATCGTCGGGAGCTTCGCAACGCCGTAGTTGTCGCCAAGGTATCCTCTGATCGCCGCCGCATCCCACGTACCCGAGATCGCCGCACCGGCAAGTCCCCCGTCAGGATTGAACTGCGACGCGAAGCTGTCGCTTCTTTGAAAGGCGCCGCTCTTTACCATATTGACCATCGCACGGAGTGCTTCAACGCCGTCGTCCGAATCGAAATCGCAGTTCACCTTCTTGATCTCTCCGTTGTCGTTCGCCTCGGTGGTATACGAGCACCCCGAGCCAAAGAAAAAGGAGACTGCGTACCAGCCGCTCTGATTATCCATATAGAGACGCTTTCCCGCTGCCTTGCAGTCTGCGAGGATCGCGTCAAGCGTCGACGGATTCTTGACGACGCTCTTGTCGTAATAGAGAAAATACCCGTTGTCACTCGTGAGCGGATACGCGTAGACCGTCTCCCCGAGCGTCACCGCCTTCACGGAGCCCTCGTCGTTCTGTGACTTCACGTCGGACAGATACGAGCCGCCGAGCTTTGCAAGAGCCCCTGCCCGCACGAGTCTGCCGAGCTGATCCTGCGCAAAGGCGAATACGTCAGCTCCCGACTCAACATCAGTCAGCATCTGGGTAGCGGTATCATCCTCTCCCATCGCAGACACCTTGATCGTGTACTTTTCCGCGACGTCGGGATTGTTCTTTAAGAAGACGTCGCACTGCGCCCGTGTAAAATCAGCGATCTCCTCCGCGACCCAGACAAGGATCTCCTCCTTTCCCCTATCTCTGCTGCAGGACGTTATGAGAAACGAAAGTCCCGACAGAAGAAGTGCAAGAAAAAGCGCTGTCGCACGCTTCATATATTTCGTCATAGCTTAAACCATACCTTTCTTTTCGTTGTCCCGCCGTAATGGCGGGATCTTCGGCAACGCGCTTGCGCATCCGAAAGTAAAAATAGTATTACCGCTTTTTTATCAATTATTTCACGTTTTTCGGTTTTCGTTTTTTCTCGCACAGAAAAAAACACAAAAAAACGACCGACACACAAAGCCCGTGATTCGGTCGTTTTTTACTATTTGATCGATTATCGTTTTTCCTCTTTGATGGAAGCGCCGAGACTGCGGAGCTTCCCCGCGAAATTGAGGTATCCGCGCGCCACGCATTCCTTCTCGTCAAGCACAGTCGTTCTCCCGTGTGCCGCAAGTCCCGCTATGATCATCGCGGCACCCGCACGCAGGTCGTGAGATTTTACCGTAGCACCGTAAAGCTCACCCGTGCCGAAGATCCTTGCCTCATTTTGATTCAGAACGATATTTGCCCCCATCTTCTTCAGCTCCTCAGCGTACTGGAATCGCGCCTTAAAGATCTTCTCGGTCACAGTGCTGATCCCACCCGAGGAAAGACAGCACAGCATCGCAAGCTGGGGCTGCATATCGGTCGGGAACCCGGGATACGGCTCCGAAACAAAGGAGGTCGGCTTCAGTGCCCCGCTCGAAGAAACCGTAACGCGATCGGGATAGACGTCAAGCTGTACGCCCATCTCCCGAAGTTGGGGAAAAATGCACTCAAGATGTCTCGATACCATATCGCGTACCGTCACCCGTCCTCCCGTCGCAGCGGCGGCAACGATAAAGGTGCCTGCCTCGATCATATCGGGAAGGATGCGATATGTACAGCCGTGCAACTCACGGACGCCGCGGATCGTGATCACGTCGGTGCCGGCGCCTCTGATATCCGCACCGCAAAGATTCAGATAATTCTGCAGATCGACGATATGCGGCTCCTTCGCCGCTCTTCGGATCGTCGTCACGCCCTCTGCCGTCACAGCGGCAAGAATGCAGTTCACCGTGCCGCCCACCGTGCTCTCGCTGAAAAAAATATCGGTCCCCTTGAGCTTTCCCGAGGGCACGGTCGCGTGGACCCCGTGGCTTCCCGCATCCACGACTGCTCCGAGTGCCTCAAAGCATCGGATATGACGGTCGATCGGGCGTGAATCAAAGCCGCAACCGCCGGGGGCACCGATCATCGTCTCCTGCGCGCGTCCCAGCTCGGCGCCAAGCAGATAGAGAGAGCCCCGCATTGTTCGGACGAGCCCCGGATCGGACGTCCCGGGCTTCAGGTGATCGGTCGAGATCGACAGAGAATTCGGCGAAAGCCATTCGATCTCCGCCCCCATACGGCGTAGGATCTCCAGTGCACCCGTAATATCGGTGATCTTCGGAATATTCTCAAGCACCGATCGTCCGCGCACAAGCACCGTTGCAAAAATGATTGGAAGAGCGGAATTCTTCATTCCGCTGATATATACGTCGCCCACAAGCGGACGCCCGCCGTCTATCATAAAGCAATTCATATCGTTTTCCTTTCCAAGGTCACCGGATATCGTTTACAGTCAACCGTTTTACACCGCACTCCGGGAGAGGGCAGCATCAAAAAATCAAAATCAGGGACACCTACAGTATATGAAAGCGCCGAGGGATCGGTGCACCGCTCCGACTACTTCCCCTGCCCCTCTCTTATGAAATACGCAACCGCAAGATCAACTACCATACCGTAGCTTGCCGTACCGACCGTTCCCTGCGACTGCAGATAGGAATTATTGATCGCACCCGAGACCTCTCCGACCGTCGAGTGCCGATACTTATCGAAAAATGCGGAATACGCGCGTTGCTCTGAGAGAACGCGTTCCTCGACGCGTCCGCGCGCCTCAAGATACAGCTCGCGATCGGCGCGGGAAAGTGCCGACATCACGTACTCATACATTCCGACGAGCCCGCTATAGCGAATATATGCGCATTCCGACTCAAGGCAAACGAGAAAGGCAACGAAATTTGCCTCGTCCTCTCTCGCGATCCCCCTCTGATGCGCAAGCTCGTGCGCCGCCGTATAGGGGATCGTGTAATCGGGAAAATTCACGTTTATATTCGCCTCTCCCGTAAAGAAGGTATAGACACCCGTGATATGTGTATAGGACATCGGCTCACTGAGCAGAACGGGCTTTACCTCACTGTAAAAGCTGCCGATAAAATCATATTTCCGCGACAGCACGTCATATGCCGACAGAAGCCTTTCATTCATTTCTCGGTATCCGTACGGCATCAGGGAAAAGCCGTCCGCCCGATACACGACCTCATCGTTCACCTCGTTGATCTCCTCAATGAGAAGAAGCGCCGTATCGTACAGCTCGCGCGCACTGACGTCCCGCCGCTCAAGCGAGAGCTTTTTGTCAAGCGAGCTCGTGTAGTAGCCGGGAGCGAACGCAAGGACGAAGATCTGAAACACGATCGCAAGCACGGATAGGAGAGAGGCACAGTAAAGGAGCGCCTCACGCAGACTGCCATTGCGGTATCGGATGCCATAGTAAAGAAGAAATCCGAGCAGCACGGGCGATGCAATAAGCAGCATCTCCGCAACCGAGAACGGAAGAGTATTCGTAAGATACGCAAGGATCCGACGCACAAACGCCGCCACTGTTCGATTAAAAAAATCCGAAAACGCGGGGATCTGCCTGAAAAGGAGATACAGGATCCCCGAAAGGACGGTCATAACAAGCACGGCCCATAAATATCGCCGTCGGCATCTCTCTCGCCGCGCCGTGCGGCTCTTCCCATTTTTCATCGCGTATGATCTGCTCCTTCGCTACTTTGCGGTGTCCTCCCAAAGGCGAGCCACCTCTTTGTCATATTCAAAAATCATCTGTGACGGCTCCGAGGTGTCTACCGAAATGCCCATACGGTTCTGTTCACCGTATAGCAGAACGCGCCGCGTTTTACCGTTCGGAACAGGGATCGTAAAGGGCGCTATCCGCTTCGGTCCGCGGGATCCGTAAAGCAGGATCTCAGCATCTGCTATAAGCTCCTCTGCATATTCGCTAAGCGCACTTTCCTCAATCGACTGTGTCAGATACACGAGTGTCTCCTCGCCCGAAAGCGTGAGCGCGAAGATCGGCTGCGTCGATCGGTCGAGATAAACGGTGTCAGAAAGCGTCATCGTAAGTGAATCCGTAACGGAAACAGCCTCCTCACGCTCGTAATAATCGTAAGAGATACCGTAATACACGAGTCGCTCGATGAGACTCTCCATATAAAGCACCTCCCGATCCGTCGTCGGATTCGGCAGAAGCACCTCACGCACGAGGTTCGATCTGCAAAAGAGCGGAACCGACGAAAGATGACGCAGTCGATATTGCGTGAGCACAAGACTCGACCATTCGGTGCATCCATTCCGTCTTCCCTCGGCATCCGAGAGACAGTAACCGGTATAATAGCCCTCAGAAAGATCGACGAGCACCGACGAGGTACCGTCCGTTACCGTGAGAAGCTCACCTCCCGAAGAGTGGTGGATCACACTGATCGGAGGATGCGCGACAGCGGAAAACGACGCAAGATGTATGAAGAGGCATACGCAGTAAAGAATCGTCGCCGCAGCAGGCGGCAGAAGAAACCAACCTGTGCGTATCTCACGCGTTTTTTCGTTTGATTCTCCCACCTCCTTGCGTCTGCGCCGCTTGAGAAATCTCGCACGAACGCGTGAAAAGAAACGCGGTGTGAGGCAAAGGAGAAGGAGAGTCGGAGCAACGAATATCATAACAACAGCTCCGACAAAGGGATACGTAAGCGCAACCGTCGCATTCGGAAGCAAGGAGACGATCCGTGCTACCGCAAGGATCCACCCGCCGATAAGCCGAATCAATGCTCCAACAAGAGACCCAAGGAATACCACTCGCCCAAATATCAAAAACACGAGCGACAAAGTAAGAAAGCTCGGCATCAAAAAGACCGTCAGAAGATTGGTGAGCACACCGAAAAGTGAAAATTCACCACCCGAAATATATAAAATCGGCAATATCGAAAAGCTTGCGATAAGAGAGATCCCAACCGATGCGACTCCCGCACGGAGGAATCTCGCCAAACGGCATCCGAGACCGAGCTTGCCTCCCTTCCGTGCGTGCGGATCGGCCTTGAGCCGCGGTGCAAGCACGAGAAGTCCGAGAACCGATGAAAAGGACATCCAAAGCCCTATACTCGCAACGGCAGACGGCACCACGAGAAGAACCACCGCGACCGAAAGGAAGAGCGAGGTAAAAGGATCGGGACTGCGCGAGAAAAATCCAAGCAAAGCCATCATTCCGAGCATCAAGCCCGCTCTGCACGCCGACATCGAAAAGCCCGTCAAAAGCAAAAAGCCGAAGATCGCAAGGATCGTCAAGGCCGATACCGCACGGCGCGGAATCCCGCATTTACGGAGGATCCATGCAAAGCCGCCGATCAGAACACTCATATGTAGTCCACTGAGCGCGAGCAGATGTGAGATCCCCGCACGTCCGAAATCGCGCGTTGTACTCTCCGAAAGACCGCTCCGATCACCGAGAAGCACAGCCGACGCAAACGCGCCGACCTCCCCACCGAGACTCTCGGACAGCCGATAGGAAAGGCGGTGCTGAATCCTTCGTGTAGCGGAGGAAGCGCGGTCAAGCAGCGGCGCATTTCCTCCGTCCTCATAGAGAAGCGTTATCCCCTCCTCGCTGTCCTCGCACAAAAATCCGACGAAGCAGCCGTCCGCGATTGCATACGAGGGATACAGATAAAGCTCCGAGAGCGAACAACACTCCGCCGTAAAGCCGATGGAGTCCCCGGAGGCGAACTCGCCCGGCGTGTCAAGCACAAGCGCGGCATCAAAGGCCCTGGAGGAAGGTGTTGCATCATTTTGCCCGACCGACCGCACGGTCACTCTGTACCGCGAATAGCCCGCTGATGAGGATTCACGCTCCCGTATCACCGCCGTTACCGTAAGCTTCTCACCGATCAACCTCTGCGCCGCTAAATAAGATCCTCCAAAATACGTGGCCGACCGTAAAAGCCCTGCGACGACGAACAGCATCGCGATCGCAAATGATACAAATCCGATGCGCCGCTTGGGAATTCGGACGGCAAGAAGCACGAAGATCACCCCAAGGGAAACTGCAAGCACAATCAAGCAAGATACGATCAGATACAAAAATCCCGCACCTACCGTAAGTATGTCCGAAAGCGCAAGCGCATAAACCAACAGAAACGGAAGGATGAATAAAAGCAGCGACAGCGCAAATGGACGCCCACGAAAAACTCCCATAAATGCAGTCGTCTCCTATGTAAAATCAGATTGCTTCGGTCTCATAGAGCGAAAGCCCGAGCGACTCCATCGCCGCTCGCATATCAGCAGGAAGTGGTGCCGACACCGTTACGATCCGCCCGTCTGACGGATGCGGAAAACTGACGGACGCGGCGTGAAGCGCCTGACGGTCGATCAGCTCCGACGCCTCTCCGTAAAGGTCGTCTCCGAGAAGCGGGCAGGCGAGACTCGCAAAATGCACCCGAAGCTGATGTGTACGTCCCGTACGCGGATGCGCACGCACAAGCGTTGCACGGTCATTCCCCGTGACCATCCCGTATTCGGTCAGCGCGTACATCGCGCCCTCATCCTCCGCCTCGCAAACCCGACGCGTGATGATACTCATATCGGAACGGCAGATATAGCCCTCTATCCTTCCGCTCGTGGGCGAAAGCTCGCCCGAAAGGAGCGCGAGATAGGTCTTTTCGATCCTTCGTAGGCGCATCACCTCGTCGAGTCGCGCAGAGGCAATCTTGTTTTTCGCGACGAGCACAACGCCGCTCGTATTGCGGTCAAGTCGACTCACGGGGCGGAAAACAAACGGGATCCCCTGCTCCTTGTAATGATAGACAAGCGCATTTGCGAGCGTATCGTCAAGGTGACCGTGCGACGGATGGGTCGGCATATTCGGCGGCTTATTCACAAGAAGCACGTCATCATCCTCGTAGAGAATATCGACGGGAAGCATCGCGGGGATCACGTGTCCCGAGACCTTGTCCCGATCCGCAAGCGACAGAACGTCGCCCGTACGGAGCACGTAGCGAACCGTAACGCGATCTCCGTTCACCACGATCCCACGTTCATCGTTTTTGAGGCAGGAGATCATCTTCACCGACAGCCCGAGCGTTGTTTTCAGATAACTGCGAAGCACCGTGCCGTCATATTTTTCGTCGATCGTGATCTCCATCCTTTACTCCTCTCCGGGTACTTTAATTTATTATAGCATATATCCCGCCTCTTTTACAAGTACCCGCGCTGATTTTTTTGAAAAATTCCCGTGTCCCGGGTCCGTGCGTGCAGGTACAAAAAGCGCCCTCCGAGATCTCACCGGAAAGCGCTTTTCTGAAATAGCTGTATTTGGATCACTTCTGCGGAATTTCTTCCATCACGAAAATCTCAAAGACGTCGTTCAGCTTGAGATCGGCATAACGCTCAAGCGTGATACCGCACTCGTAGCCCTCTGCGACCTCTCGAACGTCGTCCTTGAAGCGACGAAGCGAGGCGATCTTATCCTCAGCGACTACGATACCGTCACGAACGACACGAACCTGTGCATTACGCTGTACCTTACCGCTCTGCACGTACGAGCCCGCAACGTAACCGACGTTCGGAACGTGGATGAGCTGTCTGATCTCACACTGACCGATGATGTTTTCACGGAACTTCGGAGCAAGCATGCCCTTCATTGCCGCTTCGACCTCCTCGATGCACTCGTAGATGACGCGATAGGTTCTGATCTCTACGCCCTGACGCTCTGCGGAATCCGCCGCCATACGGTCGGGACGGACGTTAAAGCCAACCACGATCGCGTTCGACGCTGCCGCGAGGGTAACGTCACCCTCGTTGATCGCGCCTGCCGCCGCGTGGATCACGCGTACGTGAACCTCCTCGTTCGACAGCTTCTCAAGCGACTGCTTGACTGCCTCTGCCGAGCCGTTGACGTCTGCCTTGACGATGATATTCAGATCCTTGATGCCCTCGGAGATCTGTGTAAAGAGCTCGTTCAGGCTTGCGCGCGCATTTGCACGGAAGACCTCTTCCTTGGCCTTGGCGCGACGCTGCTCTGCAAGGGTACGTGCCATTCTCTCGTCCTCAACTGCCTGGAAATCGTCACCCGCAGTGGGAACCTCAGCAAGACCGATGATCTCGACGGGAACCGAGGGACCTGCCGTCTTGAGTGCGCGTCCCTTGTGGTCGGTCATCGCACGAACACGGCCGACAGACGTACCCGCAATCACGATGTCACCGCGGTTCAAGGTACCGTTCTGAACGAGGACGGTCGCAACCGGACCGCGTCCGCGATCGAGCTTCGCCTCGATGATAACACCCTTTGCACGGCGATTCGGATTTGCCTTCAACTCCTTGATCTCCGCAACGAGCAGAACGGCCTCAAGCAGGTCGTCAATGCCCATACCGGTCTTCGCGGAAACGGGAACACACTGAACGTCGCCGCCCCATTCCTCGGGAACAAGGCTGTACTTCGTCAACTCCTGCTTAATGTTATCGGGATTTGCACCCGGCTTATCCATCTTGTTGATGGCAACGACAATGTCGATATTTGCTGCCTTCGCGTGGTTGATCGCCTCGACGGTCTGGGGCATAATGCCGTCGTCCGCCGCAACGACGAGGATCGCGATATCGGTCGACTGTGCGCCTCTCGCGCGCATTGCGGTAAACGCCTCGTGACCGGGGGTATCAAGGAAGGTGATATCCTGATCCTGAACCTTTACGCGGTACGCGCCGATCGCCTGCGTGATGCCACCTGCCTCACCCGCGGTAACGTGGGTATGGCGGATCGCGTCAAGCAGAGAGGTCTTACCGTGGTCAACGTGACCCATAACACATACGACGGGCGCTCTCGTCTCGAGCTGATCTGCGGTATCCTCGTGCTCGTCGAAGAGCTTCTCCTCGATCGTTACGACGACCTCCTTCGAGACCGATACGCCGAATTCGAGCGCAACCAGCTCTGCGGTGTCGTAATCAATGGTCTGATTGACCGTAGCCATCTGTCCGAGCAGCATCAGCTTCTTCACGACCTCAACTGCCGTTACGTGCAGACGGGATGCGAGCTCACCAACAACGATCGCCTCGGGAAGCGTGATCGCTTCCGGGGGCTTAACAACGATGGGCTGCTTCTTCTTGACCTGCGAACGGTTATTCTTTTGCGGTACCTGCGCACGGGCCCCCTGATTCTGCTTCTTCAGCTTCTGGTTTGTCGGACGGTTCTCGCTGACCGAATCGGGCACGAAGTTATCCAGTCTCTCGTCATACTTCGAAAGGTTGACCTCTACCGAACGGGTATCGACCACACGGGTCGCTCCCTTCTGCTTCTGATCGCTTCCCTTCGCGGTCTGTCCGCGAACGATCGCCTGCGGCTGGAATTTTTCACGCGGAGCGCTCGGGATCGAGCCTCCCTTATCATCGTAGCCGTTGCCGCGGTTCTGATCAAAGCGCTGAGGACGGTTGCCCGCTCCCGCGCCTCCCATCGGACGGTTGCCAAACTGTGCCGGACGGTTTCCGGGCTGACCGCCCATCGGTCTGTTGCCCTGCTGAGCGCCGCCCTGACGGAAACCACCTGCGGGATTCTGACCGGGACGTGCGTTACCACCGTATCTCTGAGTATTCTGCGCACCGAAACGAGATCCGCCGTTCGAAACGTCGCTTCTGTCCTGCGCTGTACTCGGCTTTACGGGATTCTGCTGTGCGGCAGCAGCTGCCATAACGCCGGGGCGAGACTTATCCTTGGACTGCGGACGGGCGGGCTGTGCCGCTGCGGGCGCGTCTGCCCTCCCCGCATTCACCTCGGGCTTGCTCTTTTCAACCTTCGGAGTCGCCTCGACCTTCTCAGCCTTCTCGATCTTTTCTGCCTGCTCGGGCTTTGCGGTCTCCTTCACAGCGGATTCCTGTTCTGCCTTTACAGGCTCTGCGGGTGCCGCCTTCTCAACCTTCGGAGCTTTTTCGGTCTTCGGTGCCTTCGGAGCCTTTTCAGCCTTCGGTACTTCTTCCTTCGCAGGCTTCTCGGATGTTGTCTCCGCAGGCTTTTCTGCAGGAGCAGAGACCTCCACAGGCTTTTCTTCCTTCTTCTCGACGGGCTTTCTTGACGGAATATACGTTACACCGTCAATATAGTCCTCGATATTTTGCACCTGATGCGCGGTCGTAAGAGCCTCCATCAAAAGATCAAACTCCGAGGGCTCAAGGGTTCGCTGAGTCTTGACCTCAACGCCCTTCTCTGCAAGAAGATCGGTGAGCGCCTTGCTCTTCATACCGAAATCCTTCGCCAGCTGGTTTACTTTGAATTGCGGATTCACTGCCATATGTCACACTTTTTTCGCCCCGGAACGGCCGTGGGCGTCCTTTCTTTCAGGAAATCGTTTGTTCCATACCGTGAATCCGTCTGAATCCACAATATGATTTGGGGATGCGGGGGGCGGTCGCCGCCCGCGCTGTCTTTTTTTATTCTGTCTTATTATTTCTCCTCCGGAGCCTCTCGGCTTTCATCCGGAAGATATTTTTCCATCGCGCGGACGATGCCTCTGTCGGTGATTCCCACCGCGGCGATCGAGCCGTTTCTCTTACCGAAGGCTCTCGCGAGCTCCTCGCAGCTTGCACCGACACGGCAAAGCGGAACCTTGTAGTATGCGGTCTTGTCGGAGATCCGCTTATGCGTATTATCCGACGTATCCGACGCCTCAAGCACGAAACAGATCTGTCCCCCGCGAAGGGCGTCGCAGATCTGATCGGTACCGATCACGGTCTTTCTTGCCCGCGCGGCAAGCCCTGCCGTCGAGAGCAGCTTCCTTTCGCGCTCTATGTCACGCATAGCCTCTGCCGAGGGTTCAATCGTTTTCTTCATAGCAGGAAAGCTCCCTTTCCATTTCGTCCCACACACCGTCGGGGATCTCACACGCGAGACTGTGGGAGATGCGGCGGTTCTTACGCACCTTTCGCAGACACTCAACACTTTTACAGATATACGCGCCTCGCCCGGGCTTACGTCCCTTGAAATCAAGGGATACGTTCCCGTCGGGATCGCGCACAACGCGAAGGAGCTCTGACTTCGGGGCGTGTTTATTGCATCCGAGACACTGTCTTTCGGGGATCTTTCGTTTCTTTTGCTCCATTTCCCTTCTCCTTCCGAATCGGTTACCCTCGCTCTTTAGAGAGGAGATGCTCAGTCCGCCTTGATGTCGATCTTAATGCCCGTCAGACGTGCCGCAAGGCGAGCGTTCTGCCCTTCCTTACCAATGGCAAGCGAAAGCTGATCAGCATCGACCTGCACACGGCAGGAGCGCTCGGTCAGCATCGTGACCGAATTGACGGTTGCGGGAGAGAGCGCCGAAATAACGTACTCCTCAGGATTCTCAGAATATTTGATGACGTCGATTTTTTCGCCGCCAAGCTCCTCGACGATGTTGTTGATACGTACGCCGTGGTTACCGATACAAGCGCCGATCGCATCAACGCTCTCGTCACGGGAATAGACCGCGATCTTGGTTCTCGAGCCTGCCTCACGCGACACACCCTTTACAAGAACGATTCCGTCTGCGATCTCGGGGATCTCAAGCTCAAACAGCCTGCGTACAAGTCCGGGATGGATGCGGGAAAGCGTCACGAGCGGACCTCTCTGCTCCTTATTGACCTCCATAACGAAGACCTTGATCTGATCGCCGACGTAGAAGGTCTCGCCTGCGATCTGCTCCTCGTAGCGAAGGACTGCGCGACCGTTGCCCGTCTCGAGCACGACGTCGCCGTTCACGGGATCGATCTTGCTGACCGTTGCCGTGATGATCTCCTCGCGCTTGCTCTCGTAAGCCTCCTGTGCGACCTTGCGCTCACCCTCGCGAATGCCTTGGATGATGACGGACTTCGCGGCAGCTGCAGAAAGGCGGCGCAGATTCTTGGTCTTTACCTCGGTCTCAATGACCTTGCCGATGACGTTACGCTTGCTGAGAAGCTTTGCCTCCTCAAGCGACATCTCGCAGAGCGGATCGGTAACCTCCTCAACGACGGTCTTCTGGAGATACACCTTAAGATCCTCCTTCTGGGGATCAAATGCAACACGGATCATTGCGGTCGCGCCGTACTCCTTATGGAGAGCCGACTCAAGAGCCGCCGTGATCTTCTCCAGCATATAGTCCTTGGGGATTCCCTTTTCACGTTCGAGCGCATCGAGCGCCGCGAAAAATTCCTTGTTCATATTTTCAAAATTCCTTTCATTGCGGATCTTACCGCAAAAATACGTCTATGTGCTCGGCTCAGCCGATTTCGTTACACCTGTTACGTTTCGTGATCGCGTTCGGTCATCCGATCGCGGAAAAGTCAAAATAAGTCTGCACCTTCGCAACCGCTGCGCGCGGGAAGGTCATCGTCTCGCCGCCCTTTTCGGGGTCATAATTTCCGAGACCGATCACGATCTCACTCTCGGTACACGGAAGCAGGACGCCCCGATAAAGCTTTGAGCCGTTCTGCGGCGCGTACAGCCTGACCTCAACGCTCCAGCCCTCACACGCCGAAAGATGGAAATCATTTTTCAGCTCGCGCTCAATGCCGGGCGAGCTGACCTCAAGCACGTATGCGTCAGAGATCGGATCCGCCGCGTCAAGCACGGGATCGATCGCACGGTGAAAGCGCTCGCAGTGATCGATGTCCACGCCGTCCTCACGGTCGATCGTGATGCGGAGCACATAGCGTCCGCCCTCTCTCACGTATTCGATATCCCAGATGACGAGCTCCTGCTCATCGGCTACGGGGCTGATCAGATCAAACACCACGTCCGCGATCTTTTTTGTCGGGCGCGGCAAGCGATTTTCCTTGTCCATTCCGAATCTCCTCGCTTCGCATTTTCCTCGTGTACTCGACTCAAAAATTAAGAGCAGGTTTTTAAGAACCCGCTCCAACGATCATCACACTATACTCTACGTTAAGTAGTATACCACGCATTACAAAAAAAAGCAATACTTTTTTTGCATTTTTTTCATTTTTTTTGTTTTTCACAAAAGTTCACGTCCCTCAGACGGGATTTGTAGGCAAAATATTACCGAAATCTTCCGTTCGGGTGTTTACAAATTGCAAAAAATGTGTTATACTATTATATATTTGTATTTATTTTCTAATGATGAGATTCGTTTCCGAGCGTCACAGAACCCAAACGCATCATCTGCATAAAGGCCCTGTCCCCGGAGGGGAAGAAAGGAGTCCCTATGAAAAAAAACAAGCTGCCGGAAGCACGGTATCACGTATCCGATCAGAATAAAAAGAATTCCGAAAAGGAGGAGCTCCTGCAGGAATTCCGCAATTCCGAGCAGAGCTCAGCACGCTCTGCCGCAGGCGGCATTTGCGTACTGCTCGCCTTTTTCTCGCTTGCCGCGATCATACTCTACGTATTTTTGACCTCCACCCCGAAGGGCAGCACGCTCGTCCTTCCCGACGAGCTCCCCACAGTGATGATCGCCGTTGCCGCAGGATACGCACTCCTTTGCCTGATCATCCTTTTGATCGGACGCCGCGCGTCTCTTTCGCGTTTCCTCAAAAAGCGGCGCTCGGCATCGACCGACACCTCCGCGATCCGTCTCTTCAAGGAGAAGATCGACCTTCCCTACGTAGTCACAAGCGCAGACGGCAAGATCATTGTCGCCAACCGCGCGTTTGAAAGCGCCGTCGCGGGCAAATACAGCTCGGTCGGCGAGGATATTCGCGACATCTGCAAGGTCGCACTCGACAATATCATCCGTACCACCACCGCAGAAAGCGCGACCGACCAAAAGATCAGCGAGGTCCACGCCGCCGCTGTCCGCGCCTATCCTGCGGCTCTGCATCACACCGCAACGACCGACGCCTGCCTGAATCTGCTCCGCGAGATCGATTCGATCACGGTGTCCTTCAGCGCAGCTGAAAAGCTTGATCCCGACTCCCCGCTCCTCCGCGTGCACGAGATCGCATCAAGCGCCTTCCGTGAAGCCGAAAAGCGCTCGGAGCTCTGGCATCTTTGCCTTGCAACCCTCGAAAGTGTTCTTTCCGCATCCGCACATAAGCCGAACAGCAATGACCGTGAGCTTCTCTCACGCATTTACGAGCTCGCGCTCGATGCATATAAGACCGCACTTGAAAAGGAAAACGAGACCATTCGTGAGAACGCTCTGCGCGACTTCAAGGAATCCCTCGAGAAGATCGTTCTGATCGCCGAGGGCGATCCCACCGCAGGTCAGCTTTACTCCGCATTTCGTCTGCGACTGGATATGTTCTGCGGAAAGGACCTGCTTCCACACGTCAGAACACTCCTCCTGAACGTCCGCCAGCAGCTCGCGCAGATCCTCCCCGATCCGACCGTAGTCACAGACGACAAGGATACCCTCACCCTGCAGGCGATCCTGAAGCTCGTCGACGAGGGGCTCACCGCGCTCCGCACGCCCCGCGAGAAGAACGAGGACGACCGCGCACTCTCCGTATCGATCCTGTCAGGGATCATCCGCGCTGCCGAATCGGTCGGCGCAAGCTCGGTCAGCCGTTCGATCCACGCGATCCGCGGCATTGCCGACGCAGGTCTCTGCGCCCTTATCCCCGAAAGAGCCGAGGAATACGTCTCCCTCGTAACACGTGAGCTCCTGCTCGCAACCGCCGATCGACGTGACACCTCTCCCACCGACGGGGAGATCCACCGCATCGCCTCCGATATGCAGGAGGCGATACAGAGCGGAAACCGCGAAGATGAGGAGCGCTTTATCGCATCCTTCCGTGACGCCGTTCGCCGTGTTGCCGAGGAGAGCCGTTTCGGTAGCGATCTCGGGGGCACCGAGACGGATCGCATCCGTGCGATCATCGAAAAGGCGGCATCGGGCAGTCTTTCCCTCCTCGAGCTTCGCACCTCGGGCGTCGCGGCCCTGTCCAAGCTGATTAAATATGGTGAGGAAACACTCACCTTCCGTGATATTACCAAAAACGACCAGAAGCTGATCTCGTCCTCAGTGGCACAGATCAAAGCACTCCGCGATGAGCTTCTCTCCCTTTCCGCACCGACACCTGCAGCAGTTCTCACCGCCTCGAACCGGGTCGGGAAGGTCCTTTCCGATCTCATAACGAAATTTGACGAAAAAGCAGATTACGCAAGTGTTGGCTCTTCGGGAGAGGACGAGCGATCGGCACTTGCCCGTACGAGGATCTTCTATTCGGAGCTCGAACGAGTCGCCTCCACCGCCTTCCCGCTTTCGTCGGCTCAGCTGACCGATTCCTTCCTCGGGCACGCCTCGGGTGCACTCGCAGGATACCACCTCTATCCCTCAGTCATCCTGAAGGCAGGGATCACCCTGCCTCCCGAGCCCGCACTCGGCGACCTCCTCCCCGAGATCTCCGAGCCCGAATACGCAAGCCGTCGCTTTACGCAATCTATGGAGCTTCTCCTCCTGCATATCGGCACCCTGCGCGTATACGGAACACGGCAGACGATCGCTCCTCTGTCCGAGCTTGAGCACACTGCCGAATCACTCTACGAAAAGCTCGCGGTACGCCGCGTCCTTGCTCTCGCACTCGTCTCGGTTCCGATGAATTCGATCAGCGAAAGCGCGCGCGAGGGAGAACACAACAGGGAGCTTTACCGTCTCGCATCGTCTTATTTCCGCGAATCGACCACGCACCGCAGCCGTATCCTCCTGATCACTTGCCGCACCCTTACCGAGCAGGCGCTCTCCTTCCTTGGCGGCGCACAGCACCTTATCCCCGAAAGCGACGAGGAGCTCGCCGCCTTCGCGCAGCTGCGCACCGAGGTCACCCGCGCACGCTCACAGATCCTTTCTCACGGAGACGTATCGACTCCCGACGAGTCGATCGCGCTCTCCCTCGACATCTTCAAAAAATGTGCCGAAAGACTCGAGGATTTCGCAAAGAAGGAATGCGCGGCAGGCGTATATCACGCCGCTCTGTGCTACCTTTCGGATTTCTTCTCCGATCTCCAAGGCAAGCTTCTCCGCCGCGAATTCTTCCGCACCTACCGCGATACCTCCGCAGAGATCGTCTCGGGGCTCTACCGCGCCGAATACACCCTCACGGCAATTGAAGAGATCCGCACGATCTCCGACACCGTGCTCGCATCCCTCTCGGATCGCGCCGTATCCTTCGCAGGACTCTCCCTGAAGGATTGCTGCTCCTCCGATCTGCGCACCATCGCAGGGCTCTCGGGCACCGACGTCTGTGCCGAGCTTTCGGAGCTTGCCGACGCATACGCCGAGGAGGCACTCACCGCAAAGACGCTTTGGGAGCTTCGCCACCAAACCCTCCGCCGTATCGCGCGCCGCCTTGACCACGTAGAGGAATGCTGTGCCTTCCACGACAAAATGCTCGTGCCGCATCGCAACGAGATCGCACGGCTGCGCAGGGCAGTCGACGAGGGTCACCTTCTTCCCGGATCGGGCAAGGAGAAGGGGCGCTCCGCCGAGGATATCTCCGCCTCTACTCGTATCTCCTGCAGAGATCGGATCCTTGCAGAGCTGAAGGCGATCGCGAAAAGCCTGCCCGAGGAGACGCCCGCGACCGGAAGCATCGAGCTCCGATTCACGCGCGCCGCAAGCGCTCTTCTCGAAACCGCAAGTGCTCCCCTCTCGGAATTTCTCGTTAAGCTGAAGCCCTTTTATGAGCTTCTGAATCATATCTCCACCGAAACGCTCTCCTATCGCCGTAACAAAAAGCGCTTCCTGCTTCTGCGCACGGCTCTTTCGGAGGAGGAATCGATCTCCTTCATCCCCAAGACAGGGGCACCGCTTTCAAGGCAGAGCGTCTACGAGCTTTTCTCCGAATATCTCAGCGCTACGCTTCAAGCAGTCCGTCCCGCGCGAGAGATCAGCCCCGCAATGAACGATATCTTCCACATCGTTTCAAATACCAAGGAAAGCATCGAGGACGACTCGTCGCCCTACTTCAGACTCTTCGCTGAGTCCTCGCTTTCCCGCATCGAGCGTCTGATCTCCAACAGCTTCTCGGGCGAGCGGTACGAACGGATTATGTCGCCCCTTTGCGAGTTCGTTCGCCGCAGTGCGAAAAACGTCGGAAGCCGTGAAAGCACCCCGACGCAGGAAAGCATCCTCCGCCTCTGTACGCTCACCTTCCGTGAAGCCGATGCACTTTACCGTCTCGGAGAGATCGCGGGCGATTCGATCAAGATCCTTTCGCGCTTCTCTCCCGAAACCGTCCCGTCGAGCAGCGACTCCTCCCGCATTTACAATACGGTCACGGAGATCCGTCAAAAGATCGAAACCTGTGCGCAGTCGGTTCCCCGTAAGGGCGGATCCTATGCACTCTTTATACAGCTTGACGCCGAGGCAAGGAAGCTACACGCCAAGCATCCGCATCTTGAAAAAGAAAAATACACCGGTGACGCATACGCCTCAATGCTCGCATTCCTGCATAGCGTATCCGAGCTTGCATCTCCCTATCTCGTCCTGATCGACAATAAGGACTCCGCTACCCTTCGCTCCGAGGTTTCGCGTATCCGTCGAAACGTGCGAGAGGTTGCCGATGCAACCTCGACCGTCGGAAGCCGTGCGACCGCCGCATCAGCGCTTGCAGCGATCGGACAGTACGCCTCCATCTTTGAAGGAGAAGAGGAGATCACCGCGATCGCAGGCGCTGCATCCGAAACGCTTTCGGCGATCCCGGAAAGCCTCCACGCAACCGAACGGATCTATACGGTCGCAATCTCCGCGCTCACCCGGATCATTTCGGAAAGCGGCTGTGAGGAGATCCGCACATACGCAATGCGGGCTCACACCGATCTCGCCGAGCGGCGAACGATCTATCATTTTCTCGTGACCGTCCCGATGGAGTCGATCAACAACACCTTCCACGACCCCACCGACCTGAAGATCTATCCTGCAGCCGCAGAGCTGTACCACAGGCTCGAGATGTCAAGCAACCGCTTCCGCATCGAGCTCGTGACGAGTATGCTCCGCGACTCTCTTGAGACCCTCCGAGATTTGACGTCTCCCGGAGCCTTCAGCCGCATCCGTGCGATCTCCGCTGCGCTCTACCGCTCGATCGACGAGCTTGAGGGCGCGCTCCGCAGCCTGCCAACCGACGGAGGAGAGTCGTTTATCCCACCTATCCTCCAGGCAAAGACGAAGCAGCTCCGCGACCGTCTCGAGCAGCTTTTCTCGCTCTCAAAGACCGCCGCATCGGAATATCGTAAGGATCCCGAGTGCGCTAAAATTGCCGAGCGCATCACCCTGATCGTCTGCCAGGGTCTTCTCAACATCGACACGATCCTTTCAAGCAAGGAGCCGGGCTCGATCGACCGACTTCCCGCTGCCTGCAGAACGGTTCTGGACGACACAACGTCGACGCTTCGTCCTCTCGCGCTCTCGGAAGAGTATCTGTCAAATATCAGATCCCGCCTGAACGCACTCTTCGGCATCCTTTCCTTCCCGTCGCCTCTTGACGAATCCGCCGAAAATGAGGACTGTGATGCGGCATTCGCATCAGCGCTTCGCCGTGTGCAGAAGGAGCTTGACTATATCCCCGAAAGCATCCTGCGCTTCAGGGAGGAATCTCCGGACGATAAAGCGGCAGGCAGTCTTTCGCTTTACCGTTGCGAGGCTGTTGCAAAAAGTATGTCCGTCTTCCTGCAGGAATGCAATGACCACCCCGAATCTCTCACGACCGATTCGCTCTGCTATGCCGTAGCGAGCCATCTTGCATACCGTGCAAGCCGAAACGGCACCTCGGGCGAAAACGGTGTTATTGCCGTATACGACCGCAAGGGACGTCCAAGCGGACAAAACAACACCGCTCCCCTTTCAAGGAAGCGGAACGGAGAGCCCTTCCGCCCCGTCGTCCAAAACTTCGAGGAGACCTATCACCTTCACGGGCTTTCGGTCGCAAAGGCGTCGGTCACGTCCTCCGAATGTGTGACCATCGGCGGCTCGCGCTATATTGCAAGAAGCTATCCGCACAAATCGGGCGGGCGTGACTACTACCTCGTAACCTTCACCTCTGTCGAGGAAACCCTGACGCTCAAGCAGGCGTGCGAGGATGAAAACACCGTCGTGGCGCTGATCTCACTCGACAACCTCGAGGAACTCGCGCAGTACGTCCGCATTGATCACAGAGAAGCCGAGAAGGAGGTCGAAAAGGCGCTCCGCACCTGGGCAGGTGAGATCCACGGCATCTTCCACGAATACGAAAGAGACAAATATATCCTCTTCTTCTCGCAGAAGGAAATGGCATCCCTTGTCAACAGTAAATTCTCCGATATCCTCACAACACTCGAAAGCATCAAGCTCGGCGACAGCAGTGTCTCGGTCACCGTTTCGATGGGCATTTCGGCACTCGGCGATACCCTTACGATGAAGGAGCAGAATGCTGCCCTCGCCCTCGATATGGCACTGAAGCGCGGCGGCGCACAGATCGTCATTTTCAGAGATGCCGAGAATCAGGAGGATCGCTACGAATTCCTTTCCGGGAACCGCGTGAAGGGACTTCAGAAGGAGGGCCGCGCAGGTGCCCGCGTCGTTGCGAAATACCTTTGCGAGCTCATCCGAAGGTCGGGCAATGTCCTCATAATGGGACACAACTTCCCCGATTTCGACTCGATCGGCTCGTGCGTCGGCATTGCTGCCCTCGCGCGCTACTATAAGAAGGAGGTTCACATCGTTGTGAACCGCTACACGCAAAACTTCAGGGACTGCACCCCCGATCTCCTCACCCTGCCCGAATATCAGAACGTCTTCATCGACGGAACAACGGGTATGGAGCTGAAGGGCACCGACACCCTGCTCGTGCTTTGCGACGTCAGCAACACCAATATTATGGAAAGCCGCGATATCGCCCGCACCTCCTTCAACACGGTCATCATTGACCACCACTTCAAAACGACCGATTCGGACGATCTCAAAACGCAGCTCACCTATATCGATCCCTCGGCATCCTCCGCATCCGAGCTCGTTGCCGAGATCCTCGAGGAGGTACTCCCTCCCGATGCGCTTCGCAAGGAGGAGGCAAACGTCCTTCTGTCGGGCATTATGGTCGATACGAAGAGCTTTACGCGCTCGGTCGGCGCGCGCACCTTCGCCGCCGCCCTCTATCTCAGACAAATGGGCGCAAATGCCGAGATCTCCAGCACCTATTTCTACGAGCAGAGCGGCGACTATAAGATCGAGGTCATCTTCCGACGGAATCTCGACTTCCACAGGTCTCACCGTGAGGTGGCGATCACCTTCTGCTCCACGGACGATCTTGAGGGCAATCCCGAGCTTTTGGGCTGTGACCTGCGCGTTGCGGCTTCAAAGGCGGCAGATAAGCTCCTGACCGTGCGCGGCATCCGTGCATCCTTCGCGCTCTACCCGTACACCTCGGGCGGCAAGGAGGGCATCGCCGTTTCGGGACGCTCGGACGGCTCAATCAACGTTCAGCAGATTCTCGAAAGCTTCCACGGCGGCGGTCACTTTGACTCAGCAGGCGCAACCCTTCCCGGAAGAAACGTAACCGACGTCATTGAGGCGCTCGGACACGTGATCGACGACTACTTCCGCGAGGAAGAGGAAAAAGCTGCGGGAGATATCCTGAACTGAAATATCCGTTATCCACCATCAAACCAAAAAGAGAAATAAAGCGAGGAAACACACTATGAAAGTAATTTTAACAACAGACGTCAAGGGACAGGGCAAAAAAGATCAGATCGTCGAGGTATCCGACGGATACGCAAAGAACTTCCTCTTCCCGAGAAAGCTCGCAATCGAGGTCAACGCACAGAATATGAACGACGTGAAGAACCGCGAGATCGCACAGCAGAAAAAGATCGCAAAGGAAAAGGAAGAGGCAAAGCGCATCGCCGCCCTTCTCGAGACCGCGACCGTCAAGATCCGCGAATCGGCGGGCACCGACGGCAAGCTGTACGGCTCGATCACATCGAAGGACGTCTCCGAAGCACTTCAGAGCCAGCTTCAGGTTTCGGTCGATAAGCGTAAGATCGAGATCCCCGATCCGATCAAGAGCTACGGCACCTACACACTGACCGTAAAGCTTTACGGAAGCGAGATCGTCGGCAAGATCCATCTTGTCGTCTCCGATAAGTAATCCCTTAACGCGGCGGCAGACAATACCGTCACCGCCGCGAAAATAAAAACAAATGGGGTATCATATGCCAAACCAAGAAGACACCATTCTCGATCGGAAGCTGCCCTTCTCTCTCTCTGCGGAGCAAGCGCTCCTCGGCTCGATCCTCATCGATCCGAACGCACTGAACGAGGTCGCCGATCTGATCAGAGATACCGATTTTTACATCACCGAGCACACGAAGATCTATCTCGCTCTTCGCGAGCTCTTTCTGACCAATAACGAGATCGACGTCGTGACCCTCGTCGATATGCTCGTACGCCAGGGCGTATACGAGAAATCGGGCGGCCAGGAATATATCCGCACCCTCGCCGAGGCAGTCCCGAGCGCAATGAACGTCAAGGACTACGCCCGCATCGTCAAAGATAAGAGCACCCTGCGTCAGCTGATCGGTGCGTGCTCGGAGATCTCCGATTCGGCGTACAGCGAGCAGGACGCGGTCTCCTCCATCATCGACAGCGCAGAAAATCGCATTTTCTCGATCGCGCAAGGCAGAGACACGAAAAACTTCCGTCACATCCGCGAGGTGCTCGGCTCGGTCTACGCACATCTGCACGAGATCTCTGCCGAGGGCGGTGAGGCCGCGCAGGGCACGAAGACCGGATTTTCGGGACTTGACAACGTTCTTGCTGGTATGGGAAACTCCGACCTGATCCTCGTCGGCGCGCGTCCCGGTATGGGTAAGACGAGCTTTACCCTGAATATTGCATCAAACGTCGCGATCCAGACGAAAAAGAAGGTCGCGATCTTCTCACTCGAAATGTCGGCGGATCAGCTCGTTTCGCGTATGCTCTCGAGCGAGGCAATGGTCGACAGCTACGCGCTCAGAAGCGGAAAGCTTTCGCCCGAGGACTGGGTCAAGCTCGGCGAAGCGTCAAGCAAGCTTTACGAATGTGACATCCTGATCGACGACACCGCAGGCATCACCGTTACGGGCATGAAGGCAAAGCTCCGCCGCGTTGAAAATCTCGGTCTCGTCTGCATCGACTATCTCCAGCTGATGCATACCGACCGCCACATCGACAACCGCGTGCAGGAGGTCGGTGAGATCTCACGCGCAATGAAAATTATGGCAAAGGAGCTGAACGTACCGATCCTCTGCTGCGCGCAGCTTTCGAGAGGTCCCGAATCGAGAACCGACAAAAAGCCGATGCTTTCCGACCTTCGTGACTCAGGCTCGATCGAGCAGGACGCCGACGTCGTGCTCTTCCTCTACCGCGGTGAATACTACAACGCCGACGATAACCCCGAAATGAGCGTTGCCGAGGTCATTATCGCGAAAAACCGTCACGGCTCGACGGGAACCGTCAAAATGGGCTGGTCGGGACGCTTTACGAAATTCTGTACCCTCGCAGACGAGGATTCCCTGCCGCAATAATGCGGTCTCTTTTCCGATATTTATTCGGATGATACCGCCGCTATGGGCAAATACTTGATAGGAGGCGCCCGCTTTGAACGAAGACTTTAATTCAATTATTTCCGCCTCCACACGGAAGCGTTTTCGGGAAACGCTGACCGCTCTGCGGTCGGGGCACTGTATTCCCGAGCCTCCCGAGGGCTACCGCGCGCCGTCAGAGCTTCTCGCAGAAGCCGACGGCAAACCGCTCCTGCTCGGCTTTTCGGGCGGGATCGACTCCTCGGTGCTCCTTTTCTTCACTTATTTCTATGCATCAAAGCAAAATCTGCCTCTGCATCTCGTGCACCTTCACCACGGCATTCGTGGCGAGGAAGCAGACAGAGACGCGGCGTTTGCCGAGGAGATCGCGGCGCTTTACGGATTGCCGATCACTCTCGTGCACAAAAACGTCCCCGAGATCGCCAAGGAGAGAGGCGAAAGCACCGAAACGGCAGCACGGCATACACGATACGAGGTGTTCGAGTCGGTTATGCATGAAAAAGGGATCGAGATCCTCCTCACGGCACACAACGCGGACGATCAGCTCGAAACCGTCCTCTTTCACCTTCTCAGGGGAAGCGGACTGTCGGGGCTTTGCGGCATCCCACCCGTGCGCCCGATCGAGAGCGGATGCGTCGTGCGCCCCCTCCTCGAGGTCTCCCGCACAGAAATCGAGCGAGTCGTTGCGCTTTACGGCATTCCCTACGTCGTTGACAGCACCAACAGCGACGTTTCCTACACGAGAAACCGCCTGCGGAAGGAGATCATTCCCGCACTTCGCGAGATCGCACCTACACCCGAAAAGTCGGCCTCGCGTCTCACCGCTTCCCTGCGCCGTGATAAGGCATACCTCGAATCCGAGGCTTCAGCACTCCTTTCTCTTTCCGAAACGGGGGACGGACTTGACCGTTCACGCATCGCTTCGGCACCCGATCCGATCGCACTTCGTGCCCTGCTCCGCTACTGGCAAAGCGTCGTTCCAAGCCTCGACAGCTATTCCTCGATGCACCTCGACGCACTCCTCGACTTCGTGAAAAACGGCAGAAACGGGACGCATCTTTCCCTCAGACAGGCAACAGCATCTCTTGAAAACGATCGTCTTGTTATCAGGAGGGGCAAGCCAAGCCACGATCGCAAGGTCATCCCCCCCTTCACGCGTATGCTATCGAACGGCGAAAACGAGATCCCCGAGCTCGGCATAGTCCTCTTCCTCGGCACTCCCGAGGAGGCGCACACGTATCTTGACGGATCCTGTCGGGTCGTTCCGAAAAACGTCCAAAACATTTACAATTTATCCACACAAATCGTATTCTCTTTTGATACAATAGAAAAGCGAATGCATACACTTCCGTTGTCCGTGCGTCCCCGCAGAGCGGGTGACCGCATTTTAACACGCGGAATGCATCGCTCGCTCCGTACGCTTTGCAACGAAGCGCACCTTTCCCCCGAGGCGCGAGAACGCCTCGCCGTCATCACACTCGGTGATGAAATCCTCTGGATCCCGGGCCTCGCCGTCCGCGACGGGCTTGTACCAAAGCCACAGGAGGAGCACTCGGTGAGAGTCCTGCTCCTTCTTACGAAGGTCCCTCCGGACAGAGACTGACCTCTCGAAAATATTACATTTATATATATACTACCTATGGGAGCATCCCACAGAAAGGCACGGTTATATCGCTTTGAAAAACAAATTCGGTCTGGTTATATTTTATATTCTTCTTTTCGTCGGCTTCATCTTCGTTCTGAGCCGCGTGCTCGGCTCGGGCAAAACGATCGAGAAGATGGAGGACTACAGTGAGGTCGTCGAGATCTTCCGCGACAACGAGGTCGCAGAATTCAAGGTCAGCTCCAAATATCTTCTCACGGTCAAATTGACCGACGGCACGACGAAGACCTATCAGTTTGACGCGCAGTCCTTCAGCATCTTCTATAACGATCTGTCGGACACCATCCTTGAAAATCACGCGTCGGGTGTACTCACGACCTACGAGTACGAGCCCGAATCCTCCTGGCCTCGCTGGCTCAGCTTTTTGCCGATTATCATTCTCGTCGTTCTCCTCATCGTCTGGATCTTCTTTATGAATTCCGCGATGAACGGTAAGGGCGGCGCGGGCAAGATGAACAGCTTCGGCAAGGCGCGCGTCAAGACTCCGCAGAACGATAAGAACCGCGTTCTCTTCCGCGACGTCGCGGGAGCGGACGAGGAAAAGGCAGAGCTTCAGGAGGTCGTTCAGTTCCTGAAGGATCCCTCGAAATTCACGCGTCTCGGTGCAAAGATCCCGCACGGCGTCCTGCTCGTAGGCCCTCCCGGCACGGGTAAGACTCTGCTTGCAAAGGCGGTTGCGGGAGAGGCAGGCGTTCCCTTCCTTTCGATCTCGGGCTCGGATTTCGTTGAAATGTACGTCGGCGTCGGCGCATCGCGTGTCCGTGACCTGTTCGAGACCGCGCGCAAATCCCCCGCCGCAATCATTTTCATCGACGAGATCGATGCAGTCGGACGACACAGAGGCGCAGGTCTCGGCGGCGGTCACGACGAGCGTGAGCAGACCCTGAACCAGCTTCTCGTCGAAATGGACGGATTCGGCTCCCACGAGGGCATCATCGTCATCGCGGCGACCAACCGCCCCGACATTCTCGACCCCGCCCTGCTCCGTCCCGGACGCTTCGACCGTCAGATCACGGTCAACTATCCCGACCTTCAGGGCAGAACCGATATTCTGAAGGTCCACGCACGCAATAAGCCGATGGAAAAGGACGTATCCCTTGAGGAGATCGCGCGCATCACGATCGGCTTCACGGGTGCGGATCTCGCAAACCTTCTGAATGAAGCAGCCCTTCTCGCGGCACGCCGCGGCAAGGCTCTGATCGGCATGTACGACATCAAGGATTCCCTGATCCGCATTGAGGTCGGTCCTACGAAGAAGTCCCGCAAGATGAAGGAGCGCGAGCTGAAAAATACCGCATATCACGAAGCGGGCCACGCGATCGTGCGCCATATGCTTCCCACGCTCGATCCCGTTACGCAGATCTCGATCATCCCGAGCGGTAAGGCACTCGGATACACGATGTACGCACCGACGGAGGACCGTTACAGCGTCTACAAGCAGGAGATGGAGGATAATATCGCTTCCCTGCTCGGCGGCAGAGTAGCCGAGGAGATCATCTTCGGCGATGTCTCGGGCGGCGCATCGAACGACATTCAGCGTGCCACCAAGAGCGCACAGCAAATGGTCACAAAGCTCGGTATGTCGACCCTGCTCGGTCCGATCTGCTACGGCTCGGATCAGGGTGAGGTCTTCCTCGGCAGAGATTTCAACTCGTCGCAGGATTACTCCGACGACACCGCCAAGAAGATCGATGAGGAGGTACACCGCATCATCACCGAGGCCTACGAAAAGGCACGGAAGATCCTTACGGACAATATGGATAAGCTCCACTTCATCTCGGAATTCCTTCTGAAGAACGAGGTAATGGACGGCGAGCAGTTCAGAGCCGCTATGGCGGGTGATAAGACCTTCGAGGAGCTCGAGGATATGACCGAGGCAAAGCTCCGCCGCAGCCGCGAGGAGAACGACCGCCGTCTCGCCGAAGAGGCGAAGAAGGCCGAGGAGGAGGCAGCGCGCCGCGAGCGCGAGACCGAACGCGAGCGCGAAGCGCGCAGATTCCGTAACGATCGCGACGATGATAACAACAATAATTCCGAGGGAAATCGCTTCGGCGGAAACCACTGACGAAAACAACCTGACAGCAACCGACCGTCTCCTTGTCGAGACGGTCGGTTTTTGCGTTTTCGGGTTACCGGCAAGAAGAAAAGCCAATACACGCTCCCCACTCTCACCCCCCTGTCGCTCTGCGCATAAAATGTCGATAGCCGCCGAGCGATATTTTTCCTTTATAAATACCGTCGCGGTGATTAAAAGGCTTCGCTCTGCGGCAAAATAGACTTGCACGGTGGGCACGTCCCCCGCATAAGCCACATAAGCGAAACGGAGTGTAAGAATATGAGTGTGAAACGAGGAGATATTTATTACGCCGACCTCAGTCCCGTGGTCGGCTCCGAGCAGGGCGGGCTTCGCCCCGTTCTTATCATACAGAACGACATCGGTAACAGGTATAGCCCGACCGTGATCGCCGCAGCGATCACGTCAAGAATGGGAAAGACCAAGCTGCCAACGCACATCGACATCTACGCCGCCCGCGCGGGACTGCAGAAGGATTCGGTCATCCTGCTTGAGCAGATCCGAACGCTCGATAAAAGACGGCTGAGAGAAAAGATGGGGCATCTCGATGAGGAGGCTATGCGTGCGGTGGACAACGCCATCGCGGTCAGCTTCGGGCTCCCCATAGGTCTCCGCACGGCACAGAGAGCAGGCGAAATCCCCACAGACGAGCACCCCGCCGCCGCCGCGCTCGAGGAACGGAAGGACGTAACGTAAGAAGAGCAAAAACCAAATTACCACAGTCACGGATGATTCTGCTCCGCATCTCGCAAAAAAGCGGCGCAGATGGGGAAAAATTCAAAAAAATATCGTCAAATCTCTTGATTTATTCACAAAGCTATGATATACTGTTATTTAGAAAAATAGGGGCTTCGGAAGGAGCCCCCGCCACACAGTGGCATTCGAGTATTTCTAAATTTTAAGGAGAGGTAAAATCATGGCTCTTGTCACCACGACCGAAATGTTTAAGAAGGCTTATGAAGGCCACTACGCAATCGGTGCATTCAACATCAACAATATGGAGATCATCCAGGCGATCACCGAGGCTGCTGCCGAGGAAAAGTCCCCCGTTATTCTTCAGGTTTCCGCAGGCGCACGCAAGTACGCAAAGCATGCTTACCTGATGGCACTCGCTAAGGCAGCGATTGAGGATAGCGGAATCGATCTCGCGCTTCACCTCGACCACGGCGCAGATTTCGAGATCTGCAAGTCCTGTATCGACGGCGGCTTCTCGTCGGTTATGATCGACGGCTCCCACCACTCCTTCGAGGACAACATCGCTCTTACCCGCAAGGTCGTTGAGTACGCTCACGAGCGTGGCTGCGTCGTCGAGGGCGAGCTCGGCAGACTTGCAGGCGTCGAGGACGACGTTAAGGTCAGCGCAGCTGACTCCTCCTACACGAGACCCGAGGAGGTTGAGGAATTCGTAACCAGAACGGGCGTTGACTCTCTCGCGATCGCGATCGGTACCTCGCACGGTGCGTTCAAGTTCACCCCCGCTCAGTGCACGAGAAATGAGGAAGGCATCCTCGTTCCCCCTCCGCTCCGCTTCGACATTCTCGAAGAGATCGAAAAGAAGCTCCCCGGCTTCCCGATCGTTCTCCACGGCGCTTCCTCGGTTCCCCAAGAGTACGTTAAGGAGATCAACGCGATCGGCGGCAGACTCCCGGATGCGATCGGCATTCCCGAGGAGCAGCTCCGCAAGGCAGCAAAGATGGCGGTCTGCAAGATCAACATCGACTCTGACATCCGTCTCGCTATGACCGCAGGCATCCGCCGCACCCTCACGAACGATCCCGCTGTATTCGACCCCCGCGGCTACCTCACCACCGCTCGCGACGAGGTCAAGAAGATGGTCAAGCACAAGATCGTCAACGTGCTCGGCTCGAACGGCTCTCTTTAAGCCATCGATCCAAAATGTCCGTGCTTGAATACGCGGATATTCCCTGATGAAATACACTGAAAAATACACGATAAACTGGCACGACACCGGATGTGACCGATCGGCAGCTCCCTCCCGTATCCTCGGCTATATGCAGGAAACGGCATCGCGACACTGTCGCTTCCTCGGCCACGATCTCGACGTTTTGCGTGACGAAAAGGCACTCGGCTTCGTCGTCATACGCTTCTCGGTCGAGATGCTTGCACCGCTTTATGCGTACGATGAGGTCACTGTCGACACCTGGGTACCCGAAAGCCACGGACTGTTCTTCAACCGTTGCTACGAGATCAGGCGCGGCAGTGAAACCGTCGCACGAGGCCTCTCGGTCTCCTCGCTGCTTAACCTCAAAACGCGCGACTTTATGCGTGTCACCGATTACGATTTCGGCTTTGAGGAGGAGGCAATGATCGAGCTATCCAAAACGTTGCCGACGAGACTGCGCTTCAAGAAGGATCTATCCCTTTCCGAGGTTGCAGAAAGACGGATCGTTTGCTCGGATCTCGACTACAATCTCCATATGAACAACACCCGCTACGCCGATATGCTTTCAGACTATTTGCCAAGCCGCACGGAAAAGCGCATCACTTCGCTCGTGCTTTCCTATCTGCACGAGGCACGCTACGGCGATACACTCCGGGTCTTCTGCGGAGAAGAGCAGGATAGCGAGTCCGGAACAGCGTATTGTCTTCGCGCACTAAGCGAGGACGGGACGCCTGTTACCGAGGCGCGGATCACGGTCGAGCCTATTACTTGTGAAACAAAAAATAATTTTATGTGATAAGGAGATACAGATGATGAATTTTCTCGAAAAGTTCCGCCCCTGTAAGGTCGTGGAAATTGAAGAGCCCTCGGTTTGGGCAAAGATCGGCAAGGGAATTCTGATCGGCGTCGGCGTAATCGCCGGCATCGCGGCAGTCTTCACCGCTGTCGAGGTTATTCTCGTTAAGGTCTTCAAGAAGTGCATCACCTTTACGGTTCAGTGCACCGACCTCTCGTGCTACGACGAGGATGAGGACGAGGAATGCGAGGAAGCGTGCGAAGGCGACGACGCTTCCGAGGAGACCGTTACTGAATAATCCCCCCCAAAAAGGCGCCCGCAGACGTTTCGTCTGTGGGTGCCTTTTTCTTCAAAACTCGGAGAGCTTCTGCGTCGAGGCAATCCCCTCCAGCATTCTCACAACTGCCGCGTCATCGACCTCGGTGCCGTCCTTTGAAATGAAGGGGATACGGAAATCACACCCATCCCTCCAATTCGAACAGCCGTACGCAGTCTTACCCTTGACGACCCTGCCGCCGCATTTCGGGCAGGTCGGTGCGGGAGGCGGCGCTGTCTTTTGCGCGCGGTCACGGTCGCGGGATTCGAAATCAAACGTCGCTTTTCCGTTTTCATCGAGCTTCAAGGCGGCATCAAAGGATTTTCCGTTCTTCGAAACAAAGCCTCGAATGATCCCCGTTCTGCCGTTTTCGAGCAGAAGCCTGACGTTTGCCACCGAGATCGCACGCTTACAGATCGACGTGCTAACACCGAATTTACATCCATCCTTGTACCCCGAACAGCCGTAAAAGCCGCGGATCTTACGCACGTCTCCGCCGCAAAGCGGACATTTCCCGATCGTTTCAAAGGCAAAGCCCGTGTCACTGTCTGTGGAGAGATCCCCGCTCGCCTTCTTGTCGAAGATCTCCTTGATCTCACCTTCGGCAAGCGAAACACTTTCCTTCACCGTCATTTTACCGCGAAACACCTTTTTCAGTGCCTTACCCATTTCGCTCGTCTTATATTTATCCATACTGATCTGCATTGCGGCGAGCGATTCGATCAGAAATTCCCCGCCCGGCAGGATCGTATAAACGTCCTTATTCAGCGCAATGTACCCACTGTTCCGCGCATTGTCGATAATTCCCGTGCGCGTCGCCTCTGTCCCAAGCTCAAGGCCCTCGAAGATCGCGCGGTAATCCTCCGCATCATCCTGCCCTTCTGCGTCGGGCTCAGCATTTTCGGCAGCTTCCTTCGCCGCCGCCTTTTCCTCGCGGAAGGGATTTTTCAAATAGTTGTTCAGCGTCTCGATCGTATAATGCCTCGGCGGAGAGGTCTCCTTTTCGGTGGGCTTAAAGTTAATGTTGACCGCGTCACCTTTTGAGAGGTTCGGTAGGATCTTATCCTTCTGCGGTCTGTCATCGTACTTCGTCCAGCCGGGCTCAAGAAGAACGGTCCCCTTCAGAACGAAGTCCTCCGCGAAATCGTTTTCCCCACCAACGCGGATCGTGATCTCGGTACGCGAAACAACGCATTTTTCAGAGCAGAATACCGCGACAAACCGACGGAACACCGTTCCGTATACAAGCGCCTCCTGCTCGGAGAGCGCACTCTTCTCGGGGATCTTATAGGTCGGCGTGAGCGCTGAGTGCGACTCGATCTTGCTGTCGTCAAAGATCGTTTTATCTTCACGAAAGGCAACGGGATAACCCAGCTTCGCGACGTTTCCGACGATTTTTCGGATCTTATCCTTTTCCGCCGTCGCAAGATATTCCGAGTTCGTACGGGGGTAGGTCAAAAAGCCGCGCTCATACAGCTTCTGAATGATCTCGAGGCTGTCCTTCATCGACATCTTGTACTTCTTACCGAGCACGTTCTGAAGCTTTGAGAGCGAATAGAGCTTGCCCGGAGACAGGGTGTCCTTCTTCCGCTTGACCGACGTAACGACAGCACCCGATTCGTTGTATTTTGCCGCGAGCGCCTCTGCCTCGTGAAGCTTGTCCTCGTCGAATTTCTTCTTCGAAACGAGCTCGACCTCTTCTCCCTTCGTCTCTTCCTTACTGACAAGTCCGAAATACTTCCCGGGAACAAAATTGCGGATCGCCATATCTCGGTCATAGATCGCCTTGACGATCGGAATGATGACCCGCCCGACACGCAGGAGGGTTCCCGTACGAAGCGTCGCATAACGCGTGAGATTCACACCGTAGAGCCAATCAATGTAGGTGCGGGCAAACCCCTCGTTCGCGAGATCGTCGTAGGCTGTCTCTTCCTGCATTTCGGCAAGCGCCTTTCGGACGGTCTCAGGGGTCTGGTCGGGCAGCCAAAGGCGCAAGAGACGCTTTTCCTTCGGTGGCGCGGCGTGCTGAATGCAAAGCCGCACGATGATCTCGCCCTCTCTGTCGGCGTCCCCTGCGTTGACGATCGCATCAACGTCGGGACGGTGGCAGAGCATCCGCAAGGTCATAAACTGCTTTTCGACACCGCTGTCCACGACAGCCTTGCCCTTCCCACGCGTATCCTTACGGAGCTCGAAGCGAAACTCCTCGGGGAAGCACGGAAGATTGTCCATCGTCCACCGCATCGGCGCCGCCGCGCCCTGTCTTACATCGTTCTGAGTGCCGTACGCCTCAATATCGCAAAGAGAAAACAGGTGACCGAATGCCCACGAGATGATATAGCCGTCTCCCTCGAGATAGCCGTCGCGCTTTTTCATATTTCCGCCGATGCCTGCGGCTATGTTGCGCCCAAGGCTCGGCTTTTCCGCGATGATCAGAACCATTCGATCCTCTCCCTTCGTTTTGTTTTCACCATTATACCACAAAGCTACGGATTTGTCGAGAGCCTTTTTCGGCTTCCAAAAGCAAAAACCGTAGCATTTCAAAAAGATTTTTCCGTATCTCTCGGGAATGCGCCCTTGACACGATCGCCACCCTTGACAAATCGCGTATAAACTGCTATAATAAGAAGATGAAGAAGTATACCTTCGCCCTCGCCGCCGAACGATATACGGCGTAGCGCACGATCACGAAAGGATTTTCACATATGTATCTGAAATCCCTTGAGCTGCAAGGCTTTAAGTCCTTCCCCGACAAAACGAAGCTCTCCTTTGACGAGGGCACGACCGTCATCGTCGGTCCAAACGGAAGCGGAAAATCGAATTTGTCGGATGCGATGCGCTGGGTTCTCGGCGAAATGTCCTCGAAAACGCTTCGCGGCAGTAAAATGGAGGACTTTATCTTCGCGGGTGCGGCGGGCAGACGCCCGATGGGGTTTGCGGAGGTATCGGTCACGTTTGATAACACGGGTGAGACCGACCGCCTTGCCTGCCCCTACGACGAGGTCAAGGTCACGCGCCGCTATTACCGCTCGGGTGACAGCGAATACGCACTGAACGGTCAGCCCGCACGTCTCAAGGATATTTACGAGCTCTTTATGGACACGGGCGTCGGCAGAGACGGCTATTCGATCATCGGACAGGGCCGCATCGGCGAGCTCATCTCAAAGAAATCCGACGAGCGTCGCGGCGTCTTTGAGGAGGCTGCCGGGATCGCAAAATACCGATTCCGCAAAAACGAGGCAGAGCGTCGCCTCAAATCGACCGAAGAAAATATGGTGCGCATCCTCGACGTATTCGGCGAGGTCGAGTCACAGGTCGGCCCGCTCGAAAAGGAAGCCGAGCGCGCAAAAAAGGCGCTCGAGCTGATGGCTGTAAAAAAGGAGCTTGACGTACGCCTCTGGCTCTTTGAAACCGAAAAGCAGCGCACCGAGGTGGCAGAGGCAGAGACCAACTTCCGCCGATCGGAATTCGACCTGAAGGCGGCAGAGGAGGCAACCGAGGCACTCGAGCAGCAAAACGAGCGTCTCCTTGAGCTGTCGAAAAACAATAAAAGCACCGCAGAGGAGCTCCTCCGAGAAATCCGATCGATCACAAGCACGATCCACGCACTCGAAAGCGAGCGCCGCGTAACCGAAACGAATATTCGTCACACCGAAGAGCTTCTCGAAACGGCAAAGGCATCGATACGTTCGATCATTGCCGAGCTTGCGGGTGAGGACCGAAAGCGTCTCGACCGCGAGGCTCACACCGAAATGCTCCGCAAGAAGCTCGAAAGCGAGCAAGCACGCAAGAATGCGGCGGAAAATGACCGTAGTCTCGCACAAGAGGAGGCAAACCGTGCCGATGCATCGCTCGGCGAGTTACTCGATGCACTGAATGACTGTGAGACGGCGATCTCTGACACAAAGCTCCGCCTCTCGATCCTTGAAAACGCACAAAAAAGCGGTGCAGACCGCAAGGAATCCCTCGAAAGTGAGATCGAGGACTACAAAAAAACGGTGTCGGAGCTCGATGAGCGCTATACTTCGATCCGCAAAAAAGCGGACGGCTTTGAAAAAATGTACGAGTCCGAGCAGGCGACCGTCCGCCTGTCTGAGGAAAAGCTCGCATCCCTCACCGAAAAGCGTGATCGCACGCAGGAATCCCTTGCTACGGCAAAATTCGAGGCCGGCTCGATCGAGCAGCGTATCCGCACGATCCGCACGATGGACGAGCAATTCGAGGGCTATTCGGGCAGTGTCCGCTTCGTGATGAAGCGTTACGCAGAGGGACAGATCACTCTGCGCGACGGCAGGCCCTGCAAAAGGATCTACGGTCCGCTCTCGAAGATCATCACGGTCGAGGACCGCTACGTTACGGCAATCGAGCAAGCGCTCGGCGCAAACCTCGGTCACATCGTCGTCGAAGACGACGAGACCGCAAAGGCAGCGATGCATTTTCTGAAATCCGCAAAGGCGGGACGGGCGACCTTCTTCCCCGTTTCCTCGATGCAGCCCCAATCGTCGACCCCCGAGATCGACCGTGCAAAGGGTATGAAGGGCTTTGTTGCGCTCGCTTCCGACCTCATCACACGCGATAAAAAATTCGACAACGTCATCTCGAACCTGCTCGGCAGGATCGTCGTATTCGATACGCTCGAAAACGCCTCTGAGATGGCGAAGGCCTGCCGCTACCGCGTTAAGGCAGTCACACTCGACGGACAGATCATCAACGCAGGCGGTTCCTTCACGGGCGGCTCCACCAAAACAGAAGGAACGATCCTCAGCAGAGCCGCCGAGGTACGAAGACTCGAGCAGGAGCTTGAAAAAAGGCAAAAGAAGGTCGGAGAGATCAACGAAAGCCTCGAAAAGCTCCGCACGGAGATCGCCGACACACAAAAATCCCTGAACGCGGCATCCGACAAGTGTAGAGTCGTCGAAATTCTGCGAAACGCCGAGCTTCGCCGTGCCGAACAGGCAGAGGCGGAAAAGACCGCGCAGGAATCCCTGCTCCGTAAGCTGGAGGAGGATCTTGCGGCGATCGAGACCCAGCGCACGCAGGCAGAGGAGGATTCAGTTTCTCTATCCGCCGAGCTGAAGGCACTCACCGAACGGGCGGCAGAGATCCGCTTGCTTCGTTCGGAAAAGGACGTCGCAAGAAACGAGCACCTCGACCGCCGCACGGCACTCGAGCAGGCTCTGCTTGAGATCACCCTCTCGGTGCGCGACACCGAGCGCGAGATCGAAAGTGATAAGGAGCGCGCCTCAGAAGCAGAGGAGCGTATCACCACGCTCCGAGCAAGGGAGGCAGAGGAGGAAGAGAAGCTCGCACTTTACACCTCCCGCATTGACGAAATGAACCGCCGCCTTCTCGAAAACGGAAAGGAATCGGCTGAGGCGCAGGCCTCGCTCGACACACTGAACGAGAAGTACGCGGGCAATTCGGCAGATTCGCTCGAGTACGAAAATCGCCTCGCCGAAATCAACGCGCGCATCCGCAGAAAGACCTCGGAGAAGGAGGACCTTGTCCGCGTTCATATGAAGAACGAGAACCGTCTGAATGCGCTTCGTGACGAGCAGGATAAGCTCAGCTCTCAGCTGTGGGACGAATACGAGCTGACGCGCGCCGATGCACTTGCGCTCGGCTATCCGCCTCTCGATCCCTCCGAACGCGCCTCGGCAACGACCGAACGCAATTCCTGCCGCGCGAGACTGCGCGCAATGGGTAGCGTCGACCTCGACGCCGTCGAGAAATACAAAGAGCTCAAGGAGCGTTACGACAAGATGAAAAAGCAGATCGACGATCTGCAAAAGACAAAAAACAATCTTGTGAAGATCCTCGATGATCTCACGGTTGAAATGCGCGAGGCATTCGAGAATGCCTTCAGCGAGATCAATACACATTTCAAGCGTATCTTCTCCGAGCTCTTCGGAGGCGGTCAGGCAGAGCTTCTGCTCTCCGAGCCCGAAAATCCGCTTGAAAGTGGTATCGAGATCAAAGCGGCTCCTCCCGGGAAGGTAGTCAAGAGCCTCCTCCAGCTTTCAGGCGGTGAGCAGGCGTTTACCGCGGTCGCGCTTCTCTTCGCGATCCTTTCGGTCAATCCGACTCCCTTCTGCATCCTCGACGAGATCGAGGCGGCGCTTGACGAAGCTAATGTCGAGCGTCTCGCGCAGTACATCAAGCGCTACGAGGGCACGCAGTTTATCATCATCACGCACCGCCGTGGCACGATGGAGGCCGCAGATAACCTGTACGGCGTAACGATGCCCGAGCAGGGTATGTCGCAGGTGCTCCGCCTCTCGACCGATGAGATCGAGCGCTATAAGGAGGAGACGCCGGCGTAAGGCGGAATTATCGAGGTGCTGCCTCGCGCTCCGCCTCGAAGCTTCTTGAAAGAATCTTACAAGAACTTCAAGAACTTTTCCCGGTAATGGATTTTGAAAACATATAACACGATAATTTAGGAGTAACCGTAATGGGCTTTTTTGAAAAACTGAAGGCCGGTCTGTCAAAGACCAAAAACGCAATCTTCGGACAGATCGGAAACCTCCTCAAGGGCTTTTCGAAGGTAGACGAGGATCTTCTCGATGAGCTCGAAGAGCTTCTCATCAGCGCCGACATCGGAGTTTCGGCGACCGAAACGATTATGGATCATCTGCGCGACGCAGTAGACGAGGGAAAGATCCGCGAGAAGGAGGAGATCGTCAGCACCCTGCAAAGCCTGCTCACCGAAATGATCGGCGACGGAGAGGCGCTGAATCTCTCGACCACACCGTCGGTCATCCTCGTGATCGGTGTAAACGGTGCGGGCAAGACTACCTCGATCGGCAAGATCTCAAACCGCCTCCGCGCAGAGGGCAAAAAGGTCGTCGTCGCCGCCGCGGATACCTTCCGTGCCGCCGCGATCGATCAGCTCGCCGTCTGGTGCGAGCGTGCGAAGGTAGAGCTCGTCCGTCAGCAGGAGGGATCGGATCCCGCCGCAGTTGTATACGACGCCGCAAATTACGCCAAGAATAAGGGTGCGGACGTTCTCATCATTGACACCGCAGGCAGACTGCACAACAAAAAGAATCTGATGAACGAGCTTGCGAAGATCAATCGCGTTATCGACCGTGAGCTTCCGGGTGCGGCACGTGAAAATCTGCTCGTTCTTGACGCAACGACGGGACAAAATGCGATCCTGCAGGCAAAGGAATTCAAAAATGCCGCCGATATCACGGGTCTCATCTTAAATAAGCTCGACGGTACCGCCAAGGGTGGCATCGTCCTCTCGATCAAGCACGAGCTCGGCATCCCCGTCAAGTTCGTCGGCGTCGGCGAGAAGATCGACGATATGGAGGAATTCCGCGCGGACGAATTCATCCGTGCGCTGTTTGAGTGACCGGGGCAGAATGAATCGTGGCTCTGCCCCGAACCCCGATCAGGATCTTTTTGAAAAAAGATCCTGACAACCTCAAAAACTTTTGAAAAAATGGATTTTATGTCCTCTTTGGAAGGTACGCTATGAAAAACCTAACACTCGTTCTCGCATCGAGAAACAAGCATAAGATCAAGGAGATCTCCGCGATGCTGTCGGAATACCTCGACAATGTAACGCTTCTCTCTCTTGACGACGTGGGCATCTGCGGAGACGTCGAGGAAAACGGCAAGACCTTTGAGGAGAATGCCTATCTCAAGGCGCACCTTGCCGCAGGCTCCGGCTATATCGCGTTCGCCGACGATTCGGGGCTCGTCGTTCCTGCGCTCGGCGGCGCACCCGGGATCTACTCGGCGCGCTATGCCGGCCTTCACGGTGACGACAAGGCAAACCGCACTCTTCTGCTTAAGAATCTAAAAGACAAAGACAGCCGCGCCGCGGCTTTCGTCTGCTGTATCGCCTGCGTCCTCCCCGACGGCAGCTCTTTCTCGGTGCGCGGCTCGGTCGAGGGCGAGATCCTCTTCTCCGAGCGCGGCGAGGGCGGATTCGGCTACGACAATCTCTTTTGGTTTGAAAAAGCAAAGCAGTCCTTTGCGGAAATGAGCCCCGAAGAGAAGAACGCCGTCAGCCACCGCAGAAAAGCGATCGAGACCTTTGCCGCGTCGCTTGCGGAGCGTCTCGGAATTCCGCTGAAAAACAAACAGGAAGGAAACGAACAATGATCACGTCAAAGCAACGCGCCTATCTCCGCTCCCTCGCCGCCGATATTCCCTGCATTATGCAGATCGGCAAGTGCGGCATCAGCGAGAATCTCATCCGCACGGTCTCGGACGCCCTTGAGGCGCGCGAGCTCGTGAAGCTCTCTGTGCTTGATAACAGCGACGAAACACCCCGAACGGCGGCAGATGCCCTCTCCGAGGCTCTCGGTGCAGAGGTCGTCGCTGTCATCGGAAAGAAGCTCGTCCTTTATCGCGAATCGATCAAGGACAAGCGTATCGAGCTTCCGTAAGATATACCAATGGCTACTCCCGAAATTTTAGGCATCTACGGCGGCACCTTCTCACCGCCTCATCTTGGCCACAAGCTGGCGGCAGAGACCTTCCTTGAAAAGATCAGACCCGACAGGCTTCTCATCATCCCGACCTTTCTCCCCCCCCACAAGAAGATCTCGGGAGCAGACGCACCCGAGCACCGTCTCGCAATGTGCCGTCTTTGCTTCAAGGATCTTCCGCGCACCGAGGTCTCCGATATGGAGATCAAGCGGACGGGGAAAAGCTATACCTTTGACACCGTTTCGGCGCTTTCAAAGGAAAATCGCGAGATCTGTTTTCTCTGCGGCACCGATATGCTCCTGACACTTGACACGTGGTACCGCGCTCCCGAGCTTTTCTCGCTCTGCACCTTCGTGCTTGAGCGCAGAGAGCAGGATCCCGCCCTCGACCGCTCGATCGACGAAAGGATCGCCTTCTACAGAAAGGAATACGGTGCGCGCATCGTCGAGATCGACATCGAGCCCATCGAGATTTCCTCGACCAATGTACGGAATGCCGTGCATAGACACGCACCGAGCGAGGTCCTCTCGTCTATGGTGACGGAGGAGGTCGCACGGTATATCAACGAGCACCGCCTCTACCTTGACTGAATCAAAATGAACACTAAGAATTACGATTTTTCAGAAAATGCGCTCGCTACCCTTCGCGAAAGCGTAAAAAGCGATCTTTCCGAATACCGATACGCACACATCGCGGCTGTCGAGCGAATGATCGAGCGTCTCGGCGCACTTTATCTCAGCGACGAGATCCCGATGCTCCGTGCCGCAGCGCTACTGCACGATCTTACCAAGGAATTTTCCAAAGAAAAGCACGAAAAAATTCTTTCTTCTCACGGAATAATAGTGACAGACGAAATGCGCCTGTCACCGAAGCTCTATCACGCTGTTACGGCGTCCCTTCTTATACCCGAGCTTTATCCGCAATTCTCTCATCCGACGCTCCTCTCCGCTGTGCGCTATCACACGACGGGATATACAGACGCTACGACCTTCGACCTGCTCCTCTACCTCGCCGATTACATCGACGACAGCCGTACCTTTGACGACTGCGTCCTTCTGCGCGAGTACTTCTGGGGCAAGCACCCCGAGAGAATGGACGCGACGGGGCGCAGACGGCACCTTTGGGACACGGTCATCCGCTCGGTCGATCTCACGGCTGCATCGCTGATAGAAGAGGGTTCACCGATCAGCGCGGACAGCATCCATATGCGCAACCGACTCATTTTGCTGTCAAAAAACACATAAGATCCATCAAACGCCGCACGGCTTCACGGCGTTCGGTCCTTTCCCTACATATCAGTTTGTATATGCGAAAGGAATCCAAAGATGAAGCATTCCGCCTCTACGCTCCGTCAAATAGTTTTGTCCGTCCTCACGGTTTTCCTACTCGTTTTTTCTGCCGTATCGGCCTATACCCTGTGTACCCCCGAGCAGGATGAACGTGTGCCGCTCACATCTTCGCAGAGCTCCGAGCTTTCAGGGGATCGACGCGGCGACGCCTCCGAGGTCTCTGCCACAGCACGGCGAAGAGGCGTCGAGAACATTCTCATTTGCGGCAAGGATCGTGCATCGGGACTGTGTGACGTCATCATTGTCGCTCGTCTCGATACCTCAAATCACTCGGCATCCCTCGTGCAGATCCCCCGCGATACCTACGCCGCCTATACCGAAAAGGATTATCGTAAGCTGAACGGAGCACCAATGTCGCTCGGTGGCGTTCGGGGACTTGCGGACTTTCTGTCAAGGACCCTCGGCGTCCCGATCGATCACTACGCACTCGTCGATCTTGACTGCATCGGAGACACCGTAGATGCCATCGGAGGCGTAACGCTGACCGTCCCGACCGATATGGATTACGAGGACAAATCGCAGGACCTCTCGATCCACTTGAAGGCAGGAAAGCAAACGCTCGACGGCGACCTCGCGGAGCAGTTCCTTCGCTTCCGCTCGGGCTACGCCTCTGCCGATCTCGGCAGGCTTGACGCGCAAAAGCTTTTCCTCTCGGCTTTTCTTTCAGAGGTCAAGGAAAATTGTACCCTCCCGACGATCATTCGGATCGTCCGCACCCTCTACGGACGGGTAGAGACCGACCTCACCCTCGGTGACTGCATCCGTCTCGCCTCCGTAGGAATGAAGCTTTCTCCCGAACGACTGACGATGGAGACTCTGCCCGGTGAAGCCGCACGCACGAACGGCGACAGCGGCGCGTGGTATTATATTTTGCACCGTGACGCGGCATTCGATACGGTAAACCGCCTGCTGAATCTATCAGAGTCACCCCTCTCCCCCGCCCGCTTTGATCTGGAAGGGCGATTCACAAGCGAAGCGTATCCGCATTTTGACGCGATCTATCACGGAGAGCACCGCTCGGGGGATCGGTCCTCCCCCCAAAAAGACGAACACTACGGCGCGTCTCCCCTTCCCAAGGGATCCTGACCGCCGAAGCTGATCACCACACATATTATCTCGAAAGGACGACTCATATGGAACAGTCTACAAAAAAGTACCCTACCCTTCTCCCGAAGGAGCCCGTTTCGGAGCCTATGGAAACGATCGACCCAAACGAGCTGAAGGACGCAGAGCCCGAAGTCCTCGCAAGGGCTGCAGAAGGCTTTCTGGACGCCAAAAAGGGCTTTGGCATCACTGTACTCGACGTAGCGGAAAAGACCTCTCTCACGTCTTATTTTGTCATCTGCACGGCAACCTCCTCGACCCACGCAAAGGCACTCGGCGACGAGCTTGATTTCCAGACCTCAAGAAGAGGTATGCCTCCCATTCACACCGAAGGCCGCGCGGGCGGTGCGTGGGTGCTTCTCGATTACGGCCCTGTGATCGTACACATCTTCACCCGCGAAGCGCGCGATTTTTACCGTGTTGAGCGCCTCTATGAGGGTAGTGAAGGATAAACCCCTTCAGTCTTTGAAGAGAGAAAGCAGGGATTTTGCCTCTCTCTTCACTTTTCTTCACTTTTTTCAAAAAAGCCCTTGACAAATCGGCTTTTTTGCGCTATAATAGTCAAGGTTCTGCTGAAAGAACCGTAACAATAAGCTGGTGTAGCACAGGGGTAGTGCAGCTGATTCGTAATCAGCAGGTCGTGAGTTCGAATCTCACCACCAGCTTTTTTGTTTTACCAAAGCAGGAGCTACGCCATCATTGGTGCAGCTCCTGCTTTTTTCGGTGCAAAAAATTCCCTGTTAAAACTTTTCGAAAACCATTGACAAGACGGCGGAAATACGATACAATAATAGTAGGAACCAACATTAAGTAAAAAGAGAAAGGCTCTACGAAACTATGGATAATGCAACCTTCGAAAGCGAATACTATACCTTGACCGACGAGGACGGAAACGAGCTCGAATTCGAGGTCATCGGCAAATGCGAATATAAGGGTACCGAATACTTTGCAATGATCCCCTCTGACGTCGACGCTGACGCAACCGAGTGCGAATACGTCATTCTGAAAAAGATCATCGACAACGGCGAGGATATGCTCGTCACCCTCGACGACGACAATGAGTTCGACGACGTCGCGGATATCTTCGACGATATGTTCATCTCCGATCTCGATTACGACCTGAATCCTCCTACGGAAAAGGGCAAGAAATAATCACCGCACTGCGAAAGCGCAGTACGCAAAAAGTCCACATCCTGCCGGGTGCGTGATAACTGATTTTAGAACCTACAGTTAGAAAAAGGATCCCGAAATAATGAGATTCTGTTTTGGTTTGCAGACCTCCCGTATACTCCCGCATCGGTGACTTGTCCCGACCGGAGTAGCACGGACGTTGGGAGCAGTAAAGAAACGGATAGGGAACCGCCCTCGTTTAGCGGGTTTTCTCATCATCGGTTACACGGCCAGGTGGGGCATCCATACAGAACGAAAAGGGAGAGTCATCCGAATGGATACGGCTCTCCCCTTTTCTATGTCGACTTCTCTTTACCAAAGTCGGATCCGCTTGACAAAGCGTCGGGCCGATGCTATAATGAATAGGATGAGACATCGTCAATATATTCTCGACACACCGACACGGTGTCTGAAAAACGAGGTGCTTATGTACGATCTGATTATCAAAAATGCAACGATCATTGATGGCACGGGAGCAGCCCCCTACACGGGCGACGTCGCCGTAAAGGACGGAAAAATTGCCGCCATCGGTGAAGATCTCGAGGGAGCGGATAAGCTGATCGACGCTACGGGCCTCACCGTCACACCCGGATTTATCGATTCACACAGCCATTCCGACCGTATGCTGAAGGCCTTCCCGAATCAGCGCGAAAAAATAGAGCAAGGGATCACACTTTCCATTACTGGACAGTGCGGCTTTTCCCAAGCGCCCAAGGTAAAGGACGGCGTTCTGAACAAGATGAGTGATTTCGTCACGGACGTAAAGGATCGGCCGATCGGCTCGAGCGCCGCGCTCCTGATCGGTCATAACACGCTTCGCACCGCCGTAATGGGTAAGGTGAACCGCCCCTGTACCCCCGAGGAGCTCCAAAGGATGGAGGAGCTTGTACAGGAGGCAATGGATGCAGGTGCCATCGGCTTGTCCTTCGGGCTCTTTTACGTCCCCGGCTGCTACGCCCCCACCGACGAAGCGATCGCACTTGCGAAGGTCGTGGCGAGAAACAACGGCGTGATCGCGGCACACATCCGTTGCGAGGATGATAACGTCATCGAATCGGTCAAAGAATTTATCAACATCAGCGTGAGCTCGGGGTGCCGCGCCGTGTTCTCCCATCACAAGGCACACGGCTTTTCGAATTTCGGCAAGACAAAGGAGACGCTTGCCCTGATCAACGAGGCAAATGAGAACGGAGCAGATCTTTATCTTGACGCTTATCCCTACATCGCCTCCCATACGACTATGCTTGCAAGATTTGTCCCGAAGGCATTCCATCCCGAGGGAACGACCAACGCGCTCAGCCTGCTTGATGATCCCGCCATCGTAGCAGATATCAAAAGGTGGGCAGAGCAATGGAACAACGATCTTAGCTGGACACTCGTCACAAAATGCTCCGAGCATCCCGAATACGAGGGGATGAACGTGAACGAGATCGCTGCTCTGCGCGGCGATACCGACCGAATGGATACCGTTTTCTCGATCATTCGCGAAACCAAGGGCGGGGCGGGAGCTTGCTTCTTCCTGATGTGCGAGGAGGATGTCGAAAACGTATTGAAGCATCCGCGCACAATGATCGGAACCGACTCCGCAGTCGCAGGCAAATCACGCAAATATCACCCGCGTCTCCGCGCCACCTTCCCTCGCGTGCTCGCTCGTTACGTTCGTGAGCGCGGTATCGTTCCGCTTCCCGAAATGATCCGCAGAATGACCTCTCTCCCCGCCGACGTTTATCGGCTCCCCGAAAAGGGCAGACTCCTCGTTGGCAAGGACGCAGATCTTTGCATCTTCGACGCCGATGAGATCGCGGACGTTGCGGATTTCGTGCACTGTGAGCGCAAAAACAAGGGCCTCTGTTACGTCATCGTCGACGGTGAGATCGTAGTCGAAAACAACGAATTCAACGGCATTCGCCGCGGAAAGATCTATCTTCGCGGATAACGTGCACGCCGATAGCGTTATATAGCAAACGAGGTGAGCCCGCGCCTTACGGCGGGGCCAAGGTCATTAAGTTAATTTAATGGCATTGGTCTATTGAGGGCTTCCCTGCGGACAAACAAAAAGCGCACGGATACCCTATCTCTACGGAATCCGTGCGCTTGACTTCTGATTGTTTCGTTCTGTTTGCCGTAAGGCTGAAAGTCGTACGCGGAACCTTCCGTTCGGGCGAGGCTTTCTCTTTACGGCTCTATTTTACCATATTTTCCCACGTTTGTCAAGAAGGACACTCAAATACTACGGTATCTTACAAAAGGCAGTACCTCTCCCTTTGTCCCGGGTGAAGGCACTGCCTCTCTCTCTCTTTGGTTATCTTTTCAAGCTTGATCTATACGAGCTGACCGATATTCGATCAGGCATATCTTCTACTGAATTTTATGTAAAAATCTATACACACCCGCAAGGGCTCATTTGAAAAACAGAATAACCTCTTGTATCCAATGCCGAAGCATCGAAGATTTTGGGAAGCTCTTTCAGAGAACCGTTTTTCGGAAGCTTACTTTGCGTAATCCACCGCGCGGCTTTCGCGAATGACGTGGATCTTGATCTGTCCCGGATACTTCATCTCCGACTTGATCTTCGATGCCATATCGCGTGCGATGATCTGCATTCCGTCGTCGTTGACATCCTCGGGCTTCACAAGCACGCGAAGCTCTCTGCCCGCCTGGATCGCATACGCCTTTTCGACACCCGTAAATCCGAGTGCGATCTCCTCGAGCTTTTCAAGACGCTTGATGTAATTTTCCATATCCTCACGACGTGCACCGGGTCTTGCCGCAGAAATTGCGTCAGCCGCCTGCACGAGCACTGCGATGATCGTCTTTGCCTCGACGTCTCCGTGATGTGCCTCGATCGCGTGAATGACATCCTTGTTTTCCTTGTACTTCTTAACGGCGTTGACACCGATCTCAACGTGTGAGCCCTCAACGTCGTGGGGGAATGCCTTGCCGATGTCGTGCAGAAGTCCCGCACGTCTTGCAAGCGTACTGTCTACTCCGAGCTCGTCTGCCATCATACCTGCAAGGAACGCAACCTCGATCGAATGCTGAAGCACGTTCTGACCGTAGCTGGTACGGTAACGAAGTCTGCCGAGCAGACGGATCAAATCGGGATGGATGCCGCGTACACCGACCTCAAAGACAGCCTTTTCGCCTGCCTGCTTGATCGAGGTATCGACCTCCTTCTGTGCCTTCTCAACCATCTCCTCGATGCGAGCGGGATGGATGCGTCCGTCAGCGATCAGTCTTTCAAGCGCAAGCCTTGCAACCTCTCTGCGGACCGGATCAAAGCCCGAAAGCGTAATTGCCTCGGGAGTATCGTCAATGATGAGCTCTACGCCCGTGAGCGTTTCGAGCTTCTGAATGTTGCGCCCCTCGCGTCCGATGATGCGCCCCTTCATATCATCACTCGGGATCTGAACGACCGAAATGGTCGCCTCCGAAACGTGATCTGCAGCATAGCGCTGGATCGCAAGCGAGAGAATGTTCTTGGCCTTGGTATCCGCCTCGTCCTTGAACTGCTCCTCAAGCTCGGAAAGTCTCTGCGCGATCTCGTGTCTCGCGTCGATCTCAACTCTGCTGATCAGCTCGTCCTTTGCCTCCGCAGCAGTATAGCCGGAGATTCTCTCGAGCTTCTCAAGATGCTGCTTCAGCACCTCGCTGACCTCTTCGCGTACGGCGTCGCACTCCTTCATCTTTCGATCAAGCTGCTCACTCTTACGCTCCATCGACTCGGACTTTTTATCCAGAGCCTCTTCCTTTTGCGTGATTCTGCGTTCCTGGCGGCTGACCTCGCTTCTGCGCTCCTTCAGCTCGCGCTCTGCCTCGTTGCGCTGACGAAGGATCTCTTCCTTCGCGCTGAGGACTGCTTCTTTTCTCAGGGTCTCCGCCGACTTCACGGCTTCTTCCCGAACACGCTTGGCTTCCTGCTCTGCAGATCCGATCTTATTCTCGCCGATATACTTGCGGATCAAAATACCGATGACGATACCGATGGCAACCGCGAGAACTCCAATCAGAGCCGCGGCCCAAATAGGAATCATATAGCACCTCCTAATTTTTTACTTGTTTTATGCTTTTTTTCACAAAAATTTATTTTATCTTGCTTCATACAAACAATGAGGCATCATAAAACACAATACTATTTTATCCGAAATTTGTAATTTTGTCAAGTAGCAGAGGCTTGTAATTCAGAAAATTTTTCCAAAATAATCGATTTTTTCATAAAAAAGCTCTTTTTTTCTTCAAAGTCCATCCCCGCGAAGCCTTCTGAGCCGGAATTCGGCTGTCAAACGCTTTGGCACTTTTTCACAAATCCACCTGCTCGGATCACCGCCTGCCTCTGCGGTACTCGTTCGGGAGCACACCCGTATTCTTTCGGAAGGTCTTCGTAAAGTACGACTGACTTTCAAAGCCGCACGCGCGGGCTACCTCACCGATCCGCATCTGTCCCTCGGATAACAGTGCCTTTGCACGCTCGCATCGGATCAGATTGACGTACGCCACGAAGGTGTATCCCGTCACGCGGCGAAACTCCCTCGCAAAATGATACTTGCTCATCCCGACGAATTCCGCCATATCATCGAGTGTAAACGCCTCCTCGCTGTGTGCGTGGATCCGACCGAGCGCCTGCTTGATGCAAACGAGTCGGTGTGAATCGGTCACCTCGGTCTCCTCCTCGCGGCCGTACCTTCTGCACAAAAGTGCCATCATCCGAAGGATGGTTGAGCGGATCATCTGCACGCGGTAGGGCTCATTCTTGTCCTCCGCATATTCCAGGATAAGACGCTCAAACAGTCCCGAAAGCTCTTCGTCCCGCACAACAGGCTCGAATTCGATCCGCCCCGTGTCGAAATGATTTGCCAGACAAAAGCCACGGTCGATGATCAAACAATAATACTTCACACCCTCCTCGGTCGATATCGTGTGCAAACAGTTGGTATTCAACACGGCAATCTCCCCTGCGTGAAGCGACAGACGCGCCTCGTTGCTCATCACCGTCGCGTTTCCCTCCGTGAAATAAAGAAGCTCTACATTCTCGTGCCAGTTTCCCCTGCCCGCAGGCTTTCGTTTCGTCATATTGGTAAAGTGAAAAATAAACGGAAGCCGCGGATCCTTCATACGGTGATTTTCGTAAATACTCATATTTCCTCCGAAAACAGCAATATCGTATCAAAAAAACGCAAAAATTTAGGATTGACAATCCTTATTTCTTATTATACAATAAAGATAAGGAAAAATCAACCTTTTTTCAAAAACGACCGCGCAGTGAAAGAAGCGCGGATCTTAAATCAGAAAGGAAATACGGCTATGTATCAGTTTCCCATCGGTGTAATGCTTGAGTCCTTCCGTCTGCCCGAGGTCGAAGCGATCGAAAAGGCGGCAGAGATCGGCGCAAAGGGCATCCAGATGTACGCAACCAAGGGCGCACACGCCCCCGAAAATATGACCACGGAGGCAAGAAGACAGTTGCTCGACGTAATGAAGTCGAACGGCCTCGTTTTCTCAGCACTTTGCGGCGACCTCGGTAAGGGCTTCGGCAATCCCGAGCTCAACCCTGCCCTGATCGAAAAGTCCAAGCGCATCGTTGAAATGGCGCTTGAACTCGAAACGAACATCATCACGACGCACATCGGTGTCGTTCCGACCGACCCGAGCCACCCCCGCTATGCGATCATGCAGGATGCCTGCGGCGAGCTCGCGGAATTCGCAGACAGCGTCGGTGCGCATTTTGCGATCGAGACCGGCCCCGAAACCTCTGCGGTGCTGAAGGGATTCCTCGACGGACTCCATTCGACGGGTGTCAGCGTCAATCTCGACCCCGCCAACCTCGTAATGGTCACGGGCGATGACCCTGTCAAGGCGGTACACACGCTGAAGAAATACATCGTTCACACCCACGCAAAGGACGGCATCAAGCTGAAGGAATCGAACCCCGAGGTCGTCTATCACGTCGTTCCGAAGCCCGAGGATCCGCTCCTCCAGGGTCCCTACTTCAAGGAGGTCGCGCTCGGAACGGGCTCCGTCCCCTTCCCCGCATACCTGAAGGCGCTCGAAGAGATCGGCTACAAGGGCTTCCTCACGATCGAGCGTGAATGCGGTGAGGATCGCGTAAAGGATATTGTAACCGCGAAGAATTATCTCACCTCGGTCATCGAGGCAAACAGCTGATAAAAGAAAGGCAGGCAAATCATTATGGAAAAGATCAAAGTAGCCGTTGTCGGCGTTGGAAGCATCTCCTCCTTCCACATCAAAAACTATCTTGCAAATCCCGACGTTGAGCTGTACGCATTCTGCGACATCAACGAGGCTCGCCTCCAAAAAATGGGCGAAAAGTATGGCATCACGCGTCTGTACACCGACGAAGCGGAGATGCTCCGCGCGCTCCCCGAGATCGACGCCGTAAGCGTCTGCACCTGGAACAGCGCACACGCCCCCTGCACCATTATGGCACTTGATGCCAAGAAGCACGTCCTGTGCGAAAAGCCGATGGCTACCACGGTTGAAGAGGCAGAGGCGATGCGCGACGCCGCCGTACGGAACGGAAAGCTCCTGATGATCGGCTTCGTTCGCCGCTTCGGTCGTGACTGCGACCTTGCAATGAAGCTGATCTCCGAGGGCAAGCTCGGTGAGATCTACTACTCGAAGGCGCAGTATCTCCGCCGAAACGGCCATCCCGGCGGATGGTTCGGCAAGAAGGAATTCTCGGGCGGTGGCCCCCTCATCGATCTTGGTGTTCACTCGATCGACCTCGTTCGCTACCTGATGGGCAAGCCGAACGCAGTATCGGTCTACGGCTCTACCTTCGTCAAGCTCGGCGATCGCGCGAACATCAAGAGCTCCAAGGCATATACGTCCTCAAGCAAGGGGATGGGCGAATGCGACTGCGAGGATCTCGCTGCTGCAACGATCCGCTTCGACAACGGCGCGGTTCTGACCGCGGAAATGAGCTTCAGCCTCAACCTTGAGGGCGACCGCAACAGCGTCGAGCTTTTCGGAACGGGCGCAGGTCTCTATATCGGCAAGGATGTTCGTATGTACGGCGAGGAAAACGACGAGCTGAAGGACTTCGAGTTCGAGGGCAAGACCGGACTCAGCGTCAGCGAGGCGTTCACGGGTGAGATCAATCACTTCATCGACGCAATACAGGGCAAGGTCGAGTGCCGTAACCCCGCCGAGGACGGCATCGAGCTGATGCGTATCCTCACAGCGATCTATCGCTCCGCCGAATGCGGTCACGAGGTCACGCTCTAAGCGAATACACGGCAAAAGTGGATTTCGAGCAGGTCTCGGAATCCACTTTGTGCCTTAAAAACAAAAAGGAAAGGTTTAATATGGAAAAGATCATTACCTACGATACGCTACGCAGCTTTGCATATTCAAGTGACCGTCTCGTCAAGGGCGAGATCAAGGGCATCGTTCTGCACTTTAACGGTCTGAACAATACGACAATGCTGAGCTCCGACCCCGGAGATGCGTTCGAATATGCGGAAAAAGGGATCATATACGTGGTTCCCTACTGCGCTCCTTGGTCGTGGATGAACCGCCAAGCGGTTGCATACACGGACGAGATCGTTTCTGTGCTTTGCGAAAAATACGATCTCGGAGACACGGTGAAGATCGCCTCAACGGGCGGCTCGATGGGCGGACTTGCCGCACTCGTATACACCGCTTACGCAAGGATCACCCCCACGATCTGCGTTGCAAACTGCCCCGTTTGCGATCTGCCGTATCATTACACCGAGCGCCCCGATCTTCCCCGCACCCTATACAGTGCCTTCGCGGAATACGACGGAGACCTCGAAACGGCAATGCGCACCTGCTCCCCCCTGCACCTCGCAGACAAAATGCCGGATATTCCCTATACCGTTTTCCATTGCAGCGGTGACAAATCGGTGAATCTCGAAAAGCATTCCAAGAGGTTCGTAGAGGAAATGAAGGTCGCCCACAAAATTGACTTTAACGTCGTGCCCTTCCGCGGACATTGCGATCTCTCCGCAGAGGCAAAGGTGCAGTATAAAAATACGATTCTCTCTGCATTTCTGTGATGCTGTAACGCTTCCGCGAAGAAAAACCGCTTTGGAGAAAGTTCTGGCAGCATACCGCCTCCCCCTTGACAATCCTTCCGAAATATGGTATAATAGAGCCGTAAAGTAAGATCTGTCATAGCAAATGACAGCCCCGACAACAATGCGAAAAGGAATTGTTGCCGAGATGATCTCCCGGGAAGGCAACACCGCACAGGAGATCAGACCTTCGAAAACAAAATCAGCGCATAAGGACGTCGGGACACGCGCCCGCCCGGTCTTTGTGCGCTTTTTTGACCGCTTTTCCCCATCACCCGAAAGGAGGAATCCGATGCATAAGAAAATACTTGTTTTACTTCTCTCTGCCGCACTTCTTTTGACCGCGCTTTCGGCGTGTGACAGCGCAAGCGAAGCGCCCCCGGAGTCCTCCGAGATTCCCGACCCTTCGGATTCAACTATGACTCCATTAGGCGATATATCTGATGTGACAAATGATCTTTCCTCCGGTGAAGCGGAAAGCGAAACAGAGGCCA
>JAFVXC010000015.1 GCA_017501345.1 Clostridia bacterium
TATTACGAACCGGAGCAAGTTTGAAAGTGAATTTTTAATTACTGTTGTAGAAATAATGATTTTATTTTTGTTTTTCTCCATATCACAGTCTCCTTTCTGAATTAAGTATATCATAAAAGCGACGAGATGTCAAGCTGTCGCAGCCGGATTTAGAACCCATACACAAACCGCAAGCGGTTTGGTGTGCCATTTCAACTGACGATCGGCAGCTCCAGAACGAAAAAAGCAACCCTGTTGGGTTGCTTCGTTCTGGCACGAGTTGACGAAAAGGATGCCACCTTGAATATGGTTAAAAGCCTTGTGTTATAAGGATTTTTGAACATTTTTCAATAAATTTCAATTAGTTTTTCTGTAGCTATTCCAGCATTGGCCACGCTTGGGCAAATTCAAAGCTTTTACGAAAAAGATGCCATTAATTCAATCAAAAAGTAAATTGATGATAGTACAGCCGTTAAAAACATAATGGCAGCTACAGCCCATACAAAAAACTTTATCCATTTTGGCTTTGTTTCTTTCGTGGAGTGAATGATCGTAACGGCGATATAGGCTATGATCGACATCAACAACAGTAAAATACTGATAGCAGAAATTTTATCGTTAAAAGTATTTGCAGATACAATAAATCTGCTTGTTTCTATCCCCCACGGCTCGATCGGAATATCGGTAATGAACAAGAAAACAAGATTGATTAACAAAGCAAAAACTGCAGCAACATAAAACGGAATACCGCAAATTGACATTTTGTTTTTGTCTTTCTTCAAGCGTTTTGTTCTGCTGTATATTGACATACTATCTAATAAGATTTTGCTTAAAACTGTATTCTTAACAGATAAATATTTTCCATTTTGATAGCGACTATCATAACCCGCTAATATGCGAATCATGAATATTGACATAGCAAAAAGTAAATATATCATTATCATGCATTTCACCGCCTTTCCGGTTGTATTGTAGCATAAATACCAAGAATCTCTAAAAAAAGTGAGGTTCGTCCTGAGGGATAAAAGGTCGCACATCCGTTTTTCTCATGCAAAACGGAATGACATATTCTGAAAAGCAAGCGTAATCATCAGCCCTAATATTTACCGTCAAGGCATTTTTTGACAGTTTCTTTTTATATGAATTTTTATTCTTCTGTATTTCTTTTGCAAAATAAATTATGTATGAATTTGAAAAATCAGCTCCGTCTTGGCTACGCCCGTCATACGACAAGCCATAATCCTGAATTTTGTTCCATTCCAAAAACCTTTTACCAAGCATCGAACTGTATGAAATACCGTCATCATCAATAACAAGCTTTTTGCTGTATATGTAAAAAGATACGAGCGTGCCGAAAAGGATTGTGCCAAGCCATAGGCAGACAAAAGCTGCTACGGCAAAATCCTCGAGAGAGCCATCAAATTCGAAAAGCACAGGAATGAAAAAGTATAATCCTATGCATTCCACAATTGCGGCAACTATTCCGATTTTCAAATACAGATTGTTTGACTTCAATTCGACCCCTCTGTTTGTAGGCTTAATCATGTCAATTCACCACCTTTCTGCATATTTGACGTCCCATGTCAAAGGTATTATAACATGAAAGTGCCTTTTTGTCAATGAAGCATTCGCTTCGCGAATATGAAGCAGAAGCCTTGCGGCTTCTATGAAGCGGCGGCTTTGCCGCCATGAAGCGAAGCGCACACTAACTTCTTCGTGAGCCGAAGGCTCGCTTCACAGGGCGACGCCCTGCTTCATGAGTTGCTTCGCAACTCGCTTCATGCGCGTCAGCGCGCTTCATTTCCAAACAAAAGAGCACTGCTCTCGCAGTGCTCTTTTGTTTGGGGCGAGTTGACAAAAAGATGCCACTCATTAAACATCATTTATTTCATAAAAATTCGTATGATATGCGAAAAAAGGCGTTTTTGAAGATTTTAATTTAACAAGATAAAAGGAATCATCGACTTTTGAATACAAATAAACCTTATCGTTGACCGCAATTCTTCCGCTACGGAAATACAACGCATTCTCCTGTTCCATACGTCGATAGTAACTTTTTGGTTCTTGGCCTTTTTGATATAGTTTTTCTTTGCTAACGCTGAATCTTCCACTTTTAATATCAAAGAATTTCAAATAATAATAGCAAAGAAGAAATCCTAATATCAACAGTATAATGACAAGCCCAATAATCATTACCGCCGTTGGACTTACAAAAGTAAGATGACGAGGCGGCAAATAAACTCCATTGGCATAAAGAACGGCATACATAATGTAACATAAAATCGAGATGATCAAAAAGAACGTCAACCAAACAGTAACGGCTTTACGTTTGTTTAGAAGAGCAAGTAGATCGCGCTGTATATCTTGCTTGGTTATTGCTTGTTTTTTCATACATCCACCGCCTTTCTGGGTTTAGTATAGCATAAAAGTGTCGAGGTGTCAAGCGGTCGTAGCCGGATTTAGAACCCATACACAAACCGCAAGCGGTTTGGTGTACCAATTCAAACGTAGACCGTCACCTCCAGAACGAAAAAAGCAACCCTATTGGGTTGCTTCGTTCTGAGGTGTGTTGACAAAAAAGATGCCATTATCATTTCAATTAAACAACGTATTTTTTATTTACAATCTTCGATTTGTTGCTTTATTACGTCATACGATACTGATTTTTCGTAAAATTCCATCGTCTGTGAAAGATCAACGGCAGAATTTACAGCATTATTATACTCGTCTTTGCTTACGGTTTTGCCATCTATAAAATACTCGTTAATAATTTCAAAATCATTGTTTTCAAGAGTCACATAACGCTCTGAATATGATGCATTGAGAATTAGAGAAAATCCGGTTTGGTCGAGCTTATATACGTTGTCGTAATATTTTCCCATATGTCCGTTCTGATTGATAATAATTCCACTTCGTTCGACATATTTTCCGCCCAACCTTCGACCCAAATGTTGCTCAATAACATTACCGTTTTTGTAAGAACAAATGAGATCTCCGTCAGCCTCGCAAACACCCATCGCATATAACTCCGGAATATCGTCGTTATCGACATACACAAGCGCATAACGATAATCGAAATCATATACGCTTTCTCTGTATTCTATAAAGTCTAAATAAGCGGTTTTCCAGTCGAGAAAAATATCAGACTCGGGCGGCAGCTCGGTTGAGTTTGTCGAACCTTCCGTGTCTGCGAGTACAATGGCATTTTTATTTTGTCTGATATCGCATGAAACACAAAAAACACAAAACATCAAAATGAAGAACAAGGATAGGATTATTCGTTTCATCGGCGACAAACTCCTTTTGTTTTTATTTGTTATAAAACACATCTTTTCAGGCTGCTGCATACCAAAAGCCAAAGTGGCGATGTGTTGCGGTATAGGATCCCACAAGAACATACCGCTTTCTTGAGTTCATTATATCATGGCAAAAAATGCTTGTCAATACGGTGGTGGAAAGTTTTTTTCAGGGCTGTATTTTAATATGAAAGTGGTGCGGGGGTGGGGGGGTAAGACTTAACTGACGGTCGGCGGCGACCGGATTTAGAACCCATACACAAACCGCAAGCGGTTTGGTGTGCCAGTTCAAGCGGTCGGTCGGCAGCTCCAACGCAAAAGGGACACCTTGCGGTGTCCCTTGCGTTGGAGGTGACGGCCGGATTTGAACCGGCGGATAACGGTGTTGCAGACCGGGGCCTTACCACTTGGCTACGTCACCAAAAAGTTGGAGCGAATTACGGGGCTCGAGATTCGCAAAGCTACCTTCGAGCCTTCCGCAGTTCCCTCTAAAAATTGGAGCGGATTACGGGGCTCGAACCCGCCACCTCGACCTTGGCAAGGTCGCGCTCTACCAAATGAGCTAAATCCGCGTGGTGTTCTCAATCGAACGCGACTATTATAGCACAATCGTTTGGCTTTGTCAAGCCCTTTTTGAGAGAATTTTGATTTTTTCTTTTCTTTTTTTGTTTCGCTCCGCGTTCGGTGCGAAAATTTATTTGAATTTCCTGCGGATTCCCCAAAATCCCTTGCAATGCGTCACGGTTTTTGGTATAATAACCGTATAGTCGCATCGGCGACGTTCGGCAAAGGGCGGAGATACAGACAATGACCAAATTCGGCTTATGGCTTAAGAAGGAAAAAACGAAAACCGATATACTGCTGAGGAGCATCCCTGCGAGCGTGATGACGCTTTTTGTCGTCAGCGTGATCTCTATGAATCTGCTTGCGAACAAGACGCTTCTGCAGCTCGATTGGATCGCACTCGATGGCGGCATTCTGATCTCTTGGCTGTCCTTTATGTGTATGGACGTTGTAACGAAGCACTTCGGCCCGGGAGCGTCCAACCGCATTTCACTCCTCGCCGCTCTCGTCAATCTCCTCACCTGCCTGATCTTTTTCGTGGCAAGCGTGATCCCGTCAAACGCCGCCGATTACAGTGCCTTTAACGCGATCTTTGGCGGGACGTGGTTCATTCTCCTCGGAAGCACGGTCGCCTTTCTTTTCTCGGCGGTCGTCAACAATCTGCTCAATTTCACGATCGGTCGTGCGTTCAGGAAGGATCCCGACGGAAGGCTCGCTTATGCGATGCGGACGTACGCTTCTACCTTCATTGGGCAATTTCTCGACAACTTCGTGTTTTCCTTGATCGTTTTCGTCGGCTTTGCGCCCGTTTTCTGGGACGGCTTTTCCTGGACGGTGCTGCAATGTGCGACGTGTGCTCTGACGGGAGCTGTTGCGGAGCTTCTCCTTGAGATCGTCTTTTCTCCCATCGGCTATCGCGTCGTGACGAGATGGAAGAAAAATGCGGTCGGGAAGGAATATCTGGATTATGTGGAAGGGGATAACGCGAAATGAAGATACTCATCACGGGAACAACGCAGGGGATCGGCAAGGCGATCGCCGAGCTCTTTCTCTCGAAGGGTCACACGGTCATCGGGATCGATCGGCAGGACGCCGGCATCGACCATCCCGCCTACACGCATTACAGGTGCGACGTCAGGGACTACGAGCATCTTCCCGAGGTCGAGCGTGTCAATATCCTCGTCAATAATGCGGGAACGCAGAACGAGGATGACATCGACGTCAACCTGAAGGCGCTGATCCGCGTGACCGAAAAATACGGCGTGCAGGAAAGCATCAAGGCGATCCTGAACATCGGATCTGCGAGCGGGCACACGGGCTCGGAATTTCCCGAATACGCGGCGTCGAAGGGCGGCGTGCTTTCGTACACCAAGAACGTAGCGATGCGCGTTGCGAAATACGGTGCGACCTGCAACAGCCTTGACCCGGGAGGGGTGCTGACGCCGCTGAATGCGTGTGTGATGGACGATCCCGCGCTTTGGGCGGAAATTATGGAGGAAACGCCCCTCAAAAAGTGGGCGACCCCCGAGGAGATCGCCGAGTGGGCGTATTTTCTGACCGTGACGAACACCTTCTGCACGGGACAGAACATCCTCGTCGACGGCGGCGAATCGATCAATTATAAATTCGTCTGGAAGGACTGAAAAACGGGGCTGACTCACATTTGTGGATCAGTCCCGTTTTTTCTTGTTAGACGGGGTTACGAGAATCGTACCTCTGCCGTTCCGTCCTCGCGGTATTCGATGCGGTCTCCGCAGTCGTTCAGCGAGTCGAGATAAGCGAGATATTCTTCCTTTGATGCAAATTCGGGCTCGTAATTTTCGATGATCTCCTTCGCGCGTGCGGCGTCGTCCTTCAAAAGAAGGATAGCGATCGCAAGCTGCAACTTGGCGGTATCCACGCAGGCAGCCTCGGGATCTGCGATTTGGTAGTCGTTTCCGTGTCCCGTTCCGCTCACGCCGCTTGCGTGAGGATGGAGAACGGGCATAATGCGCGAGAGGTTACCCATATCGGTCGAGCCGGTACCGACGGAGGTCTTCACGGTGAACGTTACGTTCGGAAGGACCAGCTCTGCCGCCTCCCTTGCGACCTCGGCCATTCCTCGGCTGTTGACAAGAGGGGAGTAGCCGGGGATATCAATGATCTCGATATTCGTGCCGAGGGACAGTGCCGCACCGACGAGGGCGCGGTTGACCCTTTTGTTTGCAAGCTCGATCTCCTTCGACGTTCTGCCGCGCACGTAGCTTTCGATCTTGACGGTCTCGGGGATCGCATTGACCATATCGCCGCCTTGCGTGATGATCGGATGCACGCGGATCTGTCCCGCCTCGGTGAAGGTCTCGCGGATCGCGTTGATCGCGTTCAGACCGCAGGTCGCGGCGTAAAGCGCGTTTCTGCCGCTCTGCGGCGCAGCGCCCGCGTGGGACGCCTTGCCCTTGTAAATGACGCTTTTGGCAATACAGCCGACCGAGCCGCCGTTCACGGAGAATGCCTTTCCGCTGTGCACCATAAGCGCGAGATCGACTGAGTCGAAGTAGCCGCGCGAGAGAAATTCGGGCTTGCCGCCGAAGTACTTGATCGTGCCCTTTTTCCGAAGCTCGGAGCGGTATTCAATTTCAAGAAGCTCCTCTGCGGGAACGGCGCAAAGACGGATTCTACCTGACAGTCCGTCGAGTATACCGGGCTCACGGAGAGCCGCCGCAATACCGACGAGACCTGCGCACTGCGCGTTGTGTCCGCAGGAGTGAACGGCGCCCGTCACGGGGTCCGCCTCGGGGTGCGAGGGACAGATGATCGAGTCGAGCTCACCGAGGATGAGAAGCTCGGGACCGGGACGTCCCGTGTCGATCACGGTGCAGAAGCCGGGGATGTCGCCCGCTCGCTGGAGCTCGTAGCCGAGGGACTCGAAGGTGTCCTCCATATATTTCGAGGTGACGAATTCCTTGAATCCGGTTTCGGGGTGCTTCCAGATGAAGCGTTCGGTCTTGAAGATCAGATCACGGTGCTTTTCGACCGCTTGGATGACGTTTTGCATACGATCTCTCCTTTTCTTTTGTTTGCTGCTGATGATGTTATCTTAGGGGACGAGGGGATAACTGTTTTTCGGTGTTACGAGAACCGTACCTCGGCAGTACCGTCCTCGCGGTATGCGATGCGGTCTCCGCTGTCGTTCAGCGAGTCGATATACGCAAGGAATTCCTCCTTCGACGCGAATTCGGGCTTGTAGCTCTCAACGACCGCCCGAGCGCGTGCCCCACCGTCCTTCAGAAGCAGGGTGATGATCCCGACCTGCCACTTGGCACTTTCGACGCAGGCGAGAATGGGATCCACGATCTCGTAATCGTTTCCGTGCGAGGTGCCCCTTCCTCCGCCTACCTTCGGCTGGAAGACGGGCATCACGCGCGACAGGTCGCCCATATCGGTGCTTCCCGTGGCGATGCTCGTGGTCGAACGGTATTTTACGTTTGGCGTAGCGAGCTCTGCCGCCTCTCTTCCGACCTCGATCATCTCGGCGCTGTTGTCAAACGGTGCGTATCCGGGGTAGTCAATGATCTCAACGTTCGCACCGATCGAGAGTGCCGCACCCGTGAGTGCGCGGTTGACTCGGAGGTTCGCGCTCCTGATCGCCTTGAAGGATCTTCCGCGGACGAAGCTCTCGAGCCGCACGGTCTCGGGGATCGCATTGACCATATCGCCGCCGTGCGTGATGATCGGATGCACGCGGATGTAATTTGCCTCCGTAAAGGTCTCGCGGATCGCGTTGATCGCATTCAGACCGCAGGTCGCGGCGTAAAGCGCGTTTCTGCCGTTCTGCGGCGCACCGCCCGCGTGGGCTGCCTTTCCCTTGTAGATGATGTTTTTCACGATACAGCCGAGCGAGCCCTTGGCGGCTGAAAAATGATCCTTGGTGGAGGTGTGCATCAAGATGGCGATGTCGGAGGAGTCAAAGTAGCCGCGCGAGAGAAACTCGGACTTGCCGCCGAAGTACTTGATCGTGCCCTTTTTCCGAAGCTCGGAGCGGTATTCGATTTCAAGTAGCTCCTCTGCGGGAACGGCGCAAAGACGGATTTTGCCCGACAGTCCGTCGAGCACCCCGGGCTCACGGAGAGCTGCCGCAACGCCGACGAGGCCTGCACACTGTGCGTTGTGTCCGCAGGAGTGAACGGCGCCCGTCTCGGGATTTGCCGCGGGATGAGAGGGGCAGATGACCGAATCGAGCTCAGCGAGTATCAAGACCTCGGGACCGGGACGTCCCGTGTCGATCACGGTACAGAATCCGGGGATGTCTCCCGCTCTCTCGAGCTCGTAGCCGAGGGACTCGAAGGTGTCCTCCATATATTTCGAGGTGACGAATTCCTTGAATCCTGTTTCGGGGTGCTTCCAGATGAAGCGCTCGGTGTCAAGGATCAGCCTTCGGTGCTTTTCGACGGCATTATTGATGAGCTTTTGCATAAAATCTTGCCTCCGTGGTTTCTTTTATACCTTATTATACCTCGATGGGTGGGAATAGTCAACCGCTTTTGGTTTTTTTCTCAAAGGAAAAACGAGTTTTCCGAAAATTCCCAAGGGGGAGTCCGTGCTTCCTTTGCGGATATTTTTACCGAGGAGCGGAAATACTGTTAGCAGAAAGCGGAGAGAGAGGGACAGACGGGCGAATGGAAAAAAAGATGGTGGAAAAACGAATTGAGGCGGGGAGAGGAATGGTGACGTTTTCCCGTCCCGTGCGCATTCTTTCGGCGGCGTCGGTGGTCGGAAAAAACGAAAGAGAGGGACCGCTCGGAGATGCGTTCGACCTGTCCGACGAGACCGACCGCTTCGGTCAGAAGACCTGGGAAAAGGCAGAAAGTGAGATGCAGCGTCGTGCGTTTCGCCTTGCGATGAAGAAGGGCGGGGTAGGGGCGGATGACGTGGACGTCCTTTATGCGGGCGATCTTCTGAATCAGTGCGTCGGCTCGGCGTACGGTCTCCTCTCCTTCGACGTGCCGTATTTCGGTCTGTACGGTGCGTGCTCGACGGCGGCAGAAAGCATATTGCTTGCGGGAATGGCGTTGTCTGCGGGATACTTTCGGGTGGCGGGGGCGGTCACGTCGTCGCATTACTGCTCGGCGGAGAGACAGTACCGCACGCCGATCGAGTACGGCGGACAAAGAACACCGACCGCACAGTGGACGGTCACGGGCTCGGGAGCCTTTCTCCTTACGTCAGAGGAGGACGGTACGCCCCTATGGGAGACACGCGGCGGAGAGGTGCTTCAAAGCGTGTATCTCGTCGGGGGGATGCCCGGCATCGTCGTCGAAAAGGGAATATCCGATGCTGCGAATATGGGCGCCGCGATGGCACCTGCGGTCCTCTCCACCCTCGTTCGGTGGTTCCGTGCGACGGGGACGGGGCCTGCTGACTACGATCTGATCGTCAGCGGTGACCTTGGATATGAGGGGGTCGCGATCCTGAGAGAGCTGCTACGGATCGAATACGGCATTTTTGACGAGGATCGCATCAGCGATTGCGGGTGTATGATCTATTCGCGCGATACACAGGACACACACGCGGGCGGCTCGGGGTGCGGATGCTCTGCGGTCGTCCTCGCGTCTTGGATCCTGCCGCGAATCGAGCGAGGTGATCTTCATAAGGTGCTTCTGATCGGCTCGGGTGCTATGATGAGCCCCGGGAGCATCCAGCAGGGCGAGGCGATCCCTGCGGTGGGACATCTGATCGCGCTGGAAAGACGAAGGAAAGGAGGAGCGGAATGACCGAAACTCTACTGATGCTGGTGCGGGCGTTTATCGTCGGCGGCGCGATTTGCGTGCTCGCACAGATTCTGATCGACAAAACGAGGCTCACCCCCGCGCGCGTTCTCGTTACGCTTGTCGTTGTCGGCGTATTCCTTGAGGCGGTCGGTCTTTTTGCACCCCTCAGGGAGTTCGGCGGTGCGGGCGCGACCACGCCACTGTGCGGATTCGGCGCCCTGATCTCAAAGGGAGTCCGTCGTGCGGTGGACGAAAAGGGACTCCTCGGCGCCCTTACGGGCGGTCTCACTGCGGCGGCGGGCGGAACTGCGGCGGCACTCGTATTCGGTTATATTGCGGCGCTGTGCACACGAGGAAGGCCTAAAAAATAAGCCCGTCTCTCTGTCCGAAAAATGCGTACAGGCAAAAAACAAGCCCTCCCTTGCATAGGTATGTGATCGAACCACACGACCTAAGGGAGGGATATTTTATGCTTGCGATGATCTTGTCGTTTTTTACGCGCTTTTACCATATGATTCTCGGGATCGAGGTGCCGCGCTCGTTTCCGCCGCCATTGCCGCCTGAGGAGGAGCACGCGTGCTTTCTCCGTGCCGCAGAGGGGGATGAGGACGCGCGGCAGAGGTTGATCTTGCATAATCTGAGACTTGTCTCTCATATTGTGAGAAAATATTACGCATCCTCACAGAGCAGCGAGCAGGAGGATCTTGTTTCGATCGGTATCATTGGGCTCGTTAAGGCGGTCGACAGCTTCAACGTGCAGAACGGCGCGCGATTTGCGACCTATGCGGCACGGTGCATCCAGAACGAGATCTTGATGCATTTCAGAAGCCGCCGCAAGACGCAGGGAGAGGTCTCTTTGAACGAGACGATCGACGTCGACCGCGATGGCAATCCGCTGACCTACGCCGACGTCATCAGCTACGAGGATAACATCGCCGAGGAGGTCGAACGGAAGATCCGTCTGCGTGAGGCGATGCGCTACGTCGGCACGGTGCTTGACGAGCGCGAGAGACAGATCATCTGCCTCAGATACGGGCTTCGGGGAAGGACTGCGATGACGCAAAAGGATGTCGCACAGAGGCTCGGGATCTCGCGCTCGTACGTCAGCAGGATCGAGAAGGGGGCGATCGAAAAGCTGAAGGCGGCGTTCGGAGAATCTGCGAGATAAAACAACCAAATCGATAAAATATAACATAATTTGATAATTTTTTGCGGACACTTGACAATTTCTCGCGACTACCTTATAATAACCGTAAGAGGTCGTTATGGCAGATAATGAGAGGAGAGGACAAAAATGAGGATCGGCGTCAGCAGCTACAGCTTTCGGAAATATCAGAAGAGCACGGGATGCTCATACACACATCTGTGTGACAAGGCGAAGGAGCTCGGCTTTGAGGGAATAGAGTTCATCGGTCTTAAGACGAAGGATGACCTTCGCGAGGCAGAGGAGATCCGCCGCCACTGCATAGAGATCGGGCTTCCCATCGTTGCGTATACCGTTTCCGCGAATCTGCAGAGCGAGGATCTCGGGGCAGAGATCGAGCGTCTCAAGCGGTGCGTAGACGTTGCAGAGGCGCTCGGTGCGCCCGTGATGCGCCACGACGTTGCGTCGGCACTGCGGGCGATCGAGGGATATACCTGGGAGAATGCGATCGGGGATATGGTGCCCGCGATCATTGAGATCACCGAGTACGCCGCGGCAAAGGGCATCCGCACCTGCTCGGAAAATCACGGCAAGCTGTTTCAGGATTCCGAGCGCGTTGAGCGACTGATCCGTGCGGTCGACCATGAGAATTACGGCTGGCTCGTCGATATGGGCAACTTCCTCTGTGTAGACGAGGAGCCGCTTTCTGCGGTACGCCGCGCCACACCCTATGCCATTCACGCACACGCGAAGGATTTCCTTTACCACATCGTAAAGGAGGGCGTTCCTACGCCCGAGGGCTATTTCGCGACGCGGAACGGAAATCTCCTCCGCGGCACGGTGCTCGGTCACGGCATTGTTCCCATCGCGGATTGCGTGAAGGCTCTTCGTGAAGGAGGATACGACGGATGGCTCTCGATCGAGTTCGAGGGGATGGAGGAGAATCTCCCCGCGCTTTCCGCGGGACTCGCGTATCTCCGTAAGGTGACGGATGCTTAAGCATCGCTTAAGTATCTCTTAAGCATCGCGTAAGGATCAAATAAACAGACGAACAGAGAGCGTGCACGCTCGGAAAACGGTTCGTCTGTTTTTTTATGTCACGAAGGATGGCGACCCCGCGCTTATAGCCCCTTCTCCGACCTCCGCGGCTTTCTTTTGGAAGCGGGATAAAACCGAAAACGTACGGCAAGTATTCATAAAAACGCGTCGGGCGGTATAAACATAGAGTACAGTAAAAAGGAAAGGTACGGTACTGTTTTATGCGCGTATTTCGGAAATACCTCGTCGTGTGTTTGACCATTATCCTGATGCTCTCGACGCTTGCGTTCACCGCCCTTGCGGCAGACCTCATATCTGAGGACGGAGAGGCGGCGGAGGCGGATGCTCCCGTCAGCTTCGGGCTTCATCATCTTGCTGCCGCGACCGATATGGTCGTTTCTGCCGAGGTCGGGGAGCTTTATTACTTTACGGAAGCGGATTTTCTCCGCGCGATGAATCTCCGAAGCCTCGAATACATCACGGTCACCGAGGCGCCGAGTGCCGCCGACGGGACCCTCTTTCTCGGCGCCTCCGCGGTGCAGTCGGGGCAGGTGATCTCCGCGGGAAATCTCGAGCGGATGACCTATTCCTCCGCGACGGGGAGAGAAGGCGTCGGAAGCTTCCGTTTCTCCTGCGGAGAGAGCGGATACAGCCTCGAATGCCGTGTCTACTGCGTTCCCGAGTGCGGCGAGCGTCCGACGAGCGCTTATGCGCCCGAGGCAACGGTCTCGGCGTCGACGTATCGCGGTCTTTCGTATGAAAGCACGCTGTCGGGCTACGATCCCGACGGTGACGACTGCGTCTTTGAGATCGTGTCGTATCCCGAGCACGGCGCGGTGCGCCTCCTCGACAGAGCGGCGGGGCGCTACGTCTACACGCCCGATCAGGGCTATACGGGGGAGGATTCCTTCCGCTACGTCGTACGCGACGAGAAGGGAAATTACAGCACGAGCAGAGAGGTGACGGTGTCGGTATCCGAGCCGAGCATCTCGGTCGAGTTCGTCGACCTTTCAAGTGACAGCGCGGTGTCTTCAGCGATCAGAATGACCGAATGCGGCATTATGAGCGGCAGTGACGTCGGAGGGAAAACCTTCTTCTATCCTGACGCGACCGTCAGCCGCGTTGACTTCCTCGTAATGGCGATGCGCGCCTGCGGGATTGAGGAGCCGCCGACGGATGAAAAGACGGTCTTCCTCGACGACGGCGAGATCCCCGCGTCCCTCCGCGGCTACGTTGCGGCGGCGTATTCGATGGGTGTGGTGAACGGCACCTTCGGGGAGGGTGGTCTGTATTTCCTCCCGGATCGGGCGGTCACGCGTGCGGAGGCGGCGAAGATCCTTTCGCTCCTGATCGAGGACTGTGAATCCGCATCGGAGGAGCTGAAGCGCCCCGACAGCGTGGCGGTCGGCGCCGTGACCTTTGACGACGGAACGTCGATCCCCGCGTGGGCGGAGGATGCGATCTATCACCTGTCGGCGATCGGGGTCTACCGTGATGCGGACGGAAAGGCGTCCGCAGGTGCATCGCTCACACGCGCGGAGACTGCGGAGATGCTCTCGGTGCTACTGCGGGTTCTGGAAGGATAAGCGGCGTAAGATTTCGTAGGATGGTGATAAAGGAAAGAAGCCGCACTCGGGAAAGAAGCCGTGCTGAGGAAAGAAGCCGTGCTGAGGAAGGAAGCCGAACTGAGGGATGTTCTTGAAAGAACACCCCTCAGACTCCCCCAAGAACTTTCGGAAAGGGAGGAACGGAGCATTTGCATTGACGCCTGAAATTCCGAAGGGCTCTACGCATTGTAAACGTGTCCGCTCCCGAGGGCGCCGTCTCGGTGACCGCTTCAGCAGGCTTCAGCGGATCCCCGATCCACCTCACTCGCGGACGGAAAGGCTTTCCTCCCGGGAAGACTTGCGAAGAGCCCTTTCTGCCGGCGGATTTGCTTCTTGACCCCAAAATTTTCACCGCATTACACAAATAAAGGCGAAAAAAAGCCCTCCGATACGGACGAAGTGAAAAATTTTGCAAAAAAACAGAAAATCCTCTTGACAATCGGACAGGAATTCGGTATAATATGTAATGTTGCATTTTATGTCTATGGCTTTTGGAGGTATGAAGCGAATGAAAATTGATATGCGCCCGCTTCTGAAGGGTGATACCGATGTCATTTCGATCGATTACACTTTGAAACCGGATTTTGAAGCAGATGTGTCATTTCCGTCTGACGTGCGGGTGCAGGGCTCTGTCAAAGCGATGGCAGGCTACATCCGTCTCAGTCTCACGGCTACGCTCCCCTTTGAATCGATCTGTGCGCGGTGTCTCACGCCCGTGCAGGATCGGGTCGAGCTTGTATTTGAGCGCACGGTCGTTGCCCCCGGCACGGTCAGTGAGGAAACGCTTGAGGAGAGATTCGACGAATACGCGGTTCTTGAAGGGAATGTGCTCGATGTGGACGAAGCGCTCCGCGAAGAGCTGGTGCTGGAACTCCCGATGCGTGTGCTTTGCTCACCGGATTGCCCCGGACTTTGTCCGAAATGCGGAAAGCCCCTGAAAAATGGGGATTGCGGTTGCGTACAGAAGGAGACCGACCCTCGTTGGGACGTCCTTCGGCAGCTTCTGCAGAAAGAGGACAACGCCGAATCGTGAAGGTTCGAAGGAAAATCCGTGAAGCGATGCAAAGCTCCCGACGGAGGGTAGCATAACGAGAAATGCAAAAAACGCAGTATAAGGTTAATCACGCCTTGTCGGAATGACTGGCGAAGGAGGTGTAGATCAATGGCAGTACCGAAGAGAAAGGTTTCCAAAGCACGCAGAGATAAGAGACGCTCGAACGTCTGGAAGCTCACCGTGCCCGGAATGACCGCTTGCCCCAAGTGCGGCGCGCTCATTATGAGCCATCGCGTTTGCAAGGCTTGTGGCTACTATAATGGCGAAGAGATCATCAAGGTTGAGGACTGATTTCAGATCTTCACCGCGTGACGGCCTATCGTAAACCTGTTCTGTCCGATTTTTTAACGGGGCAGAGCAGGTTTTCTCTTTATGCTTGTTACATTATTGTGAATTTCGAAGAGAACCTCTTCCAAAATTCGCGGATCTGTGGTAAAATATATGGAGTATCAGTTAACACCGTTTGGTGAAGAAAGAGGTTTTACAGATGCGTATGCAGCTTATTTGGAAAAGAATACTTGCGGGCGCCCTTGCGCTTCTGCTCTCCTGTCTCGTGCTTGCCTCGTGTGATAACGGCGGCGTTGGAGGGGGCGACTCCACGACTGCGGGGAGCAATGAGGAGGTCGAGCCGCTCGATTTTTCCTCGATGGATCTCTCTCCCTATATCTCGCTCGGTCAGTATAAGAATATCCCCATCACCGTGAGCGAGGCGGAATATCTCGTCACGCTCCGTGAGGCGATGCGCGACGACAACGCGTACTTCTCGTTCGTGACCGACGGCAAGTATAAGCCGAGCTCCTCGAGCAGCACCGAGATCATCGTGGACGAGGAGAGAACGGTCGCGGAGGGCGATATCATCAACGTCGACTACAAGGGAATTCTGAACGGCGTTGCCTTTGACGGCGGCACCGCGAAGGATCAGGAGATCACGGTCTTTGAAAACGGGACCTATATCGACGGCTTTGCGGTCGGCTTTGTCGGAACAGCGGTCGGCGCTTCCTCCTCCTTCAACGTGACCTTCCCCGAGAATTACGGGTCAGAGGAGCTTGCGGGCAAGGAGGTCACCTTTGAGTTTACCGTCAACTATATCTATGAGTTCGACGCGCTGACCGACGAGATTGTGTCTGATCTTTCGGGCGGGGAATTCACGACCGTTGCGGATTACGAGAACGATCTCAGAACCTCGATCATCGCAGAGGATCTGTGGAAGAAGGTCGTGGACAATGCGACACTGATCGATTACCCCGAGCAGCAGGTCCGCTATTACTATCAGCAGAATCGCAAGTTCTATGAATATTACGCGACCTATTATAAGCTGAGCTACGAGGAGCTGCTTACCCGTATGGGACTCACCGACGAGGATCTTTACGTTGCCGCAGAGGAGCTCGTAAAGGAGGATCTCGTTTACTACGCGATCCTCGACGCCGAGAGCATTTCGCTGACGGAAGCCGAAAAGAACGAGAAGCTCGATGCATATGTCAAGCGTTATATGGAAGAGCTCGGCTATACCGAGGCCGAGATCCGCAAGGATCATCTCGAGTCGATCTACGACGCGATGCTCTACGACAAGATGCAGGAGACGCTCGTTTCCTTTGCAAGTGTAACGTGGGAATAAGATCCCGAAGGGGAGGCTAAAAAACGGGAGGCAGCTGTCGCGCGTCCCGTTTTTGGCTGTTTTTTGTGTATTTTCAAAGATCTGCAAAAATTTTCTTGCAGCTGTCACATTTTTGGTGTATCATACAGTCCTGAAATGAGACGCTCTGCGCGAGAGGGGAGGGAATACGGTGTTCGGATATGTTCGGATTGACAAGCCTGAGCTTAAGGTGCGCGAGTACGAGGCGTATCACGCGGCGTACTGCGGGCTTTGCCGTTCGATGGGCAAATGCACGGGCTGTAGCTCACGAATGACGCTCAGCTACGATTTTGCGTTCCTCCTTATCTTCCGTACCGTGCTCGCGGGAGAGGAGATCCGCACTGTCACGTCACGCTGTCCCGTACACCCCTTCCGTAAAAAGCCGATGCTCGTAACGAATGCGCAGAGTGAATACGTTTCGTGTGCGGCGGCACTCCTCACGTACTATAAGTGTAAGGACGACCTTGCGGATGAAAAAGGAAGAAAGCGGCTCCGTGCCCGCGCTCTCTTCGGGACTGCAAAGCGTATGCGAAAGCGCGCGCTTCGGAGGATTCCCGAGCTCTCTCTCCTCGACGAGCGGATCAATTTCGCGATGGAGGAGATCGCCGAGGCGGAAGGGTCAGGGGAACGGTCGGTCGACCGCTATGCTGCACTTTCGGGGGAGCTCCTTTCGGAGATCTTTGCTTTCGGACTCCCCGAGGATCAAGCGCGGATCGCCAAAGCGGTCGGATACCACGTCGGAAAGTGGATCTATCTCGTCGATGCATACGACGATCTCGATGAGGACAGAGAAGAGGGACGCTTCAATCCCTATCTTCTCCTTTGGGGAAACGAAAAGAATGAAGAAAAAAGTGCCGAGCGGCGCGAGATCGTTCGCATAGCGCTTCTAAATGAGCTTGCCGAAGCCGAGAAGGCAATCGACCTCATTGATTTTTACGGATATCGGGATTTCGGAGGCGTGCTTCGGAATATACTGTACGGAGGGATGCCGCGGACGGCGGAGGCGATCCTTTCGGGAGAGAAAAAAGAAAAGACCTACGGGACGGACCGAAAGAAAGGAAACAGTTGATATGGCACAAAGAGACCCCTATCAGGTGCTCGGCGTATCGCCGAGTGCATCGGACGACGAGATCAAAAAAGCATATCGCGAGCTGGTGCGGAAATATCACCCCGATAAATATCAGGACAGTGACCTCAAGGATCTTGCATCCGAAAAGATGAAGGAGGTCAATGCGGCGTACGAGGAGATCGAAAAGATGCGCGCAGGCACAAGCGGCGGTGCGGGCGGACAGAATGGCTATAACGGCTACCAGAGCGGCGGTCAGCAGTATTCGTCCTATTCGACGAATCCGCGCTACGCCGAGATCCGCCGCTTGCTCAATGCGGGAAATATTGCCCTTGCAGAGCAAAAGCTTCAGGAGATCGACGCGGGCGACCGCGGTGCCGAATGGCATTTTCTTATGGGTTGGGTCGCTCTTCGTAAGGGCGGCTACGTCGACGCGCAGGAATACTTTGACCGTGCGTGTGCGATGGATCCGCGCAACGCCGAATACCGTAATGCGCGCGATTCGCTTCGTGCGCGGGCAAACGGCTACGGCGCGGGATACCGCACGACAAATGACGGCGGATGCAGCGGATGTGACGTTTGTCAGACCCTCATCTGTGCCGATTGCTGCTGTGAATGTATGGGCGGCGACCTGATCCGCTGCTGCTGAATGACCCGAAAAATCCGAAGGGAGGCACAATATGGAGAGAAAACGAAAAAAAACGCGGCGGCTCGCGATCTCTGCGATTCTGTCGGCGCTCGGCGTTGTGATCCTGTATCTCGGTGCACTCGTAGAGGTGCTTGACGTGTCGGCGGCGGCGATCGCATCCCTTCTTTGCGTGCTTGCGGTGCTCGAAATGGGCGGTGCGTGGCCGTGGCTCATCTATTTCGTGGTCACGATCCTCTCGCTCGTTCTGCTTCCCGTGAAGTCTGCTGCCTTTTTGTTTGCGCTCTTCCTCGGCTATTATCCGATCCTCAAGGCGTATTGCGAGCGACTCAGACCGCTTGCTTCGTGGGTATTGAAGATGGTGAGCTTCAACGCCGCTCTTGCCGTGATGCTTCTCCTCTCCCACCTTTTCCTGCCCGATACCGAATGGACCGGCCCTTGGTATTACGTCGTGCTGTACCTATTCGGTAACGTCGTATTCGTGCTTTACGACGTCGCGCTTACGCGGCTGATCTCAACCTATCTCAGACGCCTTCGCGGGCGCTTCGGGATCAAAAACTGGTGACGGCGATGGAGAAGGATATGAAAAAGAAGCTCAACCGTGCGTACGTCGAGATCGGAAATATCTGTAATCTTGCCTGCTCCTTCTGTCCGGGGACGTCGCGTCCTTCGCGGCAGATGAATGCGGTCGAATTCCGCTCGGTGTGCGAGGCACTTCGTCCGTACACCGATTTTCTCTATTTTCACGTGATGGGAGAGCCTCTTATCCATCCGCACCTCGGAGAGCTTTCGGGGATCGCGGGGGAATACGGCTTCCGCGTATGCATCACAACGAACGGGACCCTTCTTGCGTCGACGGAAGGGGTGCTCCTCAGGCACGCCGACGTGCTTCACAAGGTCAGCATCTCGCTTCACAGTATGGAGGGCAACGCCCTTGGAGACAGCTGTGACGGATACGTCGCGGATGCGATCGGATTTTCTCGCCGTGCCGCAGAGCGGGGGATCTATACGGTCTTTCGCCTCTGGAATCTCGACACCGAGGAAAGGCGGGGCGGGAACCGTGCAAATCATAGCATCGAGGAGCGCCTCCGAGAGGCATTTCCCGGCGAATGGACGGCGCGACCGAACGGATACCGTCTCTCACGGAATATCTTCCTCGAGTACGCGGGGATCTTCACCTGGCCGACCGAAAGCGAAGCCGACGAGATCGAGGACGGCTTTTGTCACGGGCTCCTCGATCAGATCGCTGTGCTTGCGGACGGAACGGTCGTTCCGTGCTGTCTGGATTCGGAGGGGGAGATCGCGCTCGGCAATATTTTTACGCAGTCACTCTCCGCGATCCTTTCTTCGCCTCGTGCAGAAGAGATGCGTTCGGGACTCGAAAGCGGAAGATTCGTCGAGCCCCTTTGCAAAAAATGCACCTATGCGCGGAGATTCCGAAGGTAAGACCTCTACAGCGCGGGGATCAATAGCTTTGCCACCTCAAAATAGATCGCAAGCGACAGCGTGTCGACGATCGTCGTAATGAAGGGCGACGCCATAACGGCGGGATCAAGCCCCAGACGCTTCGCCGTGATCGGCAGAATTGCACCGACGAGCTTTGCCGAGAGGACCGTGCAGAAAAGCGTGAGCGCGACGACGGCGGGGACGAATACCGCCTCTCCCGAGGTGAGAGTGCGGAGGAGCAGAAAGTCAACAAGATAAATTTTGATATAGGAAGCCACTCCGAGGGCGGCGGCGCACAGCAGTGCGACCGCCGCTTCTTTTTTTATGACGCGGAGAAGATCCCCGAAGCCGATCTCCCCGAGTGAGAGGGATCTGATGACCGTGACCGATGCCTGATTGCCCGAATTGCCGCCCGTATCCATCAGCATCGGGATGAAGGCGGTCAGATAGACGCACACGCTGAGCGAGGACTCGAATGCCGAGATGATCATTCCCGTCAGCGTGGCGGAGACCATCAGAAGCAACAGCCACGGAATGCGCGACAGAAAGATTCGCGTCGGGGAAGTAAGAAGATAGGGCGTGTCGCACGGCGGAACGCCCTCCGCCTCGGAGAGGGAAGCATCGGCAAGCTCGTTTTTCGGAATAAAGCCGAGAGAGGTGAGCTCTTTGTCGGAAAAGCCCGAGACAAGCTCACGCTTTTCCTCTGCCGTAAGCTCTGAGAATACTACCGCGGCAGTCGCCCTCGGGAGCAGGCGGAAGAGAGAGAGGCGATCGTTCTCCCGCACGCACGAGAGGAGCTCTGCGACGTCTGTCGGGCGCATTTCCGACAAAAAGCGGCGCAGGGCGGATACCCGACGTCTTTCGAGCAAATGCTCGGCGGTTTTTGCGTTCAGCCGCGTTTTCGTTGTGATCACCCCCACAAAAAAGCTCCCGAGACAAAATAAAAGCACACCGCCCGGGAGAGCGCGCATATGCGTTCTCCCTTCGGCGGTGCGAAGTCTCATTCTTATTATGTGTTTCGGGGTGCAGATTCAGTGTGTAAGAAACGCGGAGAGTGCGTCGCAGAGGTCCGTAACGCAGCCCTGCTGACCGTCTCTCGACCACTGCATAAACATCCCGTAAAAGGCGCCTGCAACGAGCGGGGCATCGGATACAGCCTCCGCCCCTGTCTTTGTGAGGAAGGCACTGAGATTCCCCGTCAGGCTTTCGAGGAAGAGGTCACCAAGCCCTGCACTTGAGAGTGCGAGGCCGAGATTGTAGTCGTATGCAAACGCGTCTGACGAAAGACGCTTGAAGAGGAGAACCATGTACTCTGCCGCATTCTTCGGAATGGGCAGATAATCGTTGAGGGGGTGCTCGATCGCCGCACAGACCTCGTCAATGTATCCCGTCAGGATATCCTCCTTTGCGGAGTAGTTCCTGTAATACGCCATACGCGAGACGCCTGCTTTTGCCGTGATCGCTGTGATGTTGATGTCGGAGTAGCGCTCGGTCTGCATCAGGGAGACGAATGCGCGGAAAAGATATTCTCTTGAAAGCTGATTGGATTTATTCTTGCGTGTCATTTTCTCTTATTTTCCGTCTGTGCGGGGGTATACGAGGAGGGTCGACAAGGCTCTTTTCGTATCGGTGGTACAATGTAGGGGGATCTGTAACAGGTCCGCCGCTCGGTCTTTTGCTACCGAAGTAGTTTACCACATTTTCACTTGAAAGTCAAGTGAAAAACCGAAATTTACCCCGTTTTTTTGCCGCTCTCACGGATAGGCGCGGCCCTTACAGCACGCTTCCGAGCTGTATCACGTCGTAATATCCGAGATCGTTGATGATCCTGAGGAGATGCGCGCGCGTTCTGTCGAATTCGAAGGCGTCTCCGTGTCGGATCGCCGCGTCAAGCGTGCCGAGACAGTCGTCGATCCCCTCGACTGTGCGCTGTGATACCGTCAGTGCGACCGTCTCGCGGTTCTTTTCCCAAATGTATTCAAGCGCATCAAGCCGCTCGAGTATCATAAGCTGCTCGGCGTCCTTCTCCGAAAGGGAGGGGATCGCCTCGGCGGCGTCCTGCATTTCACGCGACAGCTGCAAGAGATAGCGGCTGTTCAGAAAAATGGCGCCGAGCATCAGGGAAAACAGGACAAGCGAGGCTAAAAAGGATCTCATTGTGTCCCTCCTTCGGCGGTGTTACGCCTTTCCTCTTTCAGAATGACCGTAGTCCTTCCGAGGTCGTCCGCAAGCATCAGGAGAACGTCGCGCACGCGGCATCCCTCGCGCCGCAGTGCTGTATTGATCAGCGTACGGCAGTTCCCGATGCACCGTAGGTTGTGACGGTCGATACGGCCGTTTGCGATCAGAATATGCGTGATGCCGCTCTCCTTTACCGCTATTCCGAGATCCTCCGAAGAGGGCGGTGTCGCACGGCGTTTTTCAATGACCGAAAGCTGTCCGTTCGGCTCAAGGATCGCGTAATCGACCTCCCCGATGTCGGTAACACCCTTTTGACGGAGCGAGCTGAGCAGCTCCTCAAGCGTGATGCGGACCCCCTTCAGTGCCCTCGGGATGGGTACGCCATCCCGTACGAGCACGGTCGGACGGGAGGAGAGCAGGGACTTCAGAAATGGGATCCGAACGAGCAGGGTGGAAGAAAAGATCTCTACAAAAAGAAGTGTAACGATCGGGATGACTGCGTATAATATGGGATACTCGCCGTTTTCGATCGGAAGCGACGCGATCTCCGAGATCAGCAGTGTCGTAACGAGCTCCGACAGCTCGAGCTCGCCGATCTGCCGTTTTCCCATCAGCCGCAGCGCGCCGACCAGAACACCGTATATGATGAACGTGCGAACGAGAACGGTTACCATCGGATCCTCCGTGATCTTTTTTTGTAGTATGTGACGGTGCGTCCTTCGCCATTCGCGGAAAATTTCGCCGTACGTTTGTCCGTCATAGAATTCCTTTTTTCCGAATAGAATGTACTGTAAAAATGCCGCGCTCCTGTGCGGACAACGAAAAGAGGAGAAATTCTATGTATCAAAAAAAAGAATGCATCGCAATGCTTCTTGCGGGCGGACAAGGCAGCAGGCTCTATGCCCTCACACAAAAAAACGCGAAGCCCGCCGTTCTGTTCGGCGGAAAGTATCGTATCATCGATTTTCCGCTCTCAAACTGTGTCAATTCGGGCATTGATACGGTCGGCGTTCTCACGCAGTATCAGCCCCTCGTCCTCAACGATTACATCGGAAACGGACTTCCGTGGGATCTCGATCGCAATTCGGGAGGTGTGAAGATCCTTCCGCCGTATCAGGGGGAGTCGTCTGCCGATTGGTATTCGGGAACGGCGAATGCGATCTATCAGAACCTCGCGTTCATCGATCGGTACGATCCCGAATACGTGCTCATTTTGTCAGGTGATCACATATACAAAATGGACTACGCGCGGATGCTTGCATATCATAAGAAAATGAACGCATCCTGCACCATCGCGGTCATAGACGTTCCGCTGAAGGATGCAAGCCGCTTCGGTATTATGAGCACGATGGACGACGGTGCGATCTATAAATTTTCCGAAAAGCCGAAAAATCCCGACTCGACCAAGGCGTCGATGGGCATTTATATCTTCAACCGAAAAAAGCTTGAAAAGTATCTGATCGCGGACGAAAAGGATAAGAGCTCCTCGAACGATTTCGGGAAAAACATCATCCCGAATATGCTTCGCGCAGGGGAGAGAATGTATGCGTACTCCTTCGAGGGCTACTGGAAGGACGTCGGAACGATCCGCTCTCTTTGGGAGGCGAATATGGATATACTGGGGGAAGAGCCCACGCTCTCCCTGAGAGACGAGAAATGGCGCATCTATTCGCGATACGAGCCATCCGCTCCGCAGTTCATCGGTGCAGATGCAAGGGTGAACGGTTCGTGCATTTCTGAGGGATGTGAGATCCTCGGGACGGTAAAAAACTCGGTGCTCGGCATCGGGGTTCGGGTCGAAAAGGACGCTACGGTCGAGCATAGCGTGATTCTTGGTGGCAGTACGGTAAAGGCGGGTGCCACTGTGCGGTACGCGATCCTTGACGAAAACGTCACGGTCGGGGAAAACGCCGTTGTCGGCGGCGGGGATGCGGGAAGCGAGGGGATCACCGTTGTGGGTGCGCAGATACAGATCCCGAGCGGCGGCACTGTGGAGGCGGGGGCGATGGTCGGAGACCAAAGGGATGCCTCCGCTGCACCGGCTTCGATCGGGGGAAAAACGATGGGAATGAATAAAAACCCCGATACGGGCGGAAACTCTACGGTAGAAGACACCCAAAACACGAAAAGGATCCTGTTTGTCGGCGCGGAGGCGATGCCCTTTGCCGCGACGGGCGGACTCGGGGACGTCCTCGGCTCGCTTCCTGCGGCACTCGTGGCGGCAGGCCGAGGGAAGGTCGACGTCCGTGTCGTAATGCCCCTTCACGGCACGATCGGAGAGAAATGGCGCGCTGAGATGCAGGACGAGTACACGAAGACCGTTCGGCTCGGATGGCGGCGGCAGTATTGCCACGTGAAGAGCCTCAAAAAAGAGGGCGTCACCTATTATTTTATCGACAACGAGTACTATTATAATCGCCCATCGCTGTACGGAAGCCCCGACGACGCTGAGCGATACGCCTTCCTTTGTATGGCGGCGCTCGATCTTATCGGAGAGATCGGGTTTTATCCCGACGTCCTCCACGCGCACGACTGGCAGGCGGCGCTGTCGGTGCTCTATCTTGAGGCATACTTCAGAAGGATCCCCGAATACGCGGGCATCCGTACGCTGTTTACCATCCACAACGTTGAGTATCAGGGCGTATTCGATTCCCATATCCTTCGTGACGTGCTCGCTCTTCCCGATGAAATGGGGGAAACGCTCGAGCACGACGGCTCTCTGAACCTGATGAAGGGTGCAATCGAGCTCGCGGATCGCGTCTCGACGGTCAGCCCACGCTACGCGAAGGAGATCACCGAGGAGGCGTATGCCTGCGGACTGCACCGCGTGCTGCGGGAAAACGCGCATAAGCTTTCGGGTATTCTGAACGGCATCGATTACGGCTATTACGATCCCCGGAGCGACACCGCGATCCCCGCGCACTATACCGCCGATAACCTGACGGGCAAGGCCGAATGCAAGGCGGCATTCCGTAGGGCTGTCGGACTGCGGAACGATCCTGATGCTCCGCTCGTTGCGATCGTTTCGCGCCTTGTTCCGCATAAGGGGATCGATCTCGTTGCACAGCTTGCGTATCAGCTCGTCGGCTCGACCAATCTGCAATTCGTCGTGCTCGGCAAGGGCGAGGAGCGATACGAAAGCTTCTTCCGCCGTCTTGAAGCATCCTACAAGGGACGCGTGCGCGCACTGATCGAATACGATCGGGATCTCTCGAAGCGCATCTATGCGGCATCCGATATCCTTCTGATGCCGTCAAGGTCCGAGCCGTGTGGGCTTTCGCAAATGATCGCATCCCGCTACGGCACGGTTCCCGTGACGCGCGAAACGGGAGGGCTGTACGATTCTGTGAAGGGCTACGGAGAAAGAGACGGCGTTGTCACGGGCAACGGCTTCACCTTTTCGGGGGATGATGCAAGCGATCTCGATGCCTGCATACGTGCATCTCTTGCACTGTACGGGCGTCCTCGGAAGTGGGAAAGGCTCGTACGGCGGGTGATGCGTGTCGATTTTTCGTGGATGGTGTCGGCAGAGCGCTATCTCTCTCTGTATGGAGAGATGTAAGGGCTACACAATTTTTGTCGGAGGCAATCGATGAACCATAATCTTAGCAAAAACGAGATCAGAGAGCATCTTGAAGGGAAGCTTTCCCGCTATTTCGGGTGTAGCTCGAAGGAGGCGAGCCGCGAGCAGATGTATAAGGCAACGGCGCTGACCGTACGCGATATTCTGACCGAAAAGCGGGAAAGATACAAGCGCCGCGCGAGTGAATCGGGCGCGAAGCGCGTTTATTATATGTGTATGGAGTTTCTGCTCGGCAGATCGCTCAGGACCAATCTCTCTAACCTCGGGCTGGTCGAGGCATACGGGGCGGCGCTCACAGAGCTCGGCTTTTCTCTTGACGAGCTTTATGACTGCGAGCCCGATGCGGGACTCGGAAACGGCGGCCTCGGCAGACTTGCCGCCTGCTTTATGGATTCGCTTTCCTCGATGGATTATCCGGCGACGGGCTTCTCGATCTGCTACGAGTATGGGCTCTTCAGGCAGATGATCGTCGACGGTATGCAGATTGAGCTTCCCGATAACTGGCTCCCCGGCGGGGAGTGCTGGCTCGTGCCGCGTACCGACCGCATCTACCGTGTGAAATTCGGCGGCAGAGTGCGCGAGGAGTGGAGAGAGGATCACAATAACGTGATCTACGAGGACTATGATGAGATCGAGGCGGTTCCGTACGATATGATGATCTCGGGCGCGGACAGCGAAGCCGTCAGCCTGCTCCGTCTCTGGCGGGCGAGGAGCACGCATAAATTCAATATGGGGCTCTTCTCGCAGGGACAGTACGCGAAGGCGGTCGAGGAAAATACGAACGCCGAGACGATCTCAAAGGTGCTCTATCCCTCGGATAATCATACCGAGGGCAAGCTCCTTCGCCTCTCGCAGCAGTATTTCCTCGTTTCGGCATCGGTGCAGAGCATCATCCACGATCACATTGCGGCATACGGTACGCTCGACAGCCTTCCCGACAAGGTCGCGATCCACGTAAACGATACCCACCCCGCGCTTTGTATCCCCGAGCTGATGCGCATTCTGATGGACGAATACTTCTACCCCTGGGACAGGGCGTGGGAGATCGTTGTGAAGACTGTTTCCTACACCAATCACACGGTGCTTCCCGAGGCACTTGAGACCTGGAATGAGGACCTCTTCGCCCTGAAGCTTCCGCGTATGCATCAGATCATAAGGGAGATCAACGAGCGCTTCTGCCGCGAGGCGTGGAATGCCGCCCCGGGAAATTGGGACCGTATTACGAAAATGTGCGTGATCGCCTACGGACAGGTGCGAATGGGGAATCTCTCGGTCATCGGCTCGCATTCGGTGAACGGTGTCTCGCGGCTCCATTCGGATATCCTGAAGGCAAGCACCTTTAAGGAATTTAACCGTCTCTATCCTGATAAGTTTGATAACGTAACGAACGGGATCGCACACCGCCGCTGGCTCTGTTACGCGAACCCCCGTCTTACGGGGCTGATCGACTCCTGCATCGGCACCGAGTACAGGCACGATCCCGAGCGGCTCTCGGATCTTGCAAAGTTCAAGGACGACTTAGGTGTGCTCGATGCGCTCCGTGCGATCAAGCACGAGAACAAGGTCGAGCTTTCGAATCTGCTTCACAAAAAAACGGGCGTCCTCATCGACACCCACTCGGTCTATGACGTGCACATCAAGCGTCTGCACGAATATAAGAGACAGCTTCTGAACGCGCTGAATATCATTGATCTTTATCTCGCGCTGAAGGACGATCCGAATTTCGACGTTCAGCCGCAGACCTTCCTCTTCGGCGCGAAGGCGGCGCCCGGTTACCGAATGGCGAAGGAGATCATCCGTCTCATCTGTTATATCGGCAGGGATATCGACAGCGACCCCGTCCTCCGCGAAAAGATGCGCGTGGTCTTTCTCGAGAATTACAGCGTCAGCATGGCGGAGGTGTTGATCCCGTCTGCGGAGATCTCCGAGCAGATCTCGCTCGCGGGGAAGGAGGCGTCGGGCACGGGATGTATGAAGCTGATGCTGAACGGCGCCCTTACGATCGGCACACTCGACGGCGCGAACGTTGAAATGCTCGAACGCGTCGGGGAAGAGAATATGTTCATCTTCGGACTCACGAGCAAAGAGGTCGAGGAGCTTTGGCTCAGCGGCTACCACGCGGGGGCGTATTACGCAGGCAGTGAACGCCTGCGGCGCATCGTGAATTATCTGAGCGTCGGCTTTGCGGGGGAATCCTTCTCGCATATCGCCAATTATCTGCTTTCGGGAAGCGGCGTGGCAGATCCCTATATGTGCCTCGCGGATTTCGAGTCCTATCGGAGAACGCACGAGGAGATGATCCGCGCATACGGCGATAAGGCGCGATGGAACAGGATGTCCCTCCTCAACGTCGCGGCGGCAGGGTATTTCTCGGCAGACCGAAGTATTCGGGAATACGCCGAGCGGATTTGGAATATCACTCCGGTGAAATAAAGGAAAAACACCCAAAATGCTCTCTATTTGGGACGCGAGCGAGACCGAGCCCGCGCGACGTTTTTGTTTTTCGCTCGCGAAAACGGTGGCGTTTAGCCACCGAAAAAACTCGACGGTTGGCTTTGCCAACCTGCGAAGCGGGTGAGAGGGCGTTTCTTGTGTATTTAATTACCCCTCTCCGTCGGCAGATTGGCGAGCAAATCGCCGCCACCTCTCCGGAAGGAAGAGGTTGATAATACAGCTGCAGAAAAAAAGGGCTGTCGCACGGCGACAGCCCTTCGGTTGTTCAATTGCATTTGGAAATCAAGCCGCAGGATTTTCCCCGGCAGTGGTGACGTCCGCCTCGGTGGTGACGTCTGCCTCAGTGGTAACGTCTGCCTCGGTGGTGGTATCCTCCGTAACGTCCGCAACGTACTTCGAGCTTGCACTCATATAGTACTCGCCCTCACTTCCGTTTGTAGGTGTGTACTTGATCTTGTACCAACCGTTGTCGGGGCTGACACCGATAACGGTGATTACGTCGTCCTTCGCAACGACACCGACGAGCTCTCCCTCAACAGAGGGGGCCTTGCGGACGCTCAGCGTGTCTGCGGTAATGCGGACCTTCTTATTTACAGCGGTGAAATCCGATCCGATGATCGCGTCGGTCAGATAGGACGCGCTTGCGTAAACGACCGATTCAACGCCCTCGGGACTCTTGTAATTGATCTTGTACCAGTTGCCGTCCTCACTGAGACCGATCGCAACGAGTGCCTGATCCTTTACTGCTACCGCGATCACGACAGAGCCGTCGACCGTGGGAAGATTGCGGAGATTCAATTCCTCGGCGCCCGTCACGTAGACCGTCTTGTCGACTGCATTGAACTTCAGATCGACCACACCGGGCTTTTCGGTAGAAACGCAGCTTGCGGAGACGTAGACCTCCTCGCCCTCAAGCAGAACGACGCACCATTTGTCGCTGTACTTTACACGGGTGTAGCTCTCGCCCATTTTGCCGTAGCCCACGATCGTGTTTTCCGCAATTACGGGAGCACTTCTGAGAAATACGTTCTCAACCGTAATATAAACGGTCTTTTTTTCCGCATCCTCTGTGTATGTATCGGGAGCCTCGGTCGTCACATCGTCGTCGGGAGCGGTGGTGACGTCTGCGGGATCCGAGGTGCCTGCGGGGTCCCCTGTGGTGATGTCGTAGATCGAGGGATTCGTGGTGGTCTCATCGTCACCTCCACCGCCCTTGTTACAGCTGACAAGACCGGTAAATGCTACGGAAAAAGCAAGAGAAACGCCTAGAGTGGCGATAACGGGCTTCAGATTCTTGTTCATTCTATGTACACTCCTTGTTTTTTACGATTTATCGTGTTTTGCGCCTCCGTTTTTCGAAAAAAACGGAGGCGGGATCTGCATATAAATATTATATCATAGAGAAACTTGTAATGTCAATACGGAATTCATATTTTCTTTGGAAATTTTTTTGGAAATTTCGTCGTTTCGACGGGAAAATATGACGAAGCGGACGGAGTGGGGGGAGTGTATCGTCATTCACGCTCTCCGACGGCGGAGCCAATAGACGAGACCGCCGATGAGGATCGAAAACGGGATCACCGCACAGAAGACCACCGCAAACACCGTGAGCGTGTCTCCCGATATGATGAGCTTCGGCTCCTCAAGGGAGACCGAGGCGATCGTGACCGATTCCTCCTTCCCGACGATCCAGTCGCAGGCGGAGACCGCGAACGTGTGATTGCCGCCGCTGACGAGCGAGTCGATCGAGTCGTCAAGAGAAAGCGCCGATGCGAGCCAAACGATGCGCGTGTCGCCCTTTTCCGCCGTTGCACCGACCGTGAAGGGGCCGTCCTTTGAGTCCTCGGTGCGGTCGAGCGTTTCGGCACTGCCGGGGACCGTGTATGCCGATCGGGAGGTGCTGAAGAGCGACGTGAGCGTAACGCCCGAGACGTTTTTGTCGAGCACGATGCCGTGCCCATCGTAATATATCATCGTCGCGCCCGAGGCACCCGTAACGATCGGATGCGCGGTGTTCTTCGACGGAAGCAGGACGCGCGGATAGCCCGAGTAGGACATTGAGGCATCCTTCTCGACGATAACGCCGTTCTCGGCGGATAGCCCGTATCTTGCGAGCAGAGACGTAAGATTCGGGAAATCCGATTCGACCGTTTCGGTCGTTTCCGTGCCGTCTGCGTTCGTCTTTTTCGTTTCGTACGGCGTATAGGTCTTGCCCGCAGCTGTGGTGAGGAGCAGGTGACCGCCGTTTTCAAGATATGCACCGATCCACCGCGTTTCGTCCGCCGATAAGTCCTTCGTCGGGGCGTTGATGAGGAGGATATCGCAGTCCTCGGGAACCTTCCCGAGCGAGAAGAGGGAAAGGTCCTTCACGAGGTCATAAGATCCCGCACCGACGGTATCTCTGAAATCCGCGCCGAGCGCGGTCTCACCGTGACCTGAAAGCGCATAGATCCGCGGGATCCTGTCTGCCGTCACGTAGGTGATCGCGTTCGTGATCTTTGCTTCACCGTTGAAGTGCTGGACCGTCTCGTAGGACGAGAGGATATAGGAGCCGTAGGAATCCGAAAGGCAGGCGGCGTATTCCTCCGCCGTCATAATGCCGAGGGCTTCGTTTTCCCAAAGATAGAGATCGTAGTAGTCAAGGACGAGCGAGCGCTTTCCGCCGTCTACGATCACGCTGTAATTGCTCAGAGTCTTGTCGGTATAGGTCGAAACGAAGGTCGTGTTTTTCATCGGATCGACCGTTTTTACTGTAATGCGGCTGTTTAGTCCGCTGTACCTGTCGAGGAAGGTGCGGATCCTCGTGTCCTCCGCCCCCTCGTCACAGAGGAAGTAGATCTCGACCGTCTCGTCGAGCGCTTTGATATACGACTCGGTCGTGCCCGACAGCGTATAAAGCCCGTTGTAGGTCGAGTCGAGGATCGTGTATTGCGTCGGGAGAAGCGAGACGAGCAGATTGACCGCCGCGAGGACGGCAAGGAGCATAAGCGTAAGGATCGAAGCACGGAAGCCGTAGCGCGTTGCGCGCTTTCGGAAAAATTTGTTCATCAGCCGCACCTCCTTACGCGTAGCGCTTCTTTTCCATCGACTGCACGGTCAGGAAAACGAAGAAAACGATGATAGACAGATAGTAAACGATCGCGGTGACGTCAAATATGCCGCTGACGAGGTTTTCAAAGCGGCTGAACACCGCGAGAGAGTCGAGCAACCGCCGGAAAAGTCCCTGAAAGAGCGATGGCTTCGCGATATAAACGATGAGGGTGGGGAGCACGAGAAGCGTACCGCATCCGATCGAGAGAAAGAGGCTTTTCGATATGGCATAGAGCAGAAGCGCGATCAAAGCACCGCACAAAAGAAACGCGATGAGCGACGCCGATGCCGTCGGCGGGAGCATCAGGGAGAGGGTGGGGAGCAGATAAAGCAGGAGTATCGTTCCAAATCCGATCACGGCTGCAATGACCTGCGACTCACAGAGCGAGGAGAAGAACATACAAAGCGCGATCAGCGCCGCCCCGAGCAGAAAGAAGCCGAGGAGCGCGGCGTACGAGGGATAAAGCGGAACTGCCCCGAACATCGAAAGAATCGGGGGATAGAGCGATACGATCGCGGTCGGAATCAGGAATACCGTCAGCATCGCGAGGTACTTCGCAAGCACGATCTTGTGCATCGGGATTGGCAGGGAATAGAGCAGCTGATCGGTGCGGTTCTTCTTCTCCTCCGCGATGATCCGCATAGAAAGCATCGGAACGGTCAGCATCAGAACGAGCTGAAGACTGCCGATCGCATACGTAAGCGTGGCAAAGGCGTAGAGCAGATTGTACGCCGTGACGAAAATTCCCGTCATAAGAAGCAGAAAGGAGATGAACACGAAGCCCGTCATATTCAGAAAATAGGATTTGAGCTCTTTTTTGTAGATCGCTGTCATCAGACGTTTTCCTCCTCTTTGCCGTTTTCGTTAGACGCAGGCCCATAGCCGTCCGAGCCGTCGGCTTCATCCTCCCCGATGCCGACAGAGGGCGCGTCGCTTGTGAGCCGCAGGAAGATATCCTCCAGCGTGAGCGTCTCGATCTCCATACGGAGGAGGGGCATTTTTCTTTCTGCGCAGGCGTTGAAGATATCTTCCCTCGGATCTGCCCCCTCTGCGGCTTCGAGACGGGCCTCGACGGTATCGGGGCGCTTTCCGCGGATCGGAATGAAGCGCTGTACCTTGGGGATGCTCTCGAGCAGCGAGACGACGCTGTCAAACGCTCCCTTGATCTCGACCGTGATCGCGGCGTTTCGGTTGACCTCGCTTTCGAGGCTCTCGATCGTGCCGTTCGCAACGAGCCTTCCGTGCGAAATGATCATAATATGGTCGCAGACCGCCTGGATCTCCGCAAGGATATGGCTCGACAGAATGACGGTCTTATATTCGCCGAGGCGGCGGATCAGATCGCGGAGCTCGATCTGCTGCTTCGGATCAAGCCCGACGGTCGGCTCGTCGAGAATGATCACGTCGGGATTGCCGAGCATTGCCTGCGCGATACCGACGCGCTGACGGTAGCCCTTCGAGAGGCTGCGGATGAGGCGACCTTCAACGTCCGAAAGCCCTGTCAGCTTCATCGCCTCGATGACCTGGCGCTCGGCGCGTTCATTTCGTACCCCCTTCGCCTCGGCGACGAACAGGAGGTACTCCTCGAGGGTCATATCGGTGTAAAGCGGCGGAATCTCGGGGAGATATCCAATGCAGCGCTTCGCCCTTTCGGGAGATCTCAGAATGTCGTGACCGTTCACCGTTACCGTGCCCGAGGTTGCCGAGAGACATCCCGTGATCATATTCATCGTGGTGGATTTTCCCGCACCGTTCGGGCCGAGCAGACCGTAGATCTTGCCCTTCTCGATCGTAAACGAAACGTTGTCGACCGCGGTGAAATCCCCATATTTTTTCGTCAGATTTTTGACCTCTATCAAAAGTGTCTCCTCCTTCGCTCTTTCGGATCTCAGAGCTTCTTTACGTGTTTTTTTCTATTATACCATAAATCTGTGTCCCGTGGTTGTTATGTTTTTGAAAATTTTATGATATTTCGGGAGAAATCTCCTCCCCCTTGACAATCCTTCCGGGAAATGGTATAATAGAGCCGTAAAGTAAGATCTGTCATAGCAAATGACAGCCCCGACAACAATGCGAAAAGGAATTGTTGCCGAGATGATCTCCCCGGGAAGGCAACACCGCGCGGGAGATCAGACCTTCGAAAACAAAATCAGCGCATAAGGACGTCGGGACACGCGCCCGCTCGGTCTTTGTGCGCTTTTTTGACCGCTTTTCCCCATCAATCGAAAGGAGGAATCCGATGCATAAGAAAATACTTGTTTTACTTCTCTCTGCCGTACTTCTTTTGACCGCTCTTTCATCGTGTGACAGCGCAAGCGAAGCGCCCCCGGAGTCCTCCGAGATTCCCGACCCTTCGGATTCAACTATGACTCCATTAGGCGATATATCTGATGTGACAAATGATCTTTCCTCCGGTGAAGCGGAAAGCGAAACAGAGGCCA
>JAFVXC010000016.1 GCA_017501345.1 Clostridia bacterium
CCGAGTGAAAGACCGACCGTACCGATTGCCGATGCCGTTTCATAAAGACAGGTCATCAGAGGTAATCCCTCAACAGCACTTATGACTGCACCGCCGAGCAAAAACAGCACGATATACAGAAGGCAGATTGCCGAGGCGTGCTTGACGGTATCATCTGCAATTCGACGCTTAAACATCTGTGCGTTCTCTTTCTTACGGAAAACCGAGGTTGAGGAAGCAAACAGAACGGCAAGCGTTGTGGTTTTCATACCGCCTGCGGTTGATCCGGGTGAGCCTCCCACAAGCATTAAGAAGATCATAAGTAAGAGTCCGACCTCGCTGATTAGACCGAGGTTTGCCGTATTGAAGCCTGCCGTTCTCGGTGTTACTGCTTGAAATAGAGATAGCAATATTCGCTCACCAATAGCATATTCTTCAAACTCACAGAAGAAGAAATACAGCGTGGGAATGAATATCAGCACACCTGTCATCGCAAGTATAATCTTACTTTGCGTGCGGTATTTTTTGACACGCCATTTATGTCTGTATATATCTTCCCAAGTCAAGAAGCCGATACCGCCGATTATGATGAGCAGCATTATAACAATACTGATAATGGGATTTGCGGCATAAGCCGTTAGTGACGAATACTGTCCGCTGACATCTCCCATCACGTCAAATCCTGCGTTACAGAATGCTGATATAGAATGAAATACCGCCATCCATATGCCCTTTGCTCCGTGATCAATACAGAACACGGGAAGCATAGCGAGCATTCCAATGGTTTCGACGATCAGCACGCCTTTGAGAATAAACCAAGTCAGACGAACGATACCGCCAACGCTTGGGGCTGACATTGCCTCCTGCATCGTGCTTCGCTGTCCAAGCCCGATCTTTCTGCCTGCGAGAATAGATACCGAAGCTGCAACCGTTACAACGCCCAAGCCTCCGATCTGAATGAGTATGAGAATAACAGCCTGTCCAAAATACGACCAATAGGTTGCCGTATCCTGCACGATAAGCCCTGTTACGCAGACTGCTGAGGTTGATGTGAACAAGGCATCCGAAAACGGTGTTACAACACCTTCCTTGCTTGATATGGGGAGCATAAGCAAAAACGCTCCGATCAGTATTACTGCCGCAAAGCCAAGTAAAATGACTTGGAATGATGACAGTTTTAATTTATGTAAAGGCCGCATTATACACCTCTCCTTATACTCTTTCTACTATATACATTTTACCAAAAAACAGATAAAGACGGCATTAGCACTCTACCGCGCGGTATTAAGATTGTATAAAGATAGCCCTCGCTCCATTTCGGAACGAGGGCTATCTTTTAGAACAGATTATTGTTATATTTGAATTGTGTGTATAAGGCTAATTATTCAAAGCTATAAGGGCTGACAGTTCTGTCAGCCCTCGTGGGTTATTCAGTTAAGGTTTCAATAGCAATCTGCATACCGAGTTTGAAAGCGTATGTAAAGATGGCTTCCTCGGCATAGCTCGCGTATTCGCTCCAACAATCATCGAACTTCTCAAAGATTTCCGTTTGCTCGTCGGTCATCGTTTTGAGCAGATCATCGTGATGTCGCGCCATATATTCCATAAGCTGCTTTATTTCGGGAGAGTTGCTACGACTATCAGTTTGAGGGCATATGTTTCCGTGCCATAGTTCTTGTAGGATTGACCTCATACGTAGATCACCTCCCGCAAAACGATTTCTTCCGCGCTTGCCTTGATGTTGTTCATCTCGGCAACCCAACGGAGCATATCGCGCACCTTCAAATCTTCATCAATACCACTTTTGGTAGCAAGGTGTGGGATGATGGGTTCAAGCATTTCGTTTGCTTCGAGGTCGATTTCGTGCAACCGAGCGTTCAACTTGCCTTCGGTCAGCAGAGTGGTGTATCTTCCGCGGCGGTGTTGCTTGATGTAATCAAGGTGCATCCGTCCATACTTGCCAATTTGATAGTCTGTCTGTTCGGGAAGGGTTACGTTAGGAATAAGGTGTCCGCTTTCTTCTCGGTAAGTTCCGCCGAAGGTTTCATAAATGGAATCAAAGTTCTTTGTCATTGTAGTATCCTCCAAAATTAGATTTTGATTTTACTACAATTCATCCTCGCATCCAAACCAATCAACAAAAATGCCAAGGGACACCTACCTGCTTTATGGTAGGTGTCCCTTTGCCTTCTCTTTTTATAGATCGCTTGTTATTTATACGAGCTTGCCTTTGCGTCCTCGAACCTTACGTCGCCGAGATAATCGACGGGATTCAGCCCGACGTACTTGCACATCTCGAACATCTCTGCGACCGTGTTGATGTTCACGTCGATGCCGTTTTCCATACGGTCTGCCTTTGCGATGATCTCCTTTTCACCGTGGGTGTAGATGCGTGTAGCGCCCTCTGCCTTGGGAGACTCGCGAAGCTCACAAAGAAAGGTGGAAAGATGCTCCTTGATCGCATCGGCATCTCCGAAGATCTTGGGATCTACCGCCATAAAGCCGTGGCAGGTTCCGCCCTTGCCGTTCGTGTGGGTGTGGTTTGAGGTGATGCCCATAGAGAGAATGGAGCAGAATATCTCGCAGAGCATACCGTAGCCGTAGCCCTTGTGTCCACCGAGCTGCTCGGTCTCGCCGCCGAGCGGCATAATCCCGCCGCCCTTCTTTGCGACGATATTCGCGAGGACGTCCTTCGCATCGGACGAGCCCTTGCCGTCCTTGTCAAGCGCCCATCCCTCGGGAAGGGGCTTGCCGAGCTTATTGTAGATCTCGAGCTTGCCGCGTGTAACGACCGTGGTAGAAGCATCAAAGAAGAAGTCATAGGGGTCTGCGGGCATTGCAATGGCGATGGGATTGCTTCCGAGCATCGCGAGACGACCGAAGGTGGGGACCATAATCGCCTCACTGTTGGTCATAGCCATACCGAGAAGCCCTGCATCGCACGCCATTTTTGCGTAGTAGCCCGCGATACCGAAATGATTGGAGTTGCGGACTGTAACGATCGCCATACCCGTTGTCTTTGCCTTTTCGATCGCAAGCGTCATTGCCTTGTGAGCGATCAGCTGCCCCATACCGTCATTACCCTCGATCACTGCCGAAACGGGGGTTTCGTGGACGATCTCAGGCTTTGCGCCCACCTTGATGAGGCCCTTTTCGATTCCCTTATGGTAGCGCGCAAGTCTCTGCATACCGTGAGATTCGATGCCGTAAAGGTCGGAAAGAAGGAGCACGTCGGAGATGATCTTGCTCTCATTTTCGGTGAATCCGAATTTTTCGAAGCAGTCGTTGCAGAACCGTTCGAGTTCTTTGTAAGAATATCTTATGTAAGGTGTCATATTTACCTCCGTAAAAATTTGCTTGAAAACCTTTGAATACTACTGATTTTAGCATATTAACTGTAAATTGTCAATGCTACTTTCAGATGAAATTCGAACAATTTCAAGTAAAAATACGAAGATGCTTCGATTTGCGAAGGAGAATACCCGTACGGGAGATCGAAATACCCGAACGCTTCAGCGTTCGGGCGTCAAAGCGCGTAATGATTATTTAAGACTCTTACTGACGTCCGCTTTGCAGGCTTCGATTAACGAAACGAATGATAAAAATAAGGAGATGCAAAAGCATCTCCTTATTTTTATGACCCGTACGGGAGATCGAAATACCCGAACGCCTCAGCGTTCGGGTGGCAAAGCGCGCAATGATTATTCAAGACTCTTACTGCCGTCCGCTTTGCAGGCTTCGATTAACGAAACGAATGATAAAAATAAGGAGATGCAGAAGCATCTCCTTATTTTTATGACCCGTACGGGAATCGAACCCATGTTACAGCCGTGAAAGGGCCGTGTCTTAACCGCTTGACCAACGGGCCTGGTAGCGGAGATTGGACTTGAACCCATGACCTACCGGGTATGAACCGGTTGCTCTAGCCAACTGAGCTACTCCGCCATTTATTTACTCGTTCTTTGCCGAACGCTCAACTATTATAGCACAACGGCTTACATTTGTCAAGCCTTTTTTGAAAAATATTTTTGCGAAATTTTGGAGGTTTTGGAGTATCTTGAAAATCCTCCCGTTGCGCGTCTTTTTTTGCGCCTACGTACATATTTATCATTGATGTGGAATTTTATGCTGATGTGCCGATCGCTTTATACTTTTTTGGAGGGTGTGCTTTGAAGGGGAGGATCTTACGTAGGCTTCGTGTAGCGGCGCTGGTATTGGTTGCGGCTTTTTGTCTTTCTGTTACGTCCTGCAGAACGCGCGGATCCGTGCGGGCGGGCGCGGTGCTATCCGCGATGCTTGCTTCTGAAGAGGATATCCCTGCGGGGGAGATCTACTCTTCAGATGCCGAGGAGGGGGAACGGGGATATCTGTCGGATTCCCTGTGCGTTGCGCTTTACGGTGACGGGGAGATGCCGCCCGAGTGGGCGTTTGTTTCGGATTTTGCGATCTATCTCGCGGCCTCCGAGCATCCCTTTGAGCTTTCGGTATTTCGGTGTGACTCGAGTGACGGCGCTGAGGAGGTGTCGGAGCTTTGCTCACGCCGCCTTCGGGTGCTTCGGAATCACTTTCGGGGGAGCGACTACGAGGTATATACCTCGGGTGGGCGCGTTGTGATCCTCGGGAGCTACGTTCTGATGCTCGTTTCGTCCGACGCGGAGGGCGCCCTCTCCGAGGCGCGGGAGGCAATACGCGGGCGGTCTCCGCGGGCTGACTGAGTATCGCGTACTGCAAAAAGATTTCTGTTGACAAAAGGCTATAAATCCTGTATAATAGTTTTATATAGATGAAAATGAAAACGAGGGGAGGGAACGCCTATGACGCGGGAAAGGATATGTCCGATCTGCGGCGGTATGATCGAACGCCGTACCGATACTTCGGTCGGTGCAAAGGGTGCATACGGAACGCGGTGGGATCTGCGATACGCTTGTGAAAATCCTGCCTGCGGCTTTTTTGTGGCCTTTCCCTTTGACGGCTCGGTCTATACGGCATATGCCTGCGAGGAGATCCGCAGACGGACGGTCACGCTTCCGGCGGACGAGCGGGCGCAGGCGCTTCTCGCATCGGTTGCGTATTGCAGGAGTACCGACGGCGACCCTCTCGCAGAGGAGCTTTCCGCAGAGGTCGGCCTGATCTTTACCGAGGCGCTCGGCGAGATTTTACGAGATGCGCGCGTACTTCTGCGGGCGCTTTCGCATCGGGAGCCCGATCAGCAAAGGAAGCGTGAGCTGAGGCAGAGGCTGAAGGTGTTCTTCGATTTCATTACGCTGATGGACGGTCGTTTCCCGACGCCGAAGCTTGAGACCGAATTTTATGCGATCCGTGACGGACTCGTTGCGCTTGACTCGGCGTACGAGCTCGGAATGCTCGCGCTCGAAAATGACGACCCCGGAGCAGAGGATTATTTCGAGGCGGGGGCGCGCGCCGGTGGGATCCGATCCCGCGTGGCGTATGCAAAGCATATTTTGTCCGATCGTGCAGAGACCGAGGAGGAGCGGCGCACACTGAAGGAGACCTTCCTCCGTCTTTCTGCGGAATCGCAGGAGGCGTGCTATGAGTACCTCCGTATGGCGCGCGTGGGCGAGGACGATCTCTCAAGCGCTCTCCTTCGATACGCCGAGGGGGCGTATACGACCGCTTCGATTGCGGGAAGGCTCGCCTTCCTGCAACTGGAGCTTTCCGCTTGCATTGAATTTTACGAGCCTGCGCTTTCTTCTGTCCTTTCAGCTATTCGCGAGGCGGACGAGCCTGCCGCTTCTGAGCTGCGGGAGAAAGGCGTACGGATTCTCTCCGAGTTTTCGGAGCTTACCGTTCGGATTACCGAGCGATGTGACTCTCTTCAGTCGGAGGCGCAGGAAAAGCGGGGCGACGTTGGGGAAGAATCCTTTGCGTGGTCGATGCTTGAATCGGAGAATGCGCTTCTTGAGTACGTGATCGGGTGTGCGATGTATTACGCAACCTGCTTTGACACGAAAAAGTGCTTTGATCTTCGGTATTTGCGCGTGGCGAGCGGACATTTTTCTGCGTTCCTCTCGTACGGGCTTTCGTCGCTCGTCGGGTTCGAATCGCTTCAGCCGCTTCGTGAGAGGGCCGCATCCTATCACCGTATTCTGACGCTGTCTGCGGGACTTGGAGGGGAAGTATGAAGAGGAATTTACATATGGATCTTCTCCTCTGCTACGTGCGCGAGGACGGGCTGTTTGCGCGGTATATATCGGAGAGACGTGAGACAACGGTCGACGTATCGGTGCGGAAGGAGATCTCCGAGGCGAGTCTCCGAGAGGATCTTTCCGAGCTTTGCGAGCGCGTCAGAGGGAAGGTCGATCTGACTGATCGGCGCGTGACGGTCGCCTTTGCGCTCTCTCGGAGAGTTGAGGTGCTGAAGCCCTGTGTTTCGGAGCAGCTTTCTGTGCTTCCCTTTGCCGATTCGGTTTCAGTGCTCCCGAGAGACGAGCTGTTTTACCGTGCGGCCACGACGCTTTCTCAGGATGCGCCGTGCGAGGTCCTTTACTGTGATACCCGCGAGACGCGGCTGTTTACGGTGGACGGAGAGGTTCCGCTTTCGAGCGGGCGCTCGGGCGGAAACGGATTTTACGATTGGCTCTTCGGCTTCGTAGAGGACGAGGGGGAATCCTTCGAGTATTATGAGGGACAGATCGACCGTCTCGAGGAGCTTTTTCGCGTATACCGCTGCTTTAAACCGCATAGAAACGAGGAGGCATCTGCAAAGCGGACGGTTTTTCCCGAGCGCGCAAGGCATCCGCTTCTGTATAACCGTCCTGCCCTTTCGGGCAAGGAGACCTCCCGCGGGCGCCTAGACAAGGGAGCATCCGAGGGGGCAGACGCCTCCGCTGAGGCACGCATTGACTATACGGCGCTGACGGCGTCCGATAAGGCGCGGGTGGATCGCAGGCTTCCTGCGTTTTACAAACTTTCGCGTGATAAATACGGAAAGCACGGAAGGATTTCGATGGGAGAGGCCGCAGAGCGCTTTGCGCGTCTCCTTGATGGGATCCGTGACGCCCGACTGACGCGACTCGTCGTGGTCGGCGCGTATGCTGATTTCCCCTTGACAGGAGATTTTCTTCGGTCGCTTCCGCAGGAAATGACGATCTCATACGGCAGCGAATCGAAGCTCCTGCTCGACGGAATGGAGGATGCGGTCATTGATCGGATCGTCAGCTCGCGGCTGCTGCTCTCCGATATGGACGGTGAAGAGCTTGTTTTGTGGGATTCCTTTTCGGAGGCAAGTGGCGCTTGCCCTGAAAAGCGCGTTTCCTTTTCTGCGACGCTTCGGCGTACGGTTTCCGCTGAAGAGTGGAAGAAAAAGGCCGTTCGGATGCCCTATGCGGTTGAATTTGAGGAGCTTCGCCGCGACGAAAAGGGCAGCTATAAGCGCGTTCGCGTGACGAAAAGCGGCGATTTCCGCACCTTCTGCTATAAAAGGCAGAGGGATGGTAGCTATCGCCTGCGCGTGCAGGAGAGGGAGAGCGACAGCAGCATCTTCCGCTCTGCGGTCCTCGGTGTTGCGGCAACTCCCGTCGGGGTGATCTGCCGCTTGCTTTCGGAGTGATGTATTATACAAAGAAGAAGGAGCTGAGTCTATGACCCAGCCCCTTTTTTGTATTTATAGTCCGATCTCCTCGTAGATCTCGAGCAGGCGCTCCTCGATCTCGGTTCGTCTTGTGTCGAGCTCGGCGGCGCGGACGTAGTCGGTTGCGGCGTCTCCGAACATCTCCTTTTCGATCTCCTCAAGCTCGTTTTCGAGCTTCTCCGATTCCTTTTTCAGTCGCTCGATGCGCGCCTTTTGCTTTCGCTCCTCGGCGGCAACCTGCTTGTTTTTCAGATATTGCTCCTTTTGTGAGCTTGCAGCACGGGTCGGAGCGGCATCGGGATCGTTCGCTCCCGCACGCGCGAGACGTGCCGCGCGCTCCTCGAGGTACTCGGTGTAGCCCTCGCCCGTACGCGTTACGGTATAGTCGCACGAGATGCGTCCCGAGATCTCCGCGGGGGCGATCTCAAGCACGCGCGTTGCGAGCTTGTCCATAAAATAGCGGTCGTGCGAGACCGTGATGATCGTTCCGTCGAAGGATTCGAGTGCCTTCTCGAGTGCCTCGCGGGAGTCGATGTCGAGGTGATTCGTCGGCTCGTCGAGGATGAGGAGATTCATCTTCGACAAAATAAGCTTCGCGAGAGTGAGTCTTGCGCGCTCGCCACCCGACAGAAGTCTGACCTCCTTGAATACCTCCTCGTCGGTAAATCGGAAGAGGGCAAGGGTGTTGCGGATCTCTGTTTCGGGCAGGGCGGGATAGGCGTTCCAAAGCTCGTCGAGGACGGTATTTTCGGGGGAGAGATTCTGGTTTTCCTGATCGTAGTAGCCGATCTCAACGTTGTAGCCAGCCTCGAGATAGCCCGAAAGGGGAGTGAGCTTTCCGAGCATCAGCTTGATGAGCGTCGATTTGCCCGCGCCGTTCTGTCCGACGATGAAGAGGCGCTCGTTCTTCTTTACGAGGAAGGAGAGGTCTCGGAAGAGGATGTGATCCTCAAAGCCCATTGTGAGGCGATTTGCGGTCAGCACCTCGTTTCCGCTTGCCGAGGACGCCGTGAACTGCATACGGATCGCTTTCGGAGCTTCCTTCGGCTTTTCGAGGCGCACCATCTTGTCGAGCAGCTTCTGTCGGCTCTCGGCGGCGATGATATTACGCTCGCGATTCCACTGCCTCTGCTGTGCAATATACGCCTCCTGCCGCGCGATCTCCTTTTGTTGATCCTTATAGTGCTTTTCCTGAAGCGCGCGGTCGATCTCGCGCTGACTGACCGTCGCGGAGTAGCCGCCGCTGTACAGCTTCGCACGGTGATGCTCGATCGCGAGGGTCTTATTCGTCACACGGTCGAGAAAGTAGCGGTCGTGCGAAATGACCATCACGCATTTTTTATAGGATAACAGATAATTTTCAAGCCAGCCGAGCGTTTCGATGTCGAGGTGATTCGTCGGCTCGTCGAGAAGGAGGATGTCGGGCTCTCGCGAAAGCTCACGGGAGAGCGCGAGGCGCGTCCGCTGACCGCCCGAAAGTGTCTCAAGCGGACGGTTCAGCATCTCCTCGGAGAAGCCCATACGCGTGAGGATCGACGCACAGCGCCCTCTGAATTCAAGCCCGCCCTCGCGGATAAAGCGCTCGTTCAGCGCGGTGTATTCTGCGGCAATGCGAAGAGCCTCGGCGCTGTTTTCGCCTTCCTCGGCGTCGAGCTGTCCTTGAAGCTCTGCAAGCCGCTCCTCCATACGGAGCAGATGCGGAAAGGCGGTGTACATCTGAAGAATGGGCGTATCCGCACGCTCTCCACCCGGCAAAAATGCCTCGGTGAACGCGCCGTCCTGTGTGAGGATGCCGACGGTCTTGCCCTTTGCGATATAGATGCTGCCGTTGTCCGGGGTATGCTCACCGAGGATCAGACGGAAGAGGGTGGATTTACCGCATCCGTTGACGCCGATGATACCGAGACGGTCGGTCTCTTCAAGGGAAAAGGATATATCCTGTAGGATCGGGGTGATCCCGAAGGAAAGGGAGAGCCCCGTGATGCTGATTGCGGTCATAGCTTGATCTTAACCTCCTCGGCGACCCCGAGGATCCGCGCCTCCCCCGATTCGAAATCGGCGGTGGTGAGCAGGATCGGGTCGTAGTTATCGTTTTCGGGCACGAGCAGGATCTGACGCTTGATCTGACGAAAGCGCTTGATGGTCGCGCTGTCGCCGCCGACGAGGCAGGCAACGATGTCACCGTCCTCGGCGTAGTCCTGCCTGTGGAAGAGGACGAGCGAGTTTTCGACGATGCCGACGTCCTTCATACTGTCGCCTCGGACGCGGAGATAGAAATACTCCTGCGCCTCCTCGACGTCGGCAAACTCGACACCGAGGACAGAGTCATCCGTCAGGATCGGGCTTCCCGCACGGATCTCTCCGACGACGGGAACCATCTTGCGAGCGCGTACGCTGAGATAACCCGAGAGGTCGGTCTTTTCTCCTACCTCACTGCCGAAGAGCGTGTCGGTACTGATCCCGAAATAATCGGCGATGCGCAGGAGCTTATCCGCCTTCGGTGTCGAGCGGCCGCTCTTCCAATCGGAAAAGGTAGAGGGGGCAATGCCCGTCTCCTTCGAAACGCGGTAGACGGTCGTATTGTGTTGGCGAAGCAGGGAGTCAAAGCGCTCGTAATTCATAATGCTCTCCGTTTCTATTTGTATATGGTGCCGAAATTGCGGTAAGTGGTTCGGAAATCCGAAATAATGATTGACATAGATACGAAAACGCGGTATAATTTTCACAGATATTATAACCGATTGCAGGTGGCTTGTCAAGGGCTTTCGAGGAATTTGCCGAAGGAGGCTCCGCGCGGTCGGGGAAAGGAAAGAAAATGTGTGATATTTGTGAAAGAACAATTTGTCCGTCGGCTTGTCCGAATTACGAGCCGCGAGAGGAAAGGGAGGGCGTACGGATCTCGTATTTTCTGAGCGTATTCGGCACGTCCGGATCAACCACGGAAAAAAAGCAAGAGGGAACGGATGGAAGACAAGAGGGAAGAGGAATATATCGTTATACCCGAGCGTGAGACCGAGCATAGGATCGGTCGGAAAACCGAAGTGCGTGGGGGCTTCGGAAGATCGGAGGAGCTCTGTGTCCGTGAGGTTGAGGCATATCTCACCGACTATCGGACGTCGGCGCGGATGATCGAAATGAATCGCTACGAGCGCGATTATCTTGGAATCCGCATAAAAAGAGAGGGGGCAGATCTTTCAAGGGAGACTGAGGTCTATCTGAAGGCGAAAATGTACGACGTACGCGCATTCGTATTATCGATCCCCGACTGCGACGAGAAGCTGCTACTCTATTATCACTACATTCACGGGCAGAATATGTCCCGCTGTGCCGAGCTGCTCGATATCTCCCGCGCGACCGTCTACCGATTGAAGCAGCGTGCGCTCCGTACGGCGGCTGTGCTGTACAGGGAGAAGCTCGGGCGGGCGCTTTAGGGGCGTGATCGATCGAAAAAGCGCGAGGAGGGGCGAAAAAATATTTCGCATCCTTTGTAAAAATGAGGTGAACGCCCCTTGAAAAATGTGCGGAATTATGATATACTGTAGAAAAGAGGCTCGGAGCGCGTTAGTGCGTGGAGATATACGAATTTGATCGGAAGGGTGGTTCTTTCGGATATGGCAAATAAACAAGGGTCGTTGAAAAATAAGGTCGGTGGACTTTTTCAAGGGGAGAACGGGAGGAGAAAGCTCGTGGGCGCCCTGTTTGCATTGATCGCGGTCGTGCTTGCTGTCGGACTGTTCATTTCGGCAGGTGGTGACACGGTGCTTCCCGCAGGACGCACTCTGCTTGTGATCTCGGGCATCGTGCTCCTTCTGATCGCGGTGCAGCTCGTGCTTTTGTTCTTCGTCTTTGGCGAGGACACGCCGAATTTCTTCCGCTACGACGCCGCGATGGGAAGGAATATCCCCGTCGAGAAGCTTACACCCGAGATCGTGGGTGCGCGGATGGATCAGTATTTTTCGCGCATTGCGGAGAGCAAGGGACAGCTCTGGCTACCCGGATATCTTGAAAAATGCAATTTCGGAGAGGGTGGGCGCTTCCGCACGGTGGCGGCGTACAAAATGCTGCTCGATCTTGCCGAGGTCGACTCGGAGGGCGGCTGGAAGTGCTTTTCCGCCTGCGCGCCCGCAACCGTGCAGTGGATCGCGAATGCACTCCATACGGTCGAGCCCGCAATGATGAAGGACGTGCTCTTTATCAAGGCAAAATTCGGAGCAGATCCGTCGAAGATCCGCGCCTGCCTCAAAAAGAACGAGGCGTATCTGCGCCAGAGAATGACGCATTACGTCGTGTCGAACATCAAGCTGTTCGACGGGGTGAAGTGAGTGGATGAGAAAATCCGGTGTGTGAAAAACGTACTGTCTTGATATGTGTGCCGTATATGAAATGCGCTGTACGGTGTATAATACAATGCTCCGCAGACTGTTGATCTGCGGAGCATTTTTGTTAGCGATGAATTCTATTTTATTTTGATGAGCCGCGGATGACCTTGCATTTTTCAGGGAAAGCGTTATTTGCGATTGCGGCATATTTGTTCGGTACTGTTACCGAAGTTAGGAACTTGGAGTCGCAGAATGCGTATTCTCCAATGACTGCAACCGATTCGGGGATCGTGACCGCGGTTAGATTTTGGCAGTCGGAGAAGGTTAAATCCTCGATGATTGTGACCGAATCGGGAATTATAACCGAGGTCAAACTGTGGCATTCGCGGAACGCTTGAGTTCCGATGCTTTTGACTGAGTTAGGGAGCACAATGGAGGTCAGCTTTTTACAGCCGAAGAACGCATTCTGCCCGATGCTTATCACCGATTCACCGAGGGTCACGGAAATCAGGTTCGGGCAGTTTTCAAATGCACAGTCAGCAATGATCGTAACCGAATCTGGGATTGTGAGCGAAGTAGCTTTTCGAGCTGAGGAAGAAAGTCCGATTAAGATTAGGTTACCGAGACCGTCTCTTCTTGTCTTAAAGTGAAGTATATTAGATGCTTTTTTCTTACGGAAATCATTGACGCTTTGAACGAACGTGTTCCATCTATTTGTTGTGGATATGGAGGCTTTGGGGACGGTTGAAAGGGGGATGTCTTGTATGTCTTCGACAGCTTTCTTGGGCGTTTGTAGAGCTTCTTTTTTTGTTTGTTCTGCTAACAGATAATCATTTTGTGTTACGCTTTTCTTCTTGTGTATTTTTTGAGGTACAGCGGTTTCTGATTCTTTTCTAATAATATCACAGAAAGGGGGAAATGCTGTGTCGCTAATTAGTGAGTTTATGTTGGGAATTATCACTGATGATAGTTTGCAACTTGAAAACGCGCAGTTTCCTATGCTTGCGACCGAATTGCCAATACAAACAGAGGATAAGTTTGTGCAATATAAAAATGCTTCTGCTTCGATACTTGAAATTGAATCGGGAATTGTAATTTTTGTCAGACCTTGACAGCCGCCAAATGCGAACATCCCGATGCGTTTTACCGAAATTGGAATCTCGATTGAAGTTAGGTTTATGCAGAACCCGAACGAGCCTTTCCCAATACTTGTAACTGAATTTCCGATGGTAACAGAGGTTAGAGCGTTGCAAGCGTAAAACGCGGTATCTGCGATACTTGTGAGCGAACTGCCAATAATAACCCGGGATAGATTTTTGCAGAGAGAAAATGCGGACATCCCCATGCTTGTTATAGAATCCGGAATAATAATTGAAGTTAACTCGTGGCAACTGAAGAAAGCAAATTCGCCAATGCTCGTTACCGAGTCAGGGATTGTAATCGAGGTCAGTTTTTCGCAACAGGAAAACGCCCATTTATCAATGCCTGTTACAGAATTTGGAATTTCTAGTGTCGCAGCCTTTTTACCTTTTTCGGTGAGTTTGGTTATTATAAGCCCACCGTTTTCGTCGGGCTTAGTTACGAAATAGTCTAGGCTTTTCATAAGAACTCCTTGCGTGTTGATCTGCGTTACATAGGGAACGCCGAAGTTTTGGGCGTTCATATTTTAATACTTATTATAACACTTTGTTCGACTAAAGTCAAGTTAAAACGACAAATGCCATCTTGTGACGAAAGGGGACCATCAAAAAAAGACACACCACTCGGTTCTCTCCGAATGGTGTGTCCGCTTTTTGCTGATTCGGGTTGACATTGGTGGGGATATATGTTAAAATACAATCACAATTCGGTTAGAGTTGATTTTTTATTTGTTGGCGATCGGAAAAAAGATTGTTTGCGTTGTCTTGGGTGCTGTAATCCGCGCCTGCCTCAAAAAGAACGAGGCGTATCTGCGCCAGAGAATGACGCATTACGTCGTGTCGAACATCAAGCTGTTCGATGGGGTGAAGTGATCCGCGCTGAAAAGGAAATTTATGGAAATACTATCCCACAAAAAATGCATCATCGGGGAGGGCCCCGTTTGGTGTGAGCATTGTAATAAGCTATATTACGTAAACAGCTACGGCAATGAAATTTGCTGTGTTGACCTTGAAACGAAGAAGACCGACGTTCGCAGGTTGGATTTCGGCGTTGCGGCAATAGCCTTTACCAAAAAAGGCGAGATGCTCATTTCGTGTCGGGACGGTGCGTTTATTTTAGAGGATGACGGCACGCGTAGGCCGCTGTATGACAGGTCGAGGTTCAGAATAGAATACGGCAACGACGCCAAGGTAGGACCTGACGGAAGATTTTACATCGGCACGCAAAGCAGCAAAAGGATGAAGACGGGCGACGCGATCGACGGCAAGCTATACTGCATTGATAAAAACGGCGAGGTCAAGGTTTTACTGGACGGTCTCCTTCTTTCCAACGGCTTTGACTGGTCAATGGATGAGAAGCGCTTTTATCATACCGATAGCGATACCAAAATCATCAAGGAATACAGCTTTCATAAGGAAAACGGTGAAATCACCTTTACAGGCAGATCTGTAAAGATCCCCGGGGTGGACGGCATTACCATCGACCGAAATGACCTTTTGTACGTCGCCTGCTGGGGGAGGGGACATATCGCGATCGTCGATACCGCCGATATGCAAATCAAAGGATATATAAAGGTTCCTGCAAGGATCCCTGCAAGCTGCGGCTTTGCAGGCAGGGATATGGAGCACCTCGTTGTGGTGACCGCAACGCTGGGTGCGGATCCCGAGGAGGATAAAAACGCAGGCTGTACGTTCATTTGCGACGCCGGAGCAAAGGGCAGGAAGCCCTATTTGTTCGGTTAAAGGGAGAAAAGGATACACGGAGAGAGCGTATTTGCCTCTTTTCGGAGCGTATGGATTCAGGTAAATATAAAACGGACTGTTTGATCGGTCTGCACTTGTTCTCGGAAATATTCCGTTTCCGCTTGCGGAACGCGGCTTTATGGACTGCGAGGAATATTTCGGAACGGCGTAAATTACATTTCAATTTACCGCCAATTGTGCACTCCGTTCGGATGGTCCGTTTTTGCAAAAAAAGTTTAGGAAAAGGGTTGACATACCGATCGTTTTATGGTATAAAAGCATCAAGAGGCAGGATCTTATCCGCTTCTTTGCGTAGTGGGTATAAGCTCACGCACTTGTTTTACGAGAAAGGAGAAATTATGAAGGAACAGCGTTACGATTTTCAGAAGCGGCTTTTAGAGGTTCACAGACCGAATCGGAGAGCCGAAAAATCTCCCGAAAACGGGCAGATCGAGATCACGCCCGCGTGGCAGATCATCGCACCGCGTGACGGGGGACTTCTCGACCGCACTGCCGTTGACCTGCAGGACTATTTTGCGGTTTCGATGGGCGTGGAGCTGTCGATCACCGCAGAACCGACGTCGGAGCTTTCGATTTCCTACGAGATCGACCCCGCGCTTGGGAAAAGCGGATGCTATCGGGTAGCAGTGACCGAGGATTCGGTACGGCTGATCGGCACGGATGCGCGTGCCGCCGCTCAGGCAAGCTATCTGCTCGAGGATCTGTGTAACCTCGAGGAGGCCCCGTTTCTCTCTGTAGGGGACTACGATCGCGAGCCGATGTTCCATACGCGTATGGTGCATTCGGGCTATGCCGAGGACGTTTTCCCCGACGAGCACCTACTCTCTATTGCGCACAGCGGGATCAATTCGATCCTTCTCTTTACGCGTGACGTGGATCAAACCTCTACACACCCGCTTGACTTCAACGATCTGATTGCGCGTGCGAATGCCGTCGGCCTTGATGTTTACGCATATAGCTATATGCAGAGTCTGCTTCACCCCGACGACGAGGGAGCGGAGGAATTCTACGACGGGCTTTACGGCAACCTGTTCCGCAAATGCCCGGGCTTCAAGGGCGTGATCCTTGTCGGTGAAAGTGTGGAATTTCCGAGCAAGGACCCGAATACGACGATGCGGCTGAGGAAAGACAATATCGGCCCCGACGGACAGAAGATCATCAAGGACAAGCCAAGCCCCGGCTGGTGGCCCTGCTATGATTATCCTGCGTGGCTTGACATCGTAAAGCGCGCGATCCGACGCGAAAAGCCCGATGCCGATATCGTTTTCTGGACCTACAATTGGGGAAAGCAGCCCGAGGATGCGCGGCTTCGTCTGATCGATCAGCTTCCGACCGATATTTCTCTCGAGGTCACGTTTGAAATGTTCGAGAACGAGCTGCGGCAGGGCGTGCCGTCCCGTTCGGTCGACTATACCATTTCCTTCCCCGATCCCTGTCAGTATTTTATCAGCGAGGCACGTGCCGCAAAGAAGCGGGGAATTCCGCTTTACTCGATGACAAACGCCGTCGGCACGACGTGGGACGTGGGTGTTGCTCCCTATATTCCTACCCCCGGTCTGTGGCTGAGGCGCTACGAGCATATGCGCACGTTCCACGAGACCTGCGGTCTTTGCGGCTCGATGGACGGGCATCATTACGGCTTTACGCCATCCTTCATTTCGGATATTGCCAAGGTATATTTCACGGAAAAGGAGCCTGACGGGGCGCGCATTCTCGATCGCATCCTCGCGAGAGATTGGGGGAAGGAGAATCTGAACGCCGTGAAGTCGGCGTTTGCACTCATCGAAAGCGGTGTTTACGATCTGGTCACCACGAATCGCGATCAATACGGTCCCCTGCGCAGAGGTCCTGCCTATCCCCTCGTGCTGTTCGAGGACGAGAAGGTACAGCTTTCCTTCGTTCCCGGAACGAGCCACGGCGGAAACAGAATTTGCTGGCCGAATTACGTGTCGACGAGAGCGAGAACCGATCCCGACGTTTATGACGCCGAGATCTACGCCCTTCGTGTGAGCGCCGACCGCGTCCTGCACGGCGCCGAAATGCTGAAAAAGCTCCTGCCTACCTTGCCCGAGAGAAAGCGCGAGGAGGCTGCCCGCATTACGGGTGTTTGCGAATTTGTAGGACGAACCTTCCTCACTACCCATCACGTCAAGCATTGGTATAAGGAAAAGCTTGCGATCTCCCGCGGAGAAGGGGACGTGAGGGAGCATTGCAGGGTGCTGCGCGCCATTGCGGCTGACGAGATCGAAAACGCGCGCGCAACGCTTCCACTTGTGGATGCTGATTCCCGTCTTGGGTTTGAGCCGTCTACCGACTATTCGGGTGACCGAGAGAACATCGAGTGGAAGATCTCCTTTATGCAGCGCATTCTCGACGAGGAGATTCCGCGCCTTGAGGAGAAGGGGAGCCGTTGATACTGCGCTTCGGCGGCGATATCGAAGAACATAAAGAAAAGGGCTATGTCAAATGCACCTTGTGTTTGACATAGCCCGAAGTTTTTCAGGGAGAACCGTACGGGTCACAGACGCGTGCGGTTCTTTTTTTGACCGTCTCTTATCTGAGATTTGCGGCGTCGCTCCCGAGGATCGCGCACAGCTCCTCCCGCGTTTTATCCGCATCATAGGTCGTACAGCGGATGTGGAGTATATCCCCCTCGTGGATCGCCTTGATTGCGTGCTTATCGCGCTGAGAGGGCGGGAGAACGCGATTGTGTGACAGCACGAACGTGCCGCTTGGCCAGAATATATCGCGGATGCTCATTCCCTGCGCAAAGGCGTTTTTGCCGACCGTGACATACCCATCGAGGAGCTGCTGCTCCTTTCCCTCGTGGATCTGTGCGACAAGATTCTCCAGCACGCGGTCGTTGATCGACTCGACACCGAAGATCTCGGTGATGACGAAGGCAATGCCTGCCGTTATGATGACGAAGAGGACGTTCTCGTAGCAGGACAGTGCCTCGATCGCAAAAACGATCGCTGTAAGGGGCATTTTCATCATTCCCGCGATGCAGGCGACGATGCCGAAGACGACCATTACGGTATAATAGGAGGCATCAAGTCCGACGGTCATTCTGAATAGTGTCGCTACGACGGCGGAGACGAGTGCACCAACCGCCATCAAGGGAAGAAAGATGCCGCCCGTTATGCGGTTCGAGTTTGCGTAAAGGGTGAGCGTCGAGCGAACGACGAGCAGGAGCACGAGAGGAAGAAGGGTCACACCTCCGCCGATGATATCGAGGATCAGCTCGTGACCCGTCGAAATGAAGGAGAAAGAGAGAAGTCCGAGCGCGAAGGTGAGGAGAAAGAGGCTGAAAATGCGCAGTCCGTACGGAAGCCGCCCGAGAATTTTATTCGAGAACCGAAAGATTATCTTGTAGTAATTCAGGAAGAGAACTGCGAAGAGTCCCATCACGACGCCGAGAAGGATGGGGATCCACACGTCCCGTAGGGAGAGAGCAGGGAGCTTTAACGCGGGAAAGAGGGATCTGCTGACGCCGAGGAGGGGGGCGATGAGCTCGGTTGTAAGCGATGCGAACATTACCGAGGTGGATGCGATTATCAGTATCATCGGGGAGATGCGCTGGTGCGCTTCCTCGACTGCGAACAGAATGCCTGAAATGGGTGCACCTGTTGTGACCGCAAAGCCCGAGCAGGCGCCGCCCGTCATCGAATAGCGATCCCACGCGCGGTGCTTTTTTCCAAAGGAATAGACGCTTCCCCGTCCGATCGCAGTGCCCATCTGCACCGAGGGACCCTCGTTTCCGAGCGGAACGCCGATGAGGAAGGAAAGAAGGGACATACCGAAGATTCCGAGGAGATTTCTGATCCACTTGAAGGGAATGATGTCGCGCAGAATACCGATCGAGGTAGGGATCCCACCGCCGCGCAGGTTCGGGATGCGCCTATAGATGTACGCAAAGAGAAGGGCGAGTGCGAGGAGGAGAAGGAGAGCGACGGGGATAAGATAGAGCCGCGCTCTGACAAAATGATAACTCTTCTCAGAAAAGGCGATCACGTGCTTCGCACACAGCTTGTAGAGATTGACCACCAGTGAGGTAAACACACCTGTCAGTGCACCGAAGAACACGGCGGGGAGAATTGAGTTAAAAAAGGAATTCCACGGTCTTCTTTTCATATGCCCTCCCATTGATTTACAAAACTATAGATTTATTGTATCACAAATGAGGGAAAAAATCAAGATGGGGAGGAGAAAGTTTTCGCTTCGCAAGCCTGATGCGTGCCCGGAAGGATGCTTACGGTATGAGGGGCGGTAGAAGCTTTCTGAAAAAGGTGTGTTTCTTTTTTATATGGAGATAGGAGGAACTCGACGAGCGCGCCCTGTGAGCGAGAAAGTGAAGCCGAGTGAGTGACAAAATAAGGAGTATCGCGATGCAGTAGCGAGCGAGATGACTGTGTTTCAGCGAGAAAGGGGGAAGAACACTTTCTTTTCGGAAAGGTTCTTCCCCCAGAAAAAATGCAGTTGTGAAATCCGAAGATGGGGATAAGTGTTGACAGCCGCGGAACGGCATCAATGATACTTAAAAAAATTGATTTCGGCTGAAAATCCTACGAAGCTGTTTTTTTGGATAGTGTTGAAGAATCTATATTTTTATGGCATAATGGATACAACCGGTGGTTGATGCCATATTCACTTAACCGGTCATTGACGAATGTATGCTTTAGCGTCATAATAAGGGAGAACCCTATCGGAGGTTACCGATTTCCCGTTTTTCTCTTGACATAGCGGGTACTTTGCGCTATAATGACCTCATAAACGAAACCTCAGACGAATCGAAAAGGAGAAAACGATGAAAAGATGGATCGCAATGACGCTTATTCTCATGCTCGTGCTTTTTACCGCCTCGTGTGACGGCGGAACGACGGACGACCCGAAAGGAGAGACGGGCGGGGACGAGGCAACGACGGGCGGCGAGGACGCTTCGTCCTCGGATGACGCTACGACCGAGGGGCGCTACGACGACGAGGAGCCCGCTCTTTGGGACGGCTCGGTCGCGGAGGGCTTTGAAGGCGGAACGGGAAGTGAGAGCGACCCGTATCTGATCTCGAGCGGCGCACAGCTCGCATTCCTTGCGAAAACCGTCAACGACGGCAGTGCCGCAGGATACGCGGGCAAATATTTCAAATTGACCTGCAACATAGATCTCGGCGGGATCGAATGGGATCCCATCGGCTGCTATCACAGGGGTCCCTATAATCTGAGGGATCGTTGGTTTGCTTTTGGCGGCTTTTTTGACGGTGACGGGCACGTTGTTTCGAATCTGAAGGTAACCTCTCTCGAAAAGTATTACTACAACCACGCGGGTCTCTTCGGCTATGCCGATGAGGACACCGAGATCAAGGATCTTTGGGTAAAGGACGCAGAGATCGACGTTACGACGACCGCCTCTCGATATCTGTACGTCGGCGGGCTGATCGGTGCCTCGGAAGGGAGCGTATCGGGCTGCTACGTGAGCGGAAGCGTGCGCGGCTACAACGATTATCAGTCGAAAACCGAAACTTCCGGAGTTGACGTTGGCGGTCTTGCGGGAGCGGTATCGGTTTCGAGGAGAGGGGGCATTTGGGATTGCGGCTCTTCCGCGACTGTATACAGTAAGGGGGCAACGAGTGCATATGCGGGCGGACTCCTCAGCAGCTTGAATGGAAGTGCCTCCTCGTGCTATGCGACGGGCAGTGTTGAGGTGATCGCGTCTCAGAAGCGCATAGATACCCTCGCCTACACCGCAAACGGAATGGGGGGCGGCTTGATCGCGACTGCCACCGGAGGCAGTGTGACCGATTCCTACGCGACGGGTGACGTTCGCGTGAGTTCCGAATACGAGGCGAGCAGTGTTGCGGGCGGGCTGATCGGCAAAAGTACGCTGGAAGCGGTCGTCGGCTGCTACGCCGACGGAAGCGTCGCCGTTGAGCATTACGGAAATGCGTGCTGCGGCGGACTGATCGGCTCGGCTCCCCTCTATTCGACGGGGGAGATTGGTTCTTCTCCCCAGGCGGCGGAGATCCGCGACTGCTATGCGAGCGGAGACGTGAATGCGGTGACCGAGAGTAAGAATCCCTTGAACCCCTCGATCTCCCGCGCAGGCGGACTGATCGGCTCCTTGGAAAGCTTCGTCATCCGTTGCTATGCCGAGGGAGACGTTTCGGCACTCGGCGACGGCTACCAAAGCGCGGCGGGCGGTCTCGTCGCTGAAATGCTATACTCTGAGGCAAGGCTCGAGAACTCCTATGCCTTGGGAAGCGTCGAGTCCGACGACTACGCGGGCGGGCTCGTCGGAAAGACCGAGGGTGACGTTACCGTGATCTATTGCTACGCCGTCGGTGACGTATCCGCAGGGGACGAGGGCGGAGCACTCGTCGGACACGACGGTAGCTACAATGACAATTCCACGCGGTTTTTTGCTTGCTTTGCTGTGGGAGATGTAGACGCGGGTACTCGGGGCGGCTCTGTCATTCCCGGTGGCTTTGGAAGCTACGAAGCACTCTACTATCTCGAGGATCAGACGCTCACTTTGGGTGGCGAGATCGTAACCGAGCGGAACGAATACGAGCCGGGAGAGGCGTGTACTGCTGTTCAGCTCAGCGATGAGGCGTTCTATACGGGCACGCTCGGCTGGAGTGCCGACGTTTGGAATCTGACGGGGCTTGACGCCGCAGACGGAAAGCTTCCCACACTGCGTCTCGCTGAATAAAACGGCGTATAAAAAACCACCGCAGAGAGATTTTCTCTCTGCGGTGATTTTTTTGTTGAATCTTGTAGGGGCGATCAGTAAACGCCCGAGGCGGCTAATGTTTGACTCTACGAATTGCTGCGAAGTTTTTTATCGCTGAACACATCGTTTTTGGTTTTGCTGGATGCATTATGCTTTTTAAGTACTCGAATAATACTGTTTTCTATATTTTTGCGGCGTAGTAGCATACCTTTGACGAAAAAGTCTTATGTAATAATTTGAATTCTCAAAACCGCACATTTGTGAAATCTCAGAAATAGTCATAGATGTTTCTGTTAAATAGTCGAGGCTATGCTCAAGTCGGCTGTTTATAACAAAGGTCATTGGAGTAATACCGTAATGTTTTTTGAAGAGCCTCGTTATGTGTTGCTTCGAATATCCGAACCTCGACGAAAGGTCGGATAACGTAACCGGTTTGTTCAAATTATCTATTAAGTATTGGCATATTTTTTGAACCGGTGTTTGCTTGGTTTGAGATGTGTTTTTTACTGCCAATAAGTCGAGTATTTTGTAAAACTCAAGTTGAATTATGTTGTTGATGCCAATTTCAGGACTCATCTTTAATTCAATTATTTTTTTTAGACAAATATTTATTGCTTGACTGGTATGACCTTGTTCGTGAAGAAGAAAACACTTTTTTAAAGATATATTTTCCGGTAAAACAAAATTATATATATCGTCCAACGACGAAGTTGTTCCCAACCAATCGGCATAAAAGTGAAAATAATAATATTCACAATAACTATTTGTGTGTGGAACGAAAAAATGATTTTGGGGTACTACAATATACTCTCCCTCACTCACAATATATTCTTTTTCGCCTATTTTTATCTGACATTTGCCTCTGTAAACACATATCAAAATGTTTCTTTTTGCCATTAAGCCGTTATGTGACCAACCGCCTTTTTGAGCAAGTATTCCGTATGAACGTATACAATTCCAATATTTAATTGTAAAAATATTCATACAAATTTCTCCTTAGATAGATTCCTTATAGATTGTAACATAAAAAAATGAGTTTGTCAACACAAAGGCGTGTTTTATGCTATATTCTGCTTTTTTTGTTCGTTGAAAAAATACGTGGTGTGTGGTAAACTACAAGGGAACGAGGCGCTTTTTTTACGATTCACGCTTCGGGAAAAATATTTTATAGGGTAAGAAAGGAATCCTCAGAAATGTATCGGTTAAAACGTATCGGAAAGATCAAGGCTCGCTGTGCATCTGACTTCAAGGAGTCGAGACTTGGCATTGGTTTGGAAAAATTAGACAGAGCAGCTTTTGATCCAAGCAAGGTTTATGATAAACTGGCAAATATAGGTGTCAAATGGGTACGCATTCAATCGGGGTGGCAAAGAACAGAAAAAACGCCGGGGGTATATGATTTTTCATGGCTTGACGAGATTGTCGACAATCTATTGGAACGAGGTATGCAACCGTGGATGTGTCTTTGCTATGGAAACGGTCTGTATGATGATACAGCGAAAACAGTTTTTGGTGCAGTGGGTTGTCCACCGGTACATACAGATGAGCAACGTAATGCGTGGTACAATTACGTTCAAGCTACCGTAAGTCATTTCAAGGGACGAGTAAGAGAATATGAAATATGGAACGAGCCTGATGAGGGCTACGCTTGGAAGTCCGGAGTTAACGCAACTGAGTATGGAAGACTTGCCGTTTGGACGGCAGACGCTATAAGGAAGGCAGATCCGAATGCGTATATCATAGGTGGGTCTATTAGTAAGCTGTATCCGGGCCAGTATTTTAATGAGGTGCTCAGAACGGGTATGGCTGACGTGATCGACGCAATATCTTTCCATGAATACGTATATGACGATAGAAACATTGTTCAAAAGGTAAAAGGAATCAGGGGGTTTGCAAGCTTATACAATCCCAAGCTGGATATCGTGCAGGGTGAGTCAGGCGCACCGTCACGTCCGGGCGGTCATGGCGGCGTACTTGCCGGCGGCTCGTGGACGCTTGATAAACAAGCGCGCTGGTTGTTACGTCACTTGACAGCTGATCTCATTATGGGTGTTAAATTTACGTCTTATTTCAGTAGTGTCAATATGATAGAGGCACATCGAGGAATTATTGGCAATAAAGCGACGTATATGGATTATGGTTACTTTGGTGTTCTTTCAAGTGATTTTGATGATGATGGTTTCCCTGTTGGAAACTATACTCTTAATCCCTCATATTATGCTCTGCAAAATATGTGTGCTGTATTGGGAGGAGTGCTTGAAAATATAGATCTACCTATATTTATCATCGAGGAGTCTGCTAAGCACACAGGATATGCTACCGCATTAAAAGCTTCGGATATTACGTATGGTGGCTTTAAGCTGGACAATGGCGCATATGCTGTGGCATATTGGTATCCAACTGAACTTATGACATCCACATATGAGGGCTCTATATCTGTTCAAGCATCAATTCCCGGAGAGGTTCACCTTATAGATCCTTTTGACGGCTCGGTTTATGAGTTACCCGAAGGCATACTAAATAGCGATAAGTTTGGTACTCACACATTGCGCAACATACCGATAAAAGATTATCCTATGTATCTTGTTTTCGGAGTTCTTCCCGAATTAGAGTAAATAGCATATGAAAAAAAGAGATTTATTTGTTTTTGGGGGTCAATCAAATATGATGGGGGCGGCGGTTCTTCCGCCCAAGAGGCACGTTTCGGCGTCTGATTCATATGAGTATAAGCATAAGGTAAGGCGGTTGGGGGCGGCAAGCGGCGAGTTTGTAACCGCAGGATATCCATGCGGTGAGTTCTCGTATACTGATGCGGCTCTTAAGATGGCATACTCCTTGCAGAATGTTGATGCAAACGGAAAAAGCAGGCTGGATAAATATTCTGAAAACACGTACTTTTGCCCTGCAATGTGTAATTTGAAAAATGCGGAGAGATACGAAGAGTATCCGTTTGATTTTTTTAGCGAATCAAGTATGGCCGCAGGACCTTCAATGGCTCCCATTTTTGCGTCCGAATGGGAAAAACGGGGACAATGCTGCGCCTATGCTCATATCGCAAAGGGCGGCGTATCCATTATGCACTATTTCAACGGTGATATGCTTAAGGAATACAATCAAAGAGTTGTAAAATACAATAAAGCAATCTCTGCAGGCTTTGCGATCGTTTCGAATAACACAATGTGGGAAGGTGCGTCCGCGTATTTTGATAAGAAGGTCAAGGATTTTTTTGCCGATGCGGAAATGTGCTTTGCAGGGGAAGATATGAGCGCAAGGGTATTCGTATGGTGTCAGGGAGAATCTGATGCAGCAATCGGCAGAGTTCTGTACAAGATGCGCTTGGAGATTTTGTGGAGGCACTTAAAGAATCTTGGATTTACGCACTTTTTTTGCGTGAGAGTTGGCTACTGGACGGTAAGAGGTGAAAACAAAATCCACGAAATCATGGAAGCGCAGGAGCAGTTTTGTCAAGAAAACAATAATTGCTATATCATTACACGCGCAATGTCCTTTATGGAACATAAGGCTGTTGAATCAGCGGGGTGGTTTGTTAAAGAGCCTCTCGATGAATATCAGAATTGTCGAGACAGTTATCTGGGGTTTAAAAATCCGCATATCAACGAAAAGGGGTTTTCGCTTATAGCAAAGTGCATGGCGGACAACGCCGTACGAATACTTCGAGATGGCAACAAGCCGATTCTTGAAGAGGAAATCGTGGGAAAATTACTGCAGACAAAATTATCGCAAGCAGATAGCTTTCGTTCTTGATCTTGACTGACGCATTTTTGATATTAAAAAATATTGGACACATCACCGTGCAAAAACACGTAAATGATGTGTCCAACTTTTTTGTTATTGATTTTCAGCAATCAGATTTCTACAATGCTTTACGAAAGCTCCAAAAAGCTCCGAAAGCCAGTAAAATCAAGACTTATTTGCAAGCCTCTTCGATCGCAACCGCAACCGCAACGGTCATACCGACCATCGGGTTGTTACCTGCGCCGATGAGACCCATCATCTCGACGTGAGCGGGAACCGAGGACGAGCCTGCGAACTGCGCGTCACTGTGCATACGACCCATCGTATCGGTCATACCGTACGAAGCGGGGCCTGCTGCCATATTGTCGGGGTGGAGGGTACGTCCCGTACCGCCGCCCGATGCGACAGAGAAGTACTTCTTGCCGTTCTCGATCGCCCACTTCTTGTAGGTGCCTGCAACGGGATGCTGGAAGCGGGTGGGGTTCGTCGAGTTACCGGTGATCGAAACGCCGACGTTTTCGAGTCTCATAATTGCAACGCCCTCCGGAACGCTGTCAGAGCCGTAGCACTTGACCTTCGCGCGGGGACCGTCGGAGAAGGGAACCTCACGAACGACCGAGACCTCTTCGGTAGCGGGGTCGAACTTGGTCTCAACGTAGGTGAAGCCGTTGATTCTCGAAATGATGTAAGCGGCGTCCTTGCCGAGACCGTTCAGGATAACGCGGAGATCCTTCGAGCGGACCTTGTTTGCGTTCAGTGCGATCTTGATCGCGCCCTCTGCTGCTGCGAAGGACTCGTGGCCTGCGAGGAAGCAGAAGCACTCGGTCTCGTCAGAGAGGAGCATTGCGCCGAGGTTACCGTGGCCGAGACCGACCTTACGGTTTTCTGCGACAGAGCCGGGAATGCAGAATGCCTGCAGACCGATACCGATAGCGGCAGCGGCGTCGGAAGCCTTCTTGCAGCCCTTCTTGATTGCGATAGCGGCGCCTACGGTGTAAGCCCACTTTGCGTTTTCAAATGCGATCGGCTGGGTCTCCTCTACGATCTTGTAGGGGTCGATGCCCTTCGAAGCGCAGATTTCCTTGCACTCATCAATAGAGGAAATGCCGTATTCCTTAAGAGCGGCGAGGATCTTCGCCTCGCGTCTTTCATAACCTTCAAACTGTGCCATTACGTTCTTCCTCCTTGATTATTCGTGTCTCGGGTCGATGTACTTGACCGCATCAGCGAAGCGGCCGTACGTGCCCATAGACTGCTTGTATGCTTCGTTCGGCTCAACGCCCTTCTTGATGAGGTCGGTCATCTTACCGAGAGAAACGAATTCGTAGCCGATGACCTCGTCGTTCTTGTCGAGTGCCATTCTGGTGCAGTAGCCCTCGGTCATTTCGAGGTAACGAACACCCTTTGCCTTGGTGCCGTACATCGTGCCGACCATCGAGCGTGCGCCCTTGCCGAGGTCCTCCATACCTGCGCCGATGACGAGACCGCCCTCGGAGAATGCAGACTGGGTACGACCGTAAACGATCTGAAGGAAGAGCTCGCGCATTGCGGTGTTGATCGCGTCGCAGACGAGGTCGGTGTTCAGTGCCTCAAGAAGGGTCTTGCCGGGAAGGATCTCTGCTGCCATTGCTGCGGAGTGGGTCATACCCGAGCAGCCGATGGTCTCGACGAGAGCCTCCTCGATGATACCGTTCTTTACGTTGAGGGAGAGCTTACAGCCGCCCTGCTGGGGAGCACACCAGCCGATGCCGTGGGTATAGCCCGAAATGTCGGTGATCTGCTTCGACTGAACCCACTTGCCCTCCTCCGGAATGGGAGCGGGACCGTGGTCGCAGCCCTTTGTGACACAGCCCATATGAGCGACCTCGGTGCTCATGGCGTATTCACAAGAAAATTCTTTGCTCATGATTCTATCTCCTTTGATAAAAATAATAAACTTACAGGATAGGCTTTAGTGCCTCGGCGTATATTCTTCCGATAAAGGCAGAGCCGTTTGCGTTCGGATGAACGCCGTCCGCGGAGTAATACTTCGGCTCGGGCTGAGTCTTCAGCGCCTCGTCGAAGTGCTCGTTCAGCGGGATATAGACGTCGGCGAATTCCTTCGCGAGTCCTTCGATGATCGGAAGAACGGTCTTCAGATCATCGCGCATTGCCTCCTTGTCCTCACAGTCGAGGAGGAAGGGGGAGAGTATGACGATCTTTGCGTGCGTTTCCTTCTTGAGACGCTCGAGGATCGCGCGGTAATTCGTCGCGATCTGCGCGTCGGTTGTCGCGATCTTGTGCGAACCGTAGCGGTGCCAGATATCGTTGATGCCGATCAGGATCGAGATGATGTCGGGATCGAACGCGATCGCGTCGTCATAGAGACGGTCGAAGAGCTGGCAGGTACGGTTGCCGCTGATGCCGAAATTGTAGAAGTCAAACTCGGTATCGGGGAACATTTCTTTCAGATTTTCGGACGCATAGAGGGGATACCCCTGTCCCATATTGTGGTAATTGCGTCTGTCTCTGTGCGCGTCGGTGATGCTGTCGCCCTGAAAAACGAGCTTTACCTTTTTCATAGTCGAAAGCACCCGGATCACTTGATGATCTCGCCGTAAACCTCGCCGAAGGCAGAGGCTGCGTTGCATTCATCGGTATCGATGTGCATTGCGAGTGCGTAGGTGGGGTTGACTCTTGCAACGACGTCGTCGAAAACGAGGGGACGGGCGGTGTCGAGTCTGACCTTGACGATCTGACCGTTTTCGATGCCTGCCTCTTCAGCGTCTGCGGGGGTCATATGGATGTGGCGCTTTGCGATCATAACGCCCTCCGTGATCTCAATCTCGCCTGCGGGGCCGACGAGCTTGATGCCGGGTGTGCCCTCAACCTTGCCGCTCTCTCTGACAGGAACCGACTTAAATCCGAGGGTGCGTGCGTCGGAGAAGGAAAGCTCGACCTGATTCTGGGGACGGGTCGGACCGAGAACGCTTGCCATCAGCTCACCCTTAGGGCCGACGAGCTTGATCTTTTCATTTGCGCAAGCGAACTGACCGGGCTGGCTGAGCATCTTCTTGACCTCGAGCTTTGCTCCCTTGCCGTAAAGTGCTTCAACTGCCTCATCGGTCAGGTGAATGTGTCTTGCAGATGTTTCAACAAGAACCTTCATTGTGAAAGTACCTCTCTTTATTCTTATTTTCTTTTACAAAGAAAGAAATTGCCGCTGTGCGGACATTCCATACCTAATCAGTATAACACATATCCCTCAATTTGTAAAGAGGCTTTTTGCGATTTTGCACGACTTTTTGTCAGATTTTTGACAAGCGGGCGCGATTCAATGTCTCGCACGGATAAAGCGGCGTGCAGAAGGGAATGCTAACCGTACGAAAACATAGAGAGGCGGAGGACGAAGGCAGTGGACGAAACGAAGGAAAAAAACGAAAACAACGAGAAAAACGAAAACAGCGAGGCGATCACGGCGGAGAAGCTCGAGGAGATTTGCAAGACGGGAACGGTCGCTATGAGAGGTGGGGAGGAATCGATCCACTGTCTCTCGATCATCGGACAGATCGAGGGGCACTATATGCTTCCGTCGGATCAGAAGGCGACGAAGTACGAGCACGTGATCCCGCTGCTCGTTGCACTCGAGGAGAGCGAGGACGTAAAGGGGATCCTCGTCGTGCTGAATACGATGGGCGGAGACGTCGAGGCGGGGCTTGCGATCTCGGAGATGCTGGCGTCGATGCAGAAGCCCGTCGTAACGCTCGTGCTTGGGGGCGGGCATTCGATCGGTGTGCCGCTTGCGGTATCGGGAAAGCGGTCGTTCATCGTGCCGAGCGCGACGATGACGATCCATCCCGTCAGGATGAACGGAATGGTGGTCGGCGTGCCGCAGTCCTTCCGCTATTTTACCGAGATGCAGGAGCGGATCGTCTCGTTCATCTGTGCGCATTCCCGCGCCGAACGGGAGAAGATCCTTGAGCTTATGATGCGCCCCGACCAGCTCGCGACCGACGTCGGATCGATCGTGGACGGGAAGGAGGCAGTCGCCCTCGGGCTGATCGACGAGATCGGCGGACTTGACAAGGCGCTTTTCGCGCTGCGGGAAATGATCAAGGGAGCGGCCATATCGGAAGGCTGAAGAAAATAGGGGCTGCGTCATTCCGGACACAGCCCCTTTGTTTATGTTAGTGCTTCATTCGCCAAGCGAATTTCGTTGCCGATCGGGGATTACCTTCTTCCGATCAACATACCGACGGCGTTGCCGCGTGCAATAATACGACCGTAGAAGTCGGTCGTTACGTCACGGTTCTTTCTGTAATATCCGACGACCATACGCGATTGCCAATCCTGTACCTTGATGTCTCCGTTGTCCTCGTAGGTCAGAATCGCAATGCTGCGAAATGCCGAATCCTTGATCGTTTCTGTTCTTGCCATAAATCCTTCTCCTTTTTTGTGATTCTTGTTAAAGCGCCGTTCGGCTTGATTGGTAATGATGATACGATCGCGGCCTCACGGCGGATCGATCTTCTTTTCTCCGTCACAGGTTACGGTCAGTCTGAAAATGATTTTGAAGATTGCAACAAAGATAGGATACTTTTTCAGAACCGCGATCGCATACTCGGAGCAGGAGGGCATACACATACAGAATCTGCGTAATTCCTCCTTCGCGTAATGCTGATAGCATTCGACAAGCTTGATCAGGAACAGCCGTAATAAAAGCAAACCGAAAACGGCATAGCTCACGATATAACACCACACGGGCGATAAAAACCGAAGAAAATGCAAAGCGGCGTATCCGATGCCGAATGGCAGAACAGCTGTAAGTATCCCTATGAAAACCGGTACACCCCATTTTGTGTTGGGGCGTACCAGCTCTCTTTGTAAATATTTTTCAACAAGCGCTATACTTTCCGCATCGGTACGGACCCGTTTGGAATATGCCTGTTTCAACATCGCAATTAATCAGACTTTTTTACGTAAAGGGTGCTCTTTCCGGCATCGTTTACATAAGAGCCCTTAGGCATACCGTTCTCAAATCCGTCGGGGAAGCGCTCGCTGAGCTTAAGAATGCTATCAAGCTTCTTCCAAAGGTTCTTTTTGTTATAAGATTTATAGTAGCCTTCTACGTTGGGAGTATAGTTCTCAGGGCAAAAATCATCATTGTAATGCTCATCTCTTGCTCCATTGGGTGCGAGCCAGCCGTTTACGCAGGGAATATCGCCGAAGCCGGGCTTCCAAATGTCGGTTCCTGCAACGCTGAAGATCTTAACGCCCATACGACCGGTCGTGCCGTCAGCAAACTTAAGATCAAGGTAAGTTCCATACCAGTATTCTGTGATGGTCGTATCTCCGTCCTTGATATTACTACCGCGCATGATCCAACGACCGGAAGAAGCTACCTTACAGTCAACGATATCCTCGGCGGTAACGGTAACATCAAAATCATTAACGATCCAGAATATTACGTTTCCTTCCTTGTCGATAGAGATCTGCTTTTTTCCGCCCTTGAGAGAAGCATTTACGCTTCCTTCAATGGTACCAACATTAGGCATATTTGCCCTCATAGTACCCTTCAGACAATTCAATTTCTTTTCCGCTACTTGCATAATAATTTTCCTCCATAGCTTCTATATTATTTGGTTTTTTATAAAAAATTACTATTGCTTTTAAGACGTAATAGTAAATTTTTCCTGATCAAAGCTTTCCCCGGGGACAAAAGGCTGTGTAAGGACCCTCTACCGTAAGTCAACGTGTGGTGAGCAGATGGAGGAGATATGTCCGCCTCAGACCGTGTACCCCTTTTCCGTAAGGTATTCGCGGAGCTTTTGACGTGTTCTCGAAAGAATGACGAAGACGTGCTCCTCCTTCAGGTCGTAGCGCCTTGCGATCGCTTTGGCACTGTCGAAGAAGAAATAACGGCGGATGAAAACGAAGGCGTCGCGTTCGCTCAGGGAATTGAGAAAGCTGTCCAGATCGTCGGAAAGCTGACGAGAGATGGCGGAGACGTCGTCTGTGCTTTTCAGGACGACCGATCCCAGCGCGTCCTCAAACTGCAGCTCCGTGCTTCCGGTGCCGCGCTTTGCGCGGTGACTTTTCCGATAACGGTCGATGGAGAGGTTTCGCGTAATCTTGGCGACGAAGAATTTCAGGGAGGGAGGCACTGCGGGCGGGATCGCATTCCAGGTGCGAAGCCAGGTATCGTTCACGCATTCCTCCGAGTCCTCGTTGCTTGAAAGGATATTATATGCGATACGGTAACAGTATTTTCCGTATTTTTTGTCGCTTTCAACGATAGCTTGCTCGTTGCGGCAATTGTAAAGCACGATGATCTCGTGGTCTTCCATAATACCTCCGTATCCCTTGCTTTGATACATTTCCACCCTTTTATATAATAAACGACAAAAAGGAATGAAACCTAACAAGGGAGAACTGATTTTTCAAAAAATTATTCGGTGCTCATCCAGGGAGCCTCGTCCAGATAGTCGAGCGGATCGACGTAGAGCGCGTCCTTCGTCATCTCGAAATGCAGGAAGGGGGTGCCCCTCGGCTCCTCCAAGGAGGTGGTTCCGACTGTGGCGACGGTCATCCCCTGCGTGACCGATACGCCCTCTGCGATGCCCGGGGGGAGTGTGGTGGAAAGATTTTTGTAAATCGTGAAGGCGTTGTTTTCGTGCTCGATCGCCAGACAGGCTCCGTAATACGGATCCATCCAGATTCTCGTGATCCTTCCGTCTGCCGCCGCGAGGACGGGCGCACCGGCTTCGGTCTTGACGTCGACGCCGTCATGCGCGGCGTACATCCCCATACCGGGTTGGTATATCTGCAGATCGGGGTCGTACTTTTGTATGAGTGTGCCTTGCACGGGGAGGATAAAGGCAGGGGCGGGTTCGGTGCTCTCAGGCCCGACCGTTGTGGGCTCGGACGAGGCTTCCGGATCGACGATCGGCTTCGACACGGATGGAGCATCGGGCAGGGACGACGGCTCGGTGATCTCGGGCACGACTGCTGCGGGCTCGGATGATGCTTCGGGATCGGTGGTCGGCTTCGACACGGACGGAGCATCGGGCAGGGGGGATAGCTCTGAGACGGTCGTCTCGTCGGACGTGAAGGAGCCGAAGAACTGAAGAGGGTCAAGCTTCTTTGAAAGGAAGCTTTTAGCCGGGAGGAGAAAGAGAAAGACGAGAAGCACGATGCCGCCGTGCTTTATCCTTCGCTTACGGCGCTTCTTGGCGATGGTGCGTGCCGCGACCTCCTCCGCTTCAAGGAGCTTCGGGCTGATCTCGCTGAGAAGCTCGAATAAAGAAATTTTTTTCATATCTGTTTTGAAAACCTCCGTCATTGGGGTTGGGGGAAAGCATGATATTAAACTTATATATTACTTAATATACTATATACGACAAAATTCATCAAAACCTAACAGAGAATCAGAAAAAATAAGAAAAGGGCTGTTTGAACGGTTTGCACTGTCAGCGGTAAATCAAAGCTCGATTTACGCGCGCTGAAATATCCCCCTTCTGAAGCGGCGATGATCCGTAGATAAAACTTAAGGAAGATTTTCGGGAACGGGGTGCAGACCGAGGTCGGCCCATTTCATTATTTATATTTCAAAATCGGGAGTATACGCCTTCGTTGCCGCAGATCTGTCCTGCTCGAAGCCCGTAAAACCGAGGGAGAGCGCGTGCTTCCTCACCGAATCGTATTCGAAGGTCGTGACGCGGCGGCGCAGGGTGTCGTATTCTGCGCCTTCGGGCAGAAATTCGGGGGTGTACTGCCACATCAGGGATAGACGAACGTCCGTGGGTGGGACGATCTCTCTGAGACGGTCGAGCACCGCAAGGGAATCCTTTCGCTGTCCGGGCAGAACGAGATGGCGCACGAGCACCCCCGATGTGCAGATGCCGTCGGTGTCGGCCGTGAACGCGCCTGCGTGCTCGTACATCCGTCTGATCGCTCTTGCTGCGACCTCCGGGTAATCTCTCGCCCCCGAGAGACGGGCGGAGAGATCGCCCGATGCGTATTTGAAGTCGGGAAGCCAGACGCTGACGAATTCGGACAGCGCGTCGACCGTTTCCTCCGTTTCGTAGCCGCTCGTGTTCCAGACGACGGGGATATATAGGTCGGATCTGATCTCTCTGAGCGCCTCGAGGATCTGCGGCACGAATTGCGTGCCTGTGACGAGGTTCAGGTTATGCGCACCCTTACTCTGGAGGGCGAGCATTTTTTCACCGAGCGCTCGTATGGAGATCTCCTTGCCGCCGCCGTCGTGACTGATCACGCGGTTCTGACAGAAGACGCATCTGAGGGTACAGCCCGAGAAGAAGACCGTTCCCGAGCCTTGTGTGCCGCTGATCGGCGGCTCCTCCCATCTGTGAAGATCGGCACGGGCGATATGAACGGTATTCGGCATACGGCAAACGCCGAGGTGCTCGGTGCGGTCGGCATTGCAGGCGCGGGGACAAAGGGAACAGAGACCTTGCTTCATAACTCCTCCGATGTGTAACTTTTTTGTGTGATTTTTTCTGACGGAGCGGTCGGTGTGCGTGACGGCTTCTGTAATTATTATAAAGGTTTCCTGCGTTTTTTTCAAGTATCTCTGCGAAAAATGCGGTTATTTGAAAAAAATACAAAACTTTTTGAAAAAATTTTCTGTTTCCTATTTACAAAGTCTTTTTTGTATGGTACAATCTATTTTGTATATAATGCCTACTATGTACTGTCCGAACAAACAAAAATGTTAAGGAGTAAAAAATTATGAAAAAGATCATCGTACTTATCCTGGCACTGCTTTTGGTTATGACCGCCGTTGCGTGCGGCCAGGGCTCTACGGGTAATTCCGACGAAACGACCGGCGGCGGTAACGGCCCCGAGTCGGGCTCGGCTGAGACGACCGGTGGAAGTACCGATCCCGACGACGTAACGACTGCCGGTGACGGTGAAGGCAGCGGCGAATCCGACGACACCGACGAGACGACGGGCGGAGATGCCGAGACCACCGGTGGCTCTGCGGCTCCCGGTCTTCAGGATGCGACCGAGGTGGACGAGACCGTTTATCTGACTGTTGCGGGCGCATATTACAGAAGCGCACCCGACATATACGAGAATAATCTCGTTGGTCGCGTCGCGTGGGGTGACGAGCTGAACCGTGTTGCCTACAATACCGAGTGGAGCGTGATCCTGGTTGAAGGTGTGAAATACTACATTTCCACCGAGTGCGTATCCAAGACCGCGCCCACGGAGGAGCCTACGTTCACCGAAACGAACGATACGGTTACCGTTGTCGGCTCCGATGTCGCTCTTTACACCGCGCCGCTTGCAACCGATGCTACGCTCTTTGACTACCTTGAAGAGGGCGTGAAGCTCACCCGTGTCAAGTACAACGAGAAGTGGAGCGTCGTCAGCCACGGTGGCTACGAGCTTTATCTTGAGGTCGACGGGCATACCGATGCCGAGGACTCGGGGGAGATCGAATTCACCGAATACGAGGCAACGCTTGAGGTAAAGGCAGACGGCACGATCCTGTATAGCATCGCGTCGACCGACACGAGCATTTCCGAAACGGTTGCGACCCTTACGAAGGGAACCCAGATCGAGGCTGTATCGGTCAGCGAGGACGGTCTTTGGTACAGCGTCTATTACTTCCACACCGATCTCGGTGTCGAGCAGAGAGTTTACATCCAGGCGTCCGCGGTTACCGTAATGGGCGAGGATGGTGAAAGCAGTGAAGAGGAGCTCCCCGAGGACGGTGAGGACATTCCCGAGGACGGCGAAGAGGAAGAGTAAGCCGATCCGCAACGCAGTAAGGAGATAACGGATATGGAAGTCCGTACTGAAGCGAGTGGGTTCTCCTCGGCGGAGATCCTGTGCGTTGGAACCGAGCTTCTGCTCGGTGATATCGTCAACACGAACGCGGCGTTTCTTTCACGCGCCCTTGCAGCACTCGGGATTCCCGTTTACCGCCAGACGGTGGTCGGGGACAATCCGAGACGGCTCCGTCAGGCGCTTTCGGATGCGCTTCTGTACGCGGATCTCGTGATCACATCGGGTGGGCTCGGTCCGACCTACGACGATCTGACGAAGGAAACGGTCGCCGCGTTTTTCGGCAGACAGACCGTCCTTCACGAGGAGTCGCTCGAGCGCATCCGCGCCTATTTCGCGCGAACGAACCGCGAAATGCCCGAGAACAATGTGAAGCAGGCGATGGTGCCCGAGGGCGCGACCGTATTCCCGAACGATTACGGCACGGCTCCCGCATTCGCTCTTACGGACGACGTAACGGGGAAGACCGTCATTATGCTACCGGGACCACCTCGCGAGCTTGAGCCGATCTTTGAAGAACAGATCGCACCCTATCTCCGTTCACGCTCGGACGAGGTGCTTCTCAGTAAGAACATTCACCTCTTCGGTATCGGTGAATCGCAGGCCGAGGGGTACGTCCGTACCCTGATGGAGGAGAGCGTGAATCCGACTCTTGCACCCTACTGTCAGGCGGGCGAGGTACGTTTCCGCGTGACGGCGCGGGCAAAGGATGAAAAGAGTGCCGCCGCGATGTGCGACAAAATGATCGCACAGGTGCGGGCATCGGGGCTTCAGCCCTATATTTACGGAATCGACGTGCACTCGCTCGAGGAGGCGGCGATCCGTGCGCTTCTCAAGCGGGAGCTGACCGTTGCGGTCGCGGAATCGCTGACGGGCGGTATGATCGGAGAACGGCTTGCATCGGTACCCGGTGCGTCGGGAGCTTTTCTCGGTGGGTGCATTACTTACCGGAATGCAGTGAAGCAGTCGCTCCTCGGTGTTTCCTTCGAAACGCTTGACAGGTACACCGAGATATCCGCAGAATGTGCGAGAGAGATGGCGATCGGCGTGCTCGAGCGCCTCGGAAGTGACATCGGCGTTTCTGCTACGGGACTTGCGGGTCCGGGAGGCGGCACGCCCGAGTGTCCTGTCGGCACGGTCTATATCGGCATTGCAATGAAAACGAAGGGCATCGACGGAAAGGCAGTCCTTTCCTCCTCGGTGCGGCGGCTGGCGCTGTCTCCGATGCGGGATCGCGCATACATTCGCACCGTTTCGGCGTCAAATGCCATAGAGCTCGTTTTGCGGGCTGCTGAAAACGGAGGGATCGTTTGATCCCTCCATTTTCTTTTTTGTCAAAATTTTCACTTTTTTCGGGAAAGTACTTGATATTTTGCGGACTTTCGTTTATACTATTATTATCAAATGAAGCTTTTGCCGTCCAATGCGGACGGTGACCTTGGAGGGACCTGAAATGGCTAAAAAATTCAGAAGAATCGGAATATTGACCTCGGGCGGTGATGCGCCCGGAATGAATGCCGCCGTCAGAGCGGTGGCGCTTCGCGCACTTGAGGAGGGGATCGAGGTTTACGGCATCCGCAGCGGATATGCGGGACTGCTTAGTGACACGATGGAGCTCCTCACACCGAACTTGGTTGCGGGACTGACCTCACACAGCGGAACTGCGCTCTGGTCTGCCCGTTGCCTTGAATTCGCAACGCCCGAGGGCGTCGCAAAGGCGGCTGAGACCTGCCGTAAAAACGAGATCGACGCGCTCATCGTTATTGGCGGTGACGGAACCTTCCGCGGCGGCACCGATATGACGCTTGCGGGCATTCCGACCATCGGCATTCCCGGCACGATCGACAACGATATCACCGCGACCGACTACACGATCGGCTTTGATACCGCGATGAATACCGTTCTCTATACTGCCGACTGCCTCCAGAACACCTGTGAGTCGCACAAGAGATGCAGCGTCATCGAGGTGATGGGACGCAACTGCGGTCTGATCGCGCTTGAGACGGGTATTGCGGTTGGTGCTGTCGGAACGGTGATCCCCGAGCAGCCCTTTGACGAGGAGGGCTTTATTGCCCGTATTAAATCGCTCCGCGACAGCGGCAAGCGATCGATGCTTGTGATCGTTTCCGAGGGATGCTTCACCGAGGACGGGAAGCCCTACGGCGAGTACCTCGCAAAGCGCATCAACAAGGAATGCGGACTTGACACCGAATACGACATCGAGACCAAGTTCTGCCGTCTTGCACATATCGCGCGAGGCGGTGTTCCGACGCTCACCGACCGTCTTACTGCGACCGAAATGGGATGCCGCGCCGTCGAGCTTCTGCTTGAAGGCAAGAGCGACCGCGTCGTAGCCGTTCGCCACGGAGAGATCGTTGATCTCGACATCCGTTGGGCGCTTGCGGTCGACCGTATGTATAAGAAGAAGCTGAAGGACGGAGATCTCGATCCGTTTACTGCGGAGGAGGTCGACGCGATGAGAGCGCTCGTCAAAGAACGCGAGCAGGAGATCGCTGACCGCTACAAGGTCGCGAACTACTGCGCAAAATAATACTGTTGTGGGACGTATCTCTCTGCCGTATTGCCGTTCTTTGCGGCGAGCGGACTGCGTCCCACCTTTTCTCTGTCTCTCTCTCGGAAAGGATCGATATGGAACTGCCGATCGCATTTGCTACGCGTATGAAAAAGCTCCTCGGAGCGGAATATAATAGCTTTTATGAGGAATTCTGCCGCGAGGAGGCGGTAAAGGGGCTTCGGGTCAATCTGCGGAAGGTGTCGGTGAGGACATTCGCCGCGCATACGCCCTTTTCGTTCGAGGCCTTGCCGTATGCCGACGGCGGCTTTATCGTTCCCGCGTCGGCGGGGGCGGGGAAGCACCCCTACCACGCGGCGGGCGCTTATTATATGCAGGATCCCGGTGCGATGGCGGCGGTTGCGGCGATCCCCGACGCGGTGTTTGACCGCAAGGGAATGCGCGTGCTCGATCTGTGCGCTGCCCCGGGTGGGAAGACGACACAGCTCGCGTCCCGCGCGCCTGAGGGGAGCATCATTCTGTCGAACGAATATAATGCACAGAGAAGCCGTATCCTCGCGTCGAACGTCGAGCGGATGGGGCTTACGAGCGTTTGTGTGACGAATCTCGACACCGCCGTGCTCGCGGAGCTTTATCCCGATGTATTCGACCTCGTTGTATGTGACGCGCCCTGCTCGGGAGAGGGAATGTTCCGAAAGAACGACCGTGCGATCCTTGAATGGAACGAAGGAAACGTCAGAATGTGTGCCGAGCGCCAGCGAGAGATCCTCTCGAATGGAGCAAAATGTGTCTCCCCCGGAGGATATCTCCTCTATTCGACCTGTACTTACTCGGTTGAGGAAAATGAGGCTGTCGTTGCGGCGTTTCTTTCGGAGCATCCCGACTTTTCGCTCGTGCCGTGTGCTGACGCCGTCGCTTTTTGCACGTCGGACGGCGTTACCGACGGATTTTCTGCGGGGCTTTCGCTCTGCCGCCGTTTCTATCCCCACGTTTCAAAGGGGGAAGGGCAATTTATTGCACTATTGTACCGCTCGGAAGAGGCGCGCGCGGAGCTTCGACGCGGTGTGAAGGACGACGGCTTTACGCGTCCGTCAAGGCAGGATGCATCTGCGATCGAGGACTTCCTGAAGGAAGCGCTCGGGCACACGCTCCCTGCGATCTCTGTGCGCGGCGGGAATGCCGTCACGATCCCTGCGTGGGAGACGACACCGCTTCCGTGTGTTCCAAACGGAATTGTCGCACTCGGCGCGGCGATCGGAGAGGTGCGGAAGGGGAGGATCGTGCCGCATCACCATTTCTTTATGGCGTTTGGCGCAGAGATGCAGAGCCGCGTCATTCTTGACTGTGACGACGCGCGCGTTATGCGCTATCTTGCGGGCGAGGAGATCGACGTCCCCGCGGAATGCAAGGGATACACGGCGGTCTTGCTCCGCATCGGGGACACGGCGGTGTCGCTCGGTGGCGGCAAGGCGTCGGGAGGACGGCTGAAGAATTATTACCCGAAGGGGCTTCGGGTGCGGTGAGGGAAATCTGTGATGCTATATGAGTTGGATCTTTCAAGTATGATCACTTGCGGTATGGCGGGGCGCTTTTACCGACACGGCAGAGCGTCTGATCATCGTCGAATGCGTTCGATCGGAAGGAATCTTCTCGTGTTCGTTGTTAGCGGTACTGCGATTGGAGAGACGTCGGGGCTCACGTATCGGCTGTCAAAGGGAAGCGTATGGCTTGTGCCGAGCGGAACACCGTACCGTTTGTTGACCGATGAGGGGTGCGAATTTTATTTCTTCCGTTTTCGGGGACAAATGGAGCTTTGCTCGTCGAGACCGCATTATTCGTACAATCCATCTGAAAGTGCGCTGGTGTGTCAGCATATCGCATCAAAACGGATATGCCTTTCTGACTACACCGAGCTTTCGGAGCGGTACGACGAATTTATGCATCGGCTTGAGTGCTGTGTCGCACTGAGCAAGGAGCCCGTACATTCTTCACAGCTTTTGTTTTGCATCGAGTTTGAGCGCATTCTGATTTTACTCAGTACGATCGGCGAAGAGGAATACAGAGATAAAAAGATTCCGCCCGTTTTACGAAGAATAACCGAATACATTAGAGAAAACGTTACAGAGAAGCTATCCGTAGGGGAGATTTCTGAGAGATTTTCACTTTCAAGGTCGTATATTTCCCGTTTGTTCAGGCGGCATTACGATTGCTCTCTAACTGAATATATCAGGCGCGGGAAGATGGACTATGCCCGGAAGCTTTTGAAATATGAAACGATGAACGTGTCCGAGGTTGCGGATTATCTCGGATATGAAAACGTATATTATTTCTCGCGCGTCTATAAAGAGACCTTTCGTCAGAGCCCGACGAAGGATCGGCGAGATGATTAGGTGAAGATGAGATGAGGTTCACAAAAGTATAAAAATGTGTGCGTCGTATGTATTTACCGGATACGATCGTAATGCTACAATATAAGGAGAGCCAACGGCTCGAAATTCGAGAAACGAAAGGATCCTTATATTATGATGAAAGCATTGCACGCACGTTTTGACGGAAATCTTCTTTCCTATGGAGGAGAAGGATTTTCTCCGCATTTTTGCTCGAACGGTGACTTCTTTCGAATGCACCTTGACTATTGTAACCCCGAAAAAGAGCGGGAGCTTGGGGTATATTCGCACGAACAGCAGCCCTCTCTGGTAGAGATCTCGGAGGGACGCATTGTGATCACCTATGACCGGGTGGTTGCGGAGGACGGAACGGTCTTTCCGATCGGCCTTGTGTTTACGGTTTGTGAGATCGAGAACGAGCTTGATTTTTCGGTAAAGATCGATAATCAGGCAGCGGTACGGATCAATGAATTACAGTATCCGATCCTTGAGACTACCCGTCTCGGAGACGATTTTACAAACGATGTTTTGTACATTCCCGCAGGACTCGGCGTAAGGGCGAAGAATCCGCTTGCAGTGGCACAAGCGGCACATTCGGAGTATCTGTCGGCGGATTATAAAAACAGCTGGAAAAGCTACCCTTATCCGGGTCCCCTTTCGATGCCCTTTCTTTCCATACAAAGCGGTGAGCACTGTCTGTCCCTTTCGCGTCGCTCTGTGGACGCCTGCCATTTGACGCTTTTTAGTCTCGGGACCGGTCCTCGTGAAGAAAAAACACCTCGCCTCATTCTCTCGGTCAGCTCGTTTCCTGCTTTGCGGGAGAGAGAAACGGTAACGTTACAGGGGTATCGCATCTCGTTATCCGATCGGGATTGGCGTGACGTGGCGGATTCCTACCGTAAATGGTCGAATGAGACCTGGCTTCTGCCCCGTATCGATCAGAACGGAAGGCTCGTCTCAAAGGAAAGCATTCGCCATATGCACGGCTGGCAACGCATCATTTTTAAGCACCAGACGGGCGAAATTTTCCACAAGTACGCGGATCTCCCCCGTCTTTACGAGGAAGGTGCGAAGCGAGGCATTCATCATATATTACTGTTCGGATGGGAAAAGGAATGCTTCAATTCCCGTGAACCGAACGCAACGACCGACGAGGCACTCGGTGGGGAAGCGGCACTGCGGGAAGCCATCCGAAAGGTCAACGAAGCGGGCGGAACCGTTGTATTGTACGCCGACGGAATGCTGATGAGCGTTACGAGTGATTTCTATCAAAACGGCGGTCATCGGTATACGAAGAAGAACGTCAATATGATCGAATATCGGCGTGTATATAATTTTTCAAACAACGGAAACCTTCTTCGGTGGATGGGAAATACCGTGTTCGCTACCGGCTGCTTTGGAACAAAGGGGTGGCGCGATGCGCTTTCCGCTGTTGCGGACAGGAATCTCTCGCTCGGCTCAAACGGACTTTTCTTTGACGAGCTTGGTTGCGGCTTTTATCTTTGCTTTGACGAGAGCCACGAGCATGGCGCGCGGATCGACCTCGAACCGCAGCAAAGAGTTGATACCGCACGAATGCTGCGGGAAAAGCTCGGGGAGGATGCATGGTTCGGCTCGGAGTGGGCGTTTGACCGTGTCAGTACGCTGACCGATTATACGCACGGCTACGGACCGTCGCTGTTCTATACCCCCACGGCGTATCCGTATATGTTCCGCTATGCCTTCCCCGAGGTGAAGATCTCGAACCGTTTCGCGCACGACGAAAAGAGCATTTACAAGAAGGAACTGAACTACGCGTTCGTTCACGGTCTTATGTTCGATGTTGGTATTTACAGATGTCGCTATCAAAGCTTAGAGCAGTGCCCGAATTATATGGATCATCTTGAGGTTCTCGTTGCACTGCGGGAAAAATACGTTGATTTCTTCGTGGACGGAAGGTTCGACCTCCCTTCGATCCCGCTTCCGAAGGGTGTTTGGGGCGCGGAATATGCACTTGGAGACAAACGCATCATGACCGTGTGGAACGATACCTCGGAGGAGTTTGTCGCAGAGGGGTATCCGGCATTGCCTGCGGGCGGGGTTGCGGTATGGGAGCTTTCCTGAGAGATATTACCTTAAATGAGGCAGGGCAGGTGCTCGGATTATTGCTCTCCGCTGTTGGATTTTTTATTTATTCTGCTAAGACCAGACGCGGAATCCTTTCTGCAAAGCTGATCTGTGACGTGGGATATGCCGTTCAGAACTTTATGATCGGTGCTCCTACTGGGGCTTTGATTAACCTCATTTCTGTTGCCCGTGAGCTCGTATTTTATCGTCGCGGAAGCAAAAGGTGGGCGTCGCACAGGATCTGGTTGTATCTGTTTGTTGCCTTGATGGGGTTCGCTCCTCTTATTACGTGGATGGGGATCGTGAGCCTGTTGCCGTCAATCGGAAGTGCGGTTGCGGTCTTTGCCTTTTATTGTAGGGAGCCACACCATACGAGGATCATAGGAATATTTTCTATGATCCCGTGGCTCATCTATTGTGTCGTGATACCGAATTACGGTGTTTTTCTGACAACGGTGGTTCAGCTCGTTGCCGCAGTATTCGGTTTGATCCGCGATCACCGTGAAAAAAGGCGACGAGAGGGAAAGCGGAATAAAAATTGATTTGATCGGGAGATCGATTCGAAAAAAGGAGAGAGACTATGAAGCTCGGGATCTACTACCACTGTTGCGAGGGGCTTGACGACAGAACGCGCATTTCCTTGATGCAGAAGAACAATTTCGAATGCACCTTCCTGCACAGCAGCTCGGAGCGGCTGTATGAGGAGACGGAGCTTCTCAGGGAGGCAGGTATTTGCATTGAAAGCCTGCACGCCCCCTTCCCGACGGCGGATGGAAGAGGCATTGACGATATCTGGGAGACGGGCGAATGGGGAGAGGACGCGCTTTCGGAGCTGCTTGACTGCTTGGAAAAATGCGTGAGATGCGAGGCAGAGACGCTCGTCGTGCATCCGACGTCGACCTGGCGACCGCAGTATCCCTCCGAGATCGGACTTCTGCGCCTTCAGCGTTTTTTCGATCGGGCACGGGAGCTTGGCGTGACGGTCGCGTTTGAGAATGTCTGCCTCTTTGAGATCCTCTCATATCTGCTCGGTCAATTTCCCGAGGCGGGTTTTTGCTGGGACAGCGGTCACGAGGGGCTCGAGCATAAGAGAATACGGCATATGCCACTCTTTGCTTCACGGCTCAAGGCGCTTCATCTTCACGACAATAATCTGCGGAGCGGAGATCTTCATTTACTTCCGTATGACGGACAGATCGGATTTGGCAGAGTCGTACGTCAGATCGCCCAAAGCTCGTATGAGGGAAGCGTGATGCTCGAGGTGAAGAAGAGCTGGGGACGTCTGTACGATCCGCTTTCTCCCGCAGGGTATTACGAATACGCAGGAAAAGCGGCGGCGCTGATCGACAGAAAGATCGCGGAGATCCGTGCGGAGAAGAAATGAAATTTTTATGCCGCAGAGCGGCAAATCGGAGGTTGTTATGAGACTGGGAATCAGCTGGGGCTGTTACCCCGGGGTGAATGCCGAAACGCAGATCGCCCTGATGCAGAAAAACAATTTTGAATGCACCTTTCTCGGAACCGAATCGCCGACGCTCGACGAGGATATGCGGGTCATCGGTACGACGGATATCCTGGTGGAAAACCTTCACGGTCCTCTCTCAAGAGAGACCTCGAACGTCAACGATATGTGGAGAAACAGCGAGCGAAGTGAGGAAATGCTTGCGAGACTCCTCGACGGCGTCGAAAAATGTGCACGGTACGAGGTCCCGACGCTTGTTGTGCACGTTACGGCAGGGGCAACGCCCCCGAGACCGAACACGCGTGGCTACGAGCGCTTCGTGCAGGTCTTTGACCGCGCGAGAGAGCTTGGCGTGACGCTTGCGTGTGAGAATGTCCGTCCCTACGGAAATCTTGCTTTTATGCTTGAGCAGTTTGAGGACGCGGGCTTTTGCTGGGATGTCGGACACGAGGCGTATGCAAGCCCCGGGAGACAGTTTATGCCGATGTTCGGCAAGGAGCTGAAGGCGGTACATATCCACGACAATATGCTCGACGGCGACCATCATATGATCCCGTACGACGGTAAGATCGACTTTGACCGCGTTGCGCGGCAGATCGCCGAAAGCCCATACGAGGGAAGCGTGATGCTCGAGCTGATCAGTAGGGGACACGAGATGTACGAGGCGGTCAGCGCCGAGGAGTATTATGCGCGCGCGGGAAGAGCGGCGAAGCGGATCGAGGAGAAGATCGCGGCGTACCGCCGGAACCGAACCTGATCGATTATTCATTATTACAGAAGGAGACAGAGACTATGTACAGAAACACGAGCTGCAGACTGCAGGCACACCGCGGTGTCGCATCCGATGCGCCCGAAAACACAATGGCGGCGTTCCGCCTTGCCGTAGAGCAGGGGTATGACATCATCGAATTCGATCCGAAATGCACGAAGGATGACGTTTGTGTCATCCTGCACGACCGCACGCTGAACCGTACGGGACGGATCGCGGGTGAGAAATTTGGCGAGGAGCCCGTCAATATCGCAGATAAGACCTTCGCCGAGCTGTCCGACGTCGACATCGGAGAATGGTTTGACAAGAAGTATTGCGGGGAGCACATCCCGACGCTTGCACAGACGCTCGACTATATGAAGAGCGTCGATATCGAGGCGAAGATCGACAACGTCGTGCAGAGATTTACCGAGAGCCAGATCGAAATGGTGTTCGATATAGTCGAAAAGCACGGAAACGACAAGGTCGGGCTGACCTCGACCGATCTCTCGCTCCTTGAGCGGTATGCAAAGCGCTTCCCGACGGCACCGCTTCACTTTGACGGTGACGTGACAGAGGAAAACCTCGAGCGGCTTGCGGGCTTTGCGAAGGGGCACAGGACCTATGTCTGGATGCGCCTCGAAAGCAACAAGAAAACGGCGTGGTGCAAGGCTCTGCCTGCATCAAAGGAGCGCGTGGCACTTGTGAAGCAGCACGGCTTCCTCCTCGGCATCTGGATCCTCAGGACCGACGCGGAGATGGAGGAGGCGCTGCTGTTTGGCGCGGACGTTGTCGAGACCACGGGCGGCATCAAGCCCGGGGCGGCGGAATAAAGCCCTGAGAGACAAAAAGGAAGGACGAGTCGACCTGACTTGTCCTTCCTTTTTCGGTTTGTTCAGCGGCGGCTCGGACGAGCCCTTGCACCCCCACGGCACAGCCGTGGGGGTGAGATCATTGCTCCTCCTCTTGAGTTTTGGCGGTAAGCTTCTTTTTCTTGATCAGAATGACAGAAAATGCGGATACAAGCACGACGACTGCTACTGCACCTATCGCTATGAAAAGCCCAACCTTTCCTGCCTCCTCTCCTTGTTTAAGAGTTTCCTCACTTTCGGTCTCCGAAACGGAGGGCTTTTGAGAAGAGGCAATATCTATGGGCTTTTGGAAACGGAACACATTGTGATCGGCGTATCGGATAAGCTTGAAACGATTCCGATAAATAAGAATGTAGAAGTATTGCCCATCAATTGATGCACACGCAAACAGATCGGAATCAGATTTGTGAAAATCTACGGTTATTGTGTCGATCTGCACGTTTGAAAGCTCAACAGGCGAGGTTAAGGGCGTAGGCGGTGAGTTGTCGGTCGAGTACGTGAATCTGTACTGTATATCGTTCACCCTATGAATGATCTCTAACAATGAATAGTCAAAATAGTATCTGATACCGGAGGAAGTCCCTTCCGTTGGATTTTTGACAAATGGGAGCGGAAGATTTGAAATAGCGCGTGCGGCCGTCAGTAGTCTCTCGGAATCTATGCAGTAAGACGCCGCGTATTCCTGTATCATCGGATCGGATTCATCGGTACACAATGCAAATTCTGCGAGCTGCTCAACCGAGTTAAAGGAAATGGATGCGGGGGGAACACTATAATTTGTATCGTTTGTCTCCGAGGTTGACAAATTACTCGGTTCGCTTGTACCGTGAACACTGAGAACACAGGAAAAACTGATACATATAGCTATGAAAATAGCATAAACGGACCGTCGTTTCATAATTGACCTCCTAATGATTTCCTCCAATACGGGTATTTATAATGTAAGTACAATCACTACAATATATATTTTCTTCATCCAAAAGTTCGATACACAACTCTCCCATAATGCAAACCCGTGTTTCTTTATATGAATATTGGCATTTATCACAGTCCAAATTTTCACACTTGTCGTTTTGGCCTTTTCCGTAGCAATAATGATCGGGTGCTCCAAATAAATGGGATATTTCGTGAATAAGCGTAAAGCAACTTTGGTTGTATATCTCGGTAGCTGTTATATTAACATATTCTCCGTCACGAAAAATTGTCGTGTTATGTGGAGTAATTACAACAGAATGTCTTGAAGGAGAAGCGTCTGAACGCTCATTTCCCTCAAGAATGTGCCCCGTCCAAATGACTATCGCAGTATTAGAGGTTCCATTTCCCGTGCTATCGCGCAATGCCGAGGGGGTTAAATGTTTTTCATTGTGGGTGCATTCTTCGTCCAAATGCGAAAAGCTAATCGAACCAAATGATGTAATTCTGCAGGAATCTGCTACTGAGGTATAGTATGTGTATTGTGGAATTATGTCGATCCCATAATGCTTTAAAAGTCGTTCCGAAGTATCGATTTGATATTCTTTGATTTTAGAAAGCGCAGATTTATTCGTTTCGGAAAAACGAAGATTGAATCCTTGATCGTAATAATGATGAACATTATAGGTGTATTTGCAATAATATAACTTCCACTCATCACAATAATTATTATCATCAGTATAGGTTGTCATAACAAGATCTGCGCCGTTCCCACTAGCGGAAGACGGAACACTGAGAGCATTTGCACCTGAAGTGATCCCCGTGCAAACGATCTTATAATTTCCAGAATCGGTCTGCTGAAATGCCCAAGTGGAATAATCATTAAGGGTGCTTGTTTGCGTCACCGAGGGGCTTGCGGAGTTTGTCGTTATATAGCGACTGCTGTACTCCGATTGAATTTTAATATTGCCGTTTGTATCGTGGGTTAATCTCCACCGAGACTGATCGGCTCCGTGAAAGCTCCACTGCTGAATGATCGCACCTTCGTTTTGGGACGGTCCCTCTACATCCATATATCTTCCGGTTGCAACATTTTGAATGAAATAAACTCCATCCTCGAAGAGACGATAGGTGATCGTAAGATACGCCTGCTTGGTGCTGTCCGCCTCACAAGAATATAGTAAGGCCTTATTATTAGCCGTGTTTGCGTCTTTTCTTAAAGCAACACCAAAGTTGCTTGGGCGATCAGCAAACCAACCTCTGACAAGCGATGTAATATCAAGGGCTTTGTGCACCGCTCCCACTGACACATAGGTCGTGCGGCATGGACTAGGATCCATTCCAAAATTGGTCAATGTTGATGCTGCGCTATTCCAAGTGATACTGGCGGGAGAGATCTCCTCAAGCATTTTATATACCGATATCGCGATTCCGCCCGTCTCCAAATTGATCGGCATTACGTGCAAATTTGCTTTCGTGATCACTGCCTCATCAGGGAGATAGGGCATTGCCCACCAAGAATATATAATGGTATTATCGTTGATCGGAAGGAGTGTTGTCGAGTAGTAATTTGCATTCGGGGCGGTGGAGAAAATATAGGTGTCGTAGCACTGCGTCGTTTTCGTCACCGTCGGGTCGATGGTAACGGGGAAGGCGCGGTCCTCGGCGTTGATCCATTCATCGGAGGCGGTGACGGTGAGGGTGTAATTGCCGCTACCTGCGGATGTGAGGGTATAATGCACGTCATACG
>JAFVXC010000017.1 GCA_017501345.1 Clostridia bacterium
CGTCGCTTTCCGTGAGATAGGTGTAGCACGCCGGGCAGACCGAGACCACATACGTCGTCCCGTCGATCGTGATCCACTGCGGATTCTTCGCCTGCTTCCCGCACCTGCGGCATTTAATGGGTTGCGACATCATCCCTCACCCCCAATCCTGACCCCGCTCTGCACGAGATGCTCTGCGATACACACCGCCGAGGGCCGCTTCACACCGCGCTTCCATTCCTCATAGGACTTGTCCGCCCCTTCTGCGATCAAACGAGCGAGGGCATCGATGCGCTCCTCGTCGGTTATAACGTGTTCTGTCATGTCTCTTCCTCCTTCTTGTCCTTGTAAATTTGATCATACTGCTCCCCATAGGAGCGACGCAGCGCCGCCTCAAAGAACTCGTCCGTGTCGAAATTCGACGAGGATCCCTCTCCCGGGAGATCTTCTTTTTTCGCCCTCTCCGAAGTCCACTTCTTCTTGTCTCCCTTCCACCAATCGAGGATCGCCGAAAAATGATCGGGATACGTATAGTGTCGATCGTGGAGCTTCTCCGAAAAATGATCGATGTAGTCAGGTGGTACCCCCTTCTCCTCGAGCTCCCGCACCTGCTCGTCCGTCAGGTTCACGTTCTGATATTTTCCTCGCGCGTGCGCGCTAAAGAGAGAGAGTATATCTTTTTCTTTTTCTCTTTCTCTTTTACTTTGTTGCATTTCTTCCGCAGAAATTGCAATTTCTTCCGCAGAAATAGGTATTTCTTCCGCAGAAATTCGAAATTTGGATATGACAAGACGGACGTCGACCAAAACGTAGACGTCCATTTTGAGCTTGCGACGGCTCCTCAGAACCATCTCAATGTATTTCTCTTGCATTGCGTGCCCGGTCATCACGGTCTGTTCAATCAAGCCTCGGTCGAGGATCTCGTGATCTATTAAGTAGCGGATGGACTCTCGGACGCAGGCTGAGACGTGCCTTCGTCGGTCATTCTTTGAAACGAGCTGCTCTGCAATATCCTCTACGAGCACGTCGAAGTCCCGGAACTCGTAATAGTACCCGTGACTGCGATAGATGCGACAAAGGATATTCAGATACGTTAAGATGCCGACAGCACCGTGCGCCCTGCGAAGAGCTTTGATCTTGTCATTTTCGAAGAAATCACAATCGAGCGGAAAATAGTCGAAGCTCTCCTTCGGCGATCTGCCGGGACGCTTTGGTTCTTTTTCACTCATTTTCTTCTCCCTATTGACTTTTCCTGAAAAATGTGGTACAATAAGGGTGCAAGATTTTCACAAAATTGCACCCCGAGAGTCGTAGCGTCGTTCCCGCTGCGGCTCTCATTCTTTTTTCCTGTTCCGTACGAGCTCGGCGACCTTAATAGATCGCTTTCCGCGCACCGTTCCCTTAACAAGGGCGTGATGCGGATACAGCGTCATCGTGTCGCCGCCGCGATAATATCCGGTGTACTGATAGATCGGCGTGCCGTTCTCATACTCCCAGATGGTATACCCGCTGCCCGGGTCATAGCCCTCATCCTTAAAGACCGTTTTCGTCTCTGCCATCCGCCCCCCCTCCTTTCCACAGAATTGCGGCGAAGCGGATCCCGTCCCACAAAGAGATCAGGCCCTCTCTGAGCTTCCTTAAAAACTTCCTCATAGTGATGTACTTCCTTTCTCCCCCTCTCGGGGGCTTTTTATTTTCTCCCTCAAGAGGGCACGCGTGGTGCCTCCTCCCGTGCAGAATTTCTTTTTCTCAGCGACTCTATGTATTTCTCGCACTCCTTCGGATGGGTGTAAACGTAAGCACTCACCACCCGCGAGAGCCGCTCTGACATGATCTTCACCGCCTCGGGCGGGAGCTCGTCGATCGGCTCGCCGTTCAGATAGCATTGTACGGTATATCCGTTCGTTCCCATTCTTGCATCCCTCCTTTTCTATGAGTGTATGATAACGCGAAAGCACATGACAGCCACTTACCGTTCGTCCGGGAACAGAATCTCATCGACGTCAGCGTGCGGGAACGCCTTCTTGAACCCTTGGACGAACCATTTTCCGGGCCGCATCCTCCCTCTCTCCACCTTTTCGTAGAGCGAATACGATACCCCGATCCGCTTAGCCATCTGCCTCTGCGTCAGCTCCCATTTCCGTCGAAAGAGCTTTAATGTCGTGAGCTTCATTGTCTTTCTCCTCCTATGCCTCCTTCACTATCAGCTCGTCCACCGTGCACCCGACAAGCTCTGCCATACCGACAGCCTGCTCAAGACTCGGTCGGCGTCTTCCGTGTATAATGTGGTTCACCATAACAGACGTATATCCTATGTGCTCCCCTACGTCCACCTCCGAAAGACCGTGCTGATCCATCAGCTCGCGATACTTTTTTCCGTTAAACATTCAAATTCCTCCTTTCTCAACATACGATAAAACAATAAATAATCACGGCTACTGCTATAAGCCACTCTACAAGCGCGACTAAACACAACTTCACGCACTTTTTATTCGCTTCCGAATACTTTTTGCAAAAATAGTCCACGCCCTCTTTTAAATTCGAGATTGCTTCGAGGTGCTCATCGCACATTTTCATCTTTTCCTCGTTGTGCGCGAGCTTCAGCTCGGTGATCTCGTCTAAGTGTGCGAGCTTCAGCTCGGTGATCTCGTCTAAGTGTGCGAGCTTCAACTTAGTGATCTCATCAAACACCATACAACTATCTTCTTCTGGTTTATACAGCTCAATGGGCTCATATAACTCAACAGGTGCGTTTTTCGTATTTTCCATATTTTTCTCCTTTTTCTATTGACATTCCCGCCGTTTTGTGATAGAATGGAGAAGCAAGAGGGGCGGCGGAAGCGTTCCCCTCGTGCTTCTGATTTGGATAGTCGTTCGAGGTTGATTGGTGGTCGTTCTCGAACGGCTATTTTTTATTTGCCCGCTATGTAGTCAAGCAGCTTTACGATCTCCGTGTCAGACCATCCGACCGATTTGAGATATTCGATCAGCCGTTTCAGTGTCGTGTCACTCATCATCTCGGCATCGCCTCCTGTTTTTTCGGTTTCTTCCCTCTCCGCCATTTTTCACCCTCCTTTCCTTGACTTTTCTAAAACCCCGTGGTATAATGAGGTTGCGGTACTAACCGTGTATTCATTATAACTCAGTGAACTCAGATTGTCAATACCATTTTCTGATTTTTTCTGAGTTTGTGCAACCTCTACAATCTGAGTTTCCTGATTTTGTGTAAAGGAGTTAATAATGTTCAAAAAAATTTTTATTCAACTTTGTAACAAAAAAGGAGTTGCTCCAACCGTCGCTTGCTGTGCTGTGGGTCTTTCAGATGCAGCTTTTTCAAAATGGACCGACAAATCTGTACCCAGAAAAGCAACGCTCGTGAAAATCGCCGACTACTTCGGCGTATCCGTCGATTACCTTCTCGGGAAAGAAGAACAGCCCTCCGAGGACAGAAAAACCCCTCTTTCTCGTCATCCTCTAAACCTCCAACTGTTCGCCGAGCAGCCCTCTCCCTCAAGTGACGATGTAGAGCTCATAAATCTCTCCGGACAAGAAAAGGCCCTCGTCAAGACGTTCCGAGGAACGACCGAAGAGGGCCGCATGAAGATCATTCAGGCTACGATGAATATTTGTGACGAGATCGAAAGCAAGAACCGCGTCATTCTGTACGAAGCTGCATCCTCCGAAGATCACCACAAGGACCGATATATTACGAAGGACAAAGAAAAGTGGAGCCGGATCGAGGGAACACCCAACACCGACGACCCGCTTGTGTAATCTATGTATTACGCGGTATATAAAAATGTGCGAGATAGTGCTTGGAAGTGTCTGTTAGATTTTCACCTCGACTCCCTGCCGATCGACGTTCTTAAGATCACCCGCGAAGCGGACATTCGCGTGATCCGGAACAGCCTGGTAAACGATCTCTTGCCGGGAGAACGCGGAAAGGCATACTACAACGGGATTAAATGGATCATCATCTACGACGATCTGCAACCTACCGTAGTATCCCGCTTCACCGTTGCGCACGAGCTCGGACACATCTTTCTCGGCCACGAGTTACAGCGACTAAAATACGCCGATGTGGAGGAATTTAAGCGGAAACCGAAATCCGAGCAGCAAGCCGATCAATTCGCTCTGCGCCTTCTCTGCCCCGCGTGCGTCCTCTGTGGGCTCGACCTGCACACACCCGATGAAATTGCCGACGTATGCCGCGTACCGCACGACACCGCCAAAATCCGCGCCGAGCGAATGGAGCTACTGTACCAACGAAGCAGATTTCTCACAAGCCCTCTCGAACGGGAGGTCTATGAGAATTTTGAAGAATTTATAAAGAAAAAGAATCAGAAGTAATATTCGGAGGCATATTTTATGGAGAATTTTCTCACAGTTCTTCTTTTAATTCCGGTAATAGGAGTAATAGTGCTTCCGTGGTTAGGGATGTCACTTGAATATATATATTATTTGGTCGTGGATTCAATCAAAGAAAAGAGATTACAACTCACAGAAAAAAGATTACTGATCGAGAGAAAAGAAAACAACCAAATCGAGAAATATAAAAAGCTTTGTAGGGAGATCGAGAAAGACAAGAAAGAAGTCGAGCGAGACAAGCAAGAAGTCCGAGAAGGAAAACAAAAACTCCTCGAAGATAGAGAAGCCTTTGAGTTAGAAAAGAAGCAGATAAGAGAGCAGATCATAGAAGCCGCCGAGCGCGAAGCGGAAGAGATCATAGACCGAGCACAAACTGAAGCAGCTTGTCAAAAGGAAGATGCTAAACAAGAGGCCGCCAAGATAATCGAACGTGCGGAAGCAGATGCCCGGGAAAAGGTAAAAAACATATTCGCTCTTAACAAAAAAGTAGGCGACAAAGCAGATCCGATTCGCGTCGCCTTGTATGAAGAGTGTCGAAATCAAGCCGAACGCTTGCTTGAAAACACAGATTCGAGCCGCATCAGAAACGCAACCTCGACCGATCTTGAAGTGATAAGTGTTCAAATCGACTTAGAAAACTCCCTCTCCGCTACCATTCGTTCCGGAAGCAAAACGTACGAAACTACCCTTCACGGGTGCAAATGCCCCGATTTTGATAAGGGCAGAAATCTGTGCAAGCACATGATCTTCCTCGCACACGCGGTCGGTGTGTTTGAAACGATCCCCGAGGAGGCATTTGAAAAAGCACTTGAAGAGAAAGGAGAAACCAAGTGAAAAGAGCCGCAGCCTATATCCGCGTTTCCGATGAGCGGCAGGACGAGTTTTCTCCTGATTCGCAGCTGAAGCTCATTCGCGATTATTGCAAAAGAAACGAGATCGAGCTCCCCGAGGAGCTGATCTTCTACGACGATGGCATTTCCGCAAAGTCCACCGCGAAAAGAGAGCAATTCAATAATATGATCGCCCTCGCAAAGCAAAAGGAAAAGCTCTTCGACGTGATCCTCGTGTGGAAGTTCTCACGCTTTGCGAGAAATCAGGAGGAGTCGATCGTCTATAAGTCCTTGCTCCGAAAGAACGGGATCGACGTCGTTTCGGTTTCCGAGCCCATCCAGGACAACCCCTTCGGCGGTCTGATCGAGCGTATCATCGAATGGATGGACGAGTATTACCTCATCCGCCTCTCCGACGAGGTGCGCCGCGGTATGACCGAACGTGCCACAAGGGGCAAGCCAAACTGTGCCCCGCCCTACGGCTACAATATGAAGGATGGCGAGTATATCGTAAACGAGGAGGAAGCCGCCATCGTTCGTCAGATCTTCGATATGTTCGTAAACGGCAGTACGGTACGACAGATTTCCGACCACCTTCTGAAGCTCGAAGTTAAAAACCACTACGGCAATCCGATCGACAACCGCGGAGTCGAATACATCATCAACAACCCCTGCTACATCGGATATGTCCGTTGGAACCCGAACGGTCGATCGGCGTCGAAACGGAATTATAACAACCCGGAGGATATCTTGAAAAGATCAACACACGTGCCGATCGTCTCCGAAGCCGTCTTCAAGGACGCACAGAGCCTTATGGAGGCGCGAAGGCGGCGGGGAGTCAAATATACCCGTGAAAGCACTTCCGTGAATATGTACGCCCTCAAGGGGCTCGTGAAGTGCAACACCTGCGGCTCGACGCTCGTATATGCTCCGCGTAATCAAGGTCTGCAATGCCATAAATACGCGCGCGGCACCTGCCCGGTGTCACACTACGTTTCCCTCTCAATCTTAAACAAAATGGTGGTCGACGCCTTGAGAGAGTCGGCAAGGACCTTAATGTTTGACATCGACACGTCTTCACAACAAAAAAAGACGGCATCCTCACAGGAGCGCGTCGATTATGCAAAGCTGATCGCCGCCGAGCGCCTAAAGATTGAACGTGCAAGGCAAGCGTATCAAGCCGGGGTAGATTCCCTCTCTGACTATAAAGCATCGAAGATAAGAATCGAAGCCGAGATTGAGAAGCTCAAAAAAGAGCAGCAAAAACAAAACGAAAAGCGCACCGACGTTGATCTGCGCGCGTTCGCCAAAACGGTCGAACAGACCGCCGATCTGCTCGAAAGCCCCGATGCTCCCGAGGAGCTGAAGAACCAAGCCCTCAAAGCCATCGTCAAAAAGATCGTGTTTTTCAAACCCGAGAAGCGGGTAGAAATTCACTATTATATTTGAAATCCCGAATACAAAGCCTAAAATCATCAGTTTTTGCAGTCCGCTCCACCGAGCTGACTGATTATGATCTGTGCCAGCATCGGATTCGGGTTTTTGATCTTTACGGGGTACTGCAGCTTCTTTTCATAGATCCACATACTGCCTTCTCCTTTCAGTTGCTGTCAAGGTGCCAGGGCCACGGACCCTCCACCCATTTCCAGCAGGTCTTGCTTCGGTTGTCGTAAAGCGTCATCGGACCGCATTCCTCATTGATCCTTTCAAGGAGGCAGCTCCGCTCCTCGATCAGCTTATGATAGTACGCGAGAGCGCAATCCGAGTCGGGATATGCGTTCAGATAGTGCGCCACGTCGACAATGCCGAACTCAAGCTTGCGCAACTTCTCAGTGAGCTCGCAGCAGACCGCATCTCCGCTCGAAGGATACGCCCCTTCCCTTGCCTTTACACCGTGCACGTTGTCTGCGTGATAGTGATGCGCACCGCCTGCCGTGTGGTGATGATGGTTTCCCGCAACGCCCGGCCTTCCCGTGCAGCCGCAATGGCTTCCACCGCCCATTCGGGTATTATAGGGGCAGGAATAAGGCGTTCCGCGATTCATCGCGTGGGGATGCGAGCTACATCCCGTGCATCCGTTCCCTACCCGTGCATTCATTTCCTTCTCACCCATTACAGCGCCCTCCTTTCGAACGATCTACGCACAGAAAGGGCAGATCAAGCTCCTCAAAGATCGTTCCCCGGTGCAGGGCGGTATCAAGATCAAGGATCCGATCGAATCGCTGTATCGGCGCGTAGACCATTCCGACGGGATAGCCGTCAAGCCCCCAGGACGATTCGCACACGCCGTGGTGGTGTTCCCTTTCGGCACACGCGCAGTCGGTGTCGTTTCCCATCCGTGCACGCATCGTATCCGTCATATTTTCAGTATACACTTCGTTGTTTCACCTTTCCTTTCATAAATTTCTGTGACCGTCTTATCGGCGGTCATTCCATTTTATGCGGCTTTTTGTCGAAGTGTGTCAAAAAGGGGCTGTCTCACTAAGGTGAGACGAGCCCCTGAAATAGAACTCGACGAATGAAATTCGTCGTTTTGCCACAAAAGCAATATAAAATTCACCGAGAAACTGCGTCAAAAACGTTCGAGTTTCCGAAAATAGCGGGTTCCAATTCGCCATTTTCGATCGGGCTGTCTCTTTGAGACAGCCCGAAAAATTTCACTTACGGATGAGGAGAATTATTCCTCATCCTTCTTGCGGACAGCTGCCGCCGCGGGAAGGATCAGAGCGAGTGCGACGAGTGCCGTAGCTCCGCCGATGACCGAGCCACAGCCCGAATCCTCATCGTCGGTATCTGCATCGGTGCCATCGCCGTCGGTTACGACGTCTGCGGTGGTATCGTCATCATCAGGC
>JAFVXC010000042.1 GCA_017501345.1 Clostridia bacterium
CGGATCGATTTTGAAAGGGTATCACAAACGAAAAGTCGATGCATCGCATCGGCTTTTTGTTTTACCAAAGGTAGAGGTCGACGAGAACCCGTGCATAGCACTGACGAAACGCACGATTTTATACCTTCTCTTCGTGCTATGTCGCCTCGCGCTTGCGCGAGGTTAGTTCGACGTCCTTCTGCCCCTGTTATGAAAAAAGCCGTTTGCAAAAGCAAACGGCTTTTTTCAGTGAAATTCGCCTTCGGCGAGTGAAATATGGCTTCGCCATGTGAAATAGCTTCGCTGTGAAATATTTGCTCCGCAAATGTGAAGCGGCGAATTTTATTTCACATCGACTGAAGAGAAATATTTCACAATTTCCGAAGGGAATCATTTCACATTCGGCGCAAGGCGAATATTTCACTTGAAAAAGCATCGGATTCATGATATAATAACGGCAGAAAGGCGGTGCGACGATGAAGAAAAATGAGCTGAGAAGCATTGATGGAAAAAAGATACGAAGGCAGTACTTCAATGTCCCACTTATCTTTTTGTTTTCTTTAATGATCGCCATTCCTTATTCAATTACTGTATTTTCGCTTGCTATGGGGAAGTACGGGCAATACGAATTACCATCTACTTTAGAATCGTCAGTTTTGGTATGCGTTATCCTTTCTTTGCCTTTTCTGATACTCCGAGTCCTAAATAAGCATTTTTTCGGAAAAATTATTTGCGTGCTTAACGAAGAGGGGATTCATCATCCTAAAGGAATGCTTAAATGGGAAGCCGTAGAAAAAATCGAATATGCCATTGACTCAAAGCCGAGATACAAAAGCGATCCCTCAAAGGCATTTCGCGCAATCGTATATTACACACACGGCACCAAACACCTTGTTCTTGAAAAAGCCCCGATATCTTTATTATCGCGTATCAAAAAATACAGAAAAGATATTGATGCCCGTATAGAAGGCATTTCCTCTTTGTTGCCTACGATATTAGTTATATCGGCAATTATCATCATATGCCCTCTTTACATAATATCATTCAAAAATGCACCGGGTGCCTCCGATTCTCAAATAATCGTCTTCATAGCGATTTGGTTTGTATTGGGAATTGTTCGCATTCCCGTGTTCAACGCTTTCTCCATAGAATATCGTTTTTGGAGCAAGATATTGCCGAGAAAGTGGCTCTCCTATATCGTGCTTGCTTGCTATTATCCGTTATTCTTTATTGCCGTTCTTGTTTTGTTCCACTTCCCAAATTGGTTTGTCGTTGTCGCGCTCGGAATATGCTTGGGCATTATTCAGCCGCCCGTTCCTTCTCGTCACGGGGGTGCAAGATTACGCAGGATTCTTTCTTATGAACAACTTTATGACATTTACATTAACAAAGCAGATTTTTGGCAAAGCAAAATTGAACAACGCAAAAACAGTAGTAGAAAGTAATGAAAGCCTTCCTCCGAGAGGTAGCAAAGCGGCGCGAGGGGAGTGAATGACACCACGGTGTTCAGAGCCCGAGCGTGACCGAGCCGAAGCGAGACGGTGGCACACGAAGCGTGACGGAAGGAGCCTGTTTATTCGAAACAGTTGAAATATTAACATATTTCAACTACATTAAACTATCAAACAGAAAGGTGGTTCTATTATGACAAAACAAGAGGTGCTGAAGGGCGCGCTCGCGCTAAACGGCAGGGATAAGAAATATACTGTTACAGTAGAAGGCGATAGAATAATGATCGAAACCAGATATCGCGGCTCACGTGTGAGAGAATCGACCTTTCGCTGCATTGCACACCTAAGGGATGATAACACCTATACCGAAACCAATTACGACGTTGATGGATATCGTAGACAATATGGATACGTCCGCCAAAAAACAGTTTCTTACTGCCCCGATGGATCAAAAGAGAGGTTCGATTCGGAGGAGATAAAGAAGGTCTTACGAGATTATCTCGCTTCGTGCGGATATAAAAAAACGAGCAAAAAAGCCTTAACGATTGCTTTGTGCATTGCTATTCCTGCAATTGCCATAGCACTGATATTGGCTGCCGTTATAATTTTGTCGCCGCCTGAATTCGTTGACACAAACGGTCCCGATAATTTTGCACTGACCGAGATCACACGGGATGATATTTTGAGCAAGGATAACGATTACAAAAGCTCGATGATATCGGGAAATCACTCGGGATATCATACGAATATCGTTGGAACAAGACTTCGCGATCAAGACTACGATGCTATCAGCAAATCCTTCGGAAAGCTCCACGGGATTATAATTCTCCAAGCCACAAAAATATCAAGTAACCGTCTTACCCTCAACATCAGTAGCTCCGTAGAATCAGGAAATGCCGAAATAGTAATTATTGTTGACGGAGAATACTATTGCTCGGTCGATGTGAATCAAGATCGGTCTGTTACACTGCAAAGCGTTGCCAACAAGGAAGTCCTTGTCAAGCTCGCGGGCGAGGGAGCAAAAATAAAGGTCGATATAAATCGCACCTATTGACGCATTTATGAAGAAAACAGATTATCCGATCATATTTTTCGAACCGGATCCGTGACCGGGTCTTTTATAGCCCTCAAAGGGGTGCCGAGCCATTTGACTCAGCACCCCTTTTCTTATTTGGTTCTCAACCGTAACAAGACTGACCGCGTTGGGCATCAGCAGCCCCGAGCCATCCTGTCCACAGAGGCAATATCACCTGCACGCGTCAAGAATACCCTTGAGATAACCGATCGCAAAGAGTCTTCCCATTGCATCGTAGCCTGCAAACTGCGACTGCTCGCCCGCCATCGTCGGAACGTGGTCGACACGGATCGGCACGTTCACGCCGTTTCTGACGTAAACCTTCATCAGCTTCGCCATATCGATGTCTCCGTTGTCGTGGAAGGTCTCGCGGAAATGATTCGGCTCGCCCTTCGTGTTACGGAAGTGAATGAGATAGATCTTGTCGGCAAATTCCTCGATCGTCTTTTCAAGATCCTCACCCATAATGAAATAGTTCGCCTGGCACATCGTGATACCGAGGCTGTCGCTCTTTACAATATCGTAGACCGCCCTCTTGATGTTCGCCTTCGAGATCATAATGCGCTCGACGTCACCGAGGCGGGGAACGGGCGGGTCATCGGGATGGAGCGCGAGCTTAATACCGTACTTCTCCGCCTCGGGAACGACCGCCTTTACGAAGTACTCGTAATTTGCCCACAGCTCTTCGCTTGTAATCTTCGCACCCGTCGGCTTGAAATCCGCCATATTGAACTCAGTCACCATCGCACCGCCCCTCTCGGGATAGGTGCTCGAGGTACGGAGCCAGCCGATGTGCGCCATAAAGTTAAAGCAGATCGTGTCGATCCCAACGGCACGCATATGCGGGAACATCCTGATCGCCTTTTCGATCGACTCGTCTCTCTTATCGTCGCCCGCCTTAATGTGGTCGTGCAGCTCATTCGGCATCGGCTCGATCGCAACGGGGGTAATGCCGAAATCGGTAAATCTCTTACAAACGTCCTTCCAATGAGAGAGGTCATCGTACTCGAATTTACCGTCCTCAGGCAGGCGGATAAAGCCGTGCTTGACATCAAGCTGCCGCGCAATATCCCAAGTTGCATCGGGCTGACTTCTGAAATAATCCGCAAGTATCATTTTACACCCCACTCAGCGTCAGGAAGCCACCGTCAACAGGGATCGTGACACCCGTAACGAAGCCTGCCGCCTCGTCGTTCAGAAGCCACTTCACACAGCCTATAAGGTCGCTCGCCACACCGAACCGTCCCATCGGGGTGTGTCCGATGACCTGCTCGCCGCGCTTTGTGAGTCCGTCCTCGACCGTTCCGAGGTAGTTCTTGCTTCTTTCGTTGACCATAAAGCCGGGTGCGATCGCGTTGATGCGAACGTTTGCAGGCGCGTAATACGCCGCGAAGGACTGCGTCAGATTCGATATCGCCGCCTTACTCATCGCATAAGCAAAGCAACGGGTGAGCGGACAGTAGGTATTCATAGAAGCAAAGTTGATGACCGAGCCGCCGCCCTTTTTGATCATCTGCTTTGCAAATTCCATCGTGGGGATAACGGTACCCATCGTGTTGATATTCAGAACGCTCTCGAAGGCATCCATATCGATGTCGTAAAGTCCGCGATCTCCCTCGGGAAGCTCGCCCGACAGCTCACGGGGATCGAATTTCGTAATGGTAGGCATCGCCTTTATATTGTTGCCTCCCGCACCGTTGATGAGATAATCACAGCCGCCCGCCGCCTCTACCTTCTCCGCGAGTGCAGCCACTGCCGTTTTATCGGTCACGTCGCAGGCATAGATCTCTGCGGGGGTACCGCCAAGCGTCTTGATCTTTTCCGCGGTACGCACAAGCTTTTCCTCGGTTCTTCCAATGAGATAAACGCGTACACCCTCAAGGGCAAGCTGAATGGCGATCTCGGAGCAGAGCGTTCCGCCCGCACCCGTAACCACCGCGATCTTATTTTCAAACACCTTGTTCATAATGCTTCTCCTTTATGACCTTTTTATTTTGTTTTTTGCATTTTCATAGCTGATCCTACGAACGATGTCTCCTTGCATCTCAAAGGGAAGCCCCCAGTCGCTCTCGGCATTCTTCCGATCGACAAAGGAGCAGAGAATACGGCGGAAATAATCGTGCCGCACGAAGGACAGGATGCTGCGGGAGTCGGTCGTCATACCGATAAACTGAGACAGTACACCAAAAGAGGAGATCGCGTTCAGGGTGTTTTCAATGCCCATCGTATGGTCGCACCACCACCAGGCGGGACCGAGCTGAACCTTTGACGGTACTCCGTTTTCCGAGAACGAGCCCTGCATCACGGCAAGCGGTGCCTGATCGCTCATATTCAGAGGGAAGAGCACCGTGTCGGGAAGCCCTCCGCGCTCCTCCATCGCGTTCAGCAGATCGCAGACCGCAGACGTTTCAAAGCCTCCGCCGACCGCGGCGTATCCGCCCGCAGGTCCTGCTACGCGAGCAAGTCGCGTACTCGTTTTTCTCTTTGCATCCATATGAAGCAGGAGCGTCCACCCTCTCTTTGCGTACTCGACGCCGAGGCGCGAGAGGAGATCGGTCTTTTTGCCATCCGTATCGCTCTCAAAGAATCCCGCGTCAAGCGCGTGATCGGCAACGCGGCACCCTGCCGCAGAGAAACGGTCGAGCAGGATAGACACCGCGTTGATATAAGTATCAGGATCCGAGATCTGTTCCCCCGTTCTTCGGGACAGCTCCTCCGTGAGCTCCTTCGTAGGATCAAGCAGATTATCGCCGCGCAGGGAGGGCGCAACGTGCTTGCCGTCAAACGGCGAAAGGTCATCGAGAATCGATGCCACGGGAGACTGATACTCGATCCCGAAGCGCGCGAGGATCGCGTTGTTCGAGAACTCACGCGACGCAAGCATTTCATTACATTTATCGTAAACGTATCGCGCGTTATCCTTCGTCAATACCGTATTGATCCCGAACACGCCCGAGAGCTCCATACGCGCCCAATCGTAAACGGGATTCCCCGCAAGAAGGGGGAAGCTCTCACAGAACCTCTCGAATTTTTCATACGGTGCGGCGTCGCCCGTGATAAAATGCTCGTCTACTCCGCAAATGCGCATCAGTCGGTGCTTATAAGGGTCGCAAGCGAGCCACAGCTCGTAAAGATCCTCAAATCTTTTGTCACTCGCAATGTCGGCAACCGACAAATGGTTGTGATAATCAATGATAGGAAGGGGCTTCGCGTATTCCAGATAAAGCCGCTCGGCACCCTTGGTCTTCAGCAAAAAATCACTCTTCATTTATAACTCTCTCCGTTACGGATTTTGTCATTTTCAGCATTTTGGGGAAGTCGAGCTTCTTATCGCCCCTGTGCCAATTCTCCCATTCGCCTTCTTCCAGCACCTTGCGATCCTCAAGGATTGCTTCAATGCACGTAGCACCGTGTGCGCCCGCACGAACACGAGCATCCTTCGGAAGCACTTCGTCGGTCAGCTCGATGCAGTCCGCAGACCACTCGTAGAGCTTCTGCATATAGTAGATCTGATGCTTTAAGAACTGTCTGAAATAAGTCTGCTTCTGACCGCTGAGGCGTGCATCCATCTTCTCCGCCTTTTCGTAAAGCGCCGCGTACTTTACCGCGCTTTCCTTGAAGCGTCGAAGCGTTTCGGCATCCGGAGGAGGAAGCTTCGTGTACGGCTTTCCCTTCAGCACAGCCTTTCCGAAATACGCCAGCTGTCCGTCGCCTCCGACGGTACGGGTGAAGGGCAGGGAATCGAATTCGCGGTATGCGAAGCTCCACATCATAGCGCCTCGCTTCGAGCCCTCATCACCGAGATCTGCCAAGGCACTGTAATATTCCTGTCTCAGCGCGTTGACCTCTTCGCCCATATCACCGAAAAGCTCGCAGTCAAGCTTCAAAAGCTCCGCATCAGCGTCGAAGTCAAGCGGTGAACACATAATTCTCGCGTTTATGATCGCGGAAATATGGATCGGACGCACGTTCGAAATATTGAGGATCGAATAGTAAAGATTGTCGAGCTTTTTCGCGTCGTGGTAGCAATACGCCATTTTTTTCGGCTCACAGCCCTCTGCAAAGTGTGGGCCGATGTGCTGGAACGCCGCGTGATAGTATACGCCGTATTTGCGGTCCTTTTCGTGGGGAACGGTATAGAAATCGGTTCCGAACATCTGGTCGGGGCCGTGATCCGCGAAAACCACGATCGTACCCTTCGGAAGCGTCAAATATCCGTCCTTGTACAGCTCTGAGCCCTCATTCCAGAGCGTTGACGAGCTGTAGAAGTCGTCCCTTCCCGTAACCTCCTTCACGATCTCGTACTGCGTTCTGATCGCATCCGTAATGATCGCGCCGCGGTCCTCCATCGAGGTGGGACAATTCGGGTCGGCAGCCCATACCGCCTGATCGGCCTTTCCGCGAAGCCCGAACTGCCAGATCAACCTATCGTTGTACTTTGACCATTTCTTTGCATAGTAGCGCCAGATCTCCTCCATACGTGCGCGGTTGGTGATGAAGGATACCGTCTCGCCCTCGCGACCGTGCGCCCTCATATAGTTGTCGGCAGTGAAATAGGAAACGCCCATCGTCTCAATGTGGTGCTGCGTAATGAACATTCCGCGTCTGTACACAGCCATCACGAGTACCTCTTCGTCGGGGTTATCGATGTCGAGGAAGGATGCGGGGATCATCATATTGATTTCAAGACGCAGAGCCGTTTCGATCACCATGTCGAGAACGCCTTCGTCGGCTACGTTCTGGTAAAAGCGATAGTCGATGTGGCGATGCCCACCGCTGAGCTTATAGTCGCAGAGAAGGTCCTCGTCGTTGAGGAACCATCCGCGGAATCGAACGGTATGCTCGCCCGAGCAAAAGCTCTGCTCCTCAAGCGTCAGGCTCTCTACCGTCTCGGGGAAGAGATCGACCAAACGATAAACGGGCGAAATGCCGAGGCATCTTGTCGCGAAGGCATAGATACCGAACACCGTTCCGAGCAGATCTGCACCCACGATCGTCACGCGGTCAGCTTCTACAGACACCGTATAGGTTTCAAACGCGCCCTCGCCCGAGGTCTTTACGAATATACCCCGTTCGCACGCCCCCTCAACGATCTCAAATCCGCAGGATCTTCCCGACAGGCGGCGCAAATTTCCCTGCAGATCCTGAGCGGCGAGGCGGATCGCCTCGTCGGCACCGCTCTCGAGAACGATCGAAATATCTCTTTCTTTGTTAAAAAGCTCCATACATAAGCCTCCCATACACTCTGATTCAAAACAAGTATAACACAAATCAGACACATAAACAAGTACAGATGCGATAACTTTTCACACGATTCGATCATTTTTTGTTGACAAAAGGCAGGAAACAATGTAAAATATACCCATAGGGGAGGTGAAAAAATGAAATATGAATACCATCCGCAGGAAACGAATTTCACCGTCAAAAATATAGACATTCAAATCGTATCAAGACCGAAGGGCTATAAGGTTTTCTTTCGTGACGGACGCTCCAAGCACGGATTTATCTACACCGTCAGCGGGCAAATGCGCGATTCCTTTCACACGGGCGAAAAGGAGAGCGTCTGTGTGGCCGAGGGGGAGCTGATCTTCATTCCGAAGGGAAGCATATATACGGGAGAATATCTGGAGGATAATACAAAAATCAAGATCGTGCAATTTGAGCTCGCCGACGGAGAGCTTCCCGGCTATCTGTCGTCTCCCGCAAAAATTGTCCTGCCAAGTGCAGGCGAGCTGATCGATTCCTTCTTCAAGTCCTCAAACAGCAACACACCACGCCATCCGTTTTACCATCTTTCACGTCTTTACGAGCTATTGTGGCAGGTCGACGAGAGCCGCTTGGGGATCCCCACAAAATTCAAAAGGCTCCAACCCGCGCTGTCGGAGCTGAACGAATATTATACCGGAAACGAAACGGTCGCCTATTACGCCGAGCTGTGTAATATGAGTGAGGTGAATTTCCGCAGGCTCTTTCGGGAATATACGGGAATGTCACCGATCGACTACCGCAACGACCTGCGTCTGAAGAACGCAAGGACGATGCTCGGAAGCGGGGAATACAACGTAACCGAGGCGGCAGAAGCGTCCGGCTTCTCCAATCTTTCCTTTTTCATCCGGCTCTATAAGAAAAAATTCGGTCACACGCCCAAAAAGGAGTGACCGAAAGACAGATCCGCGAACAAAAAACGACCTCCCACAGCAAAGAACCGCTGCGGGAGGCTTTGTATTTCACCATTTTGAAATTGCGGGATCAATCCGACACCGCAAGTGTGCCGTCACGCACCGTAACCTCACGGGTGTTATGGATCTCCATACAGGACGTGCCGACCGAGACCGTGTACCTGCCCTTATGCATCCCGTAGACCATTTTGCGGTCGTAGTAGCAGAAGGCCTCCTTCGGGATCTCTATCGTCACAGAGGTCTTTTCTCCACTGCAAAGCGCGACCCGACGGTATGCCTTCAGCTCGATGCGCGGCATCACGACGTCACAGCCCTTGCCCGTCAGATAGACCTGCACGACCTCCGCGCCGTCATAAGCGCCCGTGTTTTCGACCGTAAGGGTGACGGTCATACGGTCACCCATCAGCTCGTACGCGAAATTCGAGAGCGCGAAGGTGGTATAGCTCAGCCCATAGCCGAAGGGATAGCGAGGCGAGCCGTCGTTTTCGACGTAGCCGTAGCCGCGTCCCGAGGGCTTCGCCGAATAGAAGAGCGGCAATTGACCGACGCTCCTCGGGAAGGTAATGGGAAGCTTTCCGGAAGGCGAGACCTCGCCAAAGAGGATCTCACAGATCGCCTGTGCCCCCTGCTCGCCGGGATACCACGCCTCGACGACCGCAGGACATCCGTCGATCCACGAGGACATATCCACGGGCGCGCCGTTCAGGAGCAGGACCACAGAATTCGCGTTCGCCGCCGTCATTCTGCGGATGCTCTCCTCCTGGTCGGTCCTCACCTCGATCTCGACCTTGCCGACGATGATCGCGTTATCATCCTTCTGCACCTTCCGCGTAATGCCGGGCAGGCGGATATCCGAGCGATCCATCCCCTCTCCCTCCACCACGGTGGTCATATATACGGCGGCGTCACACGTAGGCGCCACCTCGTCGATCATTTCGTCGCCCGCATAGATCACCTCGGCGTATCCGTCGAGATACTCGCAAAGATACGTCAGGGGCGTTTTCGCGTCGGGAGTCCTCCACGCACAGCGGTAGGAGCCCGAATAGTTCTTTCCGACGGGAAGAACGTCAGCGCCCGCGCCAAACACCGCGATGCGCCGTACTCGCTTACGGTCGAGAGGAAGAATCCCTTCGTTTTTCAGCAGGACGATCGAGCGGCGAGCCGCCTCCAGCGCAAGATGCTTGTGCTCGTCACAGCGAACGAACCTTTCCGCCTCGTCGGGATCGGCAAAGGGACGGTCGAAGAGTCCGATGCTGTACTTTGCCGCAAGCACACGGAGAACCGCACGGTCGACGTCCTCGTCCGTGATCAGGCCCTCGTCGTAGGCAGCCCTCAGATTTTCCCCCGAGCACTTCGGAAGATTGACGTCAACCCCCGCCTTCAAAGAGACCGCCTGCGCCTCCTTGTAGGAATCCACGAGCTTATGCGCACGGCATACACCCTCAACTCCACCGTAATCGGATACCGAAAAGCCCTCAAAGCCCCATTCTCCGCGCAGGATCTCACTCATCAGGCGTTCATTACACGTGCAGGGAACACCCTCCCAGCTGTTGTATGCCGCCATAACCGAAAGAGCGCCGCCCTCCTTGAAGCATTTTTCAAACGGCTTCAGATATACCTCCCGCATCGTGCGCTCGGAGGTGTCCGACACGTTCGAGTCTCGCCCACCGTACGAATAGTTGTCCGCGTAATGCTTCGGCGTCGCGATCACGCCGTTCTTCTGCAGTCCTCGGCAGATCGCAGCACCCGCGTTCGAGGAGACGAGCACGTCCTCGCCAAAGGTCTCGATCGTTCTGCCCCAGCGACAGTCGCGGGCAATGTTGACCACGGGCGTGAGCGCCTGTCTGACACCGACCACGGCGCATTCCTTGCCGATCGCGTCACCGATCCTTTCCATCAGCTCGTCGTCAAACATAGATGCCATACCGATCGGCTGAGGGAAGCAGGTCGCCATACCCCACTGTGCGCCGTGAAGCGCCTCGCCGTGCTCGATCGGGGGGATCGCGTGCGGCTGTGCGTCCATACTCATTTGTACGTCACGGTTGATCCGCTCGGTGACCTCTCTCGGGGAGGCGGGCTCGGGTCTTGTGTAATGCATAAAATGCCCGGGATTCCGATAGTTTCCCCGCATCGGATCACGCTTTTCCTCGTAATCCTCCCCGACCGAATAGATCATCTGTGAGGTCAGCTGATACAGCTTTTCCTCGATAGTCATCTGTGAAAGCAGCGCCTTTGCGCGCTCGTAATCTTCTTTTCTGATCATCGCATCCTCCACGCATCTATCCTCAAGTGATAGCTCTGTAACGGTTGCCCGCGCCGTACGCGGGCTTTTCTCCATTATAGCAGAAAAAGCCCCGCCCCTTCTCGCCTTTTTCAAGACGATGTATGGACAATATTTAACCTTTTGAAAGGACAACGAGCCGTAAGTCAAAAGGGCGCTGAGCCGTTTGACTCAACACCCTCTCGGTTCGTCCGCTTTATTTGACGTGCGCAAGCAGAGCCTCGATGATCTCCGCCCATTCCTTCTCGCTCATAGCCCCAACGTAGATCTCCCCGATCTGATTGCCGTTCCCGTCGACAAATACGGTGGTGGGGACCGACTGTACCTCGGACAGGAAAAGACGATAGAGAGATCCCGAAGGAATCAGATGAAGATAGTCCGCGTCCGCTTCTGTAATGATCTCCTTTGCCTTTGTGAGCTCCTCCTCCCGCTCGATCAGCCTGTAATCGACCACGTCAAGAGGAATGCCGATGATCTGAAACTCCTCTCCGTAGGCTGTGCTCAGTCTGCCGAGATCGGGCATTTCGCGGATGCAAGGGCCGCAGAAGGTCGCCCAGACGTTGATCATCGTCAGCTTTTTTCCCTCAAATACGCTTTGGTCGATCGGCTTTCCGTCAAGGGTAACGGCGGAAAACGCAGAAAAGGACAATTCTCCCGCGTCGGTATTTATGCTCGTCTCCCCCTCCTTGACGGGGCCGCAGGAGAAAAGCAGGAGGATGAGGGCAAGGAACAGAATAATGGAAATTGACCGTTTTTTCATAATAAGATCCTTTCACTACGGGCACTTATTTATCCCTCTGATACTGTATAGGTCAGCGTCAACGTGTCCCCGTCGGTCAGAACGAAGGTCATCATACGGTACTTTCCGCCCGAAAGCTTTACTATCACCCTTGCCTGACTGCCGACGGCTACATTGCTGTTCACAGTAGCCATCCTTCCGTCCAAGGTAACGAAGCCCGGCGTGCTGTTTCCGTACAGCTCTGCCTGCCCGGCGAGATCAAGAGAAAAGGAGGAAAGCGTAGAGGAAAGCAGAAGCGCAGCACCGCTCGGTGTGATGTTGCCCGCTTCCTTACTTTGCTTCGTGGTGACCGCAACGGTAACGTCCACATCCGATAAGAGCTCTGCCGTGAGTGCAGTGACGTCAGCCCTCTGATACTGTGCGCTCGTAGGGGGACGAAGCGTTATGGCGGTCACGGTATCGGAGACGACCGTGAAGGAGCAATTATAGTGTAGCGCCCGACAGATCGCTGAAAGATTTCCACTCGCTCCGAGCGAGGAAAGGGGAATGGTTTTTACGGTGAGATCCCCGATACCGCGATAATGGAGCGTGCCTTCCTTGTCAACGTAGGCACGGCCGACGTCGTTCAGATATTCAAGAGAGGGAACGATACGATAGGTGCCGTCCGCAAGAATGCTTTCATCGGTCACAGGCTCCTTGTCGGGAGTACCCGACGCGGTGTCATCGAGATAAAAGTTCTCTAGCGGCTCGTAGCCGAGGGGGGCGAGAAGCTCATCCCAGTTATCGGGCAGACGGATCTCCACCGTGACGTAGCCGCCACCCGGCATCACCTGAAATTTGTTGCGGTCGGTGTCACCTGTGACGAGAAGGGGTGTCTGTCCCTTCAGCATCGTGGCGATGGTCACGATCTCATCTTCATCAATGAGCCCCTTCAGCCAATCGGGCGTTTCGGTCAGCTCCGCAAGCTCCGCCGAGTCCTGGAGAAGCATCTGATAATGCTCCTCAAGGGTGCGCTTGTTAAACTGTTGACTGCCCGTATTCGCCCAGTAGTGGGCGTACGCACGAAGCCAAAGCGGTCTTCTTGCGTTCTCGATGAGGGCGTTTTCGAGTGCATTCTTTGACGCATAAAGTGCGGACAGATCCTTTGCCACGTCCTTCGTGATAAACACCGTCCTATATACCTGCGGATTGGTATTCCCGAGCCCGTTCTGTTGCTTTTCTGTGATATCCCACGCCATCAGCGTCATAATCTGCTCGGCGTCATCGGTGGCAGGGGTGACGTTATTTCCCCATTGAAGCACCGACGCCGCCGTCAGAGTATTCGAATTCAGCATATACCCCTGCGTCACGTGATAAGGCTTCCAGCCCACCTCAAGGCAGGCCTCTTCATCCTCGGAAAAGGTGAAGGCTGACAGATATCCAAAGGTACCCATACGGTTCTCCTTCACGTAATATCCGCCGATATTCAGCATAGCAAGATCAATAAAGCGTCCGAGCGCCTTGTTGTTTTTCTCGCTGATCATACCCTGACCGTGATCGATCCCGAGCTGTCTCGCCACGGGACCGTTGAGCCACGCATAGGGCGACCAGCCGTGCGTGCTGGCAAGAGGTCTTCTCCATTCACCGTCACCCATACATTCAACGAATGCGATGCAAAGGGGCATAAATTCCTTCGGAACGCCCGCCATAACGGCATTCGCGGCAACGGTATATACCGTGCATTCCCGATACGCGAGCGCGTAGGTGCCGAGCACGTGATCAGGGGTGTACGGCGTGAACTTCAGATATTCCTTGATCCTTTCGTCGGTGGGCGGAACGACGGGCAGTCCGTCCGTCCAGTCGTTCGCCGCACAGAATTCCTGGATCTCATCATAGCTTCCATAGTAAACGATCTCGTCATAGGGACGCTTACCCGTGTTCGCATACAGATCGATCTCCTCCTGTGTGATCTCCCTTGTCAGAGCGTCGACAACGGCAGGGAAAACGATCTCGCGGGTATTCCTTTTCAGCTCCTCGGTGGAATGGGAGGCAAAAGCCCCCGGATATTCCGCGCATCGCAGGACGGGAACGCCTCGGTTCACACCCGTCGAGTGGATCTGCGCGATAAAGGTCGGTGCGCCGACCGTTACGGTCGGGATACCGATATACTCTGCGGCAATCGAAGAGCCGCATTCCTTCGTGGTGCAAAGACCGCATCCGCAGTTACCCGAGATCACAGCATCCACCCCGAGCTCCTGCAGCCTTTCCTGGAATGCCTTCGTCTCGGCGCTTTGATCGAAGACCGAGAAGGGACCGCCCTTTCCGACCTCGGAAAAGGAATAGATCGTAGCGGTCGGATACTGCTCGCGAATGCACCGTTCAAGCTCGGTGTGCGTTACGCTCGCCATAAAGCTACCGCCCACGAGAGCAATGGTCTTCCCGTCAAGGCTATCGAGTCGGGGCGCCTGCTCAATCATTTCGACGTCGTGGTATCCGACGGGAGAAACCATCGGATAAACGAGATTCCCCTCCTCGTCGTAAGTAGGGATCTCACATTCCCCGTCAGGGCATTCCTCCGTAGTGCCGTCATCCTCGACTCCACCCCCCGTCTTGGGCTTGCAGGATACGAGTCCGGGCACAGAAAGAAGAAGGAGAAGGGTTAACAGAAGGGCAGAAATAAAGCGTAGCTTCATCACGGTTCTCACCTTTCATTTTTTATAAGACACGGCGCACCGAGAGACGGCATCCTATCGAAGTGTAACCGAAACTTGGATATGACGATCGTCGGGTGCACTTATGTCCAGCGTTCCATTATGATTTTCCGCAACTGCCCGCGCGATCGAGAGCCCGAGCCCGAAGCCTCGGGTCTTACCTGCGGTCTTGCCGCGGAAGAATCGGTCGGAATACGAGGACAGCTGCTCTGCGTCCACGTTTTCGGCCGAATTGATGATACTCAGATATACGTGTCCCCACCGCTTCCTCAAGGAAACAGCGATCTCTCCCCCGTCGGGGCAGTACTTGAAGGCATTATCGAGGAGGTTCGTAAGAAGCCTCCGCACGGACGGCTCGTCGCCCTCGTACGAAACGTCCTCCTCGATATGACACGTAAACGCCTTACTGCCACTTTTGACAAGTGCCTCATAGGACAGAATCACCTCGTGAGCCAGCTCGGAAAGCGAAAACGGCGTCCTCGCAAAGGAATCCCGCATCTCCTCCGCTCGCGCAAGTGTCACAAGACTCTCGGTCATATCGGAGAGACGACGGATCTGAGTCTCGATGTCCTCGATCCAAGGACTGTCGCCTACCTCGGACTGCAAAAGCTGAACGTCCGCCAGCATAACCGCAAGCGGGGTTTTCAATTCGTGCCCCGCCGAGGTGATAAATTCCTTTTGCTTCCTTTGATTTTTTACGAGAGGCTCAACAACAAGGCCCGAAACGAGCGACAAAAGGACGCACATAACGGAAAGTCCGATCACGGAAAACAGGATCAATCTCACCGTAGCGTTTCGGTACAGCTCAATGCTCGCCGTACGGGATAAAAACAGAATGCGGATCCTGCCTGCGTCGTCGCGGTAAAGATGGTAGCGGTATCCCTCAAGGTACCCCCGATCCTTGTCGGCGCCGAGAACGGTCTTTGTAAGCCGAACGGCGTTCTCCTGCGAGATCTGCAGGTTTTGTGTACAGTCGATCCGTATGACCGATTTCCCGGGATGCACCGCCGCAGAAAAATACCCCACGCTGACAGAAGGGTTTCCGCGGATCTGCTCGATGATCAGATCGGCCTTTTTCGTCATATCCCGATAGTTTCCGTACGCGCTGAAGAACACGATCGTTCCCTGCAGGAGAAGGAGCGCCGCCATCGACAAAAGAACGAAGCGGATCTGCAGTCTTTTCTTTACGTTATGCTTCACGGTCTTTTCTCCAATACGTAGCCTTGACCTCTGCGGTTTTTGATCTCGACGTCAGCACCGAGCGCATTCAGCTTTCCGCGCAGGTTATACAGCGTCGTCCAAAGGGTGTTGTCCTGTGCCCCGCGCTCATTGTCCCAGATCTGCCCAAGAAAGAGCTCCGAGGAGAGAACGCGCCCGGGATTCTTCATCAGAAGCAGCATACACTGGTACTCCTTGTTCATCAAAGCAACCGAGCCCTTCTCGGTGGAAAGAACGAAGGTCACTGTGTTCAAAGAAAGATTCCCAAAGGTAACGGCAACACCGCTCGGCGCGTCCTTTCCTCTCGTCAATACACGGAGACGAGCGAGAAGCTCGCGGATGTCAAACGGCTTCGGGAGGTAATCGTTCGCTCCGAGATCCAGCCCGACGATCTTGTCCTCCACGCTTCCGCGGGCGGTCAAGAGCAGAATGGGCAGCGCGCATCCCGACGCCCTCGCCTTTTCTGTAACCTCAAAGCCGTCCATATAAGGCATCATCACGTCCAAAACGGCGGCGTCATATGCACCGAAGCAAAGATAATCGAGCGCATCCCGACCGTTGTCCACGGCATCAACGGAATAGTGATTCCGCTGTAATAAGGTTTTGAGGGCGTGACGCATAGAATCGTCGTCCTCTGCAAGTAAAATCTTCATATCGATTTGGTTCTCCTTCGTAATGGCAAGAATCCTCATAGCTATTATACAGGAGGTCCTCACGCTTTGTAAAGGCTTTTCCGGAACTTTTCTATAAATAGTATAAAAGCTCTACCTCAAACAAGCCTCAAATTTTTTCAGATAAAATAAAAAAAGGGGCAAGATTATCCTTGCCCCTCAAGGGAGATACCGTAGAGAGCCTCCTTACGCCATCGTCTCAAGCATTTTCTCGCTGACCTCGTACCGACAAGGCTCTCCACCGAGGTAGCGCCGAAGCTCCTCTGCCATATATTCCGCCATTCGCACGACCTCACCGCCCATACTGCCCGCAATATGAGGCGTCAGGAAGCAGTTCGGAAGTGTATAAAAGGGATGCGAAAGCTCGGCAGGCTCGGGATAGGTCACGTCAAGCACCGCCGTGAGATCTGCGCGCTCGGAAAGCGCACGGACGAGGTCATCCTCCACGACCTGCGCGCCTCTGCCCGTATTGATGAAGGTTGCATACTCGGGCATTGACGAGAAATGTCCGTAGCGGAGCATCCCCTTCGTCGCTTCGTTGTTCGCGAGGTGATTCGAAACGACACGGCAGGTACGGAACAGCTCATCGAGCGACAGGGGAGTGACGTTCAGCGCCCTTGCCCGCTCCTCGGAAAGGAAGGGATCGAACACGCACACATCGAAGGCGTACCCCTTCAGCATCTCGGCAACGAGCGAGCCGATCATTCCGCATCCAATCAGCCCCACGCGCTCCCGATAGTTTCCGAAGCTGCTCGATTTACGCCTCTTCGCGTCGTCAAGCCGCTTTTCCGCCATCAGGCGTGTCTCTGTAAAAAAGCTCTTACCAGAAAGGATGATCTGTGCCACCGTGTACTCGGCAACGGGAACGGCGTTTGCCGCCCACGCGCTGAACACCTTGACACCCGAGGAGAGGAAGGGACGTGCAAATTTCTGCACAGTGCCTGCCGCATAGAATACGCACCGGAGACGCGGGAAGACCGTCCGGATCTCCTCCTCCGAAAGCTCGGGCATTCCCCAGGTGGAGAAAATGATCTCGACGTCGGAGAAATCCTCGGGAGACGAGAGAAGCTCCTCCCTGTCGTAGACGTACTCGTCAAGCTCGACGTGAGCGCGGAGCATTTCCTTTACGCATTCGGCGTAGACCTTTTTACAGGTCGCCTTCTTTTTACATACGAATATTGCCTTCATTTTAGTCTCCATTCTGCGCCGTCACGGCGCATCCACGTTTTGAAATTCACCCGCACCGTGAATCGTTATCCTACGATCGTTCTGAGCGTCTCCGCCTCGGTTTTCAGCGTGGACAGATTTCCGTCGGGCATAAATTCGAGCAGAAGCGTACGCGGTGTTGAGAATCTCGACAGATACCCACGCCATTCTTCAATGCCCTCCGCGAGGGGAAGCTTCAGCTTGTCCTTCCACTGGAATACGTGGATGTGATGTGCAAAGGGTGCAATTCTTTCGGCATAAACGAGGTTTTCCTCAATGCTCTTCCACTGAAAGGGCTGCCAATACATCCGGAAATGCGGAGAATTGACCGCCTCCATCAGATCAAGTGCGTCCTCGAGCCGCTCGGTGTAGGTCTTTTTGTGACATTCCAGGCATAGCGTCACACCCTCTCGCTCTGCGATAGAGGCAGCCTCCTTGCACAGCGCATACAGAGCCACCTTCTCGTCCTCCGTATAGTCAGCACCGCTTTTCGAGCCGCACCAAATGCGCAAAATGTCGGTTCCGAGTATTTTTGCGGCATTGATATAGCCCTGCAGCTCCTCGATCGGGGTGACGAAGAAGCGGAAATAGGTTCCGTAGGACGAGCAGGTAATGCCATATTCCTTCTGCATCCTTGCGATCTCATAAAGACGCTCGGTGTCCGTGTACGGCGCATGAACGTCACTACCCCACTCAATATAGGTAAGCCCCGCGTCACGCACCGAGGAGAGAATCTCCTCGGGCGTGTGCTTTCTGAAGGATACCGACACGAGGCCGAGATTATACATTTCTTTTTTCACGGTCGATCTCCTGCTTTTTCCGTGCGAGAAGGGTCTCGAACCACAGCTCGGGGCTGGGCATCGGAGACGCCTTTTCAAGGTAGGACGTCGCACCGCGCGTCAGCGTGCGCGTGTCTCTCTTCACCGTATTACGGTCGGGCTGACGGTCGACGAATGCCGAGCCGTGCGTACCAAGCTCCTTCGCCGAAACGATCATAGCCGACAGCGTCGCGCGTTGGGTAAGGACCATATCGTAGAGACGATACAGCTCGGCGATCTGCCGTTCGTTTGCGATCACAGCGGTCTCGAAGAAGGTCTCGCACAGACGGTCTACCTTCTCGAACAGCGCCTTCATACCCTCCGTTCTTCTGTCAAAGTCGGCAACACGGCTCATCTCGGTCTGCAGCTCCTTACGGATCTCGTCGAGATTGCTCGTCCCAATCGAAATACGGGGCAGAGTAAAGCGCGGCGCGGGACGGCATTCGTCCTCTTTTTTCGCAATATGCTCTGCAGCGCGCAGGCTGCCGACCTGCGTCGAATTCAGCGCGCTTCCGCCCGGACGGTAAACGCCGAAGGTACCTGCCGCCTCGCCCGCAACGTAAAGCCCTCGGATCTCAGTCTGCCAGTCACCGTCCACCGCCACACCGCCGTTGCAGTGCTGTGCGCACACGGCGATCTCGAGGTATTCCTTATAAAGATCAATGTCGTGATCGGCATAAAGCTCAATCGCGCCGATATTCATTTTCGCAAGACGCTCGATGGGCGTTCCGAACAGTGCGCCCGAGCGCTCGAGATAGGTATACGCCTCCTCGGGAAGGACCGAGAAGCCATTCTCAAGTCCCTTCGGGTTCTGCATAAAGTCGAGATATACCCGCTTGCCGCTCTTGATCTCATCTGCGACGAGCAGATCGACCTTCGAAGAACCCTCGGTCTTTCTCGTGTCGAAGGGCCACTGATAGCCCTTGAGGAAGATCAGCCCGAGAGATTCATCACCGAGCTTCTCGTATAGGAACTCGCTTTCGTTTCCGTCCTTGTCGACCGAAATATATCTCGGCAGGACCTGCTGATACGTGCCCGACAGATTCCAGCGGAACTTCGTGCTCGCGATGCCGTACTGCCACTCCTCCATATTCGAAAGCGCCGCACCCGCATCGATCGCAAGTCCCGTAGCTCCGTGCTGGCTTTCGGGATAAACGGTATTCAGATAGATCCCCGCAGGACCGCCCGTGCAAAGGACCACGTTTTTCGCGGCAATCACCGAGATATCGCCCGTTACGGTGCTCGCAGTGGCAATTCCCGTGACCGCGCCGTCCTCCGTGAGGATCTTGATCACGCGCTCGTTGTCGATGATCTCGATCCCCTTCGAAAGCACCGATCTCTCGAGTGCTTCGGTCATATACTTCGACGTCAGAGGACCGCAGGAGGTCGCGCGAGTCCGCGGATCGTGGTCGGTCTTGTAGCCCGCATATTCACCGTATTCGTTCGTGGGGAAGGGGACACCGAGCTCGACGAGGTGCATAAAGGCGCGCACCGAATACGCCGCCTCGCAAAGGGCGTGCTCGCCCATAACGCCGCCGCCCGAATAGAGCGTGTCTGCCATCTCGCGAACACTGTCGCCGTCCGCACCGCAAAGCGAAAGCTTATAGTAGGTCTGCTTGTCGCTTCCCGTATTTCTCGAGGTGCCCATCAGTCTGCCCTCGGTAACGACAGCAATGTCCCGTACACCGAAATCATAGAGACGCTCTGCGGCGTTATAGCCCGCGCATCCCGTACCGATAATTAAAGTATGATAGCTCTGTCTCATAGGCGTCTGATATGCATACCTCCGTCAAGAATGAAGGACTGTCCCGTGGTATATCCAAAGGTTCCATCGCACAGGGCAACGACTGCCTTTGCAATATCATCGGGCTGTCCCCAACGGCCAAGCGGAACGAGACCGTCCGCGATCAGTCGGTCGTACTTTTCCTTGACCGTCGCCGTCATTCCGGTCGCAATGATGCCGGGGCAGATCTCGTTGACCGTGATTCCGTCAGAAGCAAGTCTGTCGGCAAACAGCTTCGTGATCATCGAAACGCCCGCCTTCGAGATGCAGTATTCACCGCGGCTCGTAGAGCTCGTGTACGCCGAGCAGGAGGAAATATTGACAATCGCACCGCCGTTTCCTCTCTTTACCATTTCGTTTGCCACCGCCTGGGTGAGGAAGAGCGTGCCCTTCGTGTTGATGCCCATTACGAAATCGTAGCTCTCCTCGGTCATCTCAAGGATGTCGCGGCGCACCTTAGGTGCAACACCCGCCACGTTGACGAGAGCCGCAAGCTCTCCCTTCTCCGTTGCCGCGTTTACCAAAGCCGTTCTCGATTCTGCAGAGGAAAGGTCACCCCTGACATACGTAAAATCAAATCCGTCAAATGCAGACAGATCCTGCGGCTCGACTACGTCCATACCGACGACCGCATAGCCCGCGCGGCAAAGCTGCAGCGCGCTTTCCTTTCCGATTCCTCCGAGAACACCGGTTACAATTGCAATTTTCATTTTTTGATCTCCTTATAAAGCTCTCTGTAATATTCGTTGAATACCGCGCATCCCGATACTCGCTTTGCACGCATCAGCTCGGTGCATTTCGAGCAGGCGAGGCAGCATTTCTTCGCTTCAAACCGTCCGTCCGTATAATCTCTGTAGAACGTCGGATATGCAAGCCACAGTCTGCCATATCCCACAAGGTCGCATACGCCCTCCGCAAGCTGTCTCTCGGACTGCTCGAACAAATCCTCGCGGTAATAGGACAGCCCCGATCCGACCACCGTAAGGGTCGGGAATTTTTCCTTGATGTGCTTCTCGATCGTGACGAAGCGCTTCAGTCCCGTCTCGGGAGACTCAGGTGCCTCGTAGCCGCCCTTTCTGTACGGACGGTTCACGTGAGGATTGTAGTAGGGATTGCCTACGGTGACATTCAGCAGCTGTATCCCCTCTGCTACGAGCTGCTCGAGCAGAAGATCGGGCTCTGTGAGGTCGAGCTCGTTCTCCTCGGTCGTTCCGAATCCGTAGGGCTTCGGAACCATATCCGAAACACTGAGACGTGTCGTGAGCAGGATATTCTCGGGGATCACCCGCCGTACCGCACGAACGCAATCAAGATACAGCCGCGTGCGGTTTTCAAAGCTGCCGCCGTACCGTCCCTCGCGCCCGAATGCCGAGAGAAGCTCCTGGAAGAGATATCCGTGGCAGGATTTCACGTCGACGCCGTCAAAGCCCGCCTCGACCGCAAGAAGCGCCGACTCGGCATACCGCGCGTGAAGCGTGTCGAGATATTCGTCAGTCACGATGTTCTCGTCGCCCACAGGACGCCGCTCCTCGTAGATCGGATGGCGGTAAGCGATCATCGGCACGATGCTCTGTCTGCCCGAATGGGTCAGCTGCAAAATGAATACGGGCTCAATGCCGCACTCGGTCCTTGCGATCTCACGCATTTCGGTGAGCAATGCCTTGAACTGCGGCAGATTTTCCTTCGTCAGCATCATCTGTCGCGGGTTGGTCCTTCCCTCGGGGCAAACGGCATTCGCCTCGAACCAGACGAGTCCCGCACCGCTCCTCGCCGCCCTTAAATATTTGTCGCGTGTCAATTCGCTCGGACTTCCGTCCATGTTGCAGTCGCACCCCTCCATCGGCTGAAGCACGACACGGTTGGGGATGTCGTACCCCCCTACCTGAATATTGCTTTTGATCATTTTTGCGCATTCCTTTCTTATCATACAACTACATTATATCACAATCTAAAAGCAATAAATATGTTTAATATTGCAAAAGATATTGCTTTTCTTGCAAACTTATGATAAAATAAAAGAAAAAAGGAGGGTCACAAATGATCTCAGGCTTTCAGACGAAGAATTTCATATTTGAATATACGGAAAGCGATATCGACAACACCGTTCTCTGGGAAAGCCACTGCCACGCGCGATATGAGCTGATCGCTGTACTTGAGGGCGATATCAACGTAATGCTCGAGGGCAGAGACTACCGTCTGACAGAGGGGCAAACGACCGTCATTCCACCCCTCGCGTATCATACGATCACCTCGAACAAAAGGGGGACATACCGCAGAGTGACGGCGTTGTTCGAGCTGTCGGCGATCCCCGAGGCACTGCACCCTAGATTTCTCGAAACCGGCGGAAGCATCGCGATCTCCTCCTCCGAGGAGGCGAGGGAATTGAAGCGGATCTGCGAGAAGCGCGATCCGTCCTTTTACGCCCCCCTTGCAGAAAGCTTGATGATAAGACTCCTTTACAGCAATGCAGAGGAGCGGGAAGCACGCACGGCGACCGAGACCGACGCGTTTTTAAGAAAGGTCATTTTATACATAGACGAGCATCTTGACGAAAAGATCTCACTCGATGATCTTTCGCGTGCCACCTCAAGGTCGAAGTCCTCCTTCTGCCATCTGTTTGAGGCGAAAATGAATATCTCCCCCAAGCAATATATCCTGAGAAAAAAGCTTGCCCTTGCCGACAAGCTGATCGGAGAGGGCACACCGCCAACCGTCGCGGCGATGCAGGTGGGATACGAAAATTACAGCGACTTTTACCGCATCTACCGTAGACATTTCGGAATCAGTCCGACGGGGCGGCGTACGAAAGTATGAACCGCCGCGCACTGCGTAAGATGCTGTCTGAAAGCTGAACGCCTCTCCACCATCGGGTGACCAACGTCGATCCAAAGAATTCGAAGCCTCTTTTTATTGACAGATCATATAAAAACAAAAGGAAAATAATTGAAAAGCTCTTGACAATCGGTTGAAAATCAGTATAATAAGTACAAAGGTATCTAAAAGGTATCTAAAAACGAGGTGATTTTATGAAAAGCAACACCAAAACGCCCTTTTATAAGAGTATGTATGAGAACATCAAAGAAAAAATAGAAAAGGAGCTTTATCCTGTTGGAATGCTGCTCCCGACAGAAGAGGAGCTTCAAAAGGAATATTCCGTAAGCCGCACCACGGTAAGACGCGCCATCGCGCTTTTGCAGAAAGACGGTTTTATCAAGGTTCGTCAAGGCTATGGTACGGAGATAGTCAGAAGCAAGGTAACGCAATGCCTTAACACGATAACGTCCGTATCGGAATCCCTGCGCCAGAAGGGGTGCGAGGTCGGAGCCACCAATATGCACGTTGAGAGAGTTTATGCAACGTATGAGCTTGCGGAGGAATTAAAGCTTGAGGTTGGCGAGCCCGTTATACTTATAAGCAGAATACAGACCTCCGACGGTGCGCCAATAGCGATCGCTAAGAATTATATTGCAGAAAAATACGTCCCGGGGCTTATTGATGAGAAGGAGAATATCGTTTCTCTCTACAGATACATAAATGAGAAATATTCTCTTGGAATCACAAAGGTTGAGGACAGACTCAGCGCGTGCTCTGCGACTTTCGATGAATCCGTGCTTCTCGGCATTGAACCAAAGACGGCTTTGATTCTTGTTCGTCGCGTTTGCTACACGTCGGGACAACCGTTTGAAGTAGATTTTGTAAAAATAATAGCAAGCAAATACGAATACAGAAACGTATTTGACAGTGAGAGCTGAAATATATGAAATATGTAATTGCGTATGATCTTGGTACGGGCGGCATCAAGACGAGCATTTTCGGTGAGGATGGCGAATCAAAGGGCTTTCGCTTTAAGTCATATGATACACGCTTCCCACGAGAGGGCTTCAGAGAACAAAGTCCCGACGTATGGTGGGAAGCTGTAAAGATAACGACCAAAGAGCTTTTGGCAGAAACCGCGATAGATCCTGAAGACATCGTTTCACTTGCGGTATCCGGGCACAGCCTCGGAGCGCTGCCGATCGGATACAACGGGGAATTGCTTTGCGAATACGTTCCGATCTGGAGCGACTCCCGCGCAACGGCTGAGGCTGAGGATTTCTTTACGAAGGTACCGAGAAACGAATGGTATCTTTCAACAGGCAACGGGTTTACGCCCGAGCTTTACAGTATCTTTAAGATCCTTTGGTACAAAAACAATATGCCAAAGGTTTACGAAGCCACCGACAAATTTATTGGTACGAAGGACTATATAAACTATAAAATGACAGGCGTGCTTGCGACGGATATAAGCTATGCGTCGGGCTGCGGCGTCTTTTCCTTGGCAGATGGCTGCTATAATGAAGAATACATAAAGAAAAGCGGCATTGACGGGGATAAGCTTCCGAAGGTACTTAACAGCACGGATATTGTCGGGAAAATACTTCCCGATGTTGCCGCGGAATTAGGTCTTTCCTCCGAAACGCTTGTTTGCGCCGGCGGTGTGGATAACGCCTGTATGGCTCTCGGCGCGGGTTGCATAGACAACGGAGAGGTCTATACGAGCCTCGGAACATCCGCCTGGATATCCGTCACCGATGAGAAGCCTATAGTTGACATAGAAAAGAAGCCTTACGTTTTCGCGCACTGTGTTCCCGACAAATACGTATCGGCACTCGGTATATACTCTGCGGGAAACAGTCTCAGATGGGTGCGCGACAAGCTTTTTGCCGATCTTCTTGCCGCCGAGCTTGCGGGAGGCGAGTCAAGCTACAAATCTATCGATAAGCTTGCCTCGTCAAGCTCTTTGGGAGCGAATAAGCTGTTTTTTATACCCACTCTTGCCGGCGGAAGCTCACTTGACAGAACACCGGATGCGAGAGGAGGCTTTTTCGGACTTGATCTCAGGCACACAAGAGAAGATATAGCGAGAGCTACTCTTGAGGGAATCTCGTTAAATCTTAACGTACTACTGAATTTCATCAAAAAATACGTAATGGTAGGCGAAAATATGCTGATCGTCGGAGGTGGCGCAAAAAGCCCTCTTTGGAGGCAGATATTTGCCGACGTTTACGCTATGAACGTGTATACCTCGAAATCAGCGGAGGATGCGGGAAGCTTCGGCGCGGCGTGTCTTGCCGCCGTGGGCGCGGGTATTTGGAATGACTTTGATACTGCCAAGTCAGTCACAAAGGTCGATAATATGTCAAAGCCCGAGCCGTCCGCTACGGCATTTTACAGTTCAATACTACCGTCTTACAAAAAATTGCTTGATATCAGCTCGGACGTGGGCGATATATTAAAAAGCACAAATTAAAGAAAGAGAAAATACAGCTATGAATAATTTTGAATTTTACAATCCCGTAAAGCTTGTATTCGGCAACGGGGAATCAAAAAAGATAGGAGAATACGCGAAGGGAATCGGAAATACCGCGCTTATTGTTTCTTATAAAGAGGTGGACTTTTACGGTGATCTTTTTGATCAGATCAGAGCATCTCTTGATTCCGTGGGGATCAAGTCGCACATCTTCTTCGGCGCTACGGCGAACCCGAAGATCAGCGAGGCTCTCGCAGGTGTTGCCGAGGCAAAGCGCGTCGGTGCCGATCTGCTTATCGGCGTCGGTGGCGGAAGCGTAATGGATCTTACGAAGATCATTGCTGCAGGCGTTAAATATCCTCACGATATAAGAAAAATGATAAAATTCAGCCATGCGGACAACTCCCAAATTGCACCTACGGAAGCACTTCCTATGATTATGCTTCCGACTCTCCCCGCAACCGCAAGCGAGATGAACCCGACTGCAGTGGTTACGGATGACGCGACCCTCAGAAAGAGCTACGTTTGGGAGCCTTCCTGCCTTTATCCGACAGTATCCATACTCGACCCTTCGCTCACACTTACGCTTCCCGCATATCAGACAGCCTCGGGCGCTATAGACTCGATCAGCCACGCCGCTGAGGCATTTATTTTCAGCGATGAGGCTACGTACGGAAATATCGATCTTCAGTCGAATATGCAGATCGGCGTTATAAAGACAATATATGACAATCTTCCGAAGGTGCTCGCGGATCCTAACGACATTGAGCTTCGCTCGGTTATGCAGTTCTCGGCAACGGTCGCACTGAACGGCTGGCTCACCTGCGGCGTTCAGGGCTGGACGCCTATGCACCAGATGGGTCACGTCCTATCCTCACATTATAAAGCAACGCACGGCGCGACGCTTGCGACGATGATGCTCGCTTGGATGAGATATTTCGCAAAACAGACACAGAACGGACGTTTCAAAGCCTTCGCTAAGGCTATGTGGGGAACCGAGGATCTGATTGAAGCCGCAGATATCTTTGAAAAATATATAAAGAGCGTTGGCGTTGAAACGAGAATCTCGCAGTTCGGATGCACCGAAGCCAGCCTTGACGAGCTGACCGACGGCGTGGTCGACGTTTCCTTCTCCGCGGACGGAACGTTCGCAAGCATTCCTCCCATAAGGCGTGAGGATGTTTACGAAATCTACAAGCTTTCTCTTTGACAGACGGTATGACGGGAATCATTTTTGATATTCAGCGCTTTTCCGTTCACGACGGACCCGGAATCAGAACGACAGTCTTTATGAAGGGCTGTCCGCTCAGATGCAGATGGTGCCACAATCCGGAGGGCCTTTCAAAAAATATACAGCTTCGTTCTTTTGAGAATAAGTGTATAAGATGCGGCTCTTGCGGATCCCGCGAAAAAATTGAGGATGGTGAAAAATGCCCGGTCGGCGCGCTTTCCGTTTGTGGAAAGGAGATCGATGAGGAGGAGCTTCTTGCCGAGATACTCAAAGATAAGCCTTTTTACGGAGACACGGGCGGCGTTACCTTTTCGGGCGGAGAATGCTTGCTTCAGGCGGATTTTGTGTCAGCCGTTATGAAAAGGGCAAAAGCGGAAGGACTGCATACAGCCGTTGATACCTGCGGATTCGTTCCGTGGGAGAGCATCGAAAAAACTCTTGCGTTTTGCGATCTATATCTTTATGACGTTAAATGCATTGATTCTGAAACGCATAAAGAGTACACGGGGGTTGATAATTCGCTGATCATACAAAATATCAAACGTCTTTCGGACGCAAAAAAAGACATTTGGGTGCGTGTACCCGTGATACCGGGATTTAATAATACGGAAGAAGAGATGACGAAGATCGCAGAGCTTGTTTTGACTCTTCCAACGGTAAAGCAGGTGACTTTAATGCCGTATCACTCCCTCGGATCGGATAAATATCAGACCTTGGGGCTTGAATACACGTTTGACACATCACTCAAAATCGAGGACTCGGAGCTTGAAGACTTCAAAAAAATATTTGAAAGTAAAAATATAAAATTAGCTTAAACAAGGAGGGAAATTATGAATAACTATAAATACATAACGAAAGATCTTCCCCGCATGCTCGACGTCAGCGCGGTACAGGCACAGTCGAGTGTCGTTGAGGTAAAAAAGACGGCAGAGCTTGCGCTCAAATACGGATGTATCTGCGTTTTTGCACTTCCCGTATACACAGAATATATGGGCGAGCTCGTCAAGGGAAGCTCAACTCTTCTCGGCGGAACCGTCGGATTTCCCTCCGGTGCGGATACCACATCGCTTAAGGTCGCTTGCGCTAAGGATATGGTAAAGCTCGGATGCGGAGAGCTTGATATGGTCATCTCCGTCGGCGCACTCAAGAGCGGAAATTATGAGCACGTTGTCAACGACATCAAGGCTATCCGCGAGATCGCGGGCGAGAGAGTTCTCAAGGCTATCATCGAGGTATCTCTCCTTACCGACGACGAGATACTTAAAGCATCGGAGCTTGCCGTTAAGGGCGGCGTTGATTTCGTTAAGAGCGGCACGGGCTGGCAGGGTCCCACAACGGTTGATCACATCAAGCTTATGAAAAAAGCGGTCGGAAACGACGCAAAGATCAAGGCGGCGGGCGGCGTACGCGATCTCGCTACGATCGATGCTATGATCAGAGAGGGCTGCACACGTTTCGGAGTTGGAATCACGAGCGTTATTAAAATAATGGACGAATACAATAAAATTTTCGAAGGCTCAACTAAAACAAATATTACGGATCTCGCTATTGGCGGTGTAGCTGAATATTAATGTCAATTTCTAATGTAAAACCGGAGGGCAGCTATGAAAAAAATTGAACATTCTCCCGTATGGACTGCGGGTGTGCAGAACGCTGTTAATTATTACGTTGATCTGATGTCTGCGGCCGAGGTATCTGTCGAAGCGGACAGTCCGTTTATATCACCGGAGAAATTCAGACCCGTTCGCGATTTCCACGGAAAAGATAATAACCATTATCCGATGCATCCGCACTATCTTGAGGTCGGACTGCTCGGTATTGCCGAGGAAGCCGAGGCGAGCGCAAAGAAGCACGACGGGGAAGAGAGACTTCTCCTACGTGCAGTTGCCGAAACATATCGCGCGACAGCGCTTTATATGTCCCGCTTTGCAGATGCCGCAGAAGCTGCACTTGATGCAGCAGAAGCCGACGAGGAGAAGGCCCGTATCTCCCTTATCGCCAAAACCTGCAGAGCTTTGTCAGTACGCGCTCCGCGCACCTTCTTCGAGGCAGCTCAGCTCTTCCTTTTCTGCTGGCGCATACGCAGCCATAAGGGTATGGCTACGATTGGGCGTCTTGACCAATACCTGATAGATTTTTACAGACGCGATATCGCTGCGGGAATACTGACGGAAGATAAGGCTCTTGAGCTTCTTGTCGCGCTTTGGAGACGCATCAACACTTACGGAAGCGGCGATACGCTGACAAATATAATGCTCGGAGGAGTGGACGCAGACGGAAACGACGTAACGAATGAGCTGTCCTGCCTTATGATCCGCGCGTCGCTTATAACAAAGTCGACCGATCCGCAGATAAACTGCAGGATCCATAAAGGTACACCGCCCGAATTCTTTGAGCTTATGACAGAGCTTCAGCTCCTCGGTCACGGTCAGGCATCTCTTTATAATGATGAGGTCGTTATTCCGGGACTTCTGAAATACGGATATTCTCTGACGGCGGCACGGAATTACAGCAATGACGGCTGCAGTGAGATCATTATTGACGCAGGAAGCACCATAGACTTTTTCCAGATGGAAGCCGTCAAAATTATGGAGCTTACTGTATTTGAGGGGAGAGAAAATCCCACAGATACTCTTCCCGTCGGTCATTATTGGACGAAGAATAAAAAGCCGCGTACACTGATCAGCGATACTTTCCTTGGATATTCTGCCAAGGCAATTTCGGAAATAGAAAGCTACGAGGAGTTCTACGCCGCATATCTTGCACAGTACCGTTTTCAGCTTATGGGAAGGATTAAGAATAGAAACGAAAAAATTCGTCAATCCGATTATAACGATATACCGTCGCTGTTCTTGATAGGCTCGTTCCCTTGCTTCCTCGAAAGCGGTGTAGATATCCATTACGCATGGGATATCTCCAATATGCACCAGATCTTCCTTGGCTCGATCCCGACAGTCGGAGATTGTCTTGCCGCAGTAAAGAAGGTTGTTTTTGAGGATAAAGCTTGCACGCTCCTTGAGCTTCGCGAGGCTATGCGCGCGGATTTCATTGGATACGAGGGCCTTCGTGCGCGCCTTCTTGCCGCTCCGAAATTCGGAAATGATGACAATTATGTGGATATGATCGTTTCCCGTCTCAGCTCGGATATTATAGATATGATCGACGAGTACAATGCGAACGCGGATATAAAGCATTTGCCCTGCCATTATAACTTCCTTTTCAACGATTACGCAAAAATGGTGGGAGCGACACCCGACGGACGCCGTCGCGGAGATCCCATCAGCGAGCATTTTTCACCGACGCCGGGACGCGCAAAGAAGGGGCCGACAGCGATTCTTCGCTCCGTAGTGAAAACCGATATAAAGCGAGGCGCGGGAGCATCCACGGTCCATTTGTCGCTTTCCCGTGACACTCTCGTGGGAGAGGACGGAGGCAAATCCATTATGGCGGCAATTATGCGTGCTGCAATAGGCATGGGTATTCAGCTTTTGAATGTTGCAATATATGACGCCAAGGCATTGCGTGAGGCACAGGATAGTCCCGAGGGACACGAGGATATTATCGTTCGTGTTTGGGGTTATAGCGCACGCTTTGTAGATCTTTCCCGCGATATGCAGGATCACGTGATAGCGAGGATCATCAAAGAGGGAGCATAATTTCTTTCGCGGAGAAGTCGAACATCCCAAGCGCACGCGCTTGGGCGGCAAGCGCGCGGTTTGCGTGCAGGTAAGGCTCTCGCGGCGGGCGGCTTGCAGAGTTTGATTCAGACTTAGGAATGATAAAAAAGAAACCCGAGCACATCGTGCTCGGGTTTCTTTTTTATGACCCCTAGGAGAATCGAACTCCTGTTTCCGCCGTGAGAGGGCGGTGTCTTAGCCGCTTGACCAAGGGGCCGTTTTTCGCAACGGCAGTATTATACCACACTTTTTTTCATTTTGCAAGGGGTTTTTGAAAAATTCTTTTATTTTTTTTGAGATTTTTTGAAAAATCCAAGAAATTTACGCCTTCCTCTTGTAATCATCCCGCGATTTTGCTATAATGATCCCACAAAACAGGAAACGATAGGAGAATTCTTATGGAACAGCTCTACGCAAAATACGCAACCGAAAAAGCTCTTGAGCTCCTCGCGATCGACAGCCCCTCGGGCTACACGCGGAAGGCGGCAGACTGGGTACGGACTGCCTTCTCCGAGCTCGGCTTTCACGCAGAGCTCACGACAAAGGGCGGCGTGATCATCGACCTCGGAGGGAAGGACGAAACGAACGCCCTCCTGCTCGAAGCGCACGTTGATACGCTCGGCGGTATGGTCGCCGAGATCAAAGGGAACGGTCGGCTTCGCCTCACCCCCCTCGGCGGAATGCGCGCCGAAAACGGCGAATGCGAAAACGTCCGCGTTCACACAAGAAGCGGTAAGGTCTACGAGGGAACGCTTCAGCTTCTGAACGCATCGGTACACGTCAATGACAGCTACGCCGACACAAAGCGCAGCTTTGACACGACCGAGGTCCTGCTCGACGAAAATGTCACCACCGCCGCAGAGACCCGCGCGCTCGGCATCGAGGTCGGCGACGTGGTCGCGTTCGATCCGCGCTCCCGCGTGACCGAATCGGGCTACATCAAGAGCCGCTTCCTCGACGATAAGCTGTCGGTCGCGATCTTACTCGGATTTGCGAAATTTCTCCGCGACACGGGAAGGACGCCCGAACGGAAGGTCTACGCGCACGTAACGGTCTACGAGGAGGTCGGACACGGTGGCTCGGCATCCCTCCCTCAGGGCGTGACCGAGGCGATCAGCGTCGATATGGGCTGTGTCGGCGACGGACTCGGATGCACTGAGCGAATGGTCTCGATCTGCGCGAAGGACTCGGGCGGGCCGTACTGCTATGAGGTCGTCGGCGGGCTGATCGAGGCGGCAAAGCGCGCGGGCGCGGACTATGCGGTCGACGTCTATCCGCACTACGGCTCGGACGTTGAGGCAACGCTTCGTGCGGGGCACGATATTCGTCACGGGCTGATCGGTCCCGGGGTCTATGCCAGCCACGGCTACGAGCGCAGCCACATCGACGGCGTTCTGAACACCCTCCGCCTGCTCGAATCGTACATTCTCGGATAAACGCGAAACACGCAGAACAGGTGTATGATCTGATGAACGGACTCTCTCCCTCAGATGTGGGGAGGTCCGTTCTATTTTTTTATTCCCTTGCATAGAATTTTCCGAAAGACAAATGCCCGGTGGGGCTACCGAACAGGAGGAAAATTTATGTCAGGGCAAGAAGAAAAGAAGGACTCAGTCGACACTTCCGAGGGGCAATCTCTCACACCGCACGGCGAAACGCTTCCGAAAGCCACGAACAGAGCCGAAGACGGGAACAGCGCACATTCGCGCGAACCGATCCGAGAAGAGGAGCGGGCAACCGTCCGCTTTCGTTCGCGCACCGTGCATCTGCGCACCGTCGGGATCGCGATCGCGATCCTTGCGCTCTCGGTCGCACTTATTCTGTGCTGTGTCGCAGGCGTGAACGGATGGGGCGAGCCCGATGAGACCACCGCCGAAACAACAGCCCCCGAGGGCGACGAAACAAACGACGTGCGCGACCTGTACGAATTCGATCCCGCAATCGTTCCCGAGGGGCATATCGCCTTTCGGCCGATGGATCTGTCGGGCGGCGCCTCGGACGCTCGGAACGAATCGGAGCGCACCTTTGATCTCGCCACGCTCCTTTCGCGCTACGGCGAAGCAGAAGACGGTTCGGATCTTACGTTCACAGAGCCGCTCGTCCTGATCCTGCACGCGCACACGACCGAAGGATACAGTGCATCGGGTGCGCTCTCATGGGACGGAGAAGGGGAGCTTGCGCGATCCGACAGCAAGACAGAGAATGTCGTCGCAGTCGGCAAGGTGCTTGCAGAGGCGCTGAACGCGGCGGGCATTCCAACCCTGCACTGTGATGTCTTCCACGACCTCGACGAAAACGGTGTCGGTACGTATAACGGCGCGTACGACCGTGTGCGCGAAACGGTAGAGGCGTACCTCGCGGAGCATCCGTCGATCAAGTACGTGATCGACCTGCACCGCGACGCGGTGCTTGACGGAGACGGCAATATCATCCGCGCCGTGACCGAGGCAGACGGAAAGGCGACCGCACAGGTGATGGCTGTGGTCGGCAGCGGAGAGGACTTCGACTGGGAATCAAATCTCGCCCTTGCACTCGCGCTCACCGAATCGTTAAATAAGGACAGCGCATCTCTCTGCCGTGCACCCGTCCTGAAGTCCTCGTCCTTCGGGCAGGAGCTCGCGCCGCATAGCCTGATCCTTGAAATCGGAACGGCGGCAAATTCACTTGAGGAAGCCACGAACGCCGCACGTCTCATCGCTCCCACGCTCGCAAAGCTCATCCGCGCAACGGAGGCAGGGGAAAGCGCCTCGTAAGGGGCTTCGCATATCCATAAAAGAGGGGCTGTCTCACTAAAGTGAGCCAGCCCCGTTTTCGTACGGAATATTCCCGACGCCCTCACCAGATCTCCGTCACTGCGAAATAGATCGACAAAAAACAATACGCCGAGCAAATCCAATTATACTCTTTTTGCAGACGATCGTCAAGTAGCAGAGCACAATTTATACTTTAGATTCATAATTTAGATGAATTATTTTCCCTTCGTTTCCGCTTTCCCCCGGATCAGATCCGTCACCGAGAGGTGATAACCAACGTCCTTCCAAAGGCTCCTGAATTGAGGCTCACAGAAATTCGATTGGCAGTTAAAGGCGTACCCGTATTTTTTCCCGAGTCTTGCACCAATGATGCCCGCATCCTTCACCATATCCCAAGAAACGAGAGGATGCTCGATCCAATGAATGGGGCCCCACCCCTCGGTATTGCCGCAGGGAATTCCGTAACGCTTCGCGATCTCCGAAACGGTTGCGACGCGCGTTTCCAACCATTCCTCGCACAGAGAGCGATTTTGGTACCAGCTCTCGTGCAGTGCTTCACTGATCCTTTCAAATTCGATATCACCCGCGACCCGTGAAGAGGGGTTCAAGTATCCGGAACGGAAATACGTATACAGCGTCTCCGGCTCTCCGAAGGATTTCAGCTTTTGATAAAGCTTCCTTGGTTTTAAAAAGTCGCTTCCCGCATTTTCCGCCCACATATGCACATCAAGAAAATCATAACACGAAAAATCCATATTTTCGGCACCGTCCATGAAGGTACCGTGATCGAGACTCGCACTGATCGGAAGCTCGGGCCATCGCATTTTGAGTTCACGGATAACGTCCGAAAAATACGCACGGTAATAAGCGATCTGCTCTTGACTTCTCGGTCTTCCCTCATAAGGGGAGCGCGGCAAGGCATTCATCTGACGGTAGAGCCACGTATTACACGCGCCGTAGGGGATCTCGTTTTGCACGTCGACGCCAATGACGGGGCCAAGACAGTCGTTCTCCTTCAGAAACAGCAGCGTTTCGTCCCAGATCCGAACAAGATCCTCCTTGCCCCAAAGCAGCTCGTTCCGCTTTTCTGCGGTCGGCTTCAGCCACGTGGACAGAAGAACGCGGATACCGCGCGCCTCGCATTTGCGGAGGAATTCCACAACGTCACGCCTCGGATAAATATAGACCGTCCACGGGCTTCCCCAAGCCGCAAAGCCGACCCTGTGCGTAACGCTCGGGGGATCGAGAAATCGCTCAGCATTCGTGCCGTCGGGTGCGTTTGCGATCATATGGGGAAACGGATCGATCCTGACCGCATTGTACCCGCGCTCAAGGAGCTCGTCGAGCGCCCGGTCAAAGCTTTCAAATCCGCCTCCTTCATATCTTCTTCGCAACCAAGAGGAATCCCACATCGCAATCGCAAGCGGCTTTTTCAGTTCATTCAGCGTCATTGTTTTTCTCCTTTTCCATATAATCACGTATCAATCCCGCGATCACAGCCACAAGCTGTATCGCCGACGTTATAATAATACCAACGTTCAGAATCAAAATAGAATAGGCGAGCCAAAGCGACTGTGCAAACAGCCCGAAGAGCCTCGTATGATGCGGCTTTAAAGAATAAAACCCAAGCACGGCGAGTACACTTCCCGTAGCAGGCAATAGGCTGACGGGGCCCATCCACGTTAAAGCAGGCGACAGCCCCATAAGCAAAACGAACACGTACAGCCATATGCGGTGGGACGCCCACTTGTGCCTTTCCCGATTGTAAAACACCACGTCCCTGACGACACCGATCGCATTCAGCGCGGCACCGGTGTATGCTCCGATCATAAGCTGCTGCAGAAAGTATCCGAAGTCAAGCGCGATCTTCGACCCGAGAAGCGCACTTCGCTTTTTCCCAAAGTAAACGAAAAATCCGATGAAGGATATTCCGATTCCGAAAATTTGTCCGAACGTATAGAAATCAAATCCCTGTGATCGCATAAAGAAAAGCATACGCAAGCTCCTCCCCTTCACTCTTTAAAGATCTCCCCTATTTTAACACGCGCTTTTCAGCACTTCAAGGAACAAAATAAACATTTTATAGCACAAAATGAACCTCCGTGTTGACAAGTCCTTTTCCTTATGATAAAATCATAAAAAAGGAGGGCTTCACGCTGTGTATATCGTATCGACCAAAGACTGGAATTGTCCCTATGCTTACGGCTTATATAAGCAATACCGCGGATGGACGCACAACGGGCGGGTTGCCGCGACCTGCATTCTGATCTGCGTGATCGAGGGGACGTGTCGAATCAAAATAAACCAAAAGGAACATTTCTTAAGGGAGAAGGATTATATCGTGATCCCAAGCGGTCATTTTTACACTCCGTTTGCCGACGAATATTGCCATTATTATTATTTTCACTTTAACTGCAAGTGGCTTGCGACCGTTCCGCCCAATATGCCGCCCGTCCCCGACATCCCGATCGACTCCCCCATCAAGGAATGCTTCATTCTGCGGGAGCAGGGAAGCGTTTCCGCTCCTATGGAAGACGCTCTGCAGAAAATCATCCAAGCGAAAAACAGCTTGTATCCAAGCGCACAAAATACCGTAAATCTTGAGTTTTTCAAGCTCCTCGATCTGATCAGCGAAAAAAACGCGCTAAAAGAGGAAAGCACGACCGCACGAAAAATTCGTCAATATATCCTTGACCATACCGAAGAAGCGATTCCCTTATCCGTGTTCTCCGCCAAATTTGGATACTCAAAGCAACATATCGTTAGGCTTTTTAAAAAAGCCTATGGGATAACGCCAACTCGGTTTATCACACAGTGCCGTCTGGAAACAAGCCTAAATTATTTGATGGAAACCTCTATGAGCATCGCCGAAATCTCTCAGAAGTGCGGATTTGAAAATCCCAATTACTATATAAGGATCTTCCGCAAAAAATATTTTACGACTCCGCAAAAATACAGAGGTTCGATTTTTCATTCATAAAAAAAGAAGGTGTCACCCAATGCGACCGCATCCGGGACACCTTCTTTTCATTGTATATCATTACTTCCTCTTCAGCTTCCCGAGCACGCGGCCGCAGCACTGCACCTGCTCGAAGCGCGAGAGGAGAATATCCTCGTAATCGGGGTTCAAGGAGATCAGGCGGTCGCCGCCGTACTTCTTGAAGTAGCCCGCATTGTCAAGCACGAAAATGCCGAGCTCGCCCTGTTCGATGTGATCGCATTTCTGTACCATAAGAATATCGCCGTCCTTATACCGCGGATTCATACTGTCCCCGCTGATGCGAAGGGCGTACGACGCCGTACGCGTGACGGGTCCGTCCGGAACGTGAATGGTCTGGAACTCCGCACCGTCAAGAAATTCACCCGGACCTGCCGAAACGGGCAGATCGTAGAGACACAGGTCGCGAGAGCCCGAATAGACCATAGGACGCTCGAGCACGCGCGCGCGGCCCGTGACACTTCCGCTTCCGATGCCGTACGCCTCACGCGTCAGGCGTTCCTTTTCCTTATCCAGAACGAGCACAACGAGCTCCTTGCCGTGATCGTCAAGCGTGCGGTAATTCTCGATCAGCTGGATCTCACCGTCGTCAAGCAGATAATTGTTCGGATTTTCCTCCCTGCCCGTAACGATGTAGTCGATCGAGCAGCCAAGCGCATCGCAAATGCTGATGATGTTCGCAAGCTTCGGCGAATCGCTGATGCCTGCAAGGATCTTACTGAGCGTACCGATCGGGATCCCCGTCATTTCCGAAAGACGCTGGTTCGTGATCTTTCGCTCGTTCTTCATTTTTTTGATGCGATCAATATAGCTCTCCATAGGGCAGTTATTCCTTTCAACGTTTCATATTGATATCGGATTCGCCTGAAAAATTCCGTTTTTGGTCTTTGCAAATTCATTTTAGCACACTTTTTCCGTTTTGTAAAGGGCTTTTTCGAAAAAAATTTCGATTTTTGGAAAAATTTTCTCAAAAACCTATTGACAAAACCGAATTTGGATGCTATAATGCAGACACAAAGTTCCGATTTCGACATTTTTCGGCTATGCTTTTCCGAATTTCAATTGAGCATTTTCAGCATTATAATCATTTTTGGAATTTTCTTCAAAACGGAGGTGTACAGTATGAACCGTTCCTACATTCCCGAAAATCAATATACAAGACAGCCCCTTCCTTTTTCCGATCGCGAAAAGGACCGCGGTGAAAACCGCACGGTCGAGGCGATCCTCACCTTCTTCGATCTTCTGATCGCATTTTTCACAGAATCGGCCGTTCGGACGACACTCCGTGCATTCGGTGCTGTGCTTTGCTTCTTCGCGTTCGTATTCGTCATCGGTGCGGTAGAGGCCGCTTCGCTCTCCTTCGGTGCGGGCGTTCTCGCGTCCCTCCTTCTCTTCGGTGCCGCATTCCTTTGCATATACAGACCGAGGAAGAATCATTCCTGACCTTTTTGGCTCTGCATAAGCCTGTGCATACAAAAAGCCGGGCTGTCTCATTGAGACAGCCCCTATTTTATTTTCTCCGGAAGCAGCCCTCTCTACCCTCTCAGCTTTGTGGTGCGATCCTTTCGCCGCGGATGCCCTCAATGTGACGTGAATCATTCGCGATCTCGAATCGCGGAAAGACAAGATCTCCCACCTCGCCCTCAAGCTTTACGACCGTCACGGCGGTGAAGTCGATCCGAAACGCAGACAGCACGAAGGGAAGGGCAGCGTAAATACGTGCGAAAGGACGCACGAGGAGGAACCCGCGTGACTGAACATCGCGACTGTCTGATCGTTTTTCTTCGTTACACGGTACCCGTTACCCTCCCTTTTATATCCAAGGTAGGCGAGCCAGATATCGCACCGCTCAACAACGGCGCGGTGCTCACCGTGGAGACGGTCGCTCTTCTCAAAAAGGGGATGCTTCTGCCACGCAAAGTCGATCAGCGCATTTCCCTCCCGCGCCATCCTGTCCGCTGTAAACCACGGATGGCCGTTCTCATAGAGCGGCGTTTTATCGGTTGCGCCCCAATGGATCTCTCGCATAAAGGGACAACGCACGATCTCCTCTCTCGGAATGCCGAGCTTGTCCGCCGTGTGCTCGGCGGTCTCGAGCGCCCGACCGCAGGTCGAGGCATAGATCCGCTCTATCCCCTCGCCCACAAGGCGCTCAGCCGCCGCCTCCGCCTGGAGATGACCGAGCTCGGTGAGGCGATCGATCTTATAATTCGGATGTCCGTGTCGGACGAATACGATTCTCATACGGCTCGTTCCTTTCTATCCGTTCTATCGTAATAATACCGCGGATGACCGCCCGAAGATGCTTTATCCCAGCGTGTAGGTCGTTCCTTCCTTTGTGTCAACAAGCGTCACGCCCATTGCGGTGAGCTCGGCGCGGATCTCGTCAGCACGCGCATAATTCTTTGCCTTCTTTGCGTCAAGACGCTCCTTGATCAAGGCTTCGATCTTCTCGGTCAGGTCACCGTCTGCCGCAGGCGTCGCAGGTGCGGCGTTCCGCAGCGCCTCAGCCGCGGCGAGCAGATTCAGGGAAAGCACGCGGTCAAAGTCCTCGAAGAGAGCGAGCTTCGTTCTGTCGTTCGTCTTTGCCTTCAGAACGTCATAAAGCGCGGTGACAGCCATCGAGGTATTGAGGTCGTTATCCATCGCCTCGGTGAATACGGCACGGCAGGCGTTGTACGCCTCGTCATCGATCTCCTCATCTGCGTTCACCTTCAGAGCGGCGATACGTGCGACGAGCTTATTGTATGCCGCTGCCGCATTGTCGAGGTTCTCGTAGGAGAAGACGAGGGACTTGCGGTAATGCGACTGCATACAGAAGAAGCGGTAGACCATCGGGTCGTAGCCCTTCGATTCAAGCAGAGAAAGGGTAAGGAATTCGCCCTTCGACTTACTCATCTTGCCCGAGCTCGTATTGAGATGCAGGACGTGGAACCAGTTGCGGCACCATTCGTGTCCGATATACGCCTCGCTCTGTGCGATCTCGTTCGTGTGGTGCGGGAATGCGTTGTCAATGCCGCCGCAGTGGATATCGAGATATTCGCCGCAGTGCTTCAGGCTGATCGCGGAGCACTCAATGTGCCATCCGGGGTAACCGACGCCCCAGGGGGAATCCCACTTCAGCGCCTGATCCTCGAACTTCGACTTCGTGAACCACAGAACGAAATCGTTCTTATTCCGCTTGTTGTCGTCTGCATTAACGCCCTCGCGTACGCCGACGGCGAGATCCTCCTCCTTGAAGTCGTTGAAAACGTAGTACTGCTTCAGCTTTGACGTATCAAAATACACGTTTCCGCCCGCTACGTAGGCGTAGCCCTTTTCGAGAAGCCCCTCGACCATCGAGATGAACTCGGGAATGCAGTTCGTCGCGGGCTCAATGACGTCGGGCTTACGAATGTTGAGCTTTTCGGCATCGCTAAAGAACGCATCGGTATAGAACTGTGCGATCTCAAGGACGGTCTTGTGCTCGCGCTTTGCGCCCTTGACCATTTTGTCCTCGCCCTCGTCGGCGTCGGAGGTCAGGTGGCCGACGTCGGTGATATTCATCACACGCAAAACGTCATTGCCGATATAGCGCAGATATTTATCGAGCACGTCCTCCATAATGTAGGTACGGAGGTTGCCGATATGGGCAAAGTGATAGACCGTGGGGCCGCAGGTGTACATCGATACCTTTCCTGCGATGCGGGGGACAAACTCCTCCTTGGTTCTCGTGAGGGAATTGTATAATTGCATAATCGTTTCCTTTCGAAATCGGTATTTTACGGATTTTCCGCCGCGGAAGCCTTTCTGTCGGCGGATTCTTTTTCGGTCTTTACGGTTCTTTTGCGGGTCTTTTTCGCTTCAAGCTCCGTGATCCGCGCTTCAAGACGTGCAAGCTCCTGTGCGACGGGGTCGGGAATATGCACCTGGTCGAGGTCGCTCGTGTCCTGCACCTTTTCGCCGTTCCTGCGGACGACCTTTGCGGGGATGCCGACCGCGGTCGAGTTTTCGGGGATCTCATCGAGGACGACGGCACCTGCCGCGACCTTGACGTTGTCGCCGAGCGTCACGGGGCCGAGCACCTTCGCGCCTGCTCCGACGAGAACGCCGTTACCGAGCGTCGGATGACGCTTACCGAGATCCTTACCCGTACCGCCGAGCGTTACACCCTGATAGATCGTGCAGTCGTCACCGATCTCGGCGGTCTCGCCGATGACGACGCCCGTGCCGTGGTCGATCACGAGCCCCTTCCCGATCGTTGCACCGGGATGGATCTCAATGCCCGTGAGGAAGCGTGCCGTCTGGCTGATCGCTCTCGCACCGAAATGGCATTCCTTTTTATAAAGCTCGTGCGCAACGCGGTGGAGCAGGATCGCGTGCACACCGCTGTAAAGGAGGAGCACCTCGGCGCGGTTCGTTGCGGCGGGGTCTCGATCCATCACGGCGTTCACGTCGGATCTGATCTCATCCTTCACAGCACGGACGGTTCTCTGTGCCGTCCGGATGCCCTTCGCCGTCTTTTCCGCGGCGAGATCAAGGGGCTTTACAATGAATTCAAAGGGATTCTTCATATAGGACTCCTTTCATAGAAAAGGGGATAAAAAACAAAACCCCCGCACCGGGCGCGTTTGTCGCTCGGTACAGAGGCAATGCCGAACAGTCGGCTCGCGGTTCCACTCTGCTTCACGTAGCCCGGATTCGGACTCGTGATCTCTTTTCGGTACGTTCTTCATACCGCCGCCCCGATAACGGTGGGCATCCGTCCGACGCTCCCCCGTTGCATTCCACGGCTTCGCATCGGCATCTCACGGGCGCATTTCCGAATCCGTCACGCGCACCGCTTCCAGCTATGCGGCACTCTCTGTGGGGTGACTCCCGTTCGGCATTCTCCCGATCTCCGATCATTTCTTTCTCATTATACGCAAAAAAAACGCATTTGTCAAGGGGGCGCGTGATTTTTTCGCGTTTTTTCTTGCCTTTCTGTAATTTTTTACCGATCTGCTGTGTCACTCTTGCAAAATTCAAAGATTGTTCACAAAAAAATCGGGCTTTTCTTCAACTTTTCCCGCTCGGTTCACGATATATTTATAAATTTGTGTTATAATGTATGGTGCGAAATCACGCGCTTCGGCGCTGTGCTCGCTTCACCATACGATAGATCCCGATAAGAAAGGATACACGATAATGATAAAGGTTGATCATCTGGTCAAATATTACGGCTCAAGCTGTGCCGTCGACGACATCAGCTTTGAGATCGAGAAGGGTGAGATCGTCGGTCTGCTCGGTCCGAACGGAGCCGGCAAAAGTACGACGATGAATATTCTCACGGGCTATCTGTCCTCCACCTCGGGCAGCGTCTCGATAGACGGACTCGACGTTCTTGAAAACCCGCGTGAGGCAAAGAAGCAGATCGGCTATCTGCCCGAGCAGCCTCCCCTGTACCTTGATATGACGGTGCTTGAATACTTAAAATTCGTTTATGATCTGAAGGGCTGTAAATTCAACCGTGAAAAGCACCTCGAGGAGGTCTGCGAGATCACGAAGATCAAGGACGTGGAAAAGCGGGTCATCCGCAATCTCTCAAAGGGCTACCGTCAGCGTGTCGGCATCGCGCAGGCGCTTGTCGGAAACCCCGAGGTCATCATTTTCGATGAGCCGACCGTCGGACTTGACCCGAAGCAGGTCATTGAGGTCAGAAACCTCATCAGGACCCTCGGAAAGGATCACACGGTCATTCTCTCGACGCATATCCTGCAGGAGGTTCAGGCGGTCTGCGACCGTATCCTGATCGTCAACAAGGGCAAGCTCGTTGCAGACGAAAGAACCGAGGACATCACCCGCACGGTCGAACAGAACCGCCGCTTCGTTCTGAAGATCTGCGGTCCTCAGCGCGAGGTTCTCGCATTCCTCCGCTCGAGACGAGGCGTCGTTTACGCAGAGCAGCGTCAGGGACGCGACGGTGACGCATACAGCTATATGATCGAGACCGAGCTCGGAGTCGACGTCCGCAAGGAGCTCTTCTACGCGCTTGCCGAGCGGAATTGGCCGCTCATCGGACTTGAGGCACTCGGTATGAGCCTTGAGGATATCTTCATCAGCATCGTTGACCACACGACTGCAAAGGAACAGAAGAAGGGAAGCGGTCACGGCCGCTCAAAATCGCGCAGGGCAGAACAGAACGCCGCAAGAGAGATCCTGAACCGCACGAAATCGGGACAAGCCCGGAGTGTGAGCACTTCCTCCGAGCAAAATGACACGAAATCCGACGCTCTCGGCGAGCTCTTCGACGGGCACGGCGAGAAGAACGACTAAAAGGGAAGGAGACGGCTATTATGCTTGCAATTTATAAAAAGGAAATGCGTTCCTATTTCATAAGCCCCGTGGGGTTTGTTTACATCGGTGTATTTTTGGCGGTCGCCGCCCTTCTCTCCTGCTATACGACCCTGCTCTCAAGCAGCTACGACACCTCCACCTATTTCACCATTCTGATCGTTGCCTTTATCGTTATGCTCCCGCTTCTTACGATGAAGCTCTTCGCAGAAGAAAAAAAGCTGCGTACCGAGCAGCTCCTGCTTACCGCGCCCATCAGCATCACATCGATGGTAATGGGAAAATTCCTCGCCGCTATGACGATGTTTGTCGGCACGACGCTCCTATCCTGCTTCAATTTCATTCCGCTTTACATCATTGCATTTGAGGAGCGTGCCGCGGCAGAGCTTTCGGGCAACTACTCGGCGGCGACCCAACACATCGGCCCCGCGACCGCACAGATCATCGGCTGCGTGATCGGTATCGTCCTGCTCGGTGCCGCTTTTCTTGCGATCGGGCTCTTCGTATCCTCGCTGTGCGAAAATCAGCTTTCCGCAGCGGTGATCACGATCGCCGTCCTGCTTCTGATGGTCGTGCTCAATTTCGTCAACACATCGGAGCTGATCGACAACTACCTCCTCCGCTTCCTCATCGACTGGGTATGCGTGCTCAGCCGATACAGCTACTTCAGCGCGGGCATTTTCGATATCGCCGCTCTGATCTACTACCTCTCCCTCACGTCCGTATTCCTTTTCCTGACCGTCCGCGTTTACGAAAAGCGCCGCTGGTCGTGATACGAGCGTTATAAGAAAAGGAGAATCGATTTATGAAAAAACAGTACAACGGCAAAAAGATCCGTTACGGCTCGTCCTCCGCGATCCTGACCGCAGTGATCGTGACCGCAGTCATCCTGCTCAACGTTTGCGCCTCCGCTCTCTCGGGGATCGCCTCGTGGATGTACCTCGATATGACCGTCGAGGATATGTATACGGTTTCGGACGAATGCCTTGACCTCCTCAAGGAGGAGGCGATCACAATGGTGGACAACATCCGCGCATACAATAAGAAATATAACGAAAACGGTGGAAGGCCGTCCGATTCGGGCAGTACTCCCTCCCTCGACGACGAAACCGAATTCGTGGCACGCGACGAGAGCATATCCATCAATATTTACTTTATGGATGATAAAGACGTCCTCCTCGAAAACTCAAGGATGCATTACGTCCTGAATACCGCATTCGAGATCGAAAAGGAGTTCCCGGACTACGTCAAGATCTCCTACATCAATATCGACAAAAATCCCTCTGCCGTGCAGAAATTCCTGACGACCTCGCTTTCTACAATCAATAAGACCGACGTTGTCGTCGAGTTCGGCACGGAATTCCGTCTGATCGCAGGCTCGCGCTTCTTCCTCTATGACAGCACCTCCACGAACATCACAGCTTACAACGGCGAAAAGCAGTTTGCCTCCGCGATCCTTGCGGTCACGCGCACGGAGTCGCCCATCTGTCTCGTCGATATGGCACACGGAGAGGCATTTTACGATTATTCTCTGCTCTACACCCTCGAGGATGCAGGCTTTGAGATCGCCATCACCGAGGACTATCTGACCGACGAAAAGATCAAAAGCGTCGAAGAGGAATTCGGCGGAGACGTTCGTCTTATCCTTATCTACAACCCGAACTCGGATTTTCTCGTGAGCAACAAGACCTCCGACGTGGACGAGATCGACGCCCTCGACCGTTTCCTCGACGGCAAGAGCTCGATGATGGTGTTTATGTCTCCGCAGTCTCCCGTCCTTCCGAATCTTGAGGAATATCTCGAGGAATGGGGCATCTCCTTTGACCGTCACAAGGAGGGAAATTCTCTGTCGTCCTATATGATCAAGGATCCCTCAAGCTCGCTGACCTCCGACGGCTTTTCTCCCGTCGCGAAGTATGTTACGACAGGCCTCGGCGGTCAGATCACGGCCGATATGAGAGGTGTCACCTATCCGAAAAAGCTCATTTTCCGAAACGCAATGTCGATCTCGTACTCAAACACATATCAGGAGACTACATTCGATCCCTCCGACAGTGAGGGCTCGACCGACACCACATCCACCGAACCCTACGTCTACGGCTCCTATTTCAGCAATGGCGTTACGCGCTCGATCTACGACCTTTTCGTTTCGTCGAGCGACGCCGTCGCAATGGCAAACGGTAAGACGGTCGCCAAGGCAGACGAATACGATCCCTTCCGCTTTATGACAGTATCGTGCGAGATGCGCATCACGCAGGAGGATAACTACGGTGCCTCCACCGTGCAGGAGAACTCCTACGTCATTGCCTGCGGCTCGACCGACTTCGCAACCGAGGCGTATCTGCAATCGGCAGTCTACGGTAATACCGACTTCCTGCTCAGCGCACTGACTGTCATCGGCAGAGAGCCCGTCCCCGTCGGACTGATCCACAAGTCCTTCGGTGATTATTCCATCGACAGTCTGACCACATCCGCGGCAACCGTATGGACGGTCGTACTGACTGCGATCCCCACGTCTGCCGCTCTGATCACGGGAGTCGTGATCCTCGTTAAGAGAAAATACGCATAAAGGAGCATTTACAAAAGAATGCGAACTGCAACGGTCAAAGAAAAAAAGGAGAAGCGCCCGCCGACGGGAACCTTTCAGAAGCAGAAGCGCTTCACGATCCTCTTTGCGATCCTCGTGGTACTCCTCGCGGTCGCGGTAGGGGTTACGTATTATTTCGTAAGGCTCGACAGGACCTCCTTCGAGCACAACGGCATCGTTTACCGTGTCGTCCAAAGAGACGGCGTCTACGTCCTCGTGAACGGCGACGGCATCGTCTGTGAGAAGGCATACGGCGGTGACTACTATATGACAGACGACGGGGAAATGCTGCTTTCGGTCAACAAGGAAAGCGGAAAATACTCGGTATATGCCGCTGTCGAGGGACTTGAATACGACAAGAATGACATAAACAGCGAAAACGCGTACTACGTCTCAACGCAGACCGTTCTCGTTTTTCCCGCGATCCCTCAATCGAATATGCAGGCGATCGAAATGCACAACGAGCACGGAAGCTTCACGTTTTACCGCAACAAGGACGGTGACTTTACGCTGTCGGGCGTCGAGGACTATCTGATGACCTACGATGCACAGCTTTTCTCGGCATTCGCCCACTGCACAGGCACGATGATCGCACAAAGCAAGATCGTCGATCCGATCGTCGATGAGAACGGCACGTTCTCGGAGTACGGACTCGCGGACAGCGACACCTACTGGACGATCACTACGCTTGAAAACAAGGTCTATAAGGTCATCGTCGGAGATAAAACACCCTCGGGCGACGGCTACTATATCCAGTACGTCGAGTGTTCATATCCGACGCTGAATGCGGACGGAACGGTCAAGGAGATGACCGAGACTCCCCGAAAAGCGGTTTATATCACCTTGAATCAGACGATGAACACCTCGGCAGAGTACGTTGAAAAGCCCTTTCACTCTCCCGTCGAGGACCTGATGATCCCTCAGCTCGTTTACAACGTCACGATGAGCGATTATTTTGATGTCCAAAATTATGTGCTGATGAAGAATGACAAGCCGTTCGTCGCCTTCGATTATATCGATATTGCCGAGCGGTCGATCTCCGAGCGTGCAACGACACCGTTCGTAATGCTCCTTGAGGAGCATCTCGGCCTCACCGCCAATTCAAACAAGATCATGGTCGCGCTCCAGAGCTTTTCCGGTATGACCTTCACGCGCTGTGTGAAGCTCGCGCCGACGACAGAGGATCTGATCGAGTACGGAATTTATACCAATCCCGTTCACGCCTTCACCGAGAAGGATCCGAGCGGAAAAACGGTCATCTATCTCATTCTCCCGCAAGAGAACGGAGGCTACGTGCTTGCAAAGGAAGGGGAAGAGACCCTTTCTCCGAGTGCTGACGGAACCTATCTGACGGAGGGCGGCGCAGTCCTGCGCATCAACGCGGAAAAGGGAACCGGCGAAACGGTATCGGGAAATGGCACGTGGGATTACAGCTACACCTGCCCCTATTCGATCTATTACAACTTCGATGTCGAGCACGACGGCACCGAGACGACGACCGAGCAGCTCGTGTTCTTCTCGGGCGTTTCGGACACCAACACGGTCTACGCATACAGCCCCATCTACGGAATGCTCGTCGAGATCCCCTCTTACGAGCTTGAATTTCTCCGTTGGAGCCTGTTCGACTGGATCGAGACCTTACTTTACGACGTCAATATCGCATACGCAGCCTCGGTCAAGATCGATGCGCCGAGCAAATCCCCCCTCAGCTTCACGCTGAACAACGCAGATTCGAAGCAGGGAAATTTCGAGCCCTTTTCGGATCTTACGAGATTCTATCTCTCGGACAAAAGCGGATCTTATCTGTACTACACCGAGGAGACGCTGAAACAAAGCGGCATCAACAAAAAGGACGCCTTCGCCTATCACCTGAAGAAGGTAAACGGCAAGTACGGAGTTTACAACAGCAAGGGTGTTGAATACCCCGTTGCGCTCTCCGCTTATTTCCACATAGCCGACAGGAAGGCAACAAAATCCGATTATTACGTTTCGCGCTTCGGAATGCCGAGCGGCGGCGAATCGGAGGGCTGGTTCCGCGGCAAGGCATATCTTCTGCCGAACGATCAGTACGTCATCTGCGACGAAGGCAGCGGGCACTGGGGAACCGCGAATTACAGCGTCAACTCCTCGGGACTGACCGTAATGGACGACAGCACGGGCAAGCTCGTCAGCACTGACGCCTTCCGCGACTACTACGAGGTCCTCCTGTACGCATCGATCGAGCAGGAGCACATTCTCTCCGAGGCAGAGGAAAGCGCCCTGATCGGAGATCCCGCAAATCTTCAGCTCCGTATCAGGATCAAGACATCGGAGCAGGATCTGATATACGAATTCTACTACCTCACCTCCCGAAAATCTTATCTTCGCATTTCGGGCAATGGCGGCGAGACCTTCACGGGCGGAATGTACGTTCTGACCGCCCGCGTTGATAAGCTCATAAACGATGCCGACAAGATCTTCACGGGCGAAGAAATCGACTCGACCTCCAAAAATTAAGATCATATAAAGAGGACTTTTTATGCTGAACACCGTACGCCTTACGAAAAGAACCGTTTCAAAGGACAAGATCAAGCATTTCAATTTCCGAAGGAAGCCGAACAAGCCCACGCCGCTGATGCTCGTCGCAAAGGGGATCATCAGCTTTCCCGATCTCAAAAAGCGGGGCGCCAGGATCGAGAAGATCGATATGGAGGCGCTTGAGGGGAAGCCTTATCTGCTTCTCGTCAACCACTCCTCCCTCGTCGACCTCAATATGATGCTGAAGGCAACGCATCCCTATCCCGTCAACAACGTAATGTCGCACGAGGGCTTTGAAACCTACACCGCCCCCATTATGAGAATGCTTGGCGTGCTCGGAAAGCGGAAGTTCGTGCAGGATCTTGCCCTCATCCGCAACATCCGCTACTGTCTGCACGAGCTCAAAACGGTGTTTGCGCTCTTTCCCGAGGCGCGCTATTCGCTCGACGGCACGGGCTCGTATCTGCCCGAATCGCTCGGCGGTCTCGTCAAAATGATGAAGGTCCCAGTCGTGATGCTGAAGCTTCACGGAAATTTCGTCACCTGTCCGCAGTGGAACAAGATCAATAAGGGCACGTACGTTGAAGGCAGGATGTATCCGCTCGTCCGCGAGGAGGAGCTTTCGTCGCTCACTCCCGAGGAGATCTTTTCCCGCATCCGCGAGGCGTTCACCTATGACGACTTCGCCTGGCAGAAGGAGCAGGGACTTGTGATCGATCATCCCGAGCGCGCGAAGGGACTTCACTGTCTCCTTTATAAATGCCCGCGCTGCGGCACCGAGCACGAGACCGATTCCGAGGGCAGCACCCTCTTCTGCCGTGCCTGCGGCAAGAAATGGGAAATGACCGAGCTCGGTGAATTGTGCGCGGTCGATGGTGAGACCGAATTCTCTCACATTCCCGACTGGTTCCGCTGGGAACGCGAATGCGTCCGTGAAGAGGTGCGAAACGGCACCTACCGCTTCGAGGACGAGGTCAGACTCGAGACCCTTCCCGGCGGCAACCGCTTCTACGCACAGGGAACGGCAAAACTGATCCAGACCGTTGAGGGAACCTTCATCGAGGGAACCTGCTACGGCGAGCCCTTCTCGCTTCATAAGAGGCCCCTCGAGCAAGAGAGTATTCACATTGAATACGACTATCTGAAGAGAGGCGACTGCGTCGAGCTTTCGGTCACGGATGACAGCTATTGGTGCTACGTTTCAAAGCGCGACGTCATAACGAAGCTCTCGCTCGCAACCGAGGAGATCTACTTCCTCGCAAAGGAAAACGCGCCGAAAAAGCAATCCCGCGTCCGCAGGAAAAGACCTACCGACGATACCGTCACAGAAACAGCCGCTGAAACGGTTGTCGCAGCATCCGCAACGGAATAAGCCCTCCGTTCTCTCTCGTCGAATCAACGCAAAGGACACATTATGAAGCTCAGTCAAAGCGCAAAAAACGCCGTGATGATCGGTACACTCTGCTCGATCTCCTATCTCGCGGTCTACATCGCAAGAAACATTTTGAGTGCCGTGACCCCGCTGATGGTCGAGGGGGGCTACACGGAGGAATACATTGGGAGCATCTCCTCGCTGTATCTCGGCTTTTACGCCGTCGGTCAGCTGATCAACGGTGCGATCGGAGACAAGATCCACGCAAAATGGATGATCTGTATGGGTCTTTTCGGCGCGGGGATCACAAACCTCGTCTTTTCGCGGATCGTCGCACACCCCGCAGCCGCTATGATCGTATACGGACTTACGGGCTTCTTCCTATCTATGATCTACGGCCCGATGACGAAGGTCGTCTCCGAAAACACCGATCCCATACACGCCACACGGTGCAGCCTCGGGTATACGTTTGCCTCCTTCATCGGTTCACCCGCGGCAGGACTGCTCGCCGCCTTTCTTGCGTGGCAGAGTGTGTTCGCAGTCAGCAGTGCGGCTCTGTTCGCGATGTCCTTCGTCGGCTTCCTCTTCTTCACAACATTCGAACGGAAGGGGGTCGTAAAATACGGACAGTACAAGGCCGAAAAGAAGGGCGTGCAGAACGTTCGGGTGCTTTTCAGACACAAGATCGTCAAGTTTTCGCTGATCTCGATCCTCACGGGCATCGTCCGCACCTCGGTCGTGTTTTGGCTTCCGACCTACATCGCACAGCATCTCGGATTTTCCGCAAAGGCGTCGGCAGGCATCTTCACCGCCGCAACCCTCGTGATCTCCTTCACCGCCTTCATCGCGGTCTTCATTTACGAGCGTCTCGGACACGATATTCACAAGACCGTCCTTTTGATGTTCGTAAGCTCCTCGGTCTTTTTCACACTGACCTATTTTGTGAAGGAGCCCGTTCTCAACGTCGTGATGATCGTTCTCGCGATCATGTCGTCGAACGGCGCGGCATCGATGCTCTGGAGCAGATACTGCCCGAGTCTGCGCGACACCGGTATGGTCTCGTCCGCGACGGGATTTCTCGATTTTCTCTCCTATATGGCGGCGGCAGCGGCAAATCTCGTCTTTGCAAACGCGGCGACCGCGATTGGTTGGGGAAGCCTCATCCTCGTCTGGCTCGCGATCGTTCTCCTCGGCGTGATCGTCGCCCTTCCGTACGATTGGTTTCGGAAAAAGCTTCGGAAGGAAGCGTAATACAAAAAACTCGGTTCACACAAGGTGAACCGAGTTTTTCTGTAACATAATATGATCGCGATGCTTACGCCTTTGCTGCGATCTCTGCGGTGTCGCGAGCGATGACGAGCTCCTCGTTCGTGGGGAGCATCCAGATCTGCACGCGGCTGTCGTCGGTCGAAAGACGGGTTCTGCCGTTCTTTCCGAAGGTCTGTGCATTCTTTTCGGTGTCCATCTTCACACCGATGTATTCAAGACCCGCGCAAGCCTTCTCACGGATATAGCCGTTGTTCTCGCCGATGCCTGCGGTGAATACGATCGCGTCAAGACCGCCCATTGCTGCGGAATACGCACCGATGAACTTCTTGATCTGGTAACCGAGAATATCGAAGGAGAGCTGTGCGCGCTCGTTACCCTCGTTGATCGCAGCCTCGAGGTCGCGACAATCCGAGCCGATGCCCGAAATACCGAGCAGACCGCACTGCTTGTTCATATAGTCAGCCATCTCGTCTGCGGTGAAGCCCTTCTTGTTCATAATGTAGGGAACGATCGCGGGGTCGATATCGCCGCAACGGGTACCCATCAGAACGCCTGCGAGGGGAGTGAAGCCCATCGAGGTATCGATGCATTCTCCGCCCTTGACTGCCGAGATCGACGAGCCGTTGCCGATGTGGCAGGTGACGATCTTGGTCTCTTCAATGGGCTTGTTGAGAAGCTTTGCCATCTCGCCTGCAACGTAGCGGTGCGAGGTGCCGTGTGCGCCGTAACGGCGGATGCCGTACTGCTCGTACATATCATAGGAAAGACCGTACATATACGCTTCCTTCGGCATCGTCTGATGGAAGGCGGTGTCAAATACGAGAACCTGAGGGGTGTGGGGCATTACGCCGAGACAGCCCTTGATACCCTGAATGTGGGCGGGGGTATGCAGGGGAGCAAAGTCGTGGCACTGCTCGAGCTTTGCGAGCACGTCCTCGGTGAGGAGCATCGACTTCGAGAAGAATGCGCCGCCGTGGACAACTCTGTGACCGACAGCCTCGATCTCCTCCATACTGGAAACACAGCCGTGCTCCTTCGAAAGGAGCGCGTCAACGACGCACTTGATTGCGGCGGTGTGGTTGGGCATGGCGATGTCTTCTACAAATTCAGCCGCCGTGGGAAGAATTCTGTTGTGCTTCAGACGGCCGTCGATGCCGATTCTTTCGCACACACCCTTTGCGATCACCGTATCGGTGGTGGTGTCAAACAGCTGATACTTCAGGGAGCTGGAGCCTGCGTTTACTACGAGTACGTTCATTTTTATATCCTCCGAAAAATTATAACGAATGAGAGACTTTTATACCAAATATTTATTATACAGTATTTTCCCGAAAATTGCAAGGGGTTTTGTGAAATTTTTGGCATTTCAAAAGCTTTTTATAAAAACAACAAGAAAAGCTGTCATAAGACAGCCTCTCTCAACCTCTCTTGCCGATCTGGATCTCTCCGTGCTTTCCCTCGAAGGATTCAATGCAGTCGCGGATCAGGATCAAAATTTGGCTATTTGCGCTCCTGCCCTCATAATCTGCAACCACGTGCAATTTGTCAAGCATCTCTTGATCTATTCGGATTGATAAACTTTTTGTTCCCATAATAACCTCAAAATTAACATATTATATGTTTATTTTAATTCTGTTTTGTGTTATTATGTGATAAATGAACGCTAAATATATCTAAAATGCATCTAAAGAAAGGAAACTACTATGAAGCTTGCTATTTTTGGTTCCAGAACACTGATGACTCCCAACTTCGAAGAATATATGCCCGAGGGAGTCACCGAAATCGTCTCGGGCGGTGCCAAGGGCATCGACATGGCGGCAGCGGAATACGCGCGCGCAAACGGGATCAAACTGACCGAATTTTTGCCCGACTATGAAAAATACGGTCGCGCCGCTCCGCTAAAGCGCAACGAGCTGATCGCAGAATATGCAGACGAGGGTCTTGCATTTTGGGACGGATGGTCACACGGAACAAAATATACGATCGAATGCTTCCGTAAGCGCAATAAGCCCATCTTCATCGTGACATAACGCGCGGCTACTGAAGCGGTCACCGCCCCGTCGCCCTCTCTCCATAATATTTCCCCGCGCCCCTTGACTTTCCTTCGCACTTGTGATATAATAAATTGAATATGTATCATTTTACCGTGAAAAATAAGCAATAAACGGCGTGGAAGGGAGATCTATTATGGCAGAAGAACTGTTCGAGGGCGCAAAGCTCGTAGAGGGCAAGTACCTGATGTATAAAGACAAGCCGCTCGTTCGCGAGGGCAACACCATTTGCTACGGCGACAAGACCGAAAAATGCATTCTGATCCTCGAGATTATGAAGTACAAGGAAGTGAACGGAAACAAGGTTCCCGATCTGATCCTGATCCAGGTCATCGATTCGAAGGATCCGACGAAGATCGTAAAGCAGGGACAGAAGTCGGGGCTTTACGAGGCGTTTTCGCTCGGCCTCGTCTGGCTTGAAATGGCACTGAAGTAATTGATATTGCACGAAAGGGGCTGTCTCACTAAGGTGAGACAGCCCCTTTTTTATAAAAGTTCTTGAAAAGAAGGGGGTGAGGGGGAGGAAAAAGCTTCTTTCAAGAAGTTTTTTCTCCCCCAATGGCTACCGATCACCTCTCCAACATCACCGCTCGCGCCTTCAGATAGATCCCTGCGGTCTTTTTTTCGGGCAGAAAGAGCGTATAAAGTGCCTCGGCACGGCACTGAAGCTCGGCTTGCCGTAAAAAATCCACATCCTCGGTGCGTTCGAGGATAACGGCAGGGCGTGTTACGATGCGAAGTGTCACATCCTTCTGCTTTCGGTAGTGCGAAAGGAAGGCGCGTCCCGCCGCAGTCGCACCAAGCAGATTGACGTATGCGGGCGGGCGGCGCAGATCGTCCTCCGTGACTCCCGTGAGCCCGTACAGAACGGCGCGGCGCACACGCGAATCGGTGTACTTTTTCGTTGATGCGAGGCGGTAAAAATCAGACAGCGTCGCGGCATCCCTCGCCGCAGCAGAGATACGCTCTGCCAGCCCGCCGTGCATTTCGGCAACATCAAAAAAATCACGCGGCTCGTGCATTCGGTAAAAGGACAGGACCGCCTCGGGGGCATTTTCGAGCCGTGCAGGGGCGTTTCCTGTGGTCACCGCCCGCAGAAAGGGAGCGGTCACCGCCTCGGGAAGCCCCGACGTGTTGGCATACGCCGTTGCCGCGTCCGCATTCTCTCCCACGTCGAGCGCGCGCTCGATCGCCACACGAAGGGCAGTTGCGGAGGGATGCGCGTTCTCGGGGAGGGCGTTTTCGTGATACGCCGCGCCCTCTCGCTTCAGGATGAAGGGCTTCATCGCGCTCCGAAGCGAGCGGATCGCCTTCAGATACTCGACGCCGAGCACGTCGTTCGAGCCGAAATCCTCGACACCGAGGAACGCACCGAGGAGATTGAAATATGCCGCCGCGCTCCCCTTACCGCTTCGTCCCGCCTCGGCAAATGCCGCGCGGAATTCATCGGACAGGGCGATATCGGCGGCTCTTTCAAGCAGGGACGTATCTGCCGATTCCGAGCCGAAGCAAAGGGTATCGACCGAAAGACGGTCGAGGATCGAAACGCCTGCCGTTGCAAAATACTCCGCGCCTCCCGACGAGTAGGGGTAGGGAAGCTCGAGAACAAGATCCGCGCCCGCGAGAAGTGCGATCTCTGCGCGGGTGTATTTATCCGCGATCGCAATCTCACCGCGCTGGGTGAAGGATCCGCTCATCAGCGCGATCACGCAGTCTGCACCGTTTTCGCGCGCCCGCCGAAGCTGGTACGCGTGCCCGCTGTGCATCGGATTGTATTCACATATAATGCCCGTTGTTTTCACGCGCGTTCTCCTTTCGAGGGGACGATGCAGGGACTCTGTCCCTGCACCCTGCTCAGGAACTTTTTGAAAAAAGTCCCTGAGAACCTCAAAAACTTTTCTCGAAAAACAAGCTTTTCATACTCACAGTAGTTATCCAAAATGAGGCATAATCCTCTAATCCACGAGCCGCGTTTTTGCAAGGTTGACCCGTCTGTAATAGATCCACGTCAGAAGGCTTGCGAGCAGCCAACCCGTGGGGTATGCCATCGTGATCGGTATAATGGTGTTCGAAATGAAATTCGACACCACGAAGAGATAGACCTGACGGTAAACAACGAAGGACGAGAGCATAATGATCATCGGCGCTCGGCTGTTACCCGCTCCGCGAAGCCCGCCCGCATAGACCTGATTGAAGCAGCAGAGCACGTAGAAGGGCGAGATCCATCTGAGGAACATCGTACCGTATCTGACCGTGTCGGGATCGTCATTGAGAAAGCGCACGAGATGGGGCGCAAAGATCATCACGGGGATCATCAATACGACCGCCGTTACCACGCTCATATACAGTGCGGTGCGTAGGCCCGTCTTGGCACGGTCAACGAGATTTTTACCGAGATTTTGCCCGAGGAAGGTCGTCGAGGCAAGTGCAAGAGATTGCGCCGGCAAAAGCAGAAGCTGATCGATCTTGCCGTACGCCGTCCAGCCTCCCATTGCGACGCCGTCGTCGATGCCGTTGATGTAGGACTGCACGAAAACGTTCGAAAAGGACGTGATTGCCATCTGAAGCGCCGCGGGAATTCCGACGCGGAAGATCTTTTTGAGAATCGTCCAGTCGAGCCCGATGTGGCGGAAGGAAAGGTGCACGCAGGAGCGTGTCCGCACCAACGTGATCACAACGAGCAACGCAGAAACACCCTGCGCAATGATCGTCGCATACGCAACGCCGTCAACACCCATACCGCATCCGAGGACGAAAACAAGATCGAGCACGGTATTGATCACAGCCGAAGCAACGAGAAAGAGAAAGGGCTTCGTGGAGTCTCCGACCGCGCGGAGAATACCCGCGCCCATATTATAAAAGAGCAGGCCCGTGATTCCCGAGAAATAGATCGAAAGATAGGTCGTTGCCTCGGGTGCAACACGCGCGGGGATATTCGCAACGTCGAGAAGCAGGGGAATGAGAAGAAGCCCGATCGCGGTAAACACGAGCGACAGGATCGCCGTCAGTGTGACAGCCGTATGCACGGTCTTCTTGACCTTGTCCTCCTGCCCCGCACCGAAATACTGTGAAATAACAACACCTGCGCCGCTTGCAAGACCGCTGAAAAAGCCGATCAGCAGATTGATCATCGGACCGACCGAGCCGACAGCCTTAAACGCCTCACTGCTGACGTAGTTTCCGACCACCCAGGTATCGACCGTATTGTACAGCATCTGAAAGACGTTACCGATAAGAAGGGGCAGAGCAAACGTGAGAAGATGACGGAAGATACTGCCCTCCGTCATATCGGTCTCACCTCTTTTATTCACAAACATCCGTTTCACAGCCGCTATTGCGTTTGCCATTCGGAGCTCCTCTCTATTGTAGCACGAGAGAGGCGGATCAAAGCCCGCCTCTCTACGACAGATCAATGCGCGTTCACGCTTTTCATCTCCGCAAGCGTTTCGACGAAGCGGGTGAAGGGTGCCTTCGACACGAAGAGATCGTAGAAGGTCCTGATCATCTTGACGTCATCCGCATCGGTAATATTGCTGTACTTCAGAAGCGCCTTTTCGAGGCCGTTTTCCTTCACGTAATCGGTGATCTCGACCGCCGCGGGATCGGAGGGCTCTGCAAACAGATAGCCTGCCGCGATACCGACCGCGATATGCGCAGGAACGCCACCCTCCTCCTTCACCATCTTGAATGCGCCGACGAGACGGTCGTTTTCGGAAAGCTTACGCTTCGGGTCGCGTCCGACACGGTCGAAGGAATCAACAAGGAGCTTGTTTTCAAAGCGCACCATCAAGTCCTCGACAAACTGCATCGTTTCGTCGAGGGGCGCTCCGTGGCGCTTACAGAGTGCGCGTGCCGATTCGAGGAGCGCGCGAGTGAGGACATACTTGATCTCGCCGTCAGTCGCCGCCTCAAATATGTAATTCAGCCCCTTGACGTAGCCGTAGTACGCCTGAAGCGCGTGACCCATATTATGGATCAGAAGCTTACGCTCGATGAAAAAGCGGAAAGGGGAGAAGGGAACGAGCTCGAGGATGGGCGGATATTCACATCCGACGGGGCGGAAGCCCGAGGCGTCGACGGGAAGCTCGCTGTACGGCTCTGCACAAGCGGCGAGGGGATATTTTTCGAGAATGTCCTCGGGCGTCGGAGGGACGGTACGTCCGACCGAAACGCAGACGAAGCCGATCTTCTCTTCAAACGCAGTCTTATATTCGTCGGGGATCAAGGGCTCGACAAGACCGTGGAGGTATTCGTTCGAGCCGATCATATTTTCACAGATCAGAACATTTAAAGGCTTGTCCTGCTCAAGACGTTTCACAACAGCCTCAGCGATCAGCGGAGCAACGCGGGGAAGGATCGGCACACCGAGTGCGGTGCAAAGAAGATCACACCCTTCGATCGCCGTTACAACAGCATCCTTGTCCTTACCGTCAACGGCGTCGATATTCTCGACCCATTCGGGAACGTATTCGGTTCCTCGCGTGACGAAAATGGGATACCGCTTTTCCTCGTTGAGAAGCCTCACGACCGTGTCGTTCACGTCGATAAAGGTGGTGTGGTATCCCGAAAGATATAGTCTCTGCCCGATAAAACCTCTGCCGATATTACCGGCACCGTACATTACAGCGTTCATTTCTGTCTCCTTTTGAAAAGTGAAATAATTAACGATAATTTATTTTAGCACACTTTTCTCGGTTTGTAAATACAATTCAGTAAATAAAATATAGAATAACTCTTGATTTTCGCTGAAAAATGCGATATAATAAGATGAAATAGTTTCGATCGTCACGGAGGCATACACTACAATGAAATCATCCCCCCTCATCGCTATCATTCCCGCATATTCGGACGACGGAAAAATAAGACTCTCCCCCGAGTATCCCGCCGCCCTTCTCGACTGCGGCGCCATTCCCGTCACGCTTCCGTATTCGGAGGATCCCGCCGTGATCCGCTTTTACGCTGAGCGCTTCGACGCATTTCTCTTCTCGGGCGGTGTCGATCTCGAGCCTTCTCGCTACGGCGAGGAAAAGGCGTCCGAGCTGGTCGTCTCCGATCCCGGTCGCGATCGCTTCGAATTTCTGCTCTTTCCGGAGGTCCTTCGGACAGGAAAGCCGATCCTCGGCATCTGCCGCGGGGTTCAGCTTTTGAACGTCGCGTGCGGCGGTACGCTCCATCAGCACATCGACGAGCATCGACAGACCGAACAGGGAGCTATCCCGAAGCACCGCGTAGAGCTTCTGCCCGATTCCCGCCTTTACGGGATCCTCGGCAGCGAGACGGTCGAGGTCAACAGCTTCCACCACCAGGCGGTAAAGACATCAGCGCCCGCTCTTCGCGTCGTCGCACACGCTGCGGACGGAACGATCGAGGCACTCGAGGATCCCACGCACCCCTTTTTCGTAGGCGTACAGTGGCATCCCGAGCTGATGTATACATCATCGGAACACGCAAGGGCTCTCTTCCGCGCATTTGTCGCGGCTATATAAGCGTTTTCGCGCGCGGGGCTCCATCCCGTCCGCATTTTCAGAAATTCAACTCATAAGAGGTGTAAAAATATGGCAACTATCCCCGAGCTTTACGGCAGTATGGTATTCAACGACAGCGTGATGCGCGCGAAGCTCCCGAAGGAGGTCTACAAATCGCTTCGCAAGACTATCTCAACGGGTAAACAGATCGACGGATCGATCGCGGACACGGTTGCGTCTGCGATGAAGGAATGGGCGATCGAAAAGGGCGCTACACACTATACACACTGGTTCCAGCCCCTCACCACGGTCACGGCGGAGAAGCACGACAGCTTCATTGAGCCGATCGCGGGTGATCAGGTCGTAATGGAGCTTTCGGGAAAGTCGCTCGTTCAGGGTGAGCCCGACGCCTCCTCCTTCCCCTCGGGCGGACTTCGTGCGACCTGCTCGGCGCGCGGATACACCGCGTGGGATCCCTCGTCCTACGCCTTCGTGAAGGACGGTACTCTCTATATTCCGACCGCATTCTGCTCCTATACGGGCGAGTCGCTCGACTATAAAACGCCGCTTCTCCGCTCGATGGAGGCGATCAGCGAACAGGCGCTCCGCATTCTGCGCATTTTCGGCGACGAAACGACGAAAAGGGTCACTACGACGGTAGGCGCAGAGCAGGAGTACTTCCTCATCAACCGCGAATATTACAGTGAACGGGACGACCTTCTCTACACGGGAAGAACCCTCTTCGGCGCACCCGCTCCGAAACGGCAGGATCTGAAGGATCACTACCTCGGTCCGCTCAAGCCGAAGGTCGCCGCATTTATGGAGGATCTCGACCGCGAGCTCTGGAAGTTCGGCATCAGCTCGAAATCGAAGCACAACGAGGCAGCCCCCGCACAGCACGAAATGGCGCCGATCTATGCGACGACGAATATGGCTGTCGACCAAAACCTCCTCACGATGGAGTTGATGAAGCGCGTCGCGGAAAAGCACGGACTCGCCTGCCTCCTGCACGAAAAGCCCTTTGCGGGCATCAGCGGCTCAGGCAAGCACAACAACTGGTCGCTTTCGACCGATCTCGGCAAAAACCTATTGAATCCCGGCAAGAGCCCGATCGAGAATACACAGTTCCTTCTGATCCTCGCAGCCGTCGTAAAGGCGGTAGACGAATATCAGGATCTGATGCGTCTGTCGATCGCCTCGGCAGGCAACGACCACCGTCTCGGCGCGTGCGAGGCACCTCCCGCGATCGTCTCGATGTTCGTCGGTGAGGAGCTTTCCGATATCATCGATTCGATCGTATCGGACACCGAATATCTCTGTGGCAAACACGCAAAGATGGATCTCGGCATCCATTCGATCCCCGTCTTTGAGAAGGACACGACCGACCGTAACCGTACGTCTCCCTTCGCGTTCACGGGCAATAAATTCGAATTCCGTATGCTCGGCTCATCGCAGAACATCGCGATGCCGAACGTTATCCTCAACACGACCGTCGCAAAGGAATTCCGCGAATTCGCAGACCGCATAGAGGCATCCGAAAACAAGCAGGAAACGATCGCAGCAGTCATTCGCGAGACCTTCGCACGTCACGGCCGCATCATCTTCAACGGAGACAGCTATACGCAGGGCTGGGAGACCGAGGCAGAGCGCCGCGGACTTCTGAATCTCCGCACCTCGGTCGAGGCGTTTGACGTATTCGACGCACCGAAGAACGTCGCTCTCTTCTCGGAATTCGCGATCTTCAGCGACACCGAGATCGAGGCACGTAAGTACATTCTGTACGAAAATTACTACAAAACCGTTCGCATTGAGGCGCGGACGATGATCGATATGGCGCAGAAGCAGATTCTTCCCGCCGTTGAGACCTATATTTTCTCACTCTCCAAGACCCTGCGCGCAAAGCTCGACGTGCTTCCCGACGCGCCCTGCCGTATGGAAAAGGAGCTGATCACCCGTCTCTCCCTCCTGCAGGACGAGGCATATGACGCACTGAACGCGCTGTCAAGGGAGGTCACTGCGGCGAATGAGGAAAAGCACGCGATCCGTGCGGCACTCCTTTACGCCAACCGCATCGTGCCCGCGATGGCTGCGCTCCGTGAGAAGGTTGATGCCCTCGAATCACTCACCGCACAGGACGCCTGGCCGCTTCCCACCTACGGGGATATGACGCACCGTCAGTAAATTATCGGCTATGGAATACAGTCAAATCTGCGAGCACACGGTAAAGCAGAAGCTCGGGGGAGCACAGATCGCTCTCCGCATCGTTTTCATCCTGCTTTACACATTCATCCTATTCGTTTCTACGATGCTCGGACTCGTGTGGCAGGCACTCGTGCCTGCAATCACGGTTGCCGTGCTCATTGATATTCCACTCTTTCTCGTCACCTGGCGCAAGACCCGCGTGGAATACGAATATACCATGACGGGTGGCGTGCTCGTTTTCTCTCGCATCTACGGAGGTAGCGCGCGCAGAGTCGTGTTCGAGCAGGATATGAGAGAGATCAAGGCGGCGTTTCCGTACGGAAGCACCGACAGTACGAGGATCCTATCAAAATACGCACCCGAAAAGCAATATTTCGCACTGTCGTCGCAAAACGCCGACGAGAACCGCGGAAAAGAGATCTGGTGCTGCATCTTTGAAGAAGAGGACGAAAAAACCGCCGCGTTTTACTTCGAACTCACCGACAACGCCTACCGCTTCCTGCGGACGTATGCAGGCAGTACGACCGCGAAGCGCGATCGGAGCTCGGGAAACACTTAAAAATCGGGCGTCCGTACGCCCGATCCGTAAAACCACTATACACGTATATCAAAAAAGGAGAACCAATATGAAAGCAGTCATCACCGTAACGGGCAAGGACTCGGTCGGCATCATCGCAGACGTCGCAACCGTTTGTGCCGAGTACAAGGTCAACATTCTCGACGTCACCCAGAGCATCATCCAAGACTATTTTGCAATGATCATGCTCGCAGACATCGACAAGCTCACGATCCCCTTCTCGGACTTTTCCGATCAGCTCCATATGCTCGGAGAAAAGAAGCATCTTGAGATCAACTCGATGCACGAGGATATCTTCAACACAATGCATCACATTTGACACCGCTCTCACTTTTTGAAAGGACTGTACCGTAATGCTGAATACACAGGACATTCTGGAAACCATCCAGATGATACGGCAGGAAAACCTCGACATCCGAACGATCACGATGGGCATTTCGCTTTTCGACTGCATCTCGGACGACGAGGACGTGCTCTGCCGCAAGATATACGATAAGATCACCCACTCCGCAGAGCACCTCGTTGAGACGGGCTGCGCGATCGAAAAGGACTACGGCGTACCGATCGTCAATAAGCGCGTTTCGGTCACGCCTATCTCGCTCGTCGGCGGAAGTCTTTCGAAGGACGGCTTTATCAAGGTCGCGCACACCCTGCAAAGGGCTGCCGAGACAACGGGGATCAACTTCATCGGCGGTTACTCGGCACTCGTTCACAAGGGAATGACCGCAGGCGACCGCAATCTCATCGCGGCGATCCCCGAGGCACTTGCCGAGACCGAGCTCGTCTGCTCGTCGGTCAACGTCGCAACGACAAAGGCGGGCATCAATATGGATGCCATCCGCCTGATGGGAAAGACCATCGTCCGCGCGGCAGAGCTGACGAAGGACAGAAACTCGATCGGATGCGCGAAGCTCGTCGTATTTGCAAACGTTCCCGAGGACAATCCCTTTATGGCAGGCGCCTTCCACGGCGTCGGCGAGCCCGACTGCGTCATCAACGTCGGCGTTTCGGGCCCCGGTGTCGTCAGCTCGGCGATCGAGCGCGCAGGCAACTGCGACCTTTCCGAGCTTGCCGAGCTCATTAAGAAAACTGCGTTCAAGATCACTCGCGTCGGTCAGCTCGTTGCATCCGAGGCGTCGAGAAGGCTCGGTGTACCCTTCGGCATCATCGATCTGTCTCTCGCGCCCACCCCTGCGATCGGCGACTCTGTCGCACAGATCCTTGAGGATATGGGACTTGAATCCTGCGGTGCACACGGCACGACTGCCTGCCTCGCAATGCTGAACGATGCCGTCAAGAAGGGCGGCGTTATGGCATCGAACCACGTCGGCGGTCTTTCGGGTGCTTTCATTCCGGTCTCGGAGGATGCGGGAATGATCGCGGCGGTCGAGAGAGGTGCTCTGTCGATCGAAAAGCTCGAGGCGATGACGGCGGTCTGCTCGGTCGGTCTCGATATGATCGCGATCCCCGGAGACACTCCCGAGGACGTCATCTGCGGCATTATTGCGGACGAGATCTCGATCGGTGTCGTCAACACCAAGACGACGGCGGTGCGTGTCATTCCCGCATTCGGCAAGAAGCCGGGTGACACGGTCGAATTCGGCGGTCTGCTCGGTCACGCACCGATCATCGAGCTGAATCCCTATTCGCCCGCTAAATTCATCGGACGCGGCGGACGTATCCCTGCACCGATCCACAGTCTGAAGAACTGATTTTCGGGCAAAGTAACAAAAAGGAAGGAGGAGAAGATATGTCGCGGGCATCACGCATATGCACCCTCCTTCTCGTTTTTCTTCTGGTCCTGCTCTCGCCGCTCTGCATATACGCAGGCGAGGACGACGATCACTCGGGGGACGATGGCGAGGATATCATCCCCTCGAAACTGTACAGCTACTCCTTTGAAGAGGGTGACACGCAGGCGGCACTCCACCTGCATAGAGTCTATGCAGAGCACGGAAACGTCGATCTGCTTGACGCCTTCGTCGAAACCGCTGAGCACGGTGTATCTCTCTACATCAGTCTCGGCGATTTCAAGCTTTATCTGACGGCGGGTCTCGTTTCACAGATCGCAAAACGCGGAGAGCCCGTAACGATCTACGTAAAGGAGATCGTCGAGGAAACGAACGGATCCGACACCGATGAAACGGTTGACTCGGGCGAGGAAACGCCCGTGGACGTCGTCTACGACGTCGACCTTGGCTTCGAATTTGACAGAGAGGCTCTTAAGATCCAGATCAAGCATAAGACAAAGCACGCAGATCGACTGCGCGTCTTGTCGATCGACGAAAACGGCTCAGAGACCGAGCTGACGTCGTCGTACGGGAGCTCGCTTGTCGCTTTTTTCCCCGAGCAGTCGGCATTCACCCTGCGGATCACCGAGGATCCGCCACCCGAAGGAGCCTCGAGACTTCCCGTGCTTCTGTCGGGCATTCTGCTCGTGCTCGTTGCACTTTCGGTCGTACTGATCGTTCTGCTCCGAAGGGGAACGCTTGAGTCGATGTATCTCAGGCGTTATGGGAAGTAAAGGGAAGAATATTACAGGGCTCTGCCTCGCGCTCCGCTTGAGGATATCCCCTCGCACAAAATAACAGAAAGGACATCTGAAGCTATGGGAAGAATGCTCGGTTCGTTTGTGGACGACGAGGAGCTCGACCGCCCCGATCTGAATAAATGCCCCGACTGCGGATGCTTTTTCGAGGACGACAACTGCCCTCTGTGCGGTATGCGTTGTCCCGACTATATGCGCGCGGGGAATCGAAGGGCTGTGAAGAAAAAAAAGAAGCACGGCGGACCGCAGTATAAGGTTGCTTTCATTGATTGGTATCACCGCTGGTGGTTCATCATCCTGATTCTCTTTGTTTTTCCGCTCATAGGCATTATTCTGCTTCTCACAAGCCCACACAAAAAGGGGATCAAAATAACGGTTATCGTGATCACAGCTGTATACGCGATTCTATCAAGCATCGGGATCAGCTCGATCGTGCGAGGCGTGATCAATTACTTCAGCGATCCCGTGGACACCTCCCTTTCGCGCGCCGAATACGTCGCCGCCTGCGAGGAGATCTCTGTAGAGGAATTTTACCGCTTCGCAGACAGCTACGAGGACAAATTCGTCTCAATGACACTTCTTATAAAGGAGCGCATCGTAGATGAGGAGGGCTATCGCAAGGGCAGTGAGTACACGACCTACTACATCTGCGAGGCGCTCGACGGCAGCACCTGCACGATCCTGCTGCGGGACTGTCTCAGAGAGAGCGATGCGCAGAATTTTGTCGCGGGTGCGATGATCCGCATCTACGGCGAGGGCGCAGGAGAACGGTCGATCTATGATATGAATGACATCCTTCAGATACCGCACACCGCTCCGTGCATCTACGGTGCTTACGTTGACCTGATCGGATAAAAAGGAATAGACGACAAGAGGCTGAGCCAACGGCTCAGCCTCTCTTTTCGTTTCAGGAAGGGACTGCCGCGTTGCGGCAGTCCCTTACTTTTGGGTTTATAAAATTATTCGTACAGCTTGCCCATCTTCTGGAGACGCTCGTACTTTGCCTTCGCGTTTTCTTCAGCCTGTGCGAAGAGAGCCTGTGCTCTTTCGGGGAAGGTCTGAGCGAGACGCGCGTAACGAGCCTCGTTCGCGATGAATTCCTGATAACTTCCCGAGGGAGCCTTGGAATCGATCGTGAGCTTGTTGTTTTCGAGGGTAGGATTGTAACGGAACATATGCCAGTAGCCTGCCTCGACTGCCTTCTTCATCTCGAGCTGGCAGTTCTGCATACCGCCCTTCTTGATGCCGTGCATCTCGCAGGGAGCATAGCCAATGATCAGCGAGGGACCCGGATAAGCCTCTGCCTCTGCAAGAGCCTTGAGGTACTGGTTCATATCTGCGCCCATTGCAACCTGTGCAACGTAAACGTAGCCGTAGGACATTGCGATCTCTGCGAGATTCTTCTTGCCGATCGCCTTACCTGCTGCTGCAAACTGAGCAACCTGACCGATGTTCGAAGCCTTCGATGCCTGACCGCCGGTGTTCGAGTAAACCTCGGTATCGAATACCATAATGTTTACATCCTCACCCGATGCGAGCACGTGATCGAGACCGCCGAAGCCGATATCGTATGCCCATCCGTCACCACCGAAGATCCATACAGACTTCTTCGAGAGGTACTGCTTGTCAGCGAGGATCTTCTTTGCAAGATCACAGCCACAGCCCTCGAGAGCCGCAACGAGTGCAGCGGTAGCTGCTTCGTTCGTCTTACCGTCGTTATAGGTTGCGAGCCAATTCTCAGCTGCAGCCTTAACGTCAGCCTTCTCAGCGTTGGCAACGACCTCTTCAACGTAGCCCTTCAGTCTCTCGCGGATGGTCTTCTGTGCGAGCGCCATACCGAGACCGTGCTCTGCGTTATCCTCAAAGAGGGAGTTCGCCCAAGCCGGACCCTTGCCGCTCTTGCGGTTTACGGTGTAAGGCGTTGCGGGAGCCGAGCCGCCCCAGATGGAGGAACATCCGGTTGCGTTCGAGATATACATTCTCTCACCGAAGAGCTGGGTGATGATACGGGCGTAGGAGGTCTCTGCACAGCCTGCGCAGGAGCCGGAGAATTCAAGCAGAGGCTGCTTGAACTGGCTGCCCTTAACCGTGTTGTTGACGAGCTCGAGCTTTTCGGAAACCTTTCCGACTGCGTAGTTCCAAGGCTCCTGCTGATCTGCCTGCGTAGCGGCGGGAACCATTTCGAGAGCGGTACCGAGCTTCGGATTATTGTTAACGGGGCAAGCCTTTACACAGAGGGTACAACCCATACAGTCTGCGGGCGAGATCGCCATCGTAAACTTGTAGTTCGTCTTGATAACGGGCTTTGCGGTGAACTTCGTCGCTGCGGGAGCTGCTGCTGCCTCTTCCTCGGTCATAGCAACGGGACGGATGCACGCGTGAGGACATACGAATGCACAGCTGTTACACTGGATGCAGGCTTCGGGATTCCACTTCGGAACGAATACGGCAACGCCGCGCTTTTCGTAAGCTGCGGAGCCCTGCGGGAAGGTACCGTCCTCCATACCCTTGAATGCGGATACGGGGAGGCTGTCGCCGTCCATCTTGCCGACGGGGGTAACGATGGTGTTGACGAAGTGAACGAGGTCAGCTCTGTCGCCGGTCGCGGGAGCCTCTGCGGGCGTTTCGCCTGCATTTGCCCATTCTGCGGGAACCTTAACCTCAACGAGTGCATCCTTGCCGCAGTCGATCGCCTTGAAGTTCTGCTCAACGACCTCGTCGCCGAACTTCGAGTAGGACTTCTTCGCCATGTACTTCATGTAGTCGATTGCTTCTGCGATCGGCATTACGTTTGCGAGCGAGAAGAATGCGGACTGAAGGATGGTGTTCTTGACCTTCATGTTACCAACGGTCTTTGCGAGGTTGGTCGCATTGATGATATAGAACTTCAGATTATTCTTTGCAATGTAGGACTTGACCGATGCGGGAAGCTTTTCGGTCAGCTCCTCGGGAGTCCACTGGCAGTCGAGAAGGAAGGTGCCGTTCGGCTTAACGTCCTCAACGATCTTGTAGCCCTTCAGAATGTATGCAACGTTGTGGCAAGCAACGAAGTCAGCCTTCGTGATATAGTAAGGAGACTTGATGGGCTGGTTACCAAAGCGCAGGTGCGAGATGGTGATACCGCCGGTCTTCTTCGAGTCATACTGGAAGTAAGCCTGAATAAACTTATCGGTGTGGTCGCCGATGATCTTAATCGAGTTCTTGTTTGCACCAACCGTACCGTCGCCGCCGAGACCCCAGAACTTGCAGGAGATCGAGCCGGGAGCTGCGGTATCGGGAGCGGGCTTCTCTTCGAGAGAGAGGTTGGTAACGTCATCGACGATACCGATGGTGAAGTTGTGCTTCGGGCACTCTGCAGCAAGGTTCTCGAAAACTGCGAACATCGATGCGGGAGTGGTATCCTTCGAGCCGAGACCGTAACGGCCGCCGACAACGGTGATGCCCTCACGACCTACGCGGTCAAGCGCTGCAACAACGTCGAGGTAGAGAGGCTCGCCGAGGGAGCCGGGCTCCTTCGTACGGTCGAGGACCGCGATCTTCTTACAGGAAGCAGGAATTGCTTCTGCGAGCTTTTCTGCGGAGAAGGGACGGTAGAGGCGAACCTTTACGAGACCAACCTTCTCGCCTGCCGCGAGCATATAGTTGATAACCTCCTCTGCAACGTCGCAGACCGAGCCCATAGCGACGATCACGCGCTCTGCTTCGGGATGGCCGTAGTAGTTGAAGAGCTTATAATCGGTGCCGATCTTCTCGTTGACCTTGTTCATATACTCCTCAACGATCGCGGGAACTGCGTCGTAGTAGGGGTTACAGGACTCTCTGTGCTGGAAGAAGATGTCGCCGTTTTCTGCCGAGCCGCGAAGAACAGGATGCTCGGGGTTGAGTGCACGGTCACGGAACGCCTTGATGCTATCCCAGTCGACCATATCCTTCAGATCCTCGTTGTCCCAGACCTCGATCTTCTGGATCTCGTGAGAGGTACGGAAGCCGTCGAAGAAGTTCAGGAAGGGAACGCGGGACTTGAGGGTTGCAAGGTGAGCAACCGCACCGAGGTCCATAATTTCCTGCTGGTTGGTCTCTGCGAGCATAGCGAAGCCGGTCTGACGGCAAGCATATACGTCGGAGTGGTCGCCGAAGATGTTCAGTGCGTGGGACGCAACGCATCTTGCGGAAACGTGGATCACGCAGGGAAGAAGCTCACCTGCGATCTTGTACATATTCGGGATCATAAGAAGGAGACCCTGCGAAGCGGTATAGGTGGTCGTAAGAGCACCTGCGCCGAGCGAGCCGTGAACGGCACCTGCGGCACCTGCCTCGGACTGCATCTCCATGATCTTAACGGGCTGGCCGAAAATGTTAACAGCAGGCTTACCGGCTGCATTCTTGCCGATAGCTGCCCAGGTGTCGGTGAGCTCCGCCATAGGGCTTGAGGGGGTGATCGGATAAATTGCTGCTACTTCGGTAAACGAATAGCTCACGTGAGCCGCGGCCGTGTTACCATCCATAGACAGCTTCTGTCTTGTGATTGCCATACTGACAAATCCTCCTGTATATCTTTGTTTTTTGACATAGTTAGAGCAGGGCACAATAGCCCATCGTTAATTTTATCACATTTTATCCGTCTTGTAAAGGGTTTTCACAAAATTTCCGAAATTTTTTATGAAAACAGAAAACGGACGATTTTCAAATCGTCCGTTTAAAAGAAAAAATGGGAAAATTTGAGAAAAAATTACAAAACAACTTCGATAAAACGATCGATATCCTTTAATACAAGTGCCGTAACATCGTCGGGCGGTCGCTTTTCCTTTTTGATTGCACATAGCTTCGGGTCGTCGCCGAGCACCGAAAAGGGAATACCCGCAGCGTACGCAAAAAGCGCGAGGTGATACCGTCCCGTGAGAACGAAGGATGCACGTGACACGATCGAACGGAGACGAGAGGGAAGCAGATTCGGGAGCGTCCACACGGCGTTCTCTCTGCCCGATGCGCCGCAGAGGCTCGAAATTTCACGCGCGACCGCTGCGGCATACGCGCCGTCCTCCCTCGGGAAAAGGCTGCATAGAACAGGCGTGAGTCCCTTTTCCTCGGCAAGGCAAAGGATCCGCTGCGCCACAAAATGCACGGGCATACCACTTTTTTCTCGAAGCGCAACGAGAAGAAATCGCTCGGGAAGCGGGATCGCACACACCTCCATAGGAAGTAACAGTGCGAGATCCCCCGAAACGGTCGATGCAGAAGCACCGAGAGCGCGCGCAAGAGCGCACGCGCCTTCGTCGCGAAAGGATGCGTAGTCGAGATGTCGAAGCGCCGAAGCAGTGGCACGAAGGGGGATCTTCCCGTCGATCGGCCCGAGTCCGCCCGCAAGGATCGCCGTTTTTTTACCAAACCGCCGCGCGAGGGACAACAAAGAAAGATAAGCGTACAATGAAAGACTGCCCGTTGCGTTTTGCAGGAGAGAACCACCTCCAAAAGCGAGCACGTCGCATTCGTGCACCGCCCGAAGAACCGCAGGCGGCCGCCGCAGAACCGCCGTGGCGCCGCTTTCGGAAAGCGATCTGTCGAGCTCCTCGTCACCACCCGTGAGATAGGAAACACCAACGTGCGGCGCGACATCCGAAAGCGTACGGATCAGCACCTCAAGCATCGCATCGTCACCGAGGTTTCCGCACCCGTAAAAGCCACCGAGCAAAATCCTTTTCTTTTTCACCGTCACCGCCGTTCGATCCACGTAACCGTCGCACGGCATCCGTCACTCTCGATGCGCGAGAGAACCCCCGTATCGCCATCGAAATAAAGCGCCCTTCCATCCGACAAACGGCAGACCGTATAGACCCTCCCACCCTCACTCTCCGCGGAGGCTCGCACGGTCTCGGCGGGACAAAGCAAAGATGCAGCGAGGAGGAGCGCACGAGTCCTTTCTCCCCCGACTGTCGTGATACCGTTTTGCGTCACCGTGACTCCGTCCGCATTCTCACGTACCGCCATCCCCGACAGGGAATCGGGAGACAGAAATATAACCTCTGCGTCGCGCACCCCGCCCTCCTGCACCTCACCGAGGTGCACGGTCACGCAGTAGGTGATTCCGTCCGCATCAAGCGTCATCTCGGCGTCAAGCGCCTCCGAAAGCATCGCGGTCGGTTCTCTGTTGCCGTTCCGACACCCCACAAGTCCGAAAACAACCGCGAAAAGCGTCATCAGCACCGTAAGCCTCAGTCCATACCGAACACGTATCCTCATAAAAACATCCCCGCCCTTCATAGCTCTTTCGATAAGCATATGAAAGCGGGGACGGTTTTATACCGTTATTTTGCAGATTCGATAGCGGGCTCTGCCGTTTCTTTTTTGTTTTCATCGGCTTTTTCAGCCTTCTCGGATCTTTCAGCCTTCTTTTTCTCGGATTTCTCGGCTTTTTCAGCCTTTTTCTTCTCAGCCTTCTCGGTCTTTCTTTCCTTCTTTTCCTCTGCCTTTTCGGTCTTTCGCGCCTTCTTTTCCTCTGCCTTCTCGGTCTTGTCGGACGCTTCCTCCATAGGCCTTGGACAGCGCACGTCTATCATAATCTCAGCGAGCGTTCGGAGATAAGAGGAGAGCGAAACAAGCGCGAGGATGAGCCTGATGTAATCCTCGTCCTTCTCGACGTCAAGGTTTCTCTCGTTCGTTACCTTCTCACAAATGCGCGCGGTCTCTTCTCTGCTTCCTTCCTTGATCGTCAGAAAATCGCTCCAGAGCGCCTCAAACTCATCCTTCGTTTCTCCTTCAAAAGCGTAAACGCTTTCAAAGATGCGCTTGATCTCACCGATCGAAAGTGTGCTTTTCAAAGAGTAGATAAATAGGATCTGCAGGATCTGACAGCGGTTGTATTTCTTACCCTTGAGAGGAAGGATAGCCCCCTCCTTCGAGTAATTGTTGATCATCGTCTTGGTGAGCACGTGATCCTTATAGTTGACCGATCCCTCCGCGTTCTTTTCGGATATCAGACTAAGGATCTGATCGAGATAAAGATCGATATTCGGAATATCTCCGAGAGAGAGATCTGCATCGGAAAGCGCCTCTCTGACCAAAAGCTCCAGCTTCTCGTTCATCTCTGTCTTCCTTTCTTAATACGTCGGAGAATCAAGTCGCCATACGCCGTTTTCAAGCACGAAGGACAGTCTCACCGTATGCGCACCGTTCTCGACCTGCTTCGTCTCGGTGGAATAATAGGTTCCGTATGCCGTGATATTCACATTCACGCGGTTCTTATTATACGGCTTTCTGATCGTCATAGATCCGTAATCATAGGTGCGGTGCTCCTCAAAAAGAGCCTCCGAAATATTGCTCTTCCGGAGATAAACGAGTCCGTCGTCACCGCTCGCCTCTTCGATGTAGCGCGCAAGGAGAACCGAGGAAGAGGAATCACTGAAATCGGTGCGGATTCCGTCAAACAGTGAGGAGTAGACCGACTTCAGGTATTCCGCAGAATAAACCTCCTCGGCAAGCTCCTTGATCGCATCTATCGTCAGATACTTTGCGTCAAGCCTTACAACGTCGTAATGCTCGTTGTCCTTCTCGTCGTATTCGTACTCGAATACAGGCTCCTCGTATCCCTCAAGTGCGTAATAGCAAACGCCCTCCTCGGTCGTGTAAAGAACGTCCTCCGATACCTTCAGAACGGAGGTGATCTCTCCGTCATCGTCCTTGTATTCGATCTCCCCGCTGAGAAGCGCCTCAGGGATAGACTCCTCTGCATTCCTTCTCTTCAAGGCGTAAGAGATCTCGGTCACCATATCGTACTCGTATTCTCCCTCTTCATTCTCTCCCTCGGGCAGATAATACGTCGTGCTGTATTTACAGACATAGATCTCCTCACCCGAAATCTGACTGAGTGAGGTATCCTTATAGAGCCAGTAATACATACGGAATTTGTCCGCCTTGTCGCTGTATAGCTGCTCGGGAAGATCCTTTCCGACGGTCTCCCTGAAATACGAGAGATATTCCTCGTTCTTCTCCTCGGAATAATTCAGCTCTCCGAGGCATTCGTCGCGGGCGTATACGGGAAGTCCCTCACCGAACAGGATCTCGTTTACGAGGAAGGACTGCTCGATCAGCCGCTGAAACTCCTCACGGTAGGGATCAAGATTCTTGATCTTATTCCCGCAAGAAGAAAACAGTGTGACTGCGGAAGAGAGCATCAAAAGACAAAGCAGAAGAGAAGCTATACGTTTTCCCATCAATTTTCTTTCCATAATAGGTTTCCTTCCTGAAAAGTTCTTGGGGTTCTCAGGGACTTCCAATTGGAAGTCCCTGAGAACGTCCGAGAAAGTGTCTCGGATCACTCCTCTGCTTCAGCAGTTTCTTCAACTGCTTCTTCCATTTCTTCCTCTTCCTCTGATTTTTCGATCAGCGTAAAGTTCACGATCCTCTGATCCTTCTGCGTGCGCATCACAATAACGCCCGATGCGCTTCTTGAGTAAACGGGGATCTCGGAGGCGTGGGTTCTGACGATCATACCCTCGTCGGTGATCATCATCAGGTCATCCTCCTCGGCAACCGTATTGATACCGGTCAGATAACCCGTCTTATCGCTGATGTTGTGACAGGTCACACCGAAGCCTCCGCGGGTCTTCATCTGGCGGAAATCCTCAAAGTCAACGCGCTTGCCGTAGCCCTTCTCGGTCACGGTGAGCAGCTTCTTCTCGTCGTCAACCAGCGTTACACCGACAACGTAATCGTTTTCACGAAGCGTAATACCGCGCACACCGCGCGCGCCTCTGCCCATACAGCGGACGTTTTCCTCGGAGAAGCGGACCGCCATACCGTTGTGGGTCGCAATGATGAGATCGTCGTGTCCCGTGGTGTGGTGGACGGACAGAAGCTCGTCTCCCTCGTCAAGATCGATCGCGATCTTGCCGCCCTTACGCTGATATGCGAATTCGGACAGACGGGTACGCTTGATGACACCCATCCTCGTTACCATCATCAGGTAATCCTCACCCTCGAAATCGGGAACCGAGATCATCGCCGTGACCTTTTCACCCTCGTTCATATCGATGATATTGACAATGTTCGAGCCCTTCGCTGTTCTCGACGCCTCGTTGATGCGGTATGCCTTGACCGACTGCACGCGTCCTCGGTTCGTAAAGAGCATCAGGAAGCTATGGCTGTGGACCGAAACAACGCGCTCGATGTAGTCCTCCTCCTTCGTACCCATACCGATAATACCCTTACCGCCGCGTCTCTGTGCGGAGTAGGTATCGGCGGGCTGACGCTTGAAGTAGCCTGCGTGCGTCATCGTAATGATGCAATTGTGCTTTTCGATCAGATCCTCCGCAACGATCTCCTCCTCGACGGGAATGATCTCGGTGCGGCGCTCGTCCGCGTACTTGTCGCGGATCTCGAGCATTTCCTTCTTCACAATGTCGCGAACCTTGTTCATATCGGCAAGAATCGCCTCAAGCTCCTCGATCAGTGCGTGGAGACGTGCAAGCTCGTCCTCTACCTTTTGGCGTTCGAGACCGGTGAGCTTTCCGAGCGTCATTTCGACGATCGCCTGCGCCTGCACGTCGTCAAGCCCGAATCTTTCGCAAAGAATGCGCTTCGACTCGGGGATCGACGGAGAGGTCTTCATAATCTGAACGATCTCGTCGATGTTATCCATCGCGATCTTATAGCCCTCGAGGATGTGCGCGCGTGCCTTCGCTTTTGCAAGATCAAACCTTGTGCGGCGTACGATGACCTCCTCTTGATGGCGGATGTAATGGTCAAGGATCTGCGGCAGGGAGAGAACCTTCGGCTCTCCGTTCACGATCGCAAGCATATTGACAGGACAGGTATCCTGAAGCTGGGTATACTTATAAAGCTGATTTAGAATGATCTGACCGTTCGCGTCCTTCTTATAATCGACAACGATGCGCATACCGTGTCTGCCCGATTCGTCGTTGACGTTCGTGATGCCCTCGATGCGCTTATCCTTTACAAGATCGCCGATCGTTTCACACAGATGCGCCTTATTGACCTGATAAGGGATCTCGGTAAAGATGATGCGGTGCTTTTCCTCCTCAATGTGAGCCTTCGCCCGCACCATAATACGACCCTTACCCGTTGTGTACGCCTCGAGGATGCCGTTCATACCGTAGATCGTCGCAGCGGTCGGGAAATCGGGGCCCTTGATGTATTCCATCAGCTCGGGAACCGTGGATTCGGGATTGTCCATACGGAAGATCGTCGCATCGATGACCTCTCCGAGATTGTGGGGGGGAACGTAGGTAGCCATACCGACCGCAATTCCGACCGAGCCGTTAACAAGCAGGTTCGGGAAGCGGGAGGGAAGGACAGAGGGCTCCTTTCGGCGGTTGTCAAAGTTCGGCACAAAGGGCACGACGTCCTTTTCGAGGTCGCGCATCATTTCGTCCGATATCTTCTCAAGTCTTGCCTCGGTATAACGGTAAGCAGCCGCTCCGTCTCCGTCCACAGAGCCGAAGTTTCCGTGTCCCTCTACAAGCGGATAGCGGAGCGAGAAGGGCTGTGCCATACGGACCATTGTGTCGTATACGGCAGAGTCACCGTGCGGATGGTACCGACCGAGCACGTTACCGACCGTGGTCGCCGACTTATAAAAGGGTCTGTCGTGCGTGAGATGATCCTCGTACATTGCAAACAGAATTCGTCTCTGACCCGGCTTCATACCGTCTCTTACGTCGGGAAGCGCACGGGAAATGATGACCGACATCGAATACTCGATGAAGGACTTCTTTACCTCGCGCTCCATTGCTATGTCTACTATTTTCTGATCCGGAAATTCAATGTTTTCGTTTTCCGTGTGCTTGTTCTTCATTGATTGTCAACCTTTCTTCGGGATGATTGGGGCTCTGCCCCTAACCCCGCACGAAAACTTTTTGAAAAAAGTTTTCGTGACTTTCAAAAACTTTTAAAAAAGGATTTTTTTCGTTATTCTCCTCAAAAACTTTCAGAGAAACGTTTTTGAAGATTCTTAAGAAACTTTTTCCAAAAAGTTTCTTAAGTGGGGTTTGGGGCAACGCCCCAAATAATAATTCAAATATCCAGATTCTCTGCGAATCTTGCGTTCTGCTCGATGAATACGCGGCGAGGCTCGACCTTGTCACCCATCAGGAGGGAGAACATTTCGTCGCAGGCGATGGCATCTTCCATCGTAACCTTAAGGAGGGTACGCGTTTCGGGATTCATCGTCGTCTCCCAAAGCTGCTCGGCGTCCATCTCACCAAGACCCTTATAGCGGTCTGCCTCAACGCCGTTCGTTCCGAGCTCCTCGATGTATTTGTCACGCTCGGCATCCGAGAAGGCATAACGCTCGGGACCCTTGCCCGTTCTCTTATAGACCTTATAGAGCGGGGGCTGTGCGAGGTAAATGTGACCGTCCTCGATCAGCTGACGCATATGACGGAAGAAGAAGGTCAGAAGCAGGATGCGGATGTGCGAGCCGTCGACGTCGGCGTCGGCCATCAGAATGATCTTGCCGTAGCGCAGCTTCGCGATATCGAATTTATCACCGATGCCACATCCAAGTGCCTGAATGATCGGGATCAGCGACAGATTGTTATAGACCTTGTCCACACGGGTCTTTTCGACGTTTAGTACCTTACCGCGGAGGGGAAGGATCGCCTGGAACTTCGAATTTCGTCCTGTCTTTGCAGAGCCACCTGCCGAATCACCCTCGACGAGATAAAGCTCTGTGAGATCGACGCGCTTTTCCTGACAGTCTGCGAGCTTACCGGGGAGGGTATTTCCCTCAAGAACGGTCTTACGCGTCAGCTCTCTCGCCTTCTTCGCCGCCTCGCGGGCACGATTGGCGGCAAGCGCCTTTTCAATGACTATCTTTCCTGCCGCAGGATGCTCCTCGAGGTATTCCGAAAGCTTTTCTGATACGAGATCCTCGACGAACTTACGCATATCACTGTTGCCGAGCTTGGTCTTGGTCTGTCCCTCGAACTGCGCCTCGGTGAGCTTGACCGATACGATCGCACAAAGTCCCTCTCTTACGTCCTCACCCGAAAGATTCTTGTCGCTGTCCTTCAGCTGACCGGTACGGCGAGCATAATCATTGATCACACGCGTCACGGCATTCTTGAAGCCGATCTCGTGCGTACCGCCCTCCTGCGTGTGGATGTTGTTCGCAAAGGTCAGAAGAGTCTCGTTGTAGCCGTCGTTATACTGCAGTGCAACCTCGGCAACGCTCTCCTCTCTCTCTGCCTTCATATAAACGATCTCGGGGTGGAGAGTCTCTCTGCTTTCATTCAGATGCTCTACGAAGGATGCAATACCTCCCTCGTATTCGAGGTCGTCCTCACGCGGATTCTCGGGATCTCTCACGTCACGGAGAACAATGTTTACACCTGCATTCAAAAATGCCTGCTCGCGGAGACGTCGGAGGAGCGTATCGTAATCAAAAACGGTCTCCTCAAATATCGTTTCATCAGGCAGGAATCGGACGTAAAGTCCCTTCTTATCGGTTTCTCCCTCGTCCTTAAAGGCACGTGATACCTTGCCTCTCTCAAACCTCTCCGTATATCTGTGTCCGTCGTAGCAGTTGTCTATCTCTACCCAGGTGGAAAGGGCATTTACAACCGAAGCGCCAACGCCGTGCAGACCTCCCGAGAACTTGTAGCCGTCTCCTCCGAATTTACCGCCTGCGTGGAGTACCGTATATACGACCTCCAGCGTGGGAATACCCATCTTCGGATGGATTCCGCTCGGGATGCCGCGTCCGTCGTCCTGCACGCTGACGCTGTTATCGGGATGAAGCGTCACCTCTATACGGTGACATCTGCCCGCAAGCGCCTCGTCGATCGAGTTGTCCACGATCTCGTAAACCAGATGGTGCAGACCGCGCGCGGAGGTCGATCCGATATACATACCCGGTCTCTTCCGTACTGCCTCGAGTCCCTCGAGCACCTGTATCTGATTTTCGTCGTAAACCTTTTCCTGCATATTGTTTTCTTGCTCTTGCATGTATTGATTCCTTTCGTAGGGTCTTTTTTCGGGTATTTATCCTATATTTCGTAATTCGTTTTCATTCTTCCGACCAGTGCAGACGGTGAAAACTGCGAAAAGCATATTTTGTAAAGTCCGTTCTCGGTGTAGAGCACGAAGGATTTCGGAAGCTCGTCGCCCGCGGATTCGACCATTTTCTTTCTGTCAGCCGAGGAGAGAAATTTTTTCGTAATTTCGGACACCGTCGCCGTATCGGCGTCAAATATACCGAGCACGTCTCTCTTTTTGACCGATCTCTTATTTCCGAGGAATAGGAACATTATAAGTACCTCCCGTTTTCCACGCGGATGATCCTTGCTCCGTCGTCGTGTACCTTTTCGCACGAGGTCATAATGACCTGCCTTTCCTTGATACAGGAAAGGAGATACGCGCGCCGACGCGCGTCAAGCTCGGACAAAACGTCATCAAACAGAAGGATTGGATATTCGGTCGTCATTCTTTTGCTGATCTCTCCTTCGGAAAGCTTCATTGCAAGGGCGAGCGACCTCTGCTGTCCCTGCGACGCAAAAATACGCGCGGGCTTATCGTTCAGCAGGATGGATACGTCGTCTCTGTGCGTTCCCCAAAGCGTCGTCCCGGCACCAATCTCTCTGTCGTGATGAGAGAGCAGAAGCTGTGCAAAGCTCTTTTCGATCAAATTTTCGTCCTCATAGTCGTCCTCTTCGCGGTGCGCCGTTCCGACGTAACGGAAGGAAGGCGTTTCATTTCCTCCCGTCATTTCCGAAAAGTACGCACGTGCGTTTTCGTCGAGCATCCGAACGTAGGAAAGCCTCGTCTTCGCGATTGACGCTGCCTCCCTTGCAAGCTGAAGAGACCAGAATTCGATCGTATCGCGAAACGTCCTCGGATCGTCCTCCGCTTTCTTCAAAAGCGCATTTCTTTGCTTCAATATCTGATTGTACCGCTGAAGTGATCGCAGATACATCGGACGAAGCTGACAGATCGCAACGTCGAGATAATTTCTCCGAAGCGCGGGTCCCTCCTTCACAAGGAGAAGATGCTCGGGACAAAACAATACCGCCCTGAAATTTCCAACAAGCTCCGACAGGGTCTCTACACGGCATCCGTTCTCCATCGCCGTCCGCGGCGCACCGTCACGAATGCTCATCGTGATATTCTGTTTTCTGAGGGAATCGGTAAAGTCGAGCGATATCTCACACGCTCTCTGTCCAAAGCGTATCATTTCAGAGCTTTTCGCCCCTCTGAAGCTCTTTCCTATGGCTATGTAATAGATCGCCTCAAGAAGATTCGTCTTCCCCTGGGCATTATCGCCGTACAGAATATTCACTTCGGGAGCAAAGGTAACCTCCGCCCGCTCGACGTTGCGAAAATCCCTTACGCGTATTTCGTTACATATCATAGCTGTTGTGATTCGAGGCTTTGCCTCGAGCTCCGATCAAGAAGCTTTTTTCAAAAAGTTTCTTGTTAATCTTCAAAAACTTTTTTCAAAATTAATTTTGTTTTTATCCAAAAACTTTTCAAGAAACAATATTTTCGATATTAAAAATTAAAATCTGCGGTCTAAAGTCAACTTTCTTTTTTGTAGAAAGTTCTTGAAGGTCAAGGAAACTTCTTAAAAGAAGTTTCCTTGTGGGGTTTGGGGCAAAGCCCCAATTCAATCATTCCTTGATGCGAACGGGGAGGAGCATAAAGATATCCTCCGAATCCTCATTGGGATCAACAGGCTCGACGTTAATGCTCGAGATGGGGGAGGACATCGAAACCTTCACGCACTTCGTATCACACGCGCGGATGGTATCGATGAGGAATCGGTTATTGAAGGCGATCGTGAGATCGTCTCCATCCTGATCGATATCAATCTCATCATAGGTGCTTCCTGCCGCGGAGGTCGCCATGATTTTCAGAATACCGTTTGCAAAATTGAGCTTAACGTGAGAGCGAACGCTTCCCGCAATGCGCTCCTCGGTAACAAGAGCTGCTCTCTCAAGTGCGGAAATGAAGGATCCCTTATCTATTTCCGCAAAGATGCGGTGGTTACGCATCAGAATGCGGTCATAATCAATATAATCACCGTCCACAAGACGGGAGAAGAAAACGATATCGTCGATCTCGAACACAATAAACTTACGGGACAGATGAATACGAACGTCCTCCTCCTCTCCGTCCGAAAGGAGACGCTGCAGCTCGTTCACGGTCTTTACGGGAACGATAAAGGAGAAGCTCATCTCGCTATTGTCCTCACTCTTGTTTTCGACCGGAGTCTGCACGGTGCAGCGCGCGAGCTTGAAGGTATCGCAGGATACGAGGTGAAGGGTATTTTCAGTCACACGGAAAAAGCATCCGTTCAGCACGGCACGCTGATCATTCGTTCCCATTGCGAACGCCACCTTCGAGAGCATCTTCTTGAGGATGCCCTGACCGATCGAGAATCCCTTCTCGGTCTTAAGACGAGGGATCGTCGGGAAATCTTCACCCTTCATCGCGTTCATTTTATGGGAGGACTTACCGGAATAAATGCAAGCGATCATCTTGTCGTCGACCTCAAGCGTGATCTCCTCGCCCTCCATAACCTTCAGAGTCTGCATAAACTTCTGTGCGGGGATCGAATAAAGCCCTTCCTCGTCAACACGAGCACTGATCTCGCGGCGAACACCCTTTTCGGTGTCATATGCGGTCAGAATACAAACGTCGGGACTTTTTGCCTCGATCAGGATTCCCTCGGTGGTGGGGAAGGAGGTCTTACCGACGGCACACATCATAGGAGAGATCGCCTCGATGGCTGCAGCTCTGCTCATCGTAATTTTCATAATCAAAAATAACCTTTCTGAAAAAATAATTCTGTAAAAAATCGCAAATATTCAAAGAAAATACCTCACAGCATCTCCGCTGTATTTTTGTACGCGCCTCGCGCGCATAGACAGAACGGTAGAATGTATAGGTTTTAGTAGAATTAGTAGTAGGGACGCCTGAAAAGTGGAAAAGCTCGTTGAATCCTTTCAGAGAAAGCCTTCCGGCAAATAAAAGGCTGTGAAAAACTCGTGGAAAAGAGAAGAGGAATGAATAAGAAAAATGTGGGAGAAGAATTTGACGATTCTCTTTTTTCGGTTCTCTTATCCGGAAAAACACGAAGAATAAGGAATTTCCGGAAAAATTCGATTTTCTGTGGAAAAGAGTGAATGATTTTGTATATTCTTCTCAGTGGAAAAAGAGAGGGGAAGGAAGAAGGAATAAACCCCAAAAATGAAAATGTGAGGAAAAAGATCGGACTTTTCCACAAGATGAGAAAACAAGAAAAAATAATTTACGGGAATAGAGCGAGTCCCGTCTCGTGAAAGAAAAAATAAATCTCTCCGCTTATTTTTCAGTCGAGGAAGGAAAGGAATTTCAGAAGAAAATGATAGAGCGTAATGAAGATTTTATAAACAATCCACAGGGTTTTCCACAAGATGTGGAAAATTGTGGAGAAAACCTTAAAAAGTCCTCTGAAAAACCAGGAATATCTGTTATAAAAGGCTGTCAGATTTTGAAACATAATGAAACACCGCCCTTTTATAAGAAATGAATTTGAAAATTGAAAAGCCCCAATCAGTCGTTGTTTTTCAGTGCCTTCAGCATTTCACTGACCTGGAAGCTGTACGCGGTATCGGAAAGCATACGCCGTTCTACCGTCTCGCAGGAGGCTATGACCGTTGTATGGTCGCGGTTGAAGAGCTTACCGATATTCGGAAGCGACATTTCGGTGACGTTGCGGATGAGATAGACTGCGACGTGACGCGCCGTTGCGATATCCTTCGTGCGGCGGGCGCCGACCATATCCTCCTTCGAGATGCCGAATCGCTTTTCTACCATTCCGAAAACGCGGTCGATCGTCACACTGACAGGCTCCTCGCTGCCCATAAATTCGGTGATGCAGGACTGTGCCATCTGCATTGTGACGGGCTCTCCCGTAAGAAAGGTCATTGCACTCAGCTTCTTCGTCACGCCCTCGAGCTGACGGATGTTAGAACGGAGATTTTCCGCAAGGAACATCAGGATATCGTCGCTGACGGTAAGTCCCGACGACTCGCATTTCTTTTTGAGGATCGCAATGCGAAGCTCAAGATCGGGTGGCTGAATGTCGGCGATCAGGCCCCATTCAAAGCGCGTTTTCAGTCTGTCCTCAAGCGTCTTGATCTCGCGGGGAGGACGGTCGGAGGTCAGAATGATCTGCTTATGATCCTCGTAAAGTGCGTTGAAGGTGTGGAAGATCTCCTCCTGCGTTGAGTTCTTGCCTGCAACGAACTGAATGTCGTCGATCAGAAGAACGTCGCAGTTGCGGAATTTGTTGCGGAATTCGGGCATTGCCGAGCGCGCGATGCTTTCGACAAGCTCATTGGTAAATTCTTCCCCTCGGATATAGCGGATATTCACGCCGGGGCTGCGCTTACGGATGCAGTTGAGAACGGCGTACATCAGATGCGTTTTTCCAAGCCCGCTCTGTCCGTAGATGAAAAGAGGATTGAAGTTCGACGCAGGATGCTGCGTTACCGCGATGCAGGCTGAGTGAGCGAATTTGTTTGAAGAGCCTACGATAAAGTTTTCAAAGGTGTATTCGTACGACGATGCGGGAAATACCGATCCCTGCTGCTTCGGAAGAAAATAATCCTTTGTAAGAGGGGATACGGGCTCCTCTCCCTCGCGGAAGGGGTAGATGGCGGCGTCCTCCTCGGGGGTGAGGGGACGGGTCTCCGAGATATCAGGCTTTTTCGTTTTGATCGTCTTAAAGAGAAAAGCAGGCGGCTCCTCCTCGTCGGGGTCGAGATTGCGGATCTGACGCTTAAGCTTTTCGACGTCGGTGGGCTCGCCGTCGAACACGAGATAAACGCGAACAGGGAAGCCGAGCGCTTGCTCGAAAGCCTTTTCAACGCCCTCGCGGTATTTCGTGTTGATCGCGTTGTATTTGAATCCCGAATCGGTGGCAAGCGTTACCTGCTCGTCGTCGAGATCGCGGATGCGAACGTCCTCGAAGATGATCTCGAGGATCGAGAGTGGGTAGATATCCGCGAGTTTGTTTTTTGCAAGATCCCAAAAGCGGTCAAGCTGTTTTTGTTGCATATTGATCTATCCTTTTTTTGAAAATCGCTTTATAATAATATATATATTATATTATAACATATATACATATTTTTTTCAAGTGTTTTTTATAATAAGATCGATAAAATTTGTAAATTTTTATGAAGGATCCTACGGGATAAAGCACTTGACACGTAGATTTTTTTATATTATAATAAAAACAGTTATGAGGAAGGAATCGTAGAGGAAGGAGTGGTGATATGAAATCAACCGATCGTTTTCCTGTGACGGGAATGTCGTGTGCCGCGTGTGTTGCGCACGTCGAAAAAGCCGCGTCCTCTCTTCCCGAGGTGGAGAAAGCCGAGGCGAGCCTGCTCACCTATACGCTTACCGTAAAATACAAAAGGGAGCTTGATGAAAAAGAGGCAGATTCTTTTCGAAAAAGGCTTGAAAAGGCCTTGAAAAACGGAGGATACGCACTTGCCGAGACCGATGAGGACGCGCGCCTCAGGCGTGAGAAAAAAGAGAAAAGGAACGGAAAAATAAGGCTTCTTTTATCGGTTATCATTACACTTCTTCTGATGTATGTTTCAATGGGGAGTATGATGGGGCTTCCAAAGATCCCTTTTCTTGACGCAGACAGAGAGATAGGAAACGCTATTTGGTTCGCTGCTGTACAAATGCTTCTCACGATCCCCGTGATGGTGCTTAACCGCAAATTTTTCATTGTGGGATTCCGTTCGCTTTTTCGGGGAAGGCCGAATATGGATTCGCTCATCGCGGTCGGATCTCTTGCCTCCTTTGCGTACGGAATTGCCGCAGCCGTAATGATAAAGATATCCGTTGACGCGGGAAATACGGAATCGGTGCACACGTGGATGCACGACCTCTATTTTGAATCGGCAGCAATGATTCTGACGCTTGTATCGGTCGGAAAATTTCTTGAGGAAACGGCAAAGAGACGCGCCTCCGGTGCGGTACGCGAGCTCATTGCGCTTCGTCCCGATACTGCATTTCTGATAGAAATGGAGGGGGAAGAGGAAAAGGAAAGAGAGATCCCGCTCTCTGACGTAAAGATCGGTGACGTCGTTGCCGTAAAGGAGGGCTTGACCGTTCCGCTTGACGGAACCGTGATAATAGGTGAAGGAAGCGTGGATGAATCGGCACTCACGGGAGAGAGCATTCCGGTCGAAAAAGCGGTCGGAGACAAAGTAACGGGAGCAACCGTTCTGAAGGACGGTTATATCCGTGTGAAGGTCGAGAAAACGGGTGAAGACACTGCGCTCAGCCGCATCATCAAGCTTCTTGAGGAGGCATCTGCCTCGAAGGCGCCGATCGCGCGGCTTGCAGACAGAATCAGTGCGGTCTTCGTGCCGATCGTGATCGGAATTTCCGCTCTGACCTTTCTCGTTTGGATGATCCTTACCGGAGAGATCGGAAGCGCGATGAAATATGCCGTTTCGGTGCTCGTGATCTCCTGCCCCTGCTCGCTCGGACTTGCGACGCCGACTGCCATAATGGTCGGGACTGCGCGAGGTGCGAAAAATGGTATTTTGATCAAAAGTGCCTCGGCACTCGAGCATCTTCAGGCGGTCGATACGATTCTTCTTGATAAAACCGGAACTCTCACCGAGGGAAAGCCCTCTGTAAAGAAGGTCGTTAGGGTCGGTGGATACGATGAAAAAGAGCTGATAAGGATCGCCGTTTCGGCGGAGGTTCTTTCTACCCATCCTCTTGCACACGCGGTCGTTCTTTATGGAGAGGAAAAGGGAATAAAGCCTTGTGACGTCGAGAATTATCACACACGTGTCGGAAACGGCATATCTGCAGATCTCGATGGGAAAGAGATTCTGATCGGTAAATACGGCTTTGTAAAGGGTCTCCTCGCGCATAAGAACGCCTCAGAAGCGGAGGAGGACAGTGTAAAAGCATCGGTACGCGCGCTTGAGGAAGGCGGGATGACGGCAGTCGTTGTGGCTTACGGCGGCGAGATCATTGGTGCGATCGGGATCGCAGATAGAATCAAGAGTGACTCGAGGGAGGCTATCCTTTCTCTCCGTGAAATGGGGATACGCACTGTGATGCTGACGGGAGACAACGAAATAACTGCCCGAACGATCGCGGGGGAGGCAGGTGTTGAGATCTGTCACGCCTCTCTTCTTCCCGAAGAGAAGGAAGCACTCGTAAGGCGCTATTCCGAGGAAAAGGAAAGCTCTATGACGGCAATGGTCGGAGACGGCATCAACGATGCTCCCGCTCTTGCCCGTGCAGACGTCGGTATTGCGATCGGTGCGGGAACCGACGTTGCGATCGAATGCGCCGATGTCGTTCTGTCGAGATCCTCACTTTTTGACGCTGTGACTGCCGTAAGGCTCAGCCGTGCGACGATGCGGGACATTAAGCAGAATTTGTTCTGGGCTCTCTTTTATAACAGCGTCGGGATCCCGATCGCGGCAGGTGCGCTCGCATTCATCGGCGTGACGTTGTCCCCGATGATAGCGGCGGCGGCGATGAGCCTCTCGTCACTTTGTGTTGTATCGAATGCACTTCGGCTTCGCACGGTGAAGCTTGAAAAATACAATAAACCCTTAAAACGAAAAAAGAAACAGATTCAAAATAAAGAAGAAGGAGAAAATGAAATGTTTGGAATGAAGAAGACCGCAGAGTACACCTTCGTCGTAAACGGAATGATGTGTATGAAGTGTGTAGCACACGTTGAAGGTGCACTGAAGGGTGTGAAGGGCGTGAAGGAAGTAAACGTCTCCCTCGACAGCAAGACTGTGACCGTCAAATGTGTAGAGACGGTCGAGCTTGATGCACTCAAAAAGGCGGTTTCCGAAGCCGGCTATGAGGCAGAGTAAGATGAAAAAAAGAAAACAACCGTAGGCAGAGTGCTTACGGTTGTTTTTGTATTTTTGATAATTTGATAATTTATGAGAGGGTAATTCCCATCAAAACGTTACGACCTCCTGAACGGGCTTTGACGTAGCCGCGTAGGACGTGGCGTACAGCACGGGACCCTTGTTCTTGTAGAGCTTGTGCCTTTCAATGCGGATCTCGCCCTCGACGACGATCCAGTCGCGGTTCCGAAGCGGAACATCCGCGCCACTCTGTGTCTTGTAGACTGCGATCAGGCCACTGAACTGGATATCGTCCGCACAGCAGGTCATTACGTGCCGTCCGATGATAAAGCTCTGTGAGCCGAGGCGAGGATCGCGCGCGACGATGCCCTTGAATTTGACCTTTTTTCCGTTGTAGGACATCAGATCCTCGGAAAGGTCCTGATAAAAGAGCGCGTAGTCTCTGTCCTCGATCTCGATCACGTCGGCTTCCTTGTCGAAGGGAAGGGGATCCTCGATCTCATCGTATTCGATCTCACGGTCGAGGGTCTCGAAAATGATCTGTGCCGAGCGGTTGCCCGTTTCTCTGACGATGCGGTGCAGGAGCTCACGGTCGGTCGATTCCGACGTGCGGTTGAATATCACGGTCTCGGCGTTCGAGATCTTATCGAACACGAGAGAGCGCATATTCGCGTTGTACGCGGCGATCGTGGTGGCATCCGCAAACATCATACACTGGAAGATGAACCACGAATCGGGCATATTTTCAAAAAGCGTATTCAACTGCCACATTCCGTTGTACTCGATGATCACGCGGTCAAGCTTGTGGTGAAGCTGCCATGCGCCGAGGGTCTCGGGGGTGACGTCGGATTCGTTTTCAATCGTCATAAATTCGACGTTCTGACCGTAGAATTTCGACTTATCGTATTCGCATTCACCCTCCTCGCAAAGGATGATGAGGGTCTTTTCTCCCGTATTGAAGCGCTCGTCCTCCATCGTTTCCTGAATGACCGACGTTTTGCCCGATTCGAGGAAGCCGAGGAAAAGGTAGACGGGGATCTCTTGTTTTCTTGCCATTTTTTACAGTTCTCCGTATAGATCAGTTGACGCCGAAGAGGACCGAAAGTCCTGCCTTATCGATCTTCGCACCGATGACGCAAAGTCTGCCTATTACGTCGGCGCATCCCGTGCGCACGTTCGGCTCACCCGGAACGTAGTCAAAGTGGATCCAGCTACCGTCCTCGCACTGCACGATTCCCTTGGCGCGCAGGATCATACCGTACGCATCGCCCTCGGAGAGGGTATCGAGGATCTTGTCGATCTCGCCCTTAGCGAATTTCTTGGATGTCTCAACACCCCAGCTCGTAAAGACCTCGTCAGCGTGGTGATGGTGGTGATCGTGATCGTGACAGCCGCAGGTGCAGTTTTCACCGTGCTCGTGATGGTGCTCGTCGTGGTGGTGATGATGCTCATGCTCCTCACCGTGGTGATGACCGCAGCAGCACTCCTCACCGTGCTCGTGATGGTGGTGCTCGTGATGATGGTGCGCCTCCTCCTCGAGCTTTTTCAGCTCGTCCGAGAGGGTGTTTTGGCGCTCCATCGCCAGAAGAAGCTGTGCGCCCGTGAGGGAATCCCAGTCGGTCGTTACGATCGTAGCAGTCTCGTTTTCGGTGCGGAGCATTCCGACGACGGCCGCGATCTTTTCGTCCGAGCATTTGCCCGTGTGGCTGAGAACGATACAACCCGCGTTCTTCACCTGGTCGTTGAAGAATTCGCCGAAGTTCTTCATATACATCTTGCACTTGTTGACGTCAACGACGGTCGTGAAGCAGTTGAGAGCCGCACCTTCTCCCGTCACACCTTCGACCGCGCGGATGACGTCGGACAGCTTACCGACGCCCGAGGGCTCGATCAGAATGCGGTCGGGGGAAAATTCCTTCAGCACCTTTTCGAGTGCCTTACCGAAGTCGCCGACGAGCGAGCAGCAGATACAGCCCGAGTTCATCTCGGTGACCTCAATGCCTGCGTCCTGCATAAAGCCGCCATCGATGCCGATCTCGCCGAATTCGTTTTCGATCAGAACGAGCTTTTCGCCCGCATAGGCTTCCTTGATGAGCTTTTTCAGAAGAGTAGTCTTGCCGGCTCCGAGAAAGCCGGAGATAATATCGATTTTTGTCATAAGTTTTTCCTTTCGGGGATATATGGTTTCTTTTATCAAAGGTTCTTGAAGATTCATAAGAAACTTCTTGCAAGAAGTTTCTTATGCGGGGTATGGGGCAGAGCCCCATATAAAAATCACTGCGGAAGCCTGCGGACCTGTCCCTTCGGGGGAAGGTGCTTTTCGTACGCGCGGATCACGCGATCGACCTCGTCGGGTGATTCAACCGAAAAAATATAGTGATGAGCGCCGATCCGTGCGCGTAAAAGCTCGTCTGTGCGGTCTGCCATATAGGTCGGCAGACTGTTATAAACGACGTTCCGATGCTCCCATTCGCGAAGGACGGGGAATTCCACCCGTCTGCGGTCAACAAGTCTTGCCGAGGGGATACACGAAGCAAGGGGATCGTTTCCTCCGTGACGGCTCTCGCAGGATGCGCACGGTGCGCCCTTTTTCTGTCCGTTTCTTCCGATGTTCACGCATTTTTCGAGAAGCATCAGAGGAAGCCTGCCGTAAACGATGAGATCGGAGGGTCCCGCCCGTGCGACGTCACGCGCCTGCGGAAGCGTCAGCTCGGGAGAGAGGATCACACGGTCGAGACCTTTTTCGTACAGCATCGCGAGAGATTGGGTGTTCGTCACACCGAGACGGAAATCTCCGTGCAGTGTGATAGCCTCAGCACCGCTTTCCGAGATCGCTTCTTGTGCGAGAGAGAGCTGACCGAGATTCGTTACGAGAATATGCCGCGCGCCGCGCGCGAGCGCCTCGCAAAGTCTGATCTTTACCTTTTCACGCTTTGAGTCGTATACGACGGGTGGAAGGAGCACGCCATTTGCTTTTTCGGAATAGGAAAATAACGGGAGATAGGAGACGTCAAAATAACGCCGCGCCTTTTCGGTGATCTGTGCGGGGGATAAAAACCGCGCAGAGCGAAGTGCGTCGAGAGATTTTGGGGGGATTTCTGCGCGGCTTTCGGACGGAATGATGTGGCGACCCGTGAGTGGAGACGCGTCGATCGTTTCGAGTGCCGATACTGCATCGCGCCTGAGTGCGTTCAGCCACGAGACCGGGATCATCAGGCTGTCCGAGAGAGAGATATTCACATCGCGTGCCTCGTATACCGTCCCACCGAGCTTTGAGAGCTGACGGCGCACGGTTTCCGCGTCGGTCGGTGCCTTTTCGGCGGGTGGGGGGATATCCCCCGTGACCGTGACGGTCTTACCGTTCTTTTCGGCGGTCAGAGCGATCGGACTACCCTCGCTTGCCGTGAACGAAAGCGAGATCGCAGCCTTCTTCGTGAGCCCCCTGAAGGGAGGGAGCGTGCGCGAGGTCTCCTTGTCCGCCTCCGAGCGAACGCCGAGCATTTCCGCACCGATACGGCTGCTGAAATATCCGCTTGTGAAGCCGCCACGCGAAAAGACCTCCGCAAGATAGGCGACCTCTTCGTCACTTGCCGCGCGGTTTTCGTCGAGAAGTCGGCGGTAGACCGCCGTGACCGCGCCGACGTATTCGGGTGACTTCATCCGTCCCTCGATTTTGAGGGATGCGACTCCCATCTCCCGCAGCATCGGGATCTCGCGCGCAAGGCAAAGATCGCGGAGGGAGAGGGGGTAGGAATTTCCGTTAAACGGGAGGCGGCAGGGCTGGGCGCACGCGCCGCGATTGCCGCTTCGTCCGCCGACGACCGAGGAAAAAAGACACTGTCCCGAGTGGGAGACGCAAAGTGCTCCGTGCACGAAGACCTCTGCCTCGATCGGTGCGTTTTCGCAAAAGGAGCGGATGTCCTCGGCGCTCGTCTCTCTTGCAAGCACCATTCGCGTGTATCCGCACGACGCGAGAAGCCGCGCCATATCGGTGCTGTGTCCCGACATCTGTGTGGATGCGTGGAGGGGAAAGGCGGGCAGGATCCGTCGGATCGCCCGTGCCGCGCCGAGATCTGCCACGATGAGGGCATCGATCCCATCGTCGTACGCCTCGCGCGCCGTATCAAGAAGAGCGGGAAGCTCGCGGTCGAGGACCTGCGTGTTCAGCGTCATATAGACCGAGCAGCCGAGCGCGTGGGCGCGGCGGATGCCTGATTTCAGATCGTCTTTCGTAAAGTTTTGCGCGTTCATTCGCGCGTTGAAGGCGGTAGCGCCGAGATAAACGGCGTCCGCGCCATTTTCGAGTGCCGCGTCGAGCGCCGCAGGAGAGCCTGCGGGGGCGAGGAGCTCTGTGAAGGGGGACTTCATTACGGGATCATTTCCGCTTGCCGTTCTTGCGGAACGAGCGGTTTGCCTTTGCACGGCGGAAGATCTCCGTGGGGTCGAATTCGACGTCCTCGGGCTCGATGGGAGCCTTTTCGGGCTCTGTGGGAGCCTCGGTCGTATCGGGTGCTGCTTCCTCGGTCACGGGCGCCTCTTCTTCGGGCTCGGTGATCGTCAGCTGCTCAGGCTCCCCGATCACGAGCAGCTCTTCCTTGGGCTTTTTTTCTTCCACAGGCTCGGCAGAAAGGATCTGCTCGTTTTTCAGGCTCTGCATTGCGACGAGGGATTCGCGGAGGGTCTCAAGCTCAACGCGGAGCTTGTCGTTTTCCTTTTCGAGATTATGGATCAGCGTGTTCTTTTCGTCGATCACAGCCTCCTGCTGCTTGACCTTGCGGAGTGCCTGAACCTTGTCCGAGCAATAGTCGAGCGCACAGAGGAGAGCGGCCTCGCTCTTGTTGCAGCGGCGGCTCGTCGTGAGGATCTCGCGCATTTTGCGGTCGACACTGCCGACGAGGGATTCAACGGTCTCGGGAGATTCGTCGGAGATGACGTTGAGCTCCATATCCGCGATCGTAAGGGTGTATCTTTGCTTCATGGTTATGTGCATCCTTTCATCGGATTTTCGCGCGGGTCTTGCATTTTTTCGCGCGATCTGTTATAATGATTATAGATAGTTTTATTATAATACATTTTCGCGGAAAAGAAAAGGGCTTTTGCAAATTTTTTTCAAAAAGTTTACCGAAGAGTGAGCGAAAGCCGGAAAGGATACTTATGTCCAAAAATTCACTTACCCCCAAAAAGCGCGCCGCGCTCGCGATGGAGACGCTGAAGACGCTCTATCCCGACGCCGAATGCTCGCTCGAGTCTGGTGGCGATCCGTGGCGACTCCTCGTAATGGGGAGGCTGTCGGCACAGTGCACCGACGCGCGGGTGAATATCGTCTGCCGTGAGCTTTTCGTGAAGTATCCCGACTGCGACGCGATGGCAGAGGCAGAGCTTTCGGAGCTTGAAGCGGCGGTAAAGCCCTGCGGACTCTACAAGACCAAGGCGGCGTCCCTGAAGGCGGCGTCCTTAATGGTGAGAGACGAGTTTGGCGGCAGGATCCCCGACACGATGGAGGAGCTTCTCCGTCTCCCGGGCGTTGGGCGAAAGATCGCAAATCTCGTGCTCGGAGACGTCTACAAAAAGGGTGGGATCGTTGCGGATACGCACTGCATCCGCATCTGCGGTCGGCTCGGCTTTTATCCCGAGGGGAAGAAGGATCCGCTATGCACCGAGCGTGTGATGGAAAAGCTGATCCCTGCAAAGGAGCAGTCGGATTTCTGCCATCGCATCGTGCATTTCGGGCGGGATATCTGCACCGCCCGCGCACCGAAATGCGGGGAATGTCCGCTTCGTGCGTCGTGCAAGCACGGACAAAAGAGCACAGATAGGGGCATTTCCGAATAAAAAGCAAAAAACCTCTTGACAAATCGGAAAAAGTGAATTATACTATACACAGTAAAATCTCTTTTCAAAGAAAGGAAATACGGTTATGAAGAGAATCCAGACCATCGACACCCGCGATCTCCGCGCTTCTGCACAGAACGGCGGCTGCGGCGAATGCCAGACCTCTTGCCAGTCCGCTTGCAAGACCTCCTGCGGTGTTGCAAATCAGGCTTGTGAGAAGTGCGCTGAGGAAAAGTAATTTAACTTTTTCGGCTCGCTGAAATAGAAAATGCCGCTGCGCTCCTTCGGGCGGGCGGCGTTTTTGCTATGGTGGGACGCCCTCTCACCCGCTATCGCGGGAGCTCTCCGAGAGGGAGAGCCTTTGCGTAAATAGCCTCTCCCTTTCGGAGAGGCGGCGCCGCAGGCGACGGAGAGGGAATATCTCTCAATCAAACAAAGGAAAGGATCATAACATCCGAAATATGATACACAGCTATACGTTAAACGGCTATAACATCGTGCTTGACGTCTATTCGGGCTCGATCCACGTGGTGGACGATCTCTCGAAGGCGGTCATTGAGCAGTACGAGTCGAATGAGCCCGACGAGATCGTAAAGTATTGCCTTGAAAAATTCAAGGATTCTCCCGAGATATCGGAGAGTGAGATCCGCGACACGATCGCGGACGTTGAGGAACTGAAGAACGCGGGCAAGCTGTTCTCCGAGGATGCTTATGCGAGCCTCGCGGGAGACTTCAAGAACCGCAGTAACGTTGTGAAGGCACTCTGTCTGCACGTTGCGCATACCTGCAACCTCAACTGTGAATACTGCTTTGCAAGTCAGGGCAAATACAACGGCGACCGTGCGCTGATGTCCTTTAAAACGGGCAAGAGAGCGCTTGATTTTCTCGTTGAAAATTCGGGCTCGCGCACGAATCTTGAGGTTGATTTCTTCGGTGGCGAGCCACTGATGAATTTCGACGTCGTAAAGGAGCTCGTCGCGTACGCGCGGTCGATCGAGAAGGAGAAGGGAAAGAACTTCCGCTTTACCCTGACGACGAACGGCGTGCTCGTTGACGACGACGTGATCGAGTTTGCAAACAAGGAGTGCCATAACGTTGTTCTGTCGCTCGACGGCAGACGGGAGGTGCACGACAGACTGCGTAAGAACATCGCGGGCAAGGGAAGCTACGACGTGATCGTGCCGAAGTTCAAGGAGTTCGTAAAGAAGAGAGGAGACCGCGGCTACTATATGCGCGGCACCTACACGCATTTTAACACGGATTTCTACAACGATATTATGCACATGGCAGACCTCGGCTTCACCGAGCTGTCGATGGAGCCCGTCGTTTGCGCTCCCGGAGACCCTTATGCGCTGACCGAGGAGGATCTTCCGATTCTCTACGAGCAGTACGAAAAGCTCGCCCTCAAGCTGATCGAACGGCAGAAGGAGGGTAAGCCCCTGACCTTCTATCACTATATGATCGATCTCAGCGGAGGTCCGTGCATCTACAAGCGCCTTGCGGGATGCGGCTCGGGCACCGAATATATGGCGGTCACGCCGTGGGGCGATCTTTACCCCTGCCACCAGTTCGTCGGTGACGAGAAGTATCTCCTCGGCGATATCTGGAAGGGTGTTACAAATACCGAGATCCAGGAGGAATTCCGTTCCTGCAACGCATACGCGCGCGAGGACTGCAAGGATTGCTGGGCGCGCCTTTATTGCTCGGGCGGGTGTGCGGCGAATGCATATCACGCGACGGGCTCGGTCAAGGGTATTTATGAGTACGGCTGCCGCCTCTTTAAGAAGCGTATGGAGTGCGCGATTATGGTGAAGGTCGCCGAGGCGATGGAGAAGTGATGATGCAGGACACTATCCCTGCACCCTGCTTAAGAATCTTCAAAAACATTTGTAAAAAACGATTTTTAAGGACAGACGCGAAAGGAAGATCATTATGCTTCTTGCGATAGATCTCGGAAACACGAATATTCACGTCGGTCTGTTCCGCGACGCGGAAGGCCTCCCGGAGCACGAATTCGGCATCGGTACGGACGAGCGGCGGTCTGCTGACGAGTACGCGCTCACGCTGTCTGCTCTGATCGAGCGGTGCGGGTGTGACGTCACTGAGATCGACGGTGTTATCATTGCGTCGGTCGTTCCGACGGTGACGGGAAAGCTTCTGTCAGCCGTAAAAAAGCTGACGAAAGCTCCTGTGACCATCGTTGGACCCGGTGTGAAGACCGGCTTTTCGATCAGACTTTCCGATCCGTCCGAGCTCGGCGCAGACCTTGCCGCAAACGCGGCGGGCGCGATCGGGGCGGTCGGTGTGCCGTGTGTGATCGTCGATTTCGGAACCGCGACCGTTGTGTCTGCCGTGACGGGCGATGGAGATGGATCTCCCGCATTCGTTGGTGCATCGATCCTGCCCGGTGTCCGTATGAGCTTTGATGCGCTTGGGGATACCGGCCTCTTGCCCGACGTGCCCGCGGGCACCTCGGCTGCGCCGAGGTCGGGACTTCCCGCAGTCGGGAAGAATACCCCCGACGCGATGCGATCGGGGGTGATCCGCGGGCAGACGCTCGCCGTGACAGGGCTTGTCGAGCTGTACAAGCGAGAGCTTTCTCTCCCGGCAGATGCTTCCGTTGTTGTGACGGGAGGATGCGCGGAGGAGCTTCTCTCCCTTCTTCCGAGGGAATACGTTCACCTGCCCCTCCTCACCCTTACGGGACTTATGGAGATGTGGCGGCTGAACGGAAAGAAAAAGTAAATCGGAAGAGAAAAATCATTCTAAGATAGAAACGCGCGAGGGCTTGAAGGTACCGCGAAAACGCAGATCTTACGGGCCGTGACGTGCGATCTATAATACATTTTTTCGCTGTATCCGTATGAGACGGAACGGCAGAAAGGACTTTTTATGAAAAAAAACAGACATGAGGCCATCTACAAAACGGTGGCACTTGCGGTGCTGACAGCGATCGTTCTGATCCTTCAGTTGACGGGAACGGCGATCAAGATCCCCTTCCTCGGAACGTCGGTCAGCCTCGTTCTCATCCCGATCGCGCTCGGTGCGATGATCCTCGGACCGTGGGCGGGCCTGTGGCTCGGACTTGTGTTCGGCGGCGTTGCGTACATCGGCGGCGGCGTGCTCGGCATGGACTTTTTTACCCTCTTTCTCTTTCAGGAGAATCCGATCGTCACGGCGCTGATCTGCTTCGGTAAGGGCGCACTCGCGGGCTTCCTCACGGGACTTGTCTATAAGCTCCTGCGCGGAAAGAATCAGCTCGTCGCGGTTTTTGTTGCGGCGGCGGTTACCCCGATCGTCAATACGGGAATCTTCATTCTCGGCTGCCTCACGATCCTCGGTACGATCGAGGGCTTCATGGCGGCAGCGGGACTTGGCGGCACGGCGATCTACTTCCTCTTCATCGGCTGTGCGGGCTGGAATTTCATTTTCGAGTTCCTCTTCAACATGATTTTTGCCCCCTCGCTCGAGCGTGTCGTTCATGCGGTCGAAAAGGTTGTCAGAAAATAAAATTGTATTTCGGAGAGTCCGCGCCCTCGGTGTGGGCTCTCTTTCTCTTCGCCCGCTCGAAATATCGGATTTTGCTTGACTTTCCGAATGGTATATGCTATAATGAATAAAAATAAAAGAAGGAAGTTCGTGCGCTTTTTTCCCGGAACGCTTCGGCACGCACAACGCGGAGGGAATACCGTGAAACAGGATTTACTGACGATAATAGAAGAGAGAATGCCCACCTTCTCGAAGGGACAAAAGCAGATCGCGGGATATATCATCGAGCACTACGATAAGGCGGCGTACCTTACTGCGGCAAAGCTCGGTAAGCTCGTCGGCGTGTCTGAATCGACCGTTGTGCGCTTTGCGAACGAGCTTGACTTCGAGGGCTATCCCGAAATGCAGGATGCGCTGCAGAAGATGATCCGTACCCGCCTGACCTCGGTACAGCGTATGGAGGTTACGAATACCCTGATCGGTGACGGCGACGTGCTTGACAAGGTGCTCGTGTCCGACGCGGAGAAGATCCGCTACACGATGGACGCGATCGACAGAAGGGCGTTCGCGGAGGCGGTCGAAAGGATCACGGAGGCGAAGCGCATTTACATCATCGGCGTTCGCTCGGCATCTACCCTCGCGGGATTTTTGAATTTCAATCTCCGTATGATATTCGATGACGTCAAATTCGTACAGACGACCTCGGGAAGCGAGATGTTTGAGCAGATCATGCGCGTCGGCAAGGAAGACGTGATGATCGCGATCAGCTTTCCGCGTTACTCAACGCGTATCTCGAACGCGGTCGAGTTTGCACACCGCGCGGGCGCGGACGTTGTGGCGCTTACCGATAGCGACAATTCTCCGATCGCGGAGTATGCCGATCAGCTTCTCATCGCACAGAGTGATATGGTATCGTTTGTCGATTCGCTTGTCGCGCCCCTCAGCGTGATCAATGCGCTGATCGCAGCGCTGTCACGCAAAAAGCAGGACGAGCTTACCGTACGTCTCCGTGAGCTTGAGCAGATCTGGGACGATTACGACGTATATGAGAAGAGCGAGGGCTCGGACGGCAAGTACATTGAGCAGGTCGCTACCCGCAAAAAGACGAAGAAGCGGAAGGAATAATGGACGGAAAAAAGGTTATCATCATAGGCGGCGGTGCTTCGGGAATGCTCGCCGCCGTTCACGCATCCTATACGGGCGCGTCGGTCATTTTGATTGATCGGAACGAGCGTCTTGGTGTAAAGCTCCGCATCACGGGCAAGGGGCGGTGCAACGTTACGAATGACTGCGACAGGGAGGAGTTCCTCCGAAACGTTCCGCGCAATCCGCGCTTTCTCTATGCCGCACTTGCGCGCTTCTCACCTGCCGATACGCAGAGCTTTTTCGAGATGATCGGCGTTCCGCTTAAGGTCGAGAGAGGTCGGCGTGTATTTCCCGTGTCCGATAAGGCGAACGACGTCGCGAACGCGCTTGTGCAGCATTGTCGCGACTGTGGCGTGAGGATCGTGCGCGACAAGGTGCGCTCGATCGCGTTTGAAACGCTTGCGGACGGCAAGAAACGTGCTGTCGGGGTCGTGACCGAGAAGGAAACGATCGCGGGAGATGCCGTGATCGTTGCAACGGGTGGAAAATCTTATCCACGCACGGGCTCGGACGGCGACGGCTATCGCTTTGCACGCGCCGCAGGACATACTGTCACCGAGATCGCGCCCTCTCTCGTGCCAATTGTTGCGGAGGGACGGCTGTGTGCCTCGCTTCAGGGGCTTTCACTGAAGAACGTGACGCTTCGGATGTTCGAAAGCACGGAAGACGGAGCAAGGAAGCAGATCTTCGAGGATTTTGGTGAAATGATGTTCACGCATTTCGGGCTGACAGGACCGCTCGTTTTGTCTGCGTCGGCGCATCTTGACGGTATCTATGCGGGAAAATATACGGCAGAGATCGACCTGAAGCCTGCGCTCGACGACAAAACGCTTGACGAGCGTATTCGCTCGGATTTTACAAGGTATAGAAACAGAGATCTCATCAACGCGCTGTCCGATCTCCTTCCGCAAAAGCTGATCGCACCGATCGTCTCTCTTTCGGGCATCGGCGAGCGAAGAAAGGTACACGAGATCACGAGAGAGGAAAGGCTCGCGCTCGGGCATCTCTTAAAGCATCTCACGGTAAAGATCAGCGGCTTCCGACCGATTGACGAGGCGATCGTCACGCGCGGCGGCGTTTCGGTACGTGAGATCGATCCGAAAACAATGCAGTCAAAGCTCGTGTCGGGGCTTTATTTCGCGGGCGAGGTGCTTGATCTCGACGCCTACACGGGGGGCTATAACCTCCAGATCGCATTTGCAACGGGCGTCCTCGCGGGCGAAAGCGCGGCGGAGTGAGTTTTCCGATAATGAATCAGAGATAAGGAGTAATATATGATGACGCACTATCAAATCGCCGTAGACGGTCCGAGCGGCGCGGGCAAGAGTACGCTTGCAAAGGCGGTCGCAAAGCGGCTGGGCATTGTATACGTTGATACGGGCGCCCTGTACCGTACGGTCGGGTTCTTTGTGAGACAGAAAGAGGTCGATCCGAAGGACGCAGATGCGGTTTCGGCTCTTCTTCCTCTGATCGATATTAAGGTTCGTTACGAAAATGGCTCACAGCACGTTTATCTCAACGAAGAGGACCTCGGCGACAGGATCCGAACGCCCGAAATGTCGCTCTATGCCTCGGCGGTCTCTGCGATCCCCGAGGTGCGCGCCTTCCTGCTTGAAACGCAGAAGTCGATCGCGCGGGAAAACTCGGTCATTATGGACGGACGGGATATCGGTACGGTCATTTTGCCGAATGCTGACGTGAAAATATTTCTGACCGCATCGATCGAGGCACGCGCGCGCCGCCGCTATAACGAGCTTGCGGAAAAGGGGCAGACCGTCGTCTACGAGGACGTGCTCCGTGAAATGGAGCTTCGCGACGGAAATGACAGAAGCCGTGCGGTCGCACCCGCCGTTCCCGCACCCGATGCGATCCACTTTGACAACTCGGGAATGACGGTCGACGAGGGCGTTGACGCGATCCTTACGATCATCAAGGAAAAGATCCCCTCGCTCGTCGGAGGTTCCGTATGAAAAAGGTGCCGTTTGGCTATAAGCTCGTCCGCACGCTGTTCGTCCTGCCCGTCAAGTTCATTCTGAACATCCGCGTGCGTGGGAGGGAGAATATCCCGAAGGACACGACGGCGTATATGATCTGCTCGAATCACGTCTGTTGGATCGATCCGATCATCATTTGCGCAGGCTTCAGGCAGAAGATCCATATTATGGCGAAGAAGGAGCTCTTTAAGATCCCCGTTCTCGCACAGCTGATCCGCGCACTCGGCGCTTACCCGATCGATCGAAGCGGCGGAAATACGGGAACGATCAAGGCAACCATCCGTATGCTGCAGGACGGCGACAGTGTTTGTGTCTTTCCGCAGGGGACGCGCCGCCGCGGTCAGACGATCGCCGAGACACCCCTGAAGCCGGGAGCGGCTATGATCTCTCTGAAGGCAGGCGTTCCGATCATCCCCGTCCGCATTAAAATGAAGGGCGATCGCTACCGCCCCTTCCGCAAAAATGAACTGATCATCGGAAGGCCGATCACTGTGGAGGAGCTCGCGTACGATCCCGAGGCATCGGGCGAGTATGCGCGCGTTACCGAGATTATCCGCAACCGTATCGCAGAGCTGGAGTAAGAGAATGGCACATCCTTTCGTAACCGTTGCACGTCACGCGGGCTTTTGCTTCGGCGTGAAGCGCGCCACTGACGCAATCGAGGAGGCTCTTATGGAGGCTCTTCCCGGAGAGCGTATTTGCACCCTTGGGCATCTCATTCACAATGACGTGTATAATAAAGGGCTCGCGGAGCGAGGCGTTTTGAACGTTAATGCATCAGATCTCGCAGCGCTTGCGGATTCGGCGACTGAGGCATCGCCCGTCAGGGTGTTTATCCGTGCTCACGGGATCGTGAAGGAAACGCTCGGGATCTTAAAGGGCTACGCCGCAAAGAATCCCCATTTCAGATACAAGGACTGCACCTGCCCGTACGTTTCGAAGATCCACAGGATCGCTGAGAGAGAGACGGGAGACGACACGGTATTCTTGCTTCTCGGAGATGAGAAGCACCCCGAGGTAGAGGGGATCCTCAGCTATGTGAAGGGGGAAAAGCACGTTTTTTCTGATTATCAAGCCTTTGAAACGGCGATTTCGGATAAAACGATCAATGTGTCTTGTACAAAAACCCCAATTTTGGCTGCGCAGACCACCCAAAAACTGTCGGAATGGAGAAAATGTGAGGATTTTTCAAAAAACCTCTTCACAAATATTAAAATATTTGATACAATATGTGTTGTGACGGAAGAAAGACAGACCGAAGCTGCGTCTCTTGCACAAGAATGTGATTGTATCGTTGTCATCGGCGGACGGCAAAGCTCCAACACAAAGAAGCTGTATGCTGTGTGCCGCCAGAACTGCAGGAATACCGTGCAGGTAGATACTGCCGCCGATCTGCTCTCTCAAGATTTCATTCCGTCCTCCTACCAAAGAGTAGGGATCGTCGCGGGCGCTTCCACCCCGCAGGCGTTAATACAGGAGGTATTCAAAACCATGAGTGAAGCAGAAATCAGAGAAGAAGACTTCAGCTCTATGCTCGAAGAGTCTCTCAAAACTATAAACACAGGAGATACCGTCAAAGGTATTGTGACCGCAGTTACAGACCTTGAGATCCAGCTCGACCTCGGCGTAAAAGTTACCGGCGTCATCAAGTCTGACGACGATACTTCCGTGAAGTATAGTGAAACCTACAAGGTCGGTGACGAAATTGAAGCATTCGTTATCCGCGTAAACGACGTTGAAGGCGTCGCAACTCTGTCGAAGAAGCGCATTGACGCTGACAGAAGCTGGAAGGTCATCGAGGCTGCAAAGGAAGAGAGAACCGTTCTCACCGCAGTCGTTTCCGAGGCTGTTAAGGGTGGCGTTGTGGTTCGTGTTTCGGGCCACCGTGTATTCATTCCCGCATCCCAGACCGGTGTTCCGAAGGGCGGAGATTTCTCCGGTCTCGTTGGCACTGAGGTCGGCTTCCGTATCATCGAGGTGAAGCCCGGTAAGAAGGCGATCGGCTCGATCAAGAGCGTTCTCGCAGAAGAGAGAGCTGCAAAGGAAGCAGAGTTCTGGGCAAATATCGAGGAGGGCAAGTCCTACGTCGGTACCGTTAAGAGCATGACCTCTTACGGCGCATTCGTCGATCTCGGCGGTGTTGACGGTATGGTACACAAGTCCGAGCTTTCCTGGAGAGACATTCCTTCCCCTGCCGCTGTCGTTTCGATCGGCGACGAGATCAAGGTATTCGTTAAGAGCTTTGACGCAGAGAAGAAGCGCATCTCGCTCGGCTACAAGACCGAGGAGACCAACCCCTGGTACATCTTCTCGAACAACTATCAGGTTGGCGACGTTGTAACCGTAAAGATCGTGAATATCAAGCCCTTCGGCGCGTTCGCAGAGATCGTTGACGGTGTGGACGGTCTGATCCACATTTCTCAGATCGCGCTTCAGCGTATTGAGAAGCCCGAGGACGTTCTCGCACTCGGCGACGAGGTCGAGGCGAAGATCATCGGTATCGAGGAGAACGGCAAGGACAGAAGAATCAGCCTGTCCATCAAGGCAGTTCTTCAGGAGGCTGCTGAGACGGCTGAAGAGGCTGTTGAGGAAGCAACCGAGGCAACCGACGCAGAGTAATATATCTCTCAAAACAATTGAGGTGAGCCAAATGCAAAAATGCATTTGGCTCACCCTTTTTGTCTGCCTGAAAAATTTATTTTTGCGAGCTTACAGAGGACTCTCTCCATAATCTGCGATATTCGGAAGGTGTCATATTATTGACAGAACGAAAGGCTCTTATAAAGCTTGAAAGGGAGCCGAAGCCCACGGCGTATGCAATATCGATCAAGGGGAGCCCGCGCAAGATGAGCGCTTGACTTTCGGCAATTCGCCGCTTCATAATGTAGTCCGATATCGTTGTATCAAGGTGCTTCCTGAATAATCTCGAAACGTATTCTCTGCTGTAATAGAAATGCTCTGCCACCTGTGATACGGAGGATATTTGAGAAAAATTAAGATCAACGTATTGTTGTAATTTGAGAATGTTTTCGGGCAAGGAAGAGGTGTCACTTTTCGGTTGGCAATCTTTTTGATTCAGTAAACAGAAAATCTGAATGATGTACGAAAGTCCCAGGGCATCCTCAAGTGGAGAGGGGGCTTTGTCAAAGGTTTTTTTTAACCGTTCAAGAGCCTCCATCAGATTCTGCTTTGATTCGAGGGCGGTAAGCGCAAGAATGCTACCGTTTTTTGTCTGCGATAAGAACGAGGATAGAGCGCCGAGACCGAGCGCATCAAATGCCGATGGATATAAGTAGAAAACGTGGCGCTTATAATGCGTGCTTGGGCGATCGATTGCGGACATATGAAATTTCCCCGGAGGGATCAAAATGATGTCCCCGTATTTCGGGTGATATACAGAGCCTTCGCAAACATAATGAATATCACCCTCTTCAAAGATAACCACCTCGTAGTAGTCGTGATAGTGAAGATCGGCGGGAAACGTAGTGTGGTCGTATTCGGTGTCTCGGTAAGAATATGAAAGATCGTCTCCTACGATATGGTTTTTCCAATTTATAATTTTGGGAAACCGTTTCATTCGGTGTTCGATATAATGGGAAAGAAGCTTCATATTATCCCCCCTCGTATGTCACAAAACGCAATTTTTTTGTCACGCGGCGAAAAGATTATCGTTTTGTGATGTGCTATACTATATTATAGCACGAATGCTCGAATTGTCAAGCGGAGGAATGAAAATGAGTATATTCGATGGTTCAAAAACACGCTTTATCAGTCACAGAGGCTTTACGCCGCTCGCTCCCGAAAATTCGCTCCCATCCTTTTACTATGCAGGCTTGCTCGGACAATGGGCGATCGAGACCGACGTCCGTCTGACGCGCGACGGCTGCTTGGTCTGCTGCCACAACGAAACGGTTGAGAAATACTGCGGTGTGGATGCTGCGATCTCGGAGATGACGTACGAGGAGCTACGGCAGCTTGAGATCGTGAACGGTCACCGCGTCGGGTGCTTTCCGCGTGAGGAGAGAAGGATCCCGCTTTTTTCCGAATATCTGTCGATCTGCAGGCGATTTGGGAGCATTCCATGTGTTGAGCTGAAGACCGATGACGCCGAGCGCGTCGCGGGGGCGATCCGCGCGAGCGGCTTTTCGGAGGATGAGATCGTGATGAGCTCGGTCGAGCTTTCGCGGCTTGCAGACTATCGGCGATATGCCGAGAAAACCTTCATCCATTGGATATTTGCGGATGAGGAGCGACTCGGCGAATTGTCCGACTATGGGAATGCGGGGCTTTCTCTGAAGATCGCCGACCCTTTCCTTTGCGAGGAAAAAACGATCGCGCGGGTACACGCAATGGGACTCAGGATCTGTCTCCGCGCCGCGGATGACACGACGAGTCTTCTGCGGATGAGGACGCTTGGTCTTGATTACATTCCCACGAATAAAATGCACGAAATGCCCGAAGGAGGAATACTATGAGCGAGGCACTGAAAACAAAAAAGCACGCGGTAGACGTTTGCGTGATCGGCGGAGGCATCGGCGGTATGCTTACTGCAATATCTGCGGCACGGCACGGCGCGAGGGTCGCTTTGATGCACGACCGCCCCGTTCTTGGCGGCAACGCCAGCAGTGAGATCAGGATGTGGATCGTGGGGGCGGGGACGCGTGTGCGCGATCTGCAGGAGACGGGCATTATGGAGGAGCTGCAGCTCGAAAATATGTACAGAAATCCAACGAGGAATTTCAGTATATGGGATTCGATCCTGTACGAGATGGTACGCTTTGAGCCGAATATCGATCTGATCCTCAACTGTACCTGCAATGAGGCGGATACAGAAAACGGTGTTATAAAACGCGTAAGGGGATTCCAGCTCACCACGTATATCCGTCACGAGGTCGAGGCGAAGATCTTTGTGGACTGCTCCGGGGACAGTATTTTAGCCCCTCTGACGGGAGCGGAATACACGGTGGGGCGAGAAGCAAAAAGCGAGTACGGCGAGGAATTCGGACTTGACGTTGCGGATAAGTATACGATGGGTATGAGCATTCTGCTTCAGTGTAGGGAGACAGATCACCCCGTTGCGTATACGCCGCCTGTATGGGCGTACGATTTCCCCGACGACGACGCAATGAATAACAAGCCGCATAATATTCACGCGATCCACACCAATTTCTATTGGATCGAGCTTGGCGGTATGCAGAATAGTATAGACGATACGGAGGAGATCCGCGACGAGCTTCTTAAGGTCGCCTTTGGCGTTTGGGATCATATTAAAAATCACGGAGATCACGGCGCGGAGAATTTTGAGCTTGAATGGGTGGGATTTTTGCCCGGCAAGCGCGAAAGCCGCAGGTACATCGGCGACTACGTTTTGACCCAGCACGACGTTGAAGCTTGCCCGCGCTTCGAGGATACGGTTGCATACGGAGGCTGGCAGATCGATAATCATCTGCCCGGAGGCTTTCATATGGATGCGAAGAATGGCGGACATTTGCAAAAGCGCAGACTTTCCGAGCCGTATTCGATCCCGCTTCGCTGTCTCTATTCGAGAAACGTCGGGAATCTGATGTTCGCAGGCAGAAACATCAGCGCGTCTCACATCGCGTTCAGCTCTGCCCGCGTGATGGGAACGGTCGGCGTGATGGGGCAGGCGGTGGGAGTTGCTGCGGCTACTGCCATAAAATACGGACTTACTCCGCGTGAAGTGGCAAGAACGAGGATCTCCGAGCTCCAGAAGCTGCTTATGGATGACGATTGCTTCCTGCCTGGGTTCCGTCGGGAGCCCTCGCGTCTTGCGATGAGTGCGACGCTGACTGCCGATTACGGAGACGCATCGGTGCTGCTGAACGGCATAGATCGCCGTATCTGGGGGAACGATAACGGATATTACGGTAAAACAAACAAGGCGATCACCTATACCTTTGATCAAGCGACTCTCGTAAGCGGTGTCAGACTCGTATTCGACAGCGATCTTGACAGAGAGCACGTAGAGGGCAATCCCAACGTCGTTCGCCTGACGGCGCCGCTCTTCTGCCTCAGGAGCTACAACAATACGTCCTTCGGCTTCCCGAAGTGTATGGTGAAGCATTACAGGATCGATTATATGGACCGAGAGGGAAGCTGGGTGACTGCCGTTGAGGTATTTGACAATCATCAGCGCTTTGTGAAGCACGAGCTGAACGTAGAGACGAAGGCCGTTCGCCTGATCCCGCTCAGCACCTACCGCAGCGAAGAAATAACCGAGGATTACGGTTCTTCTACGGCGCATATATTTAATTTTGAAATTTTTTAATACGGAAACGAAAGAGGACGTCTATGAAAAGGGTGAGTCAAATGCATTTTCGCATTTGACTCACCCTGATGCTTTTTTTGCGGTTGAACGTCAGATTTGTCTATTTGAGGTTACGCCTCGATCTCCGCTACGTAGTATGCGCGGGAGAATGCCTTGCGTCCCGTAGCGTCGCGCACCTCGATTCGGAAATAGCGACCGAACTTCTCGGGTGTATAGGGAATGCGTGCCTCGGTCAGATCATTGTTGCTTGAACGCTTCATCGGTGTGTAGCGTCCCTCCGAGAAGAGCGTGATCGCGTATACGGGGGAGGTTTTTACGACGATCTCTCCGTCCTCGATCGTGAGCGAGAGAATTGACGGACCCTCTGTTGCATAGCAGTTGCCTGCCTTGTAGCCCTCGATCAGTGCGTCGTAGGTGAGCGCGGGTGCCTTGATCATCGTCCAGACTCTTCCGCAGCTGCTCGCGGAGTGATTGTCCTCGCCTGCGACGGGAACAACGTTCATCCCTGCGCGGAGCATCTGCTCAAAGGGGAGGGAGGTGTTATCGTTCATCGGAACGCACCCGCCGTTGATAACCTCGATCGCGTGAAGCCCCTCGAGACCGATGTAGTCGTATGCTGTCTGGAGCGACCACTGCGGGTGGTTGTAGGTGATGAGGTAACCGCCGTCCCTGACTGCCTTCAGGTAGTCGGAGATCCATTCCTTGTCGTATACGACCTCATCGATGATCTCGTCGTACACGCCGTATTTTTCTGCCCACTCTCTGCCGTTTCCGGGGAAGGAGGGGTTCTCCTTATAAAAGCGCGGCATTTTGCGGGTGTCCTGCTTCTCGGCGATCATATTGAAGTGGTAGACCGGCATAAAGAGTGCGGTTCTGCTGTGAACGTCCTTTTTGATCGCAACCTCGTAGCCGTGGAGCGCAACGAATTCATCGTCACACAGCTCCTCGTGGCCGATCAGTACCTCGTGGTCGGTAAAGCAGACTGCGTCGTATCCGTGTGCCTTGAAGGTTTCCTTGACCTCTTCGGGGGTCTGCTTGCCGTCAGAGATCGTTGTGTGACAGTGCATATTGACCTTGTAAAATTGTCCTGCCTCGGGAATCAGTTCAATCGTCATCTTTTTTCCTTTCTTGTGTGGCACGGAGTACGCCGGCTGGAGGGGAAGCTTTTCTATATTGTACAGGAAAACGCGGTGTTTGTCAAGGAAAATCAAAATTTTTATAATATCATTTTGGTAAATCAAGAGAGCCCTTCCGAACAGACCTTGCTTCCGGCGGTGGAAGTACTGCTCTTTTGGCATTGAAGAATACCGGGGAGCCTGATCCTATGCAAAAAAATGTGCCTGAGAGCAAAAAATCAAAAAAACCCTCTTGACAAAAAAGGTGTTTTATGCTATACTTTTTGCAATCGGGCGACGAGAAACTTGCAAAAACGCGAGAGCAATCGCTTTTGCTTGCTCGAAAACGGCGCAGGCGCTGCAAGCAAATCCCGGAATTCGCTCAAATTCCAAACTTATAGATCGTGCGGCAGCCTGCCGTGCGGTACCGGAGGTAACTTATGGCATTCAAAAATCCGTATCTTGAAGGCGTAATGGAGCAGTGCATCAAGCGCAATCCCGGCGAGCCCGAGTTCCATCAGGCGGTCAGAGAGGTCCTCGAATCTCTCGAGCCCGTTGTTGAAAAGCGTCCCGAGCTCATCGAAAAGGGCGTGATCGACAGCATCATCGAGCCCGAGCGTATCATCAAATTCCGCGTTCCGTGGGTTGACGATAACGGCAAGGTGCAGATCAATCGCGGCTTCCGCGTTCAGTTCAACAGCGCGATCGGTCCGTACAAGGGCGGCCTCCGCTTCCATCCTTCGGTATACGAGGGTATCATCAAGTTCCTCGGCTTCGAGCAGATCTTCAAGAATGCACTGACCGGTCTCCCGATCGGCGGCGGCAAGGGCGGCTCGGATTTCGACCCCAAGGGCAAGTCCGACGGAGAGGTGATGCGCTTCTGCCAGTCCTTTATGACCGAGCTTCAGAAGTATATCGGCGCGGACACCGACGTTCCTGCGGGTGATATCGGCGTTGGCGCACGCGAGATCGGCTATATGTTCGGTCAGTACAAGAGACTGCGCGACGAATTCACGGGCGTTCTTACGGGCAAGGGCCTGACCTACGGCGGCTCACTTGCAAGAAAGGAAGCAACGGGCTACGGTCTGTGTTACTTTACCGAGGAGATGCTGAAGGATCACGGTGACTCGATGAAGGGGAAGACCGTTATCGTTTCGGGCTCGGGCAACGTTGCGATCTACGCAACGCAGAAGGCGACTCAGCTCGGTGCAAAGGTCGTTGCAATGTACGACTCGAACGGCTATATTTACGACAAGGACGGCGTTGACCTCGATGCGATCCGTGAGATCAAGGAGGTAAAGCGCGGCAGGATCAAGGAATACGTGAACTACCGCCCGAACGCAGAGTACCACGAGGGTTGCTCGGGTATCTGGACGATTCCTTGCGATATCGCACTTCCGTGCGCGACACAGAATGAGATCAACGAGGAGTCGGCGAAGGCGCTTGTAAAGAACGGTGTCAAGGTCGTATGCGAGGGTGCGAATATGCCCTCGACTCCCGAGGCGATCGCGGTATTCCAGGAGGCAGGCGTCCTCTTTGGTCCTGCGAAGGCGGCAAATGCAGGCGGCGTTGCAACCTCTGCACTTGAAATGTCGCAGAACTCGATGCGTTATTCCTGGACGTTCGACGAGGTCGATGCAAAGCTGCAGGGCATTATGGTGAACATCTACCGCAGCTGTGCAAAGGCGGCGAAGGATTACGGCTGCGAGGGTAACTACGTTGCAGGCGCAAATATCGCAGGCTTCCTCAAGGTTGCCGATTCTATGCTCGCCTTCGGCGTGGTCTGATTACAGAAAAGCATTAATGACATAACAAAGAGAGGGGCAGTCTCACTTTAGTGAGAATGCCCCTCTGTTGCAGGGAATGACAAAGAAGCCCGACTCAATTGAGTCGGGCTTCTTGCTTTACGGATCTATGATCCGCGGAAGGTTGTTGATTATTCCTCGTCCTCGCGCTTCTTCAGAGCGATCACTGCGGGAGCACAGAGTGCAACCGCTGCGAGTGCGATCGAGGTGCCGACGACGGATCCGCATCCGCCCTCGCTCTTGTCACCGCCTGCATTGTCGCCGCCGGAGGGCTGAGTGCCGGGATCCGGTGTGTTGCCGCCGGAGGAGCCGGTGGTGTTGCTGCTACCGGGATCGGCGGTGGTGGTGTTGCCACCAATGGTGGGATCTTCGGTAGTGACGTTACTGTCGCTGGTCGTGGGATTCTTGGGGGTGGTTTCGGGAACATGAACTACGTTCACGTAGTTGCCGTTTGCATCCTGATCGACCCAGTAGGTGTAGTCGATGTCGATGTACGTACCAAGATTTTCGATCGAAACCTCGTCGATCGTAGCGTTGTAGGTCAGGTAGTAGTAGGGGCTGGTCGGGAAGCGGTCAACGCCGATTCTCTGGAGGAAGGGATAGACGTTGATGAATTCGTATGCAGCCTTGTTTGCAAGGTAGCAGAGCTTACCGGAGGCGATGTCCTGCTGCGTGATGAAGCAGTCATAGCCGCTCCAGCCGATTTCTGCACCGTTGTTCTGAATGCGCATTGCGCCGGAATCTTTGATGCTCTCGAGGTAGTAGTTGTTCTTGATGTACTTTTCAGAGTCGCAGCTGTTGATCCACGCGGTAGCGTATTCGAGGCAGTAGTCGTCCGAAAGGGTTACCGAGTGGGGAACCGTGCACTCCTCGGGACCGTTGAGCTCGCCCGTGAAGTAGTTGCCCTGGATCATTGCGAATTCGGTATTTGCGTATCCGATGAATGCGCAAGCCGTTCCGCCGTGGGTTGCCGTGATGTTACCGGTAACGCCGCATCCGAAGACACGGGGTGCCTGTCTGTTCTCGGAGCCGTGAGAGTAGTTGATGATGCCTGCTGCACCGATCGAGGAGGAGTAGTAGGTCTTGTGATAGTCAACGCCGATCTGACCACCGCAGTAGCCCTTGTCACAGATGCCGTCGGAACCCGTGGTACCGTCAGCGAGAAGCTTGTCGTCCGAGCAGTAAACGTAAGCGGAGTCGTCACAGTAGCCGTCGCCGTTTTCGTCCTGCGTGACGGAGTAGAGGTGCTTTTCGTTGTAAGCGGTGATGTCACCTGCGGAGAGGCAACCGAAGAAGGTGTTGTAACCGCCGGTGAAGGCAACGCCGTTCATCGAGCTGATACCGATACGGCTTGCGATGCCTGCAGCTGCGAAGTTCGAAATGATGTTACCGGTGTTAACGCAGTAGTAAAGCTCGATCGACTGCTGGGATCTTGCGATCATACCTGCACAGTCAACGATGTGGCAGTGCGTTGCGTTGTCAGCCGTCTTGGAAATGCCCTCGGCGAGGATGTCGCCGGTGTTGAGGCAGTAGTTGACCTTGATACGGTCCTGCGAGAAGCCGGTGATACCGCCTGCATACTGACGGTGGCTGGTGATGGTACCGTTGTTGACGCAGTGCTCGAAGATCAGGTCGCAGACGAAGTTCGGGTAGGAGTCAACGCCGCCTCTGCCGACGATGCCTGCGCAGTAGTTGGTGCGGGAGGTTACGTCACCGTTGTTGATGCAGTTGATCGCGATAACGTTGCCCTTGTGGTAGCCGCCGAGACCACCGGTACGGCGTGCGCCGATGACGGTACCGTCGTTGATGCACGCGTCGTATCTGACGGTCATATCGTTGCCGAGGTCGTCGGAACGCTCGAAGTCGCCGCCGAGACCGCCGCAGTTACCGCCGAAGGAGATCTTACTTGCGGAGTTGGTCAGAAGGATGTCGCCCGCGTTGGTGCACTTTGTGAAGTCGATCTTGGAAGCGGTAGCGCGTGCAAGAAGACCTGCCGAAACACCGTGGACCTTCAGTTCACGAGCGCTTTCGGTCTCGGCATAAAGGTCGTAACAGTCGTTGTCAGAGATCGTGCCGTAGTTGTGGCAGTTCGTGAAGGCTGCCGTGGTGTACATTGCGTTGTCCGAGCCGTCCTGGAGAAGGGTAGCCTTTTCCAGGATGCCGACCATACCGCTCGCACAAAGTGCGGTGATATCAGCCCAGTTTTCGCAGTTCGTCATCGAGAGGTCGCCGAGGCAAGCACCGATGAGACCGCCCGTATAGACGGGCTCGTAGAGGATCTTCTCGGTTCCATCGGGGTTCTGGATGCGGATGCTTCTGCCGGACTCAAAGCCCTTGATGGGTGCAGAGTTCGAGACGTTCTCGAACGTCAGATCCGTACCGAGCATTGCGACGGTGCCGCAGTGCGTCGGGAGGCCCAGACCGCTGTCGGTGCGGAAGTTGATCGAGCCCTTGATAACGAGGTTCTTAACGGTAGCGCCTTCCATCTCTGCAAACATCGGAACAGAAACGGTAACGGTCTTGCCGTTTCCGTCAAAGGTTCCGGAGAAGATGAGCTCGACCAGAGGATCGCTGTCCGGACCAAGCATAATGCCGTTCTTGTCGTAAGCGGCACCGTAGGTCTTGGTGAGGGTGATATCGTTGGCAAGGTAATAGTTGCCGTTTTCCTCCATTGCGAGGAATTCTGCCTCAGTGGTGATCGGCGTGCCCGAGGGGGTGTAGCCGGAATCGACCGTTCCCATAGATGCCGAAGGGGCTGCCGAGACAGTCGTGGTAAACACACCGATCGTGAGCATCGAGAGGATCATCAGAGCGGTGAGCGCAAGGGAAATGAGTTTGCGCATAAAAATTCGTACCTTCTTTCTTTCGGATTTGCGTGGTGGAGCGTAGACGACTCCGACCCATAGGGATAGTATAGCAGATTTGAAAGCATCTGTCAAGAGAATCGAAAAAATTTGTGCATTTTGACCGATCCGTTTTGTTGCTTTTCCTACTTTTCGGCCGCGGTCGATGTAATTATGGCGGGGATTGCGGGGGACGCCGTGCGTGTATCCGCAGTACGGGCGCCGAAGCGAACGAATTTACGCTTTTTTGCAAAAATCCCCTTGACATATGCGAAAAGTATGCTATAATGTTAACTGTTTAACTTTTAAGTGCTTAACTGTTTTAGGGAAAGAGGAGAGGTATGGAAGAGAAGAATGACATTACGATAGAGCCGCGCGCGGCGATCGGCGCACTTCTTGCGACGATGCGACTGCACCGAAAGCATACCGAGCGATTTGTGCGCGAGACCGGACTTCACCCTACACAGCATCGGGTGCTGATGTATCTTGCACGGGCGCAAGAGCCCTGCAGGCAGCGGGAGATCTCGGATCACTTCGAGCTGACACCTGCCGCGGTGGCGCAGATCCTCGACAAGCTTGAGGGGGAGGGCTACGTGACGCGCGAGGCGTCCGACGAGGACAGCCGCTGTAAATGCGTCGCCCTGACCGAAAAGGGAACGGGGACCGCGGAGAGAAGCGACGTCGCCTTTCGCGCGCTGGATGCGATGGTGTTTCGCGGCGTTTCGGCGCGGGATATGAAAACATTTTATCAGGTCCTTATGCAAATGCAGGAAAATTTGCAATCGGAGCCGGAAGGGAGCTTATAAGTAATATGAAAAGATGGTGGAAATATATCCGACCCTACTGGTCGTACTTTGTTTTGGGGCCGATTTGTATGATCCTTGAGGTCATTGGAGAGGTGCTGATGCCGACCTTCCTTGCGGAGGTGCTGAATAACGCGGCGAACGAAACGCCGTGGTTCAGTGTCGGCGTTGCGCTGAAGATGGTTCTCGTTGCCGTTCTGATGATGCTCGGCGGCGTTGGCGGTGCGTACTTCGGCGCGAAGGCGTCGGTCAATTTTGCCGCCGATCTCCGTGCGGACGTATACGCGAAGGTACAGCAGTTTTCGTTTGCGAACATCGACCGCTTCTCGACGGGATCGCTCGTGACGCGTCTGACGAACGACGTTCAGCAGATGCAGCAGATGGTCAATATGATGCTTCGTATGTGCCTGCGCTCGCCCGGTATGCTGATCGGAGCCTTGATTATGGCAGTCACGCTTCGCCCCTCGCTTGCGGTGGTGTTTGCTGTGACGATCCCTTTGATGCTTTTGTCGATCGCGGCGGTCGTTCTGATCGGATTCCCGCGCTTCGCACGCGTGCAGACGAGGATCGACGGACTCAACTCGACCGTGCAGGAGAGTGTTACGAATGTCCGTGTGGTCAAGTCCTTCGTCCGTGAGGAGCACGAGAACGAAAAGTTCCGGAAAGCAAACCGTGAATTGAAGAGGACGAGTATGTCGGCGACGAAGGTGATGATCTTTATGTCGCCCGTTATGACGGTCTTTATGAATATCACGACGATCGCGGTGCTGTGGCTCGGTGCACCGATGGTGCAGAGCGGAATGGAGAAGGGTGACCTTTCGGCGTTCATTACTTACGTCACGCAGATCCTGTTCTCTCTGATGATGGTCACGGTGATGCTGATGATGCTCTCCCGTGCGCTCGCATCGGCAAAGCGTGTTCGCGAGGTGCTTGACGAAAAGCTCGATCTTACCGATCTTGAGACGGCGGACCGGGATGCACGCGTAACGCGCGGCGAGATCGAATTCCGTAACGTAGATTTCCGTTATTATAAGGACAGTGAGGGGAAGGTGCTTGATGGGATCGATCTGAAGATCCCCGCAGGCGCGACGGTCGGTATTATCGGCTCGACGGGCTGCGGCAAGACCACGCTCGTTGCAATGATCGCACGGCTTTACGACGTGGACGGCGGCGAGGTGCTCGTGGACGGACGGAACGTCAAGGATTATACGCTCTATCATCTCCGCGAGGGTGTCGGCATCGTGCTTCAGAAGAACGTGCTTTTCTCGGGCTCGATCGAGGATAATCTCCGCTGGGGAAATGAGGATGCCTCGATGGAGGAGATCCGCACGGCGGCTACGCACGCGCAGGCAGATAAATTCGTTTCGACCTTCAAGGGGCAGTATGATTACGACCTCGGGCAGGGCGGTAAAAACGTTTCGGGCGGTCAGAAGCAGCGGCTTTGTATCGCGCGCGCCCTATTGAAGAAGCCGAGGATCATCATTCTCGACGACTCGACGAGCGCCGTCGATACGGCGACCGAGGCGCAGATCAGAAAGGCGTTCCGCGAGGAGCTTTCGGATTCGACCAAGATCATTATTGCACAGCGCATCACCTCGGTGCGTGATGCGGATTTCATTATCGTAATGAATGAGGGTAGGATCACGGGCATCGGAACGCACGACGAGCTGCTCAAGAGCAATATTGAATATAAAGAAATTTACGAGTCGCAGGCAGATACGGTTTCGCGTGCGACCGTGACGGAAGGAGCGTGACGAAAATGGCAAAAAGAACGTTAGAAGCGCTCCGAAAGCAGTATGCCCGCGAGGTGAAGGCAACGAGAGGCGGCCCCGGAATGGGTCCGAGACCGGGCGGAGGACCTGGCGGACGCAATCACGGTATGAAGGGTAAGCCGAAGAATACGAAGAAGACGATCGGTAGACTGTGGCGATACGTCGTGGTGTACCGTTGGCTCCTTCTCCTCGTGCTGTTCCTGATGCTCACGCAGACGGTAACGTCGCTATGCGGCTCTTATCTTCTGAATCCGATCATCAACCGCATAGCGGGAGTCGAAACGACGGTTGACAATTCGGGCGTTCTCGCCGTTTTTGCGGACGGTATCATAGAAAAGCTTTCGAATCTTCCGATCATCCGTGAGCTCGTTTCGACGGGGCACGCGGGAGCGGTGACCTTCTATCTCACGGCGGCTCTCTGCGTCCTTGCGCTCATTTATCTTGTGAGCCTCTCCTGCACCTATCTGCAGGCGCGCGTGATGCTCCACGTTTCGCAGAGCGCGACCGAGAGGATCCGTAACGATCTCTTTGAAAAGCTGCAGACCCTCCCCGTACGCTATTTCGATACGAATACCACGGGCGAGACGATGAGCCGCTTCACGAATGACGTCGATAACATCGACGTGATGATGAACAACTCTCTGACGAGCCTTGTTTCGGGTGTGATCACGCTTGTCGGTACGTTTACCTTTATGCTTACCACGAATATCTGGCTGACGATGGTCACGGTCGTGTTCATTCCGATCTTTACGCTGCTTGCGGGGGCGATCGGCAGGCAGTCGGGCAAGTATTACGGCGGACAGCAGGCGGCGCTCGGCGCGGTCAACGGTTACATTGAGGAGACCGTGACGGGACAGAAGGTCGTTAAGGTCTTTAACCACGAAAGCACCTGTGTTGAGGAGTTCGGAATGCTGAACGACGATCTGCGCGAGAAGCAGATGAAGGCGCAGTTCTACGGCGGCATTATGGGTCCGATCATGGGTAACACCTCGCAGATCTCGTACAGCATCACGGTCGGTGTCGGTGGTATTCTGATGTGCACACGTGGCTTTACGTTCGGTGCTCTCACGGTATTTGCGAACTACTCGCGTCAATTCTCGATGCCGATCAACCAGCTCTCTCAGCAGATGTCGACGATCTTCGCCGCCCTTGCGGGTGCGGAGCGCGTATTCGCGATTATGGATCTCGATCCCGAGGAGCCCGATGCGGAGGATTGTGTCGAGATGACCGAGATCCGCGGCGACGTGATCTTTACCGACGTGGATTTCGGCTACGTTCCCGATAAGCAGATCCTGAAGAAGATCACGCTTTATGCACACCCGGGACAGAAGATCGCGTTCGTCGGATCGACGGGCGCGGGCAAGACGACGGTGACGAATCTCCTGAACCGCTTTTACGACATCGACAGCGGAAGCATTACGATCGACGGTGTGGATATCCGAAAGATCAAGCGCTCCTTCCTCCGTGAGAACATCGCGATGGTGCTTCAGGATACCCATTTGTTTACGGGTACGGTAATGGAGAATATCCGCTACGGCAGACCCGATGCGACCGACGAGGAGGTCGTGCAGGCGGCAAAGACCGCTTCGGCATACTCCTTCATTATGCGGCTCGAGAAGGGCTTTGACACGGTGCTTGAGGGCGACGGTGCGAATCTTTCGCAGGGACAGCGACAGCTTCTGAACATTGCTCGCGCGGCGGTGTCGAAGGCGCCGATCCTTGTGCTTGACGAGGCGACGTCGTCGGTCGATACCCGTACCGAGCGGCATATCGAGCACGGTCTTGCGCGCCTGATGGCAAACCGCACGACCTTCGTGATCGCGCACCGTCTCTCGACGGTTCGAAATGCGAATGCGATTATGGTGCTTGAAGCGGGCGAGATCATCGAGCGCGGCACACACGAGCAGCTGCTCGAGATAAAGGGCAGATATTACGAGCTCTATACCGGAAAACGCGAGCTTGCGTGACGGTGAGCCTGAGGCGTTGCCTCGAGCTTCACTGAAAAGCCCCCGGAAAGGACGTTCCGAACCTTCAAGGGCTTTCCTGAAAGACAACGGGGCTGTCTCACATATGTGAGACAGCCCTGTTCTATTTATTCCGCAAACAGATATTTACCGCCTACGAGGGTCTCGGCTCTGCCCGAGGGAAGGGTGAGGTGTGCGGTGACGCCCGCGGGGATCTCAAATTCGTAGTAAACGACGTCGTTCTTGTAGTACCAGTAGGAGCGGATCGTGCCGTTTCGCGTGTCGATCGATGCGTCGGCAAAGCCGAGCGCCTTCGTGGGATGCGGCGCGAGGATGACCTCCTTGTAGCCTGCCGCAGCTTCGGATGGGCTGATACCCGAGGAGACGCCGAAGATCCAATCAAACACCGCGCCGTATGCATAGTGGTTGAAGGAATTCATCTTGGTGCTCCAGAAAGAGCCGTCCTCCTTCAGACTGTTCCAGTGCTCCCACATTGTCGTTGCGCCGTGGTTGACCGAATAGAGCCACGAGGGGCTCTTCTCTTGGAAAAGAAGGGCGTATGCCACGTCTGTGTAGCCGTTGTCCGAGAGAACGTGCAAAAGATAGGGTGTGCCGACGAAGCCCGTTGTCATACGGCCACCGTTCTCGCGGATCATTTCTACGAGCCTTGCGGCGAGCGCGGGACGCTCCGATTCCTCGCAAAGTCCGAAGTGGAGGATCAGAACGAGAGAAGTCTGCGTCATTCCCTTGCGCAGCGGGTCATGAGGCTTCTTGCCCTCGGGAACGACCTCGGTCTGTGGATATTCCTCCTTCGGCATTCCGTTTTCCATAAAATATTCACGGAATGCGGAGCGTACCCTTGCATAGAGATCGCGATATGCGGACACATCCTCCCCGAGGATCTCGCCCGCTTTTACGACGAGGCTTGTAGAATACGCAAAGAAGGCACTCGCGATAAGGTCGGTTGAGGTCGCGCCGACGCACGTGTCTCCCCCCGCATCCATTGCGAGCCAGTCGCCGTAATGCTTTCCGCCAAGCCAGAGATATTCCTCGGGACCTTGTGTACGGAGAAAATCGACCCACGCCTTCATCATCGGGAAATGCTTTTTGAGGAGATTCTTATTGCCGTATGCGAGATAAATCTGCCACGGCGCAACGGTGGCAACATCTCCCCACGCTGCCGATGTGCGGGTGCCTACGACCTGTGGAACGATGCCCTTTACGGCGCCGTTTCCGTCCTTTTGCTCAAGAGCTACGTCGCCGAGCCATTTTTCAAAAAATCTTTCGACGTCATAGTTGATCGCGGCGGTGCGGCAGAAGACCTGCGCGTCACCCGTCCAGCCGAGGCGCTCGTCTCTTTGCGGACAGTCGGTCGGAATGTCGAGGTAGTTCGACTTCTGCCCCCAGATGATGTTGTGGTAGAGCTGATTGATCTTTTCGTTTCCCGAGCGGTATCTGCCCGTGCGCTTGATGTCGGAGTTGACAGCGATCGCGGTGAAAGCACCGAGATCGACCTCATCGAAGGGATATTCGACGAGCTTTATGTAGCGGAAGCCCTGGAAGGAGTAGGTCGGCTTAAAGACGTCATCGCCGCCGCTCGTGATATAGGTCATTTCGTTCCGTGCGGCGCGGTAATTCTCGTTGTAGAAGTTGCCGTCCTTGTCGAGCACCTCGGCGTGGTGAAGCACGATGCGGCTTCCGCGCGGCGCGTTGATCCGCACCTCGACGTAGCCCGTCATATTCTGACCGAAGTCGATGACGCGCTCTCCCTTGGGGGTAACGATAAGGGAAACGGGCGCGAGGCGCTCCTGCTCGACGATATCCTCGCCGACCTGCGGGATCAGCTTCGTTTTGAAGGTGGTCACGTCAGCATTTCCAAGGCATTTTTCCTCTGTGGAAAGATCGACGGTCTCGCCGTGATAGATCTCCGAGAAGGTGACGGGGGAAGAGTAGACCTTCCACGAGCCGTCGGTCGCGATGCATTCCTTCGTGCCGTCTGTGTAGGTAATATTGAGCCATGCGATTACGGCGGCCTGCTTCGAGTAGAAGCCGTTTGATTTGGTATAGCCTATGTAGCCGACCGCCCAGCCGCGCCCGAGCCCGAGTGAGAGGGTATTCGACTTCACGAGGAGATCTGTGACGTCGTAGGTCTGGTACTGAATGCGGTGGTGATAGCTCGTCCATCCGGGCGTGAGGACCCCCTTGCCGAGGCGCTTGCCGTTCAGGAACGCGGCGTATATGCCGACTGCAGAGGCGGAGAGGATCGCTTTTTTTACGGTCTTGCCTGTTGCTTTGCTGAATTTCTTGCGGTAGATAAATACACCGTCTCCACAGGAGTGCGGGGAGGTGATCCAGAGAGCGTCTTTTTTCATAGGAGAAGCCTGACCTTTCGTTATGGTTTTGAGGGAAAATTATGTGAAATTCCTACATTATTTTCATTATACAGTAGGCAGGTGAAAAAAACAACCCTTGTTTTTTCCAAAAAAGGGGATATTTTTCATTTTTGCCGTGTCGAATTGCACAGAATCTCACCCGTTCGGGAACCCAAATCGGCAGATGTGTACAAAGTCACGAAAAACCAAAAAAAGTGACGCGAAAATGCTTGACTTTTTTACTTTAGTGTGTTATCATACTAAAGTATTTTATTTTGAAAAAGTATATTCCCCATTGAACGATATATATAATGAGGAGAACAGAAATGGATTTTCACGAAAACGAAGGCTACCGCCTGCTGGTAAAGGCGATTCTTTCCCTCGAAAACGAGAAGGACTGCGACGCATTTCTTGAGGATCTGCTCACGAAGAAGGAGCTTTCCGATATGGCACAGCGCATCCTTGTTGCAAAGCGGCTTTCCGAGCAGGTGGTGTACAGCAAGATCGTTGAGGAAACGGGTGCAAGCACCGCGACGATCAGCCGTGTGAACCGTTGCTACAATTACGGAACGGGTGGATACGGTGCGACGCTGGAGCGCATTAAAGAAGACTAAGAACCGAAACGAAAGAGGTATTTATGAATTTACCGAAGGAGATATTACGCAGCAATGAGGAGGCGGTGCTCCGTCTGCGTGCGCTTTATCACAGCTACGGATATACAAGATTTAAGGTCAGCAAGTTTGAGGAATACGACCTCTACGCGCACAACAAGAGCTTTCTCGTTTGCGAAAATATTCTGACCTTTACCGATACGAACGGAAAGCTGATGGCGCTGAAGCCCGACGTGACGCTTTCAATCGTCAAGAACGTCGGTGCGGAGGAGACTGCCACGCATAAGCTTTGCTACAGCGAAACGGTCTACCGTACCGCTGGCGGTGCGGAGGGCTTCCGCGAGATCGGGCAGACCGGGCTTGAGTGTATCGGAAGGATCGATCCCTACCTCACGGGTGAGGTTCTGATGCTGGCGGAAAAGAGCCTTTCATTGATCGGCGACCGCTACGTGCTCGACCTCTCGCATATGGGCTTCCTGCTCGGACTGCTCGCGTCTGTCGGTGTTGAGGACCGCGACGTCGGAGCGGTGCTCGCTCTGATGGCAAACAAGAATCTGCCGGGGCTTTCGGCGTTCCTCTCGGAGAGAGGGCTTGACGGATCGGCGCTCGCGGCTGTGACTTCTGTATATGAGCCTCTCAAGTCGGCGCTCCCGAAGCTTGCGGAGTATGTGCGCGGCGACAAAATGCAGGCGGCGTATGACGAGCTTCTCACGATCTCCCGTGTTGCGGAGGCTTGGGGCATCCTCGATTCACTTTATCTTGATTTTTCGATCGCGGGAGACCGCAACTATTATGATGGCATCATCTTTCGCGGCTACGTCGACGGTATTCCCGAGGCGATCCTCCTCGGCGGACGGTATGATAGCCTGATTCGTAAGATGGGAAGGCGTGCCGAGGCGATCGGCTTTGCGGTCTATCCCGAATTGATCGATGCGCTTGATGCGCCCACCGCACGGTATGACGTTGACGCGGTTCTGCTGTACGGAGACATAGACGACGTCGGAGACGTGATCGCGGCGGTGAATGCGCTTGAGGAGAGCGGCAGGACGGTTCGTGCAGAGCGCGGTGAGACGACCGCAATGCGTTGCCGTGCACTTTACAAAATGCAGGGAAGGGAGGCAGTGCTCCTTGAAACAGTGGATTAACATCGCCCTCCCGAAGGGCAGACTCGGTGAAAAGGCATACGGTATATTCGAGCAGGCGGGTTATGCTTGCCCCTCGATCAAGGAAGAGAACCGCAAGCTGATCTTCGAAAATGAGGAGCTCGGCATCCGTTATTTCTGGGTGAAGCCCTCGGACGTCGTGATCTACGTCGAGAGAGGTGCCGCAGACGTCGGCATTGCGGGAAAGGACATCATTCTCGAGTATTCTCCCGACATTTACGAGCTCGCAGATCTCGGTATGGGTAAATGCCGTATGGCGGTTGCGTGTAAGAAGGATTTCCGTGACGACAGAGAGCGGACGCTCCGTGTTGCAACGAAATTCCCGAATATTGCAAAGAAATTTTATGCGGGCAAGAGCCGAGAGATCGATATCATCAAGCTGAACGGCTCGATCGAGCTTGCACCGATCCTCGGACTCTCCGACGTGATCGTCGATATCGTCGAGACGGGCAAGACCCTATACGAGAACGACCTTGAGCCGCGAGATACGATCGTACAGATCAGCGCGTGGCTCGTTGCGAACAAGGTCAGCTATAAATTCAAAAATCGAGAGATCATCCGTATGTGCGAGGAGATCAATAAAATTCTTGAGAACGGATGAACAGAGGTAGAATATGATTCGAATTTACGAATACGGCGAGGTGGCAAACGAAGAGATCTTCGCGCGCCCGAATGCTGATATCGACGTTTCGGGAACCGTTTCGGAGATCATCGAAAACGTCAAAGCAAACGGAGATAAAGCACTTCTTGGGTACTGCGAAAAATTCGACAAGGTGACGCTCGACTCTCTTGAGGTCACGGCGGAGGAGATCGACGAGGCATTCGCGTCCGTCGACGAGAAATTCCTCGACGTGATGAAGCGCGCGAAGGAGAATATCTACGCGTTCCATAAGCGGCAGGTGCGGAACAGCTTCGTGATCGAGGACAGAGACGGTATCGTTCTCGGACAGAAGGTGATGCCGATCGAGCGCGTCGGACTTTACGTGCCCGGCGGAACGGCGGCGTATCCCTCGTCGGTCTTGATGAACTCGGTGCCCGCCAAGATCGCGGGATGCGAAATGATCGTGATGGTGACTCCCCCCGGCAAGGACGGCAAGGTCAATCCCGTCATCCTTGCGGCGGCGAAGATCGCGGGCGTTGACCGCATCTTCAAGGTGGGTGGTGCACAGGCAGTTGCGGCGCTCGCGTACGGAACCGAGAGCGTTCCGCGTGTCGACAAGATCGTCGGCCCCGGAAACGCCTTCGTCGCAGAGGCAAAGAAGCAGGTGTTCGGCAGAGTTGCGATCGATATGATCGCAGGTCCGAGCGAGATCCTCGTCGTAGCGGACGGAAAGTGTGACCCCGAGGTGGTCGCCGCTGATCTTCTCTCGCAGGCAGAGCACGACAGAATGGCGTCGGCGGTGCTCGTCACCGATTCGATGGCACTCGCTAAGGGCGTCAGCGATGCGCTTGAACGGCAGATCCCGATGCTCGAGCGAGCAGAGATCGCGCGCACGTCGATCGACCGTAACGGCAAGATCATCGTTGCGAAGGATCTCGATCTCGCGATCGACGTCGCGAATGAGATCGCTCCCGAGCATCTTGAGCTTTGTGTCGACAACCCGTTTGACTATCTTTCGAGGATCCGCCACGCAGGCTCGATCTTTATGGGCAGAAATTGCCCCGAGGCGCTCGGTGATTATTTCGCGGGACCGAACCATACGCTTCCGACGAGCGGAACGGCAAGATTTTCGAGCCCCCTGTCGGTGGACGATTTCGTAAAGAAGTCGCAGTTTACCTATTACACTGAGGAAGCCCTCGCAGCGGTCGCCGAGGACGTAGCGTACTTCGCACGCAAGGAAGGGCTGACCGCACACGCCGAAAGTGCAGTTGTGCGCGGCAAGAGAAGGAAGGACACGAAGTGAGCCGTTTTTTGAACGAACGATACGCGGCGCTCGAGGCATATACCCCCGGAGAGCAGCCGCGTGACAAGAAATACATCAAGTTGAATACGAACGAATCGCCCTTCCCGCCGTCCGCTGGTGTGATCGCGGCGCTGAGCGGAAGCGAGGTCGCAGATCTGAGGCTTTATCCCGATCCCGAATGTAAGGCTTTGAAGGGAAAGCTCAGCGAACTTTTTGGGTACGGTGCCGAGAACATCTTCGTGTCGAACGGCTCGGACGATATCCTGAACTTCGCTTTTATGGCGTTTTTCGATTTGGGTGTGCGTTTTCCCGATATATCCTACGGATTTTATAAGGTTTACGCCGATCTTCACGGTGTTCCGTACGAGACCGTACCGCTCAGAGATGATTTCCGCGTTGCGGTCGGGGATTATATCGGTTGTGAACAGAATGTCGTGATCGCGAATCCGAACGCACCGACGGGGCTTTGCCTTTCGAGGGACGAGGTTGAACAGATCGTTCGGTCGAACCCGGATCGCGTTGTTCTGATTGACGAGGCATACGTCGATTTCGGTGGTGAAAGCGCGATCCCGCTTGTTAAGAAATACGACAACCTTCTCGTTGTCAGAACCTTCTCGAAGTCGGCGTCTCTTGCGGGCGGACGGCTTGGCTTTGCGGTGGCGAGCGAGGGACTGATCAGAGATCTTGAGAAGATCAAATATTCGACGAATCCGTACAGCCTGAATCGCCTGACCCTGCTTGCGGGTGAAAGAACGGTGGACGACGCGGATTATTACCGCGAAAACTGCCGCATCATTGCGGAGAACCGTGATTATACCATCAGAGAGCTTCGCCGCCTCGGCTTTACGGTGACCGATTCCAAGGCGAACTTCGTATTCGCGGAATCGCCCGACGTGGATGGCGAAACGCTGTATTACGAGCTCCGCGAGCGTGGTATCCTTGTCCGCTTCTTCGGCAAGGGTAGGATCAAAAATTATAACCGTATTACAGTCGGTACACGCGCCGATATGGACGCGCTGCTGAAGGCGATCGAGGAGATACGAGGGGAGATGATCCGAGGCTCTGCCTCGGGCTCCGCATAAGAAACTTTTTCCAAAAAGTTTCTTATGAATCTTCAAAAACCTTTCAGGCAAAAAAATATTTTCTTTGAGAAAAGTTCTTGAAGTTCTCAGAAACTTCTTTCAAGAAGTTTTTGAGTAGGGGTGCGGGGGCAACGCCCCTGCAAATACAAAAAAGGAGGCGTTCAAAGTGAGAACAGCCGAGATCAAAAGAACCACGAAGGAAACCGATATCCGGCTTTCCCTTTCACTCGACGGAACGGGAAAGGGAGAAATTAAGACGGGAGTCGGCTTCCTTGACCATATGCTGACGCTTTTTGCGTCGCACGGCAGATTTGACCTCACCGTAAGGTGCAATGGCGACACTGAGGTGGACGATCACCATAGCGTTGAGGACATTGCGATCTGTCTCGGGCAGGCGCTCCGTGAGGCACTCGGGGACTGCAAGGGCATCAATCGCTACGGCAGTATGCTTCTTCCGATGGACGAGGCACTCGTCCGCGTTGTGATCGATGTGTCGGGCAGACCCTATCTCGCTTACCGTATGGATATTCCGACCGAGAAGGTGGGCAGCTTTGACACCGAGCTCGTTGAGGAATTTCTCCTTGGCTTCGTGCGTTCGGCAGGTATTACCTTGCACGTCGCACAGCTTGACGGAAGCAATTCCCACCATATCATCGAGGGACTGTTCAAAGCGCTCGGACGCGCACTCCGTGGGGCGGTGCGACTCGATCCCGACCGTGCGGATGAGATCCCTTCGACCAAGGGGAGCCTTTTATGATAGCAATTATTGATTACGGAGTCGGGAATCTCTTTTCGCTGAGGAGCTCCTTTGCGGCGATCGGCGCGGAGGCGGTTGTGACGAGTGACGAAGCGGTCATTCGCTCCTGTGACCGTTTGATTCTCCCCGGTGTCGGCGCATTTGAGGATGCCGCACGAAAGCTCCGCGAATCGGGGCTTGACAAGGTCGTGCTGCGCGAGGCGGCGGCGGGAAAGCCGCTCCTCGGCATCTGCCTCGGAATGCAGATGCTGTTTCAGCAGAGCTACGAATACGGCTGTCACGAGGGGCTCGGACTCATCCCCGGTGCGGTGCGTCCGATCAAGGAGGTACACGACAGAGAGGGCACTTCGCTGAAGATCCCGCATATTGGCTGGAACGCACTGTCCTTCGGTGGCAAGAAGAGCCCTCTTTGGAAATATATCAAGGAGGGGGACTACGTGTATTTCGTCCATTCCTTCTATGGCGCAGACTGCGACGAATCGGTCATTGCATCGACCGAATACGGCGGAACGCTGACGGCGGCGGTTGCGCGTGGGAACGTATACGGAACGCAGTTCCACCCCGAGAAGAGCGGAAAGGTCGGACTTGCGATCCTGCGCGCATTCTGTGAAATCGAGCAAGGAGGGGTGACGGAATGCTGAAGCTATTTCCTGCGATCGATCTGATCGGCGGACAAGCGGTCAGGCTTGTCAAGGGAGACTATAGTCAAATGACGGTTTACAGCAGCGATCCCGCGGGGGTCGCAGAGGGCTTCCGCCGATCGGGCGCGGAATGCCTCCACCTCGTAGACCTTGAGGGCGCGAGAGACGGCAACACGCCGAACCTCGAAACGGTAAAGGAGATCATCAGACGCTCCGACCTCTTCACAGAGATCGGCGGCGGCATCCGAAACGAGGAGACGGTAAAGACCTACCTCGACGCAGGTGCGGGGCGTGTCATTCTCGGCACGGCAGCCTTGAAGGATCCCGAATTCCTCGACCGGATGCTCGACAAATACAAAGAGAAAATTGCAGTCGGCGTTGATTTCCGCGACGGTAAGGTCGCGGTCAAGGGCTGGCTTGAATTATCGGACGTTTCGTGCTTTGATTTCTGCGAAAGCCTTGAAAGACGGGGCGTTCGGACGGTGATCTGCACCGATATTTCAAAGGACGGACTCCTCGGCGGCACGAATATTGATCTTTATCGTGAGATGGTCGGGAAATTTTCGATGGATCTCACGGCGTCGGGCGGTGTTTCAACCCTCGACGACGTCAAAAAGCTGTGCGATATGGGCATCTACGGCGCGATCCTCGGAAAGGCGCTCTATACGGGAATGCTCGATCTCGGTGAAGCCGTCGCACTTGTACAGGAGGGAAGCATATGATTACAAAGCGAATCATTCCTTGCCTTGACGTGAAGAACGGCAGAGTCGTGAAGGGTGTAAATTTCCTCGGGCTTGCCGATGTTTCATCGCCTGTGAAGCTTGCGGAGTTTTACAGCGAATGCGGCGCAGATGAGCTTGTATTTTACGATATCACTGCCTCTGCAGAGGGGCGCGCACTCTTTACCGACATCCTCTGCGAGGTCGCGAGCAAGATCTTCATTCCCCTGACGGTCGGCGGTGGCATCAATACGCTCGACGATTTCGACCGCGTCCTGAAGTGCGGTGCAGATAAGGTCAGCGTCAATTCGGGTGCGATCCGCAACCCCTCGCTGATCGGCGAGGCGGCGCGTCGCTACGGTGATCAGTGCGTGGTGCTGTCGGTCGATGTGAAGCGCGTGGACGGCGTTTTCCGCGTATTCGCGAAGGGCGGCAGAGAGAATACGGGGCTTGACGCGCTCGAATGGATCAAAAACGGTGTTCGGGCAGGTGCCGGAGAGATCGTGCTGAACAGCATCGACACCGACGGCGTGAAGGAGGGCTTTGACCTTGAAATGCTCGAGGCGGTCTGTAATATTGTGGACGTACCCGTGATTGCATCGGGCGGCGCAGGGAAGAAGGAGGACTTTGAGGTTCTCTTCAAGACTCTCCCGAAGGTTGACGCGGGACTTGCCGCATCGATCTTCCACTTCGGAGAGGTCGACATCGATGACCTGAAGCGCGAGCTTTCCGCGAAGGGAATCCCGATGCGGATCTGAGACGGTAATAATTATTAAGGGAAGGCATATGAAGAAATGATTACGATTGACGAACTGAAATTCGGCAAGGACGGTCTGATCCCCGCAGTTGTGGTGGATGCCGAATCGAAAAAGGTACTGACCGTCGCGTATATGAACCGCGAATCGCTGGAGATCAGCATCCGCGAGGAAATGACCTGCTTCTGGTCCAGGTCACGGCAGGAGCTTTGGCGCAAGGGCGAGACCTCGGGCAACCGTCAGCACATCGTGCGCATCGAGACCGACTGCGACAGAGACGCTCTGACCGTCGTCGTCTTTAAGGACGGCCCCGCCTGCCATACGGGCACCGATTCGTGCTTCAACGACTCGGTCTTTGAAAGCGATACCCTGCACGACTTCTCGCTTGACGCCCTGATGGAGGTCATCCGCGGCAGAAAGCTCGATCCGAAGGAGGGCTCGTACACGACCTACCTCTTTAATAAGGGAATCGACAAGATCCTGAAAAAGGTCGGCGAGGAGTGTACCGAGGTCATCATTGCGGGTAAGGCAGACGACAAAAAGGAAACTGTCTATGAGATCGCAGACCTCGTCTACCATGTGATGGTACTGATGATCGAAATGGGCATCTCGATCGACGACGTGATGAAGGAGCTTGCCTCCCGCCACGTCATTGACCATAAGGTCAAGCAGGAAAAGATGACTTGATGCATTGGGGGCGCTGCTCCCATACCCCCGTTCAGAAACTTCTTGAAAGAAGTTTCTGAAAACTTCAAGAACTTTCCCCAAGAAAAATTTAATTTTTGCCCGAAAGGTTTTTGAAAGTCAAGAAAACTTTTCTCTAAAAAATTTTGTTATAAAAGTTTTTGGGATCCTTAAGGACTTTTTTCAAAAAGTCCTTAAGCGGAGCCCGAGGCAGAGCCTCGGAATGAAAGCAGACAATACAACAAAGGAGATATATATTATGAACAGAGTTTACAATTTTTCCGCAGGACCCTCGATGCTTCCGCTCGAGGTACTTGAAAAGGCAGCATCCGAGCTTGTCTGCTACGGCGACTCGGGAATGTCGGTAATGGAGATGTCGCATCGCTCGCCCGATTACGAGGCGATCATTGGAGACGCGGAGAAGGTGCTTCGCGAATTGATGCAGATTCCCGACAACTACAAGGTGCTCTTCCTTCAGGGCGGTGCATCGACGCAGTTTGCGGCAGTTCCGATGAACCTGATCAAGCGTACGGGCAAGGCTGACTACGTTGTTTCGGGTCAGTTCTCGGGCAAGGCGCTGAAGGAAGCCGAAAAGCTCGGCTACGACGTCAAGTGCGTTGCATCGTCGAAGGAGGACAACTTCACCTACGTTCCGAAGGTAACGAAGGATATGGTCCGCTCCGACGCCGCATATCTGCACATCTGCTACAACAACACGATCTACGGAACGAAATATCCCGCAGTTCCCGAGGTCGACGTTCCGATCGTTGCCGATATGTCCTCGTGCATCCTGTCCGAGCCCGTCGACGTCTCGAAGTTCGGCGTGATCTACGCTGGCGCACAGAAGAATATGGCTCCCGCAGGCGTGACGGTCGTCATCGTTCGCGAGGACCTGCTCGACTACGCCGAGGAGAGAATGCCCACGATGCTCGAATGGAAGACGATGGCAGAGAACGATTCGATGTATAACACCCCGCCCTGCTATCCGATCTACGTCGCGAAGCTCGTTTACGAATGGCTTCTTTCGATTGGCGGACTTGACGAGATGAAGAAGCGCAACGAAAAGAAGGCGGCGCTTCTGTACGACTACCTCGATTCGCAGGACTACTACAAGGCACCCGTCGAGAAGGCAAGCCGCTCGATGATGAACGTCACCTTCGTTACGGGAGATGCAGATCTCGATAAGAAGTTTGCCTCCGAGGCAGCTAAGGCAGGTCTGAAGAACCTGAAGGGTCACCGATCGGTCGGCGGTATGCGCGCATCGATCTACAATGCAATGCCCGAGGACGGCGTTGTCGCACTCGTTGCGTTTATGAAGAAATTCGCCGCAGAAAATCCCAAGGCGTAAGCGGTACGCCGTTTGTAAATTGAATTTACTATTTTAAGAGGTATAATCCTATGAAAAACGTACTTTGTCTGAATAAGATCTCCCCCATCGGACTCAATAAGCTCGATTCTGCGGAGTACAACGTAGGCACCGACGTACAGAACGCCGATGCGATCCTCGTCCGTTCTGCCGCAATGCACGATATGGAATTCCCGAAGGAGCTTCTGTGCATCGCGCGCGCTGGCGCGGGTGTCAACAATATTCCGATTGACCGCTGCACGAAGGACGGCGTAGTGGTATTCAATACCCCCGGCGCGAATGCAAACGCCGTGAAGGAGCTTGCGATCTGTGCATTGATGCTTGCATCGCGTAAGATCGTTGACGGCTCGATCTGGGCGCAGGGACTCGCGGGCACTGAGGGTGTCGCGAAGGCGGTCGAAGCGGGCAAGTCGCAGTTCGGTGGCGTTGAGGTTATGGGCAAGAAGCTCGGTGTGATCGGCCTCGGCGCGATCGGCGGCCTTGTTGCAAACGCGGCAATCCATCTCGGAATGGACGTCATCGGCTGTGACCCGTATCTGAGTGTTGACGCGGCGTGGAACATCAACCACCGCGTACATAAGGCGGCAACCTTTGAGGAGGTTTTCCGTGAGGCAGATTATATCACGCTCCACGTTCCCGCTACCGAAACGACGAAGGGTATGATCAACAAGGAGAGCCTTGGTTTGATGAAGGACGGCGTTCGCGTGATCAATCTCGCGCGTGCCGATCTCGTAAATGCCGAGGATATGAAGGCGGCGCTTGCATCGGGTAAGGTAGCATCCTACGTAACCGACTTCCCGACCGAGGACATTCTCGGTGTTCCCGGTGTCGTTGCGATCCCTCACCTCGGTGCTTCGTCCGAGGAGGCAGAGGATAACTGCGCTGTGATGGCGGCACAGGAGCTTGACGACTACGTCCGCTACGGTAACATCAAGAACAGCGTCAACTTCCCGAACGTTTCGATGCCGTTCAGCGGCGATCACCGCATCTGTGTGCTCCACGCAAACATTCCCGCTGTGATCTCTGCTCTCACGACGATCCTGTCGGGCTTTGGCGTGAACATCGAGAACATGACCTCGAAGTCGAAGGGCGACAACGCCTATACGGTCATTGACGTAACGGGTACGATCCGTCCCGAGGCAGTTGCACCGATCTCGGCGATCAAGGGCGTTTATAAGTGCCGCGTGATCTGATTTCTGTCCGATACAAAATCAAAATGAGCCCCGAGGCTTTTGCCTCGGGGCTTGGTTTTTTATTTATCTTCCATCCCGATCGACGTGAGAAGCTCCTTGTACTCCTCCTCGGTGAGGTGGAGGATGATCGTCGAATACGCCTGATCGATTGATATATCGTAGTTAAAAAACTCGGTGATCAGAGAGACGGGGATCGTGCCTGCCTTCGGCTCGGCGTTTTCTGCGAGACAGGTCGTGATCCTTTCGAGGAAGGCTGTGAAGTCCGCACCCTCCTTGGCGACGGCAAGCGTGTATTCGTTTTGCTCGTACGCCGCGATCCTGACGTAGCCCTCGTCAAAGCTGATGTGACCGCCTGTGAAGTCACGGTAGATCGCCGATGTGATTTCAAGCGGTGTGTGCGCGCCGTCCTCTGAGGAGAGCGATTCTATGCCGTAGGTCTCGTAGAGATATTCCGATCGGTAGTGGCAGGTCCGATTCTGCTCCGCAAGCTCGGTGAAGGCGTAGGAGATCAGCCCATTCATCGAGCCGGGAAGCACGTAATAGGACGAGTAGCTGTTGCCGTTTACGGTGCCGTTCACGGTAAGTTGTGCATAAAAGGTCGAATGGTACTTTTCGTCGTACACGTAGTCGGGAAGGGGCTTTACCGTTTCGTCCTTCGGGATCATCGCGCGGTCACCGCGCTTGAAGTCGAGCTTTTCCTCCTTCGAGAGCTTGTCGTATCCGCTTTTCAAAACTGCGTAAAATTCCTCGAATCGCTCGGTCCCGCTCGACAAATAGAGCGAATCGTAAGAGGACACACCCTCGGGAAAGAACTGCATATTGCGGATCGATTCGATCGGAGGAAGCTCAAGGTAGCTCTCGACGTATTCCTCGCTCTCCGTGAGATAGCCTTCAAGCAGAGCCTCGTTTTCCTCGGTGAAGTACAATCCGCGCTTCACGGTCATACCGTTCGTTTTGCGGATCGTGACCGTGCGGTAGCTGAGTCTGCCGTTATCGCTATAGTTGTTATTATTCATATTGCGAGTGTAGTCAAGCGCGTAGGACACGAGATCGATCACGCGCTCGTCGCTTGATGGGATGCTTCCCGTTTTCAGACTCTCGTAGGTCGAGGAATAGACGGGCGTGATCGAGACCGACTCGATCTTCTCTTCGGGGATATCCGCGTGCACGGCGGCGCCGAAGACGGAGAAGGACAGTACGAATACGACTGCACCGCCCACGACTGCACCGAGCCACGGCGTTGCGCGGGGGAGATTCCGTAAGCGCTTCGTCGTGATGAGCTCGTACAGGAAATATACGAGGAGCGTGATGACGAAAAGAACGAGTGCAACGTCGAAGTCGATCTCGTCGATCATCACCATCGTTGTCAGGAGAAGCGCAAAGGGCAGGGTAAAGAGGCAGCGGAAGATCGACTGCAGACGTCTCGACGGGGCGCTCCGCTCTGCCATTTCCGAGCGGCGGAGCTTATAGAACAGCCCTGCTGCGGCAAAGAGTGCGAGCGTTACGACGATCGTATAGGGGACGAGGTGTGCGTAGGGTGGGATGCCCTCCGTATAAGAGGTATTTTGAATGAACATACGGAAGGGCAGATACCAGTACATCGACAGAAAGGGATAGAACGAGGCGCGAACGATCGTGAAATTGTCGACCGCGAAGGAGAAAAGCGCGAGTACGACACGGGTGATCAACGCAAAAAGCCCGAAGAGGAGAAGAGAGGTTGACGGTGTTCCCGTAAGTGAGAGGGAGAGCATCATAAAGGACGAAAGGAACGCCGCAGACAGGATCGAAACGCCAAGCACGGAGAGCAGCTCCCCGATTGCAAAGGTCGTGAAGGGGCAGGCGGCGTAGATCACGCCCGACAGAAGAGACGAAAGGACCGCGATCGCCGCGACCGAGGCAAGCGCCGCCGCGGTAAAGCTCACGAACACACAGGTACGTGTGTAGGGGATCGCGTGGAAGAAGTCCGATTGCTTCCGCTTATGTAGGAAGGAGAAGAGCACGAAGAAGAAGAAGGGGGCTGTGAAGGGAAGCACGTAGAGCGGTAGACAGAGGAGATAGGGCTCTACCTTGTGCGGAACGATCTCTTTCTCGACGTAGACCATTTGGATATCGATGACGTTTCCCGCGTCATCATAGACGGGCTCCTCGTTCCAGCAGTCCCGCTCGTATTGATTTGCGTAATTGATCCAGGAAATGACGGGAATGAGGATCGATGCCGTGAGCGCGAGGATCAGAGCGCCGATCGCGATGATCTTCAAACGCTTGACGCCCTCGAAAAAGAGGCGCACGTTGAAGAATCTTGAGCCGATGGCTGTCGGCCCTACGGATGTTTTCTTTTCGTTTTTTGTCATATCAGCACCTCCTTACATCAGTACGTCCTTAAAGGCGTAGCCGAGCGCTTCCATTTCGTAAATGAATACCTCCTCGAGGTTGAGCGGCAAAAGATCGAGGAGAAGCGGATCCATCGCACGGATCCTTGCCGCAGTCTCGTCTCTGTCGCCGCGAACGATGAGAGAGCAGACACTGCCCATCTGTTGGTAGGAGAGGATCTCGATGCCCGCGAACTTTTCCTTTGTGAAGGGCTCGCTGAATGCGGTCTGCACCTTGAAGAGAGAGGTCTTCAGATTCTGAATGTCCGACTCAAAGACGATGCCGCCCTTATGCAGAAGCGCGAGCTGATCGCAGGTGTCCTCAAGCTCGCGGAGCGAGTGCGAGGTGATGATCGTCGTGGTCTCGCGCTCGAGAACGTCCGAATAGATCACCTGCTTCACAAGATTCCGCATTACGGGGTCGAGTCCGTCGAAGGTCTCGTCAAAGAAAAGGTACTGCGGCATCGTCGAGAGACCGAGGATCGTTGCCGCCTGACGGCGCATACCCTTCGAGAAGGCGTTCATATTTGCCCGTGTGTCAAGGTGAAAGGTCTCTGCAAGGTGATGGAAGCGCTCGTAGCTGAATTTCGGATAGATCGCCTTGTAAAAGCGCGCCATTTCCGTCATTGAGGACTGCGGCAGGAAATACAGATCGTCCGGAACGTAGAAGATCTTGCTTTTCGCCTCGGGATTTTCATATACGGGGAGTCCGTCGACCGTGATCTCGCCGCTGTCGGGTCGATAAACACCCGAAATCAGGCGCAGAAAGGTCGATTTGCCCGCGCCGTTCGAGCCGACGAGACCGTAGATGCATCCGCTTGGGATCTCGCACGAAAGCCCATTCAGCGCGACGAAGGGCTTTTTCATATCCGCTGTACGGAAGGAAAGGGTTACGTTTTCGGCACAGATCATTTACTTACCTCCTTATCGGGACGAGGGAGATCGTCCTTTGTATAGACCGACGCCACTGCGCCGAGAATTTCGTCCTGCTCGATTCCCGCAATGCGAAGCTCTGTGAGAAGCTCTGAAAGGCGGGGGAGCTTTTTTCTCGCCTCCTCGCAAAGCAGGGATCTTGCATCGTACGAAACGAAGCACCCGCTTCCGGGGGAGGGCGAAATAATACCGCGCCTTGTGAGCTCGGCGTAGGATTTCTGAATGGTGTTTGGGTTGATCCCGAGCGTGACCGATTGCTCACGCACCGAGGGCAGGAGCGAGCCTGCGGGATAGATCCCGAGCAGGATATTCCGTTCGATGCCGTCGATGATCTGCTCGTAGATCGGCTTTTGGGACAATTTGTCGATCAGTAACATATTCGCTCCTTTCTTAATGCTTTGTGGATCTTCCGCGCTTCAGGTCGTCGACCGATACCGATACCCGGTGCTCGATTGGCTTCCATTCGACCTTCGAAAAAAGGGCGGATGCCGAGATCGGGATATAGGTCGCGATGAAGAGGGGGGTGGTGAAGACCGAGAGGATCTTCTCTGCTGTGGTTGCGCGGATCCGCTTCCATTCGAGGATGACCGTGCAAAGGGAGACGAGGAAGAAGAGCGCGTAGGCGGTGAGGGCTGTAACGAGGAGCCCCGAGAGGATCGGAAGGACGGCGGAGGGCAGGACGATCGCCGCGACAACTGCGGCGATGAGGTTCACCGCGAGCGTAAAGAGTGAGATGAAAAAGGCGGGGGAGAGGCTCATAATGAGATCAAAGCAGGAGAAATTGCCGTGGATGACGGCCCGTAGCATTTTCCCGCCGTGCCGCGCGAGCACCTGCAGGTATCCCTTTGCCCATCTTTTGCGTTGCCGCCAGGATTGTGAAAATTTTACGGGCTGCTCGTCGTAAAAGATCGCGTCGTGGCAGTAGGCGATCCTTTCGCCCTTCAGCATACGCTCTGCCGTGAACTCGGTGTCCTCGGTCATTGAAAAATGCTTCCAACCGCCCTGCTCCCTGATAATATCACCGCTGACGAGGAAGCCGGTTCCTGCGACCACGCAGGAGGTGCCGAGCAGGAAGCGCACGCTGTTAAGGTGACGTGCCTCTCGGAGAAACCAGAGTGAATATCCCGAGGAGATCCAGTTGTCGCCGTAGTTTTTCGAATTCCGGTAGCTCGTGATGACGCGATGTCCCGCGGCGAATGCCTTATTCATTTCAGAGACGTAATTCGGTTCAAGTAGGTTGTCGGCATCGATCACGAAATATCCGTCGTAGTAATGAAGCCCCTTTTCTGCCTTCAGACGATCGAATGCGAGCTTCAGGGCGTAGCCCTTGCCGACGTGCACGGTGTCGTTCCGCTCGTAGACGGTTGCGCCGTGTATTCGGGCGACCTCTGCCGTCTTGTCGGTGCAGTTGTCTGCGATCACAATGGTGTCGAGAAGCTCCGCGGGATAGTCCTGAGAGCGGATGCTGTCGAGTAGCTGACCGATAACGGACTCTTCGTTTCGCGCCGAGATGAGGATCGCGTAGCGGAAGCGCTTATCGGTTTCGGAAAAACGCTTCGGCTTCCTCACACAGGCGATGATCATATATACGTATTGATACAGATAGCAGAGCGAAAACAGGAGCCCTATTACAAAATTAAATATATTAAGCCACTCCATAAGATTCCTTTCCGGAATGCTCCAAGATTGCATATAAGTGTACTATGTGTAGTAGTACACTTGCAGTATAACACAGAAAGGACTGTTTGTCAATAGAAAAATGAAAATTCCCAAAAATTTCTAACGCCTTCCGAAATACAATTCTTTGAAGCAAAAAGCGGCGTTCTATTCGGACAGGCATATGCATAGACTTTCCTTGAAAGGGGGACGAGCCAATGCAGTCAATTATTTATCCGTACACGAGAGCGGAATCGGAAAAGAATGGGATGGAGGAGGTGGGCGGCAGGATGAAGGGAAGCACCCGTGCGGTAAGGACCGAGTCGCACGGCGTTGGGTATCCCGAGCTTCTCGGACGAATGCTGCCGCGACGTGTGGTCACGGCGATCAAGGACGCGACCGTGCGCGGCGGGTTTTCCGCGATCGAGGAGATCCGCCTTCGGCGCGACACCGTATCCTCGCTCACGACCGATATGGGAACGGTCGTTCTGCCCATCGTTCTCAGTGGAAGGGAAATGGACGAGACGCTTACACGCATTTCGGGTGGATCTCTGTATTCGCACAGCGAAACGATCGGAGAGGGATATATGATCCTTGGGGAGGGCGTCCGCGTTGGGATCTGCGGGCGCGCCGCGATCGAAGGGGGGAAGGTGATCGGGGTATACGACCCGTCTGCGTTGTCCTTCCGTATCCCGGGTGAGCCGCCGATCGATCCCTCTCCGATCGTCTCCCTCCTTGAAGGGGAGGCGGGGAGCGGACGCGGTGTTTTGGTCTATGCACCGCCGGGTGTTGGAAAGACTACCCTGCTCCGTGCAGTGATCCGCCGCATTGCGGGGGGCAAATATCCCAGGCGTGTTGCCGTCGTGGACAGTCGGGGAGAGCTTACGCTGTCGCACGGCGGACCGAGCGAGAGCCGATATACGGTCGATATGCTGTCGGGGTATCCGCGTCCGCTTGGGATAGAGATCGCTGTTCGCACCCTGAATGCAGAGCTGGTCGTGTGTGATGAGATCGGCGGCGTTGACGAGGCGCGGGCGGTGCTTGCGGTGCAGAATTGTGGCGTTCCGCTTCTTGCGACCGCGCACGGACGGGACGTTACCGGACTTCTTCGCCGTCCCGGTATTGAAATGCTGCACGACGGCGGGATCTTTGCATATTACGTGGGGATCAGACGCGCGAAAAACGGCTTTTCCTATACAGCCGTGCGGTGGGAGGATGCGTATGCTGATCTATAAGCTTCTCGGTGCGCTTCTGCTTGCGGGCGTCGGCGTTTACGGCTCCGTGACACTCAACCGACACGCGAAAAGGCAGATCGAGCGGCTCGACGGGTGGATCGCACTTCTCAGGCTGACGAAAAATCAGATCGACTGTTACGCGCTTCCGACGGCTGAGATCCTGCTTCGGTGCGAGGGCTCCCTCCTCGAGCGGCTTGGGTGGGAGGAGCTTGCGCCGCCGTCGGATTTTGCATCTCTCCGCAAGGCGGTGCGCGGTATGGGTCTTACGGAGGAGGGGGAGCGGATCGCGGAGAACTTTTGCGAGGAGATCGGAAAGGGGTACAGGGGGGAACAGCTTCGTACCTGTGACTACGGCATCGGTCTGTTTTGTGCCGAAAGAGATCGCCTGCTCGCGGAGCTTCCGAGGAGGCGGCAGCGCAATATCACGCTGTGTATGGCGGCGTCGCTTGGAACGGTCGTCGTACTGCTTTGAAGAGAAAACCGAGGAAAGACGGGGAAGAGTATGGATATTTCACTGCTGATGAAGGTGGCGGGCGTGGGCTTTTTGATCGCGACGTCAGCCCTCATCCTGAATAAATCGGGCAGAGACGAGCAGGCGATGCTTCTGACGATCACGGGGATCATCGTGGTTATGGTGATGCTGATCGGGGAGATCGGGGAGCTGCTCGAAGAGGTGCGCGATATTTTCGGGATCTGACGGAGGGCATATGGACGGTACTCTTCGGGATATCTTTTTGAAGATCTGCGGCGCGGCGCTCCTTTTCGTTACGGTTTCAATGGTAATGACCGCGCTCGGAAAGGGCGCGAGCCTGCCCACGAGACTATGCGGCCCTGTCTTGCTTTACGGTGGGGTGCTCTTACTTCTTCTGCCGCTACTTGGACGCTTGAAGCGGCTCACGGAGGGCTACGTGCTCGCGTCGTACGGCGAAATGATGCTGAAAGCACTTGGAATCGCGTTTCTTTCCGAGATCGTTGCGGGGATATGCCGCGACGGCGGGGAGGGGGGCGTTGCATCGATCGTCGAGATGGCGGGGAAAATTCTGATCCTCCTTCTTTGCTTTCCCCTGATTGAGTCCCTCCTCGAAACGGTCGAGGGGCTTTTGTAGAGGAGGTCGGGGCGCTGCTCCAAATCCCAAACAGGTGCTTTCTGAAAAAGGCTCCCGAGAACCTCGAAAGCCTTTCTCAAGGATTTTCGGGCAATTCAAATATTTGGATATGAAAATACAAGGGAATACGTATGAAAAAGCAGTTTTTTTGTATAGTCCTTCTCCTTCTTTTTTTGCCGGTCCTTTCATTTCCGGCAGAGGCGGCGGACGAAACGGCCGAGGCGCTTCCTCCCGAGCTGCAGGAGGGCTACGAAACGATGCTCGATGCGATTCCCGACGGGGTACGGGATCAGCTTCCGGACGATTTCACGTCGGAGAATGGGGAGGGGCTCTCCTCGGCGATCGGGGAAATGCTCGAGCCCTCGTATTTGGCGGCGGTCATCTTAGAGGCGCTCGGCGTTTATCTTGACGACGCCCTGAGGCTCCTCGCGTCGCTGTTCGGGATACTCATTCTGTCGGCGGTCTTTTCGGCGGTGCGGAGATCGGTAAAGTCGAGCGCACTCGGCAGAGTCGTAACGCTCGTGGCATCCTGCGCGATCCTTGCGGCGATCGCGGATACGCAAACGAAGCTCTTCTCCCAGCTTTCGGATTACTTTTCACAGCTTTCGGTGCTTGCGGGTGGAATGATCCCCGTGTCGGGAGTGCTTTACGCGATGGGCGGCAACGTCGCGGGAGCGGCGACGGGCGGTGCCGCGATGTCGATCTTTCTTGCGATCAGCGAATTCGTCGGTGGGGAGCTGCTCTTCCCGACCGTCGGTGCCTGCCTCGCACTCGCGTGTGTGCCCGTTTTCGCCCCCGGGCTCAACGTGCGGAGTCTGTCCGCCTGCATCAAAAAGACCTTTACCTTTTGTCTCGGTTTTCTGATGATGATGATGTCGGCACTTCTCGCGCTTCGGTCGGGGCTAGCTATGAAGGCGGATTCGATCAGCGCGCGAACGGTGAAATACGTCGCGTCGTCGGTCATTCCCGTGGTCGGCGGTTCGATCGCGGACAGCCTCAGAACGGTCGGCGCGAGTGTAGAGTACCTTCGTACGACGGTCGGTGTTGCGGGGATCCTGCTCGTCGTGCTGCTACTCGTTCCCGTACTTGTGAACGTGCTCGTCACGCGCTTTTGCCTTATTCTTGCAGAAAGCACTGCCGAGGTGCTCGGATGTGACGGTGAAGCAAGACTCCTGTCTGAGCTTGTCAGTGTATACGGCTATATTCTGGCGGTCGCGGTAATGTGTGCGGTGATGTTTATTTTTGCACTTACCATTCTGACGCGCACCGCGGCGGCGATCGGTTGAGGGGGGACGGATGAAGGCATATTTTCTTGCGGTTATACTGACCGCGATATTTGGCGGGATTTGTGAGGAGGTGCTTCCCGAATCGAGCTCGGTGCGACCGCATATGAAGCTTGTGACGGGACTTTGTGTGCTTGCGGTGATCGTACTTCCCGCGAAGGATGCGCTCATATCGGTCGGAGATTTTTTCGGGAGGATCGATCTCGACGAGATCCTTGAAAACGAGCAGAAGGAAGAGGAGTATGAGGAGATCCTTGACGGTGCGCTTTCGCGCTATTCGGCAGAGGAGATCGGACGGTGTCTCGGGGAGCTTCTTGAAGCAGAATATGGCCTTGCGGACGGCACCTGCCACGCATCGGTCGTTCTCGGGGCGGACGGAACGGTGTCGCGCGCCCTCGTTACCCTATCGGGAGCCTCGATCTTGACCGATCCCTATAAGATCGAGGCATTTGTCAACGCTCTGCTCGCCTGCCCGTGTGACGTGGCGGTGGAGTAGCGGACGGTAGGGGAGAAAGGAGAAAGAATGGAAAAACGTGAAATGGGACGGAGGCTTCGCGCACGAGGAACGTGGATCTTGTTGCTTGCGGGTGCGCTCGGGATTTGTCTGCTCCTTGTCGGAAGCCTTTCCGGTACGAAAAAGGGCGACGGCGACGCGGAGGAGACCGTCGAGAAGCATCCGAACTCGTCGGAGGCGCTACAGCTGTACGTTGATACGCTTGAAAGAAAGATCTCGGAGCTCTGTGAAAGCGTCAACGGCGTCTCTCGTGTGCGTGTGGCAGTCACGTTGGCATCGGGATACGAATACGTCTATGCAAAGGACGCCGAGCTTGATTCGGGCGGAAACGGTACCACGGGCTCGTATCATTACCTTACGATCGGAAGCGGATCCTCCGAGTCAGCGGTCTATCTGTCAGAGAAGCCGCCGACGATCGGTGGGATCGGTATCGTATGCGTGGGCGGGAACGATCCGACGGTGAAAAGAGAGCTGATCGAGCTTGTATCGGCGGCGTTCGGCGTCCCGAGTAATAAGATCTACGTCGCAGAGGGAGCGTTCGGGTAGAATCCGAATGCCGAGAGTAAAATTCCGTACGCGGTTATAATCCACGCAGAGAACACATATAGATACGGTGTACAGCAAAACGCGTAACAAATCCTAATTTACGAGAAATCGGAGGGAACATTATGAAGGAAAACAAGTTTCTGGAGAAGATCGCCGCATTCGGCAGACGGGTCGGGCGGCGAAATTGGGTGATCATCGGTGCGGTGATCCTGATCGGCGGTGCGATCTGTCTGAATTTCATTCTGTTCGGCGGCTCGCCTGCAAACGGATTCGATTATGATGGAGAGGAGACGCAGGCATCGGGCAACCCGAGCGGGGGAGACAACGCGACGGATGCAGGGAAGGAGGACGGTTACTTCTCCTCGGTGCAGGTCAGCCGTCAGCGCGCAAGAGACGAGGCGCTTGAGGTGCTTCAGAGCGTAGTAGAGAATGAAAACGCCGACGAGGCGGCAAAGAACGAGGCGCTTGCGCAGATCTCTCAGCTTGCAGGTGAGATGGAGCAGGAGTCGAACATCGAGACGCTCGTGCTTGCAAAGGGTTTTGAGGCGTGCGTTGCGGTCGTGAGCGACGGTAGCGCGAGCATCGTTGTGAAGTGTGCGGAGGGTAAGCTCGTCCCGAGCCAGATTTCGCAGATCAATGAGATCGTCTACGAGCAGGCGGGCATCGAGCCGGTCAATATCAACATCATTGAGAGATGAGAGAAGAAAAGAGCGGGATGTCACGCAGGACAGTCCGCTCTTTTTCGCTTAATGGGAGAAGGTGGCTTTTTCAAGCTGCCTTTTTTGATAGAATGCCCGACCTTCCTTGACAATTTCGGGTAAACGCGCTATAATATTTTATCATAGTGCGTTTATGTGAGGTTTGTTATGAAAAGTTCGACTCTGAAGAGCCACATCGAAGCGGGACTCGTATATTTCGACGGCGGAACGGGATCGGTGCTTGCATCGATGGGACTTTCCGCGGGAGAGCGTCCCGAGGTGTGGTCGCTGACACATCCCGACGAGATCCGTGCGCTCCACACGGCCTATTTCCGCGCGGGTGCAAATATCGTCAAAACAAATACCTTTGGCGCAAATCCGCTTCATTACGACGAGGCAACGCTGGAAAGAATCGTTCGGAGCGCCGTTTCTCTTGCGCGCGAGGCGCGTGACGGGACGGTGGGGGACGGCGAGGGCTTCATTGCACTCGATATCGGTCCGCTTGGTGTTCTCTTCGAGCCGTACGGCACGATGACGTTTGACAAGGCAGTCGAAGCATTTTCGCACGTCGTACGGATCGGCAGGGATGCAGGTGCTGACTGTATCCTGATCGAAACGATGACCGACTCGTACGAAACGAAGGCGGCGGTGCTCGCGGCGAAGGAAAACGCCGATCTTCCCGTTTTTGTTACGAACAGCTACGATGCAAAGGGCAGGCTGATGATGGGTGCGAGTGCCGACGTAATGGTCGCACTTCTTGAGGGACTCGGCGTGGACGCCATCGGTATGAATTGCTCGACGGGCCCCTCCGCGATGCTTCCAACCGTCAGGGAGATCTGTAAATATGCGTCGGTTCCCGTAATTGTAAATCCCAACGCGGGGCTGCCTCGTGTGGATGACAGCGGAAACACGGTCTACGATCTGTCCCCCGAGGAATTTGCCGAGGCGGTACGGGAGATCGTTCGTGCCGGTGCGCGGCTGATTGGCGGCTGCTGCGGAACGACGCCCGATTACATCAGGGCAACCGTCGACAGAACGCGCGGAATGGAGCCTGTTCCGCTCACGAAAAAGCCGCGAACGGTCATTGCGTCCTCGAAAAAAACGGTCGAATTCACCGCGCGCCGCACGGTTTCAATCGGAGATCTTCTCAGCAGTGAGGGCAAGACGATCCTAAAGGAAGCGCTCGAAGCGGGCGACGTCGATACGTTCATCGAGCTTGCCGAAGCGCAGGAGGATGAGGACGCCGAGGTGATTTCCGTTAACGCAGGACGTCTTGAGCCCGACGAAAAAACCTTGCTTCGTGACACGGTAAAGGAGCTTCAGGGTGTCACGTCATTGCCTCTTATGGTTGAGACCGACGACGTCTGTGCGATGGAGAACGCACTGCGGTATTATAACGGTAAGGCGTTGATCGGTGCCGTATCGGGGACGGATGAGAGCATGGACGGAGTCTTTCCGCTTGCGAAGAAATACGGCGGCGTGGTGGTTGCATTGACTTGTGACGAGAACGGTGTTCCCGATACCGCAGAGGAAAGAGTGGCGATTGCCGAAAGAATTCTTGCGAGGGCGCAGGAATACGGACTTTCTGCGTGTGACCTTTTGTTTGATCCGCTTTCGGAGAATGCGTTTATGGCTGCCGCCGAGGCGGCTCGTCGCATCCGTACGGAGATGGGCTGCTGTACTACGGTCGGAGAATCCTCTCAAGGCGAGGCAGCACGGATATGACAGCGGTTTTATGTATTCTCGCGTTTTCCGTGATCGGACTGATCACCGTCGTTCTTTTGAAGCCGTCGGTACGTCTGCCCGTCGTCGGTGCAACGGTCAGCATCTACTGGGTGCCTCCGCTTGTCGGCGTGTGTGCCGTTCTCATCAGCGGTCTTTTGTCACCGTCGGAGGTGCTTATGGGGCTGACCGCGTCGGGAGACGTAAACCCGCTTAAGATCCTGACGCTCTTTCTGTCGATGACCTTCCTTTCGGTCTTCCTCGACGAGGCGAAATTTTTCGGCTATCTCGCGACCGCGATCCTGAAAAAGGCGGGGCGAAACCAGTTTCGGTTTTTCCTTTACCTCTTTTTGACCGTTTCGGTGCTTACGATCTTTACGTCAAACGATATCATCGTTCTGACCTTTACCCCCTTTCTTTGCTACTTCGCAAAGCGTGCAAAAATCGATCCGCTTCCGTATTTCATTTGCGAATTCGCGGCGGCGAATACCTTCAGTATGGCGCTGATGATCGGAAATCCGACGAACATCTATCTTTCCGCATCGGCAGGGGTCGATTTCGGTACGTATCTGTCCGAAATGTGGCTTCCGACGCTTCTCGCAGGCGTGACGGTGCTCGCGATGCTGCTCCTTCTCTTTTATAAGCGGCTCTCGCATCCTATGACAAACGAGATCTCGGCGACGGAGGAGGAAACGACGCTCGACAAGGGCTTTCTCGCGATCGGACTCGTACACCTTGGGCTTTGCATCGTTTTGCTTACACTGTCATCCTATTTGCCGATCCCGATGTGGCTGCTTACGTTGATTTTCGCTATCAGTCTGCTCTTTTCGGTGTTCGTTTATCAGCTTATCAAGCGGAAACGCTCAAATATCCTCCTTCGCTCCTTCGGGCGACTTCCTTACGATATCGTTCCGTTTGTGCTGTCGATGTTCGTCCTCGTGCTTGCACTCGATAAGTACGGTGTGACGGGCGTCATCCGTGATCTTCTGTCGGGAGAGGGGACGGTGTTCCGTTACGGATTTGCCTCCTTCCTTTCGGCGAACGTGCTCAACAATATTCCGATGAGCGTTCTGTTCAGTCCCGTTGTCAGAGGCATCGCGGATGCGGGAGCGCGCACGACCGCACTTTATGCGACCGTGATCGGCTCGAACCTCGGCGCGTTCTTCACGCCGATCGGCGCACTTGCAGGGATTATGTGGAGTGCAATGCTGAAAAAGTACAGTGTACGGCTTTCCTTCCTCGATTTCATTCGCTACGGTGCGGCGATCGCCATTCCGTCGCTTGTAATGGCGCTTCTCGGAGTGCTGATATAGGGATGTGCAAGCCGAACGGCGTGCAGAATTAGCGGAAACTTGACATTCAATTTGCGCCGCCCCGAAATATTCCGCGCAGCCCGGGCACCTGCGTTCCGCGGTTATATATTGATATACAAGAAGGGGCTGTCTCAACGAGACAGCCCCTTCTCTCTTTGGGGTGGTGCGGTGCTCGCACCTTTTATTTTTGAATTATTCCTCGTCCTCGCGCTTTTTCAAGACGATCACAGCGGGGGCTGCGATCGCGATCACTGCGAGTGCGATCGATGCTCCGACGACCGAGCCGCATCCGCCTGCATCGCCGTCCCCCTCGCCTGTGCCGTTGCTTTCGACGGGAGGCTGGGTCACGGGATCGGTTTCAGGCTGGGTTACGGGATCGGTTTCGGGCGTAGTGGTTTCCCCATTGGGATCAGCGGTGACATTCGGCTCGATGGGGTCCTTGGATACGTCGGGAGTGTGAAGCTCGTTCACGTAGTTGCCCTCTGCATCCTGGTTTACCCAGTAGGTGTAGTCGATCGTAACGGGCTGATCAACACCGTTATAGGTCAGATAGTAGTAGGGGCTGGTCGGATATTGATCAATGCCGAGGCGCTGGAGGAAGGGATAAACGTTGATGAAGCCGTAGGCCGCCTTGTTTGCCAGATAGCAAAGCTTACCCGAGGAGATATCCTTCGTGGTGATAAAGCAGTCATAGCCGCTCCAGCCGATCTCCGCGCCGTTGTTCTGAATGCGCATTGCGCCGGAATCTCTGATGCTTTCGAGGTAGTAGTTGTTCTTGATGTACTTCTCGGAGTCCTGACGGTCGATCCACGCAGTTGCGTATTCGAGACAGTAGTCGGTCGAGCCGGTGATCTGGTGAGCCGAGGTACAGGTCTCGGGACCGGTGAGCGTACCGGTGAAGTAGTTGCCCTCGATCAGCGCGTATGCGGTATTTGCATAGCCAAGGAAGGCGCAAGCCGCACCCGTGTGCGTTGCTATGATATTAGCGGTGACACCACAGCCGAAGATACGGGGCGCTTGTCTGTTGCCCGAGCCGAAGGAATAGCTGAAGATGCCTGCGGCACCGAGGCCGCTCGAGTAATAGGTCTTATGATAGTCCTCGTTGATCTTGCCCTTGCAGTGAACCGAGTCACAGATACCGTCACTGCCCGCAGTGCCGTCCTCGCGCTTGGTGTCGGTCGTGCAGAGGTTATATGCGGCATCGTCGCAGTAGCCGTCCTCGTTGGGGTCCTGCGTCATCGTGTAGAGGTGCTTTTCGTTATAGGCAACGACGTCACCTGCCGAGAGACAGCCGAAGAAGGTGTTGTAGCCGCCGGTGAAGGATACGCCGCCGATCGATCCCGAGCCGACGTCTCCTGCAATACCTGCAGAGGTGAAGTTCGAGATGATGTTGCCGGTGTTGACACAGTAGTACATCTCGACTGATTGCACGGATCTTGCGACCAGACCGCCACACTGGATCGGGTGATTGTGCGTGTTGTTGTCACTTGTTTTGGTAACGCCTTCTGCGAGGATATCGCCGGTGTTGAGGCAGTAGTTGACCTTGAGACGGTCCTGCGTGTAGCTGATCATGCCGGCCGCGTACTGACGGTGGCTGGTGATGGTACCATTGTTGATGCAGTTCTCGAATACCAGGTCACAAACGAAGTTCGGATAGGAGGAGCATCCGGGACGGCTGATGATGCCAGCCGCATAGTTGTAGAGGGAGGTGATGTCGCCGTTATTGATACAGTTGGTTGCGGTGATGTCACCTGCGGCATAGCCGCCGATGCCTCCGCCTCGGTGAGCACCGATGACGGTGCCGTCGTTGATGCAGTTGTCATAGATGACGTGCATACCGTTTCCGAGGTCATCGGAGCGGACGAGCTGTCCCGAGATACCGCCGTTGTTACCGCCTCCGCTGATCGGAGCGACTGAGTTGGAGGTCAGGATGTCACCCGTGTTGGTGCAGTTCAGGAAGCTGATCTCGGTTGCGGTTCCGTTTGTAAGAATACCTGCCGCCACAGCGTAGATCTTCAGAACGCGAATGCCCTCTTCTTCGGCGAAGAGGTCGTGGCAGTCGTTATCGGAGATCGTTCCGTAGTTGTTGCAGTTTTCGAAGAGAGCAGTGGTTACAAGCGTGTTGTCAGATCCGTCTCCGCGGAGGGTCGCCTTCTCAAGAGAGCCGACGAGACCGCTTGCGCGATGTGCGGTGATATTGGCGTAGTTTTCGCAGTTCTTTGCCGTGAGGTCGCCGAATGCGGCTCCGACGAGCGCGCCCGTGTAGATCGACTCATACATCAGAGCCTCGGTTCCGTCGGGATTCGTCATACGAATGGTCTTGGCCGTTTCATAGCCCTTGAGGATGGCGGAGTTCGAGATGTTTTCGAGCGTTGTGTCAGTGGACTGCATTGCGATGGTGCCGCAATGCGTCGGGAGGTTCAGGCCGTTGTCGGATCGGAAGTTGATCGAGCCCTTGATAATGAGGTTCTTAACGGTAGCGCCCTCCATCTCTGCAAACATCGGTGCAGAAAGGGTAACGGTCTTGCCGTTTCCGTCAAGGGTTCCGCTGAAAATGAGCTCGGCGAGTACGTTGTTGAACGTATCGAGTATAGGGGTGCCGTCTTTGTTATATGCGACTCCGTAGGTCGAGGAAATAGAAATGTCCTTTGCAAGGTAATAGTCGCCATTTTCCTTCATTGCGAGGAAATCCTCCTCGGAGTTGATCGGCGTGCCCGAGGGAGTGTAGCCGGATTCGACCGTTCCAAAAGAGGCAGCAGGGGCTGCCGAGACAGTCGTGGTGAACAGTCCGACCGTGAAGAGTGATAGGATCATCACGGCGGTGAGCAGAAGGGAAGTGATTCTGCGCATAATTTCGAGTCCTTCTTTCTTTCTGAATTTTTTGGCGGAGTAACACGATCTCCGTCCCTTAAAAATAGTATATCAAAAAATCACTTATCTGTCAAGGGTGACGGAAAATTTTGTGCATTCTACCATAGGACTTTTATGCGGATCAGCTGTGTCTTTTGAAAAGCGTAACGGCGGGGAAGAGGGCAAACAGGAAAACGGGGAAGAAAACGGTAGCGTTACAGCCGTCCTCCGAATTGCCTACAGAGATGTCCGAGCCCGTGGAAGAGGCGACCGTTTCCTCGGTACCGCTATTCGGTGGAGGTTGGTCTCCACCGCCCTCGTCGGGAGCCTCCGCCACTGCATAGACTGCAACGTAGCTCTTGTCTCCCGTGACGGGAGTAAGCTCCGAGGACCAACCGACGAAGGCGTAGCGTACGTCATCGCGAACGACGTCGTGTACGGTCGGTGCTGTCGGGATCGAGCCCATTTCACACAAAAGCTCGCCGAGAACGGTCGTTTGGTCATCGTCGAGGAAGATCACAGTGTGGCGCGGGACCGTTACGAGCTCAAGATAATAGCGCGAGGTGTAGCCCTCGGTTCCGTTCGCTGTCACGATCCTCGCAAAGCCCTCCTCAAAGTCGTATACCGTAACGATATCCGCTTTGCTGAGCACACCGATGCGCTTCGAGCTCGCGCTTGCCTTTTGGCGGATGTTCAGGGAGTCTGCCGTTACAATGTATCTGCCTGCGAGCTTACCGCTCTTTTCGTAGTCGCAGACCGTGGTGCCGCCCATCTCGTATTTGGGCGTTCCGTAGCCGATGATATAGCTGCTGTCGAGCGGATACGCATCAAGCGCAACCGCGCCGCTCGCGGTGTTTCCTTCGACGGTATGTACGTACGTTCTGTCGGTATACCGTACGATCCCGACGTGGGTCGAAAGTGCCGAGCTGCCCGATTTTTTGAAGAAGATCAGGTCGCCCGCCTTCGGGGAATAGAATCCGCCGTGCGCGGGAGAGGCTTCCCAAAGCCCCTTCGGCTTCAGAAAATCGCGGATCCATCGGGTGCAGCTTACCTCGCCGCCCGCGACGCTCTCGGGGATTCCTGCTTGACGGAGAGACCAATTCACGAAGGACGCACACCACGCGTAGCCGTAGCTGTATCCGTTGCCCTCGTTGTTGTCGAGTTTGCCGTAGAGGCGGTTGTACTCGACGAAGTTCTTGTTGCCCGTGGCGTTACCGCCTGCGAAATCCGAACCGCTGTTGCCCTCGTGATACCCGAGCTGTGACATCGCGACCGCGAGCAGGTCTGCGGCGCCGTTGCCCGACAGCTCGATCGATTGTAAATTTTTGTAATAAACGCTGTTTTTATAGTCCGAAGACATATTGTAGCTGTACGGCGAAAGTGCGTATACCGTCAGCGAAAGAACGGGAAACAAAAGCAGTGCCGATAGAAGCACTGCGGAGACGTATCTGAAAAGAGAGGTAGGTTGTTTTCTTGGCATCGTATGCCTGCCTTTCTTGATTGTTTGTGATAAGACATCAAAGCGTCCGCGAGTGAGAAGGAATCGGAATCCTCCAAGGCTTGCCCGAGGAGGTTTCGATTTCAGAGCACTCAGGAGCGGACACGAAGGGAGTGCGTAGAGCACCTATCCATATAAAGCGGATGCTTTATTAAGCTTTCGAAAAAGGTTTTTGAAGATTCAAAAGAAACTTTTTTCAAAAAGTTTCTTTTGTGGGGCTCGGGGCAACGCCCCGTACCATCACGCAACGCCCCGCTTCTCCTCATAATCCTCCTTTTTCCCTGCAGATCTCCCGGATCACCTCGCCTGCCGCGATCAGCCCCGCGACCGACGGAACGAAGGAAAGACTGCCGGGGGCGCGTCCGCCGCCCTTTTCGTCGACCTCATTCCTCGAGATCTCGGGATGCAGAGGAGACGGCGGCTCCTCGGAGCATACGACCTTCAGATGGGGGATTCCGCATTTGCGAAGCCTTGCGCGCATCACGCGGGCGAGAGGGTCTCCCGATGTCTTGTAGATGTCGGTCACAACGAAGCGTGTCGGATCGAGCTTATTGCCCGCGCCCATACAGCTGATGAGCGGAACGCCTGCCGTATGTGCACGCACGGCGAGCTCGATCTTTGCCGAGACGGTGTCGACCGCGTCAACGATATAGTCAAAGGAAGAAAAATCAAAGGTGTCTGCATTCTCAGGCAGGAAAAACTCGTGACGGACCGTCACGGTGGCGTCCGGATTGATGTCGCGGATACGGTCACGCGCTACGTCGGTCTTGAATGCTCCGACCGTACTGCGAAGTGCAACGAGCTGACGGTTCAGATTGGTTTCGCTGACCGTGTCGTGATCGACGAGAGTGAGATGCCCGACACCTGCGCGCGCAAGCGCCTCGACCGCATAGCTTCCGACGCCGCCGATGCCGAATACCGCAACGTGCGCCGAATACAGCCGCACGACACCGCTCCTCCCGAGCAGATAGGCCGTGCGTTCATCCTGCTTTTTCGTTTGTGCGATCGAATCCATCGTGGTGTTCCTCGTTTCATAAGGCGGTGTGGCGCATTCCCGGGGTGCGCAAAATGCGGAAGAAGTGCCGAGGATCTCCGTGCTATGCGGTCTCTCATCGATTTTCCTTACCATACCCATTATACCAAAATACGGAGATGTTGTCAATATCAAGGCGCGAGATCAGCCGCTTCCAATTTTCGGGAAGTGCGCCAATAACAGGAAAATAAAAGACCGAGCCCGTGTCACGCAGTGTGAAGAGGGCTCGGCTTGAGGATAAGCTTATTTGGTTATTCCTCGCGCTTTTTGAGAAGCACGAGTGCAGGAATGCACAGCGGCAGAAGCACAGGGAGCGCGGTGGTCGCATTGCATCCGAAATTGCCATCGCTCGTCGGAGCGTCCGTTATGGGATCATCCGTCGGGGGCTCGCCCGTCGAGAAATCAGAACTGTGTATAGCGTCCGATGATTCGGATGGCTCGATCTCTTCGGTGCTTTCGTCCGATGAGGGCTCGGAGGGATCGTCTGTGACGGGCTCGGTGCATACGATTTCTTCATCGGTTCCGATCTCGGCATCCGTCGTAACGTCGGGTGCAGTTGTGATGACGGAGGGCCATGTGGTGATTGCCGGGGGATTCGTTGTCTCGGAATCCGGAGCAGTCGTTTCGGGCTCGGGGACCGTCGTTTCGGGCTCGGGAAGCGTCGTTTCGGGCATCGGCACGGTCGTTTCAGGCTCAGGGACCGTCGTTTCAGGCTGGGGAACCGTCGTTTCGGGCTCGGGAACCGTCGTTTCGGGCTCGGGAACCGTCGTTTCAGGCGGCGGTGTGATCTTGGTCGTGACGTTGATTGCTACGCTCTCTGCGCTTGCATAGGAGGTCGAGGTCTCGGCTATGCGGCAGGTGAAGGAATACGGTGTTCCTTCGGAAAGCCCCGCGAATACGTTGCTCGTCTGCCACGCACCACCGTTCATACGGTATTCGTAGCCTGTGATCTTTGTCAGCGTGACCGAATCGGTCGTGACCGAGGAGACGGTCGGGGCAGTTGGCCGAGAGACTGCGTTCTTTGCGCTGTATGAAATCGTTTTCAGTTCACCGATCGAGCCGTCTGCGAGCTTCACGTAGAAGGTGATCGTGTGTGTGCCCGCGGAAGCCTCCGAGGTGTTGACGTCGAGGTCATAGCGCAGGGCATTTTTGCCGCCTGCCGTTATGACGGCACCCTCGGGCGTGACGAGAGCCTTACTCTCCCACTTGATCGTCGAGGTGTCACCGTCGAAGCAGTATCCGAACGAGGACAGCTTGCGCGTCGTGTAGCCGATCCATCCGCGTATGCCGATCTTGTCGCCTACGGTGAGAGCGGAGAGATCGGGGCTTGACGCAAGTGCACTGCCGTTCACGCGGAAGCCGTCGATGATCGACGCCTTGTGATACCACAGCTCCTTCGCATTTTGATAGGGCTCGAACGCATCGGATGCCGTAAGCTGGATGATACGGTCGGTGTTGTTCATAATGTAGCCCGTGACGGTCTCGCCGTTTATCGTGCAGGTCGCCTTGACTCGCCCGCTTTCTGTAATCTCCGTGACCTCAAACATCGAGTAGCGCGGCAGAAGCCAAGTGTGGCTTGTTGCCGTTTCAGAGGTGAAAACGTATTTGTTCGTCGTTGCCACGTAAAGCCCCGGCGTGATATTCTTTCCCGTGTAGTCGATCTCTCGCGTTTCGGCGTTTGATTTGTACGGCAGGATGCCGTAGCCGCGTATGTAGGAGCTCGATAGCGAATAGGATTTCACGTAGACTCCGCCGCCATTCGTTTCAAGCCCTGCCGCAGAGGAGGTGTTACCCTCGACGGTGTAGACGCTTGTGCCGTCCGAATAGAGGACGAGCCCGATGTGCGACTCGACCGAGCCGTTTGACGAGAAGAAGATCAGATCGCCGGGGAGGGGAATATAGTTGCCGTCGAAGTGTGCGGAATTCTCGAAGTAGCCGCAGGTGCGAAGCTGGGTTGCCCACTGGGAGCAGCTCAGCTCCTTCCAGATGTACGCGCTGTCACCCTTATGGTTTCTGCACCAGTCGGTGAGCTTTGTGTAATTATGACACCGTGCCTGCAGGAGACAGAAGGATACGAAGGAGGCGCACCAGTAGTAGCCGTAGCCGTCCGTATCGTTGTATTTACCGAAGTTGTAATTATATTCGGCGAAGTTTTTCGTGCCGCCGACGAGACCGCTGAATTCACCGCTTACATCGCTCTCCTGATAGCCGAGCTGGGAGAGGGCAACGGCGAGCACGTCGGTGCGTCCGTTTCCCGTTAGCTCCACGGAAAGGAGACGGTCATAGTACGGCCCCGCTTTATAGGAATCGGACGCGCCGTTTGAGCCCTTTACGTATGTACCCGCCGATGCGGGAAGAGAAAAGATCGGAAGCATCATAAGCGCGAGTGCTACGGAGAAAAGACGTAAAATGCGTTTTTTCACAAAGATTACCTCGATCGAGTGTAGTATTACAGCAGGAAGAGAATCGCGCCGACTGCGGCGAATTGCAAAATAATGATCGCAGGAATACCGACCATAAATTTCGCTTTTTTCGTTTTGTGTCGCACCGCAAGCATCGTAAGAAGCATTGCGATAGAGCCGCCAAGAGCCGAGATCACGAGGAGGGATGCCTCGGGAATGCGGAGCTTCGGGCCCTTTTTGTTGCTTTTACCGTTTTTGTCTTTCGGAGAGACCTTGTAGGAATATCCCGCGATCGCTTTGTCGTAAAGCGTTACGATTACCGCGATGAGCGAGATTACACCGAGGTAAATATACGGCAAATAGGGAAGGATTTTGTCAAGCATAAACAGACCTCTGTGGAAAAGTTTTTGAAGTTCTCAGAAACTTTTTTCAAAAAGCTTCTGCGTGGGGCGCAGGGGCAAGGCCCCTGCAATATTCCCGATTACTTTTTCGGGAAGCTGTCACGCAGACCCACGACGCGATTGAAGCAGTTCTCGTTTTTCGTATCCTTGCAGAAATAGCCGACGCGGACAAACTGAAACTTGTCGCCTGCCGCCGCATCGGAAAGGCAGGGCTCGACCAATGCGTTGTCGATCTTCGTGAGGGATTCGTCGTTCAGGAAGTCGAGATAGGTCTTTCCCTCGGGAACGTCTGCGGTGTTTTCGATATTGAAGAGGCGGTCGTAGAGCATCAGGGATGCAGGCTTCGCGTATTTTGCGGACAGCCAATGGATCGTGCCCTTGATCTTTCTGCCGTCAGCAGGCATTCCGCTTCCGGTCTCGAGATCGGCGGTCGCATGGATACAACGGATGCTGCCGTCATCGTTCTTTTCGATGCCCGCATACTTGATGATATAGCCGCCCATCAGACGAACCTCGCCGTCGGGCTTCAGACGGAAGAACTTCGGAGGCGGAACCTCTGCAAAGTCGTCGGCATCAATATAGATCTCGCGCGTCATCGGGACGTTTCTCGTTCCGAGCTCGGGCTTCTGCGGGTGGTTCGGGAGCGTGATCTCCTCCTCCTTGTCCTCGGGGTAGTTGTCGATGATCACCTTTATGGGAGTTACTACCGCAACGCGGCGCAGTGCGTTCTCGTTGAGGTCGTCGCGGACGCAGGCTTCAAGCTGACGGACGTCTACGGTGTGGTCGGTGTTGGTCACGCCCGCCTCGCGTACGAAGGTGAAGAGTGCGTTCGGCGTATAGCCGCGGCGGCGCAGACCGCAAAGCGTCGGGAGACGGGGATCGTCCCAGCCGTCCACGTAGCCCTCCTCCACGAGCTGGCGGAGGTAGCGCTTCGACATAACGGTATAGGTGATGTTCATACGTCCGAATTCCCACTGATGCGGCTTCTTCTCGAAGCCGATCTTGTCGACCACCCAGTCGTAAAGCGGTCTGTGGTTGCGGAATTCGCTCGAGCAGAGCGAGTGGGTGATGCCTTCAAGCGCGTCCTGAATGGGATGTGCAAAGTCGTACATCGGGTATACGCACCACTCGTCGCCCTGACGGTGATGGTGGATGTGCTTGATGCGGTAAATGACGGGATCGCGCAGATAGGGGTTATCCGAGGAGGGATCGATCTTCGCGCGGAGCGTACGTGCACCGTCGGGAAACTCGCCGTTCTTCATTCGCGTAAAGAGCTCAAGGTTCTCCTCGACCGAGCGATTGCGGTAGGGGGATTCCTTCGATGCGACCGAGCGGTCGGTGCCCTTGTAGTCGGCGAGATCGTCCTTCGAAAGGTCACAGACGTAAGCGTCGCCCTGCCGAATGAGCTGAACGGCATACTCGTAGCACTTCGAGAAGTAGTCCGAGCCGTAATAGACGCCGCCCGTGGGGGTCGCGCCCAGCCACTCAAGGTCCTCGCGGATCGAGCGGACGAATTCGTCGCTCTCCTTTGCGGGGTTCGTGTCGTCGTAGCGGAGATTGAAGAGACCGCTGTACTTGTTCGCGACGTCGGTGTTGATGCAGATCGCCTTCACCGAGCCGATGTGGAGGTATCCGTTCGGCTCGGGCGGGAAACGCGTGTGAATTTTCAGCTCGGGATCGATGCGCAGATCCTCGTCAATGATGTCGTGTATAAAATTGTTGTTGATTTCTTCCATATTCGTACTGCCTTTCTTTGCGGGGATGCAGGGCTTTGCCCCTGCCAAAGAAGCTTTTTGCAAAAAGTTTCTTTGGAATCTTCAAAAACCTTTGAAAAAGGGGCTCAATTTGTTATTTGTAAAATGTATCACATTTATCGGTGAAAGTTCTTGAAAGTCTTGAAAGCTTCTTTCAAGAAGTTTTCAAGTGGGGTTGCAGGGGCAAAGCCCATGCATAGTCGTCAGATCGAATCAGCAAACGCTGCAAGGCGAGCCTTCGAGCGTTCGACGCCGAGGATCTGCATCACGGCGTAGAGGTCGGGGGCATTCTGCTTACCCGTGAGAGCGACGCGGAGGAACATACTGATGTCCGCTACACTGCCCTTAAAGGCGGAGGGATCTGCCTTGTACGCCTTCATATCGGATGCAAATCCGATCGATTCCGCGATCGCCTTGACCTTTTCGAACCAGACGTTCATATCGTCTGCGGGATCGTAGGATGCGGTAAACGCATTGACCGCCGCCTTGACGTCATCCGCAGAGAAGGAAGCGAGGATCTGCTCCCTGACGCCCTCCTCGTATGCGAAGAGCTCGTCGTAGAAGAATGCCATATAGGGACGCACGTCGGTGTAGACCGCGAAGTCCTTGCGAGGCTTCTTGCCGCCGCGGCCGATCGCGAGGATCGCCTTTGCGTAGTCCGGATCTCTCGAAAGAAGCGCGTGGAATTCCTTGTCGTAGATGACCGTCCAAGTGGTGAGTAACTCGTACATTTCGTCGGCAGTCAATCGTGACAGGACGTTCTTCGAAACGTCAGAGAGCTTCGCCGTGTCAAAGAGACAGCCCGAAACGCACATCTTTTTCACGTTGAACGGGAAATCGGTGTACGGCGCGTCGGGGGATGCGCGGTGCCATTCCTCGTAGTTTGAGTTGAGAAGGGTCATCACGTATTCCATCACGCACGCGGGCGCGTAGCCGAGACGCTCGTAGTCGTCCATATTCGCACCCATATCGCGCTTCGACAGCTTCTTCTTTGCTCCGTTCTCGTCGAGCTTCATCAGCTGGGAGATGTGCAGATATTTCGGGAGCTTGAATCCGAGCTCGCGGAAGAGCTGAAGGTGCTTCGGGAGGGAGGGGAGCCATTCCTCACCGCGGATGACGTGCGTCGTTCCCATCAGATGGTCGTCCACCGCGTGTGCGAAGTGATAGGTCGGGATGCCGTCCGACTTCAGAAGGACGAAGTCCTCGTCGTTTTCGGGCAGCTCGAGCTTGCCGCGAACAAGGTCGGTGAAGGGAGTCTTCTTCTCGGGGTTGCCGTCTCCGATGATGCGGAGCACAAAGGGATTTCCCGCTTCGAGATTTTCCTTGACCTCATCGAGGGTGATTGCGCGCGCCTTTTCCTGTGCCGCCTGTCGCTCTGCGGACGCGTCCGCGCTCCATTCCTTCGACTTGATCTCCGTCTTTTTGTCGACGGCGTTCATCGATTCAAGCTCTTCCTTTGTTGTAAATACGGGATAAGCACGCCCCGCCTTGACAAGCTCCTTCGCGTAAACGTGGTAGATCGGACCGCGCTCGGACTGCTTGTACGGACCGTATGCGCCGTGGTCGCAGACCTTGCCGCTTTCATCGAGGATCGCGCCTTCGTCGAAATTGATGCCGTAGCGCGCGAGGGTGTTGATCAGTCCCTCTGCGGCACCGGGAACCTCGCGCTTTGCGTCGGTATCCTCAATGCGGAGATAAAATACGCCGCCGCTTTGATGCGCAAGACGCTCGCCGACCGTCACGGGGAACATTCCGCCGAAGTGGACGAATCCCGTGGGGCTGGGGGCAAAGCGCGTGACCTTCGCACCCTCGGGAAGATCTCTCGGGGGATACTTCGCCTCCATATCGGCAGGCGTGTCGGTCACGTTCGGGAAAAGCAGCTCTGCGAGAGCCGCGGTCTCGTTCTGGTTTGTGTAGTTCATAGTTGACTCCTATTTTATTGAGGCTCTGCCTCAAGCTTCGTTTCGTTCAGAGAATGACGAAAAGCGTTTTGCGGAAGGGTTGAGAAAAACCGTATCCATCATCAAAAGTTTTTGAAGATTCAAAAGAAGCTTTTCTCAAAAAGTTTCTTTTGCGGGGAGCGGGGCAGAGCCCCGTATTGTCATAGCCTCACATTACCGCGCGGAGCGCGTTTTCGAGCGTCTCCGATGGGCCGTGCCCGGGATAGATCACGATGTCGGGATAACGCTTCGATAACTCTGCGAGACACCCGAGCGAGTCCTGCAGGACCTCGTACGAGCCGCCGTAGAGATCGGTGCGCCCGACGTTATCTGCGAAGATCGTGTCGCCCGAGAGAAGGAAGGGCGCTTGTCCGCTCTTCTCGCAGAGAAAACAGACCGATCCGCCGCTGTGCCCGGGGGTGGAGATCACCGTGACTCTCCCCGATCCAAGCGCGAGGATGTCACCGTCCGAAAGGAGGTTGGTCGCCATTGGAAAGGTGCGATCCTGACCGAAAAAGACCGAAAAGCCGTTCTTTCTTCCGTCTGAAGCAAAGTCCCTGTCGCCCGCTCCGAGGTAGACGGGAACAGAGAAGCGCGAAAGAAGCGGTTCAAGATTCATTACGTGGTCAAAGTGACCGTGCGTCAGAAGAATGCCATCGAGCGCAAGCCCATCTTCATATAGCGCCGCGCACATGACGTCGAGCCGCGCCGCGGGATCGACGATGAAGGCGTGTCCGCTATCGTAGAGAAGGTAGCAGTTCGCACCGAGAAAGCCCTCGGCAAGCGTTTTGAGCTCCATTTCGCGACCTCCCCTCGTCATTTTGCATCATTCTATACCTATTCCATTATAGTATAGCACATTTTTCTAAAATTGTCTATAATTTTCAAAAAAATTATTGCCTCGTCTGTGTTACAGTTTTGTGTGATTGTGTCCGTAAAGAAAGGAGAACCTGATAAATACAAAAAAACAGCGCAGCCGCACGATAGCGGTTACGCTGTTTCTGTATTTTGCCTTCGGATTCAGACCGTAGCGGGCTCCGTCACCTCGGACAGAGTCTCCTCTGCGACAGGCTCCTCTGCGCGCCGCATCTGCTCCTGCGCGTTTGCAAGCATCAATTTTATGCGGTTCTCCTGATTGATCTGCGTGGCGCTCGGGTCGTAATCGACCGCGATGATGTTCGCCTGCGGATGCCGCTCCTTGATCGGCTTCATCATTCCCTTGCCTGCAATGTGGTTCGGGAGACAGCCGAAGGGCTGCGTGCAGATGATGTTGTTCACACCTGATTCGATCAGCTCAAGCATTTCTGCGGTCAGAAGCCAGCCCTCACCCATCTTTACACCGTTTGAGATCACGCCCTCAGGGAGCGTTTTCGTGTGCTCGAACGAGGTGGGGGGATTAAATTTCACGCCCGTCTCTGCGGAGATTTCGTTGATCGCCTCGATCACGTCGTTTTGCTTTTTAATGATGAAATCGTATGCAATTCTCCAGATCCGGACGGACTTCTTGTTTCTGCCGTAGAGCTCGTAATCGAGAATGCTGTTATAAACGCAGTAGAGGCAGAAGTCGGTGAGCCCCGGCATCACCACCTCGGCGTTTTCTTCGGCGAGGAAGGCTTCGAGATCATTGTTTCCGAGCGGGGAGAACTTGACGTAGATCTCTCCGACGATGCCGACGCGAACACGCGGCTCGGAGCGATCCATCGGGATCGCCGCGAAATCGCGGATGATCGCTCGGTAGTTCTCCTTAACCTTTTTGTACGAGATCGCCTTGCCGTCCATCTCTCCGATGATGCGATCGACCCAGGCGTCAAACAACCGCTCGGCGTCACCCTTGTTCTTTTCATAAGGCTTGCACTGATTTGAGAGAGACATCATAAGGTCGCCGTACAAAACTGCATACACCATACGGCGCAGAAGCGGAACGGTGAGCTTGAAGCCGGGATTCCTTTCCATACCGCCCGCCACGCTGAAGGAAATGACGGGAACGTATCCGTAGCCTGCCTTCGCGAGCGCCTTGCGGAGCAGGGAGATATAGTTCGACGCGCGACAGCCGCCGCCCGTCTGCGACATCACGAGCGCGACCTTGTGCGGATCGTGCTTTCCGCTCTTCAAAGCGTCGATGAACTGCCCGATGACGAGCGTGGCGGGATAGCAGGAGTCGTTGTGTACGTAGCGGAGCCCGCTTTCAACGACGCGCGCGCGGTCGGGTACGAGAAGCTCGGTCTTGTAACCGTATATTTTCAGAATCTTTTCAATGATGCGGAAATGGTTCGGAAGCATCGTCGGAATCAGGAGCGTGTGTGTCTCCTTCATTTCCTTCGTGAATATCACGCGATTATCGGTCATAAGTATATCCTTTCTGGATGTCCGAGGCCCTGCCTCGGGCTTTGCAAGGAAACTTTTTGCAAAAAGTTTCCTTGACCTTCAAAAACCTTTCAAAGAAAAAAATGCTTTTGACAAAAGTTTTTGAAGATTTTTAAGAAACTTTTTTCAAAAAGTTTCTTAAACGGGGTACGGGGCAGAGCCCCGAAAAATTACTGCTCCAAGGCACCGAGGAGACTGCGGAGGCGGATGTTGACTGCGCCGAGGTTGGTGATCTCGTCGATCTTGATCTGCGTATAGAGCCGACCTGCCGATTCGAGGATCGCGCGTGTTTCATCGGTCGTGACGGCGTCGATGCCGCAGCCGAAGGAAACGAGCTGAACGAGCTCCACACCGGGGTGCTCTGTGGCATATTTTGCCGCCGAATAGAGGCGTGCGTGGTAGGTCCACTGATTCAGAACGTTGACCTTCGGGGCATCGGTGAGGTGCGAAACACTGTCCTCGGTCACGACGACGAAGCCGAGCGCGGTTGCAAGCTTGTCGATACCGTGTCCAATCTCGGGGTCGATGTGATAGGGCCTGCCCGCGAGGATCATCACACGCTTTCCGCGCTCCTTCGCGTATGCGAGCGCCTCCTCGCCCGTGCGACGGATATCCGTCATATGTGCGTCGTAAGCACGGTATGCCGCACCGATTGCCGTTTTCAGCTCGCTTTTTGTGATCGAGCTGTCGAGATTCGCTTGCAAATAGGGCAGAAGCTCGCGGAGAAGCTCCTTTTTGTCGTTGATATTCAGATAGGGATAGAGGAATCTCTTGCCGCTGAGAGAGTCCATATTGCCTTTCAGAAGCTCCGAATAGTACGCAACGACGGGGCAATTGTAATGGTTGTCCCCCTTCTCCTCGTTGACGTTGTAAGAAAGGGAGGGGTAGAAGATCGCCGTTACGTCCTGCTCGATCAGCGTCTCAATGTGTCCGTGCATAATTTTTGCAGGGTAGCACGCCGTGTCGGAGGGGATGCTGTACTGTCCCTTTGCGTAGATCCTGCGGTCGGAGAAGCCCGAGAGACGCACGTTGTAGCGGAGCGCACGGAAGAGCGCCGTCCAGAAGGGCGCAAGCTCATAGTTGCCGAGCGCGAGGGGGAGACCGATCACGCCGCGTGCATTCGGGAGCTCGGACATTCCTTCCTCTGCAAGCGCCGCAAAGCGCCCTCTCTTGTATTCGTGCAGATTCGGGAGTGTTTCCTCGGGAGAAAGGACCTTGCCTGCACCCTTCTCACAGCGGTTGCCCGAAATGAATCGAGAGCCGTCCGAGAAGGTGTTGACGGTCATATTGCAGTGGTTCGTACAGCCCTTGCAGACCACAGCCTTCGACGTGTGCGTGAAGGACGCGAGCGCCTCCCTTGTGATGAGAGTCGACGGTCTGTCTGCCTTGACCTTGGATCTTGCGTAAAGCGCCGCGCCGTACGCGCCCATCAGTCCCGCGATCGTCGGACGGACGACGGGTCTGCCGAGCGTATTTTCAAAGCTGCGGAGCACGGCATCATTGTAGAAGGTTCCGCCTTGCACGACGACGTTCTCGCCGAGCTCCTCGGGAGAGGTCGCGCGAATGACCTTGTAGATCGCGTTTTTCACGACGCTGATCGAAAGTCCTGCCGAGATATCCTCGACGGTCGCACCGTCCTTTTGTGCCTGCTTGACCGAGGAATTCATAAATACCGTGCAGCGCGAGCCGAGGTCGACGGGACGTGAGGCGAAAAGCCCGAGCTTCGAGAAACGGTCGATATCGTAGCCCATCGATTTCGCGAAGGTCTCGATGAATGAGCCGCACCCCGAGGAGCAGGCCTCGTTCAGAAGGATCGAATCGATCGCACCGTTCTTAATGCGGAAGCACTTGATGTCCTGTCCGCCGATGTCAAGGATGAAATCGACCTTCGGATTAAAATGCGCGGCGGCGGTGAAGTGCGCGATCGTTTCGACGAGACCGCGGTCAATGTGAAAGGCGTTTTTGATCAGAGCCTCGCCATAGCCCGTGACCGCACTTCCTCTGATGCGGATGCGGTCGCCGCAGATCTCGTAAAGCCTTTCGAGTTGCTCCTTGACGACCAGAACGGGATTTCCCTTGTTCGAGCTGTAATAGGTGTGCAGGATCTCGTTTTTATCATTCATCAATACGAGCTTCGTTGTCGTTGAGCCGCAGTCAATGCCGAGATAAGCGTCGCCCGTGTAGGATGCGGGATCGACGAAGGGAACGGTCGCTTTTGCGTGCCGCTCTCGGAAGAGCCCGTATTCGTCCTCATTTTCAAACAGCATCGGGAGGGATGCCGTTTCGACGGTCTGTGTCAGTGCGCCCTCGAGGGAGGCGACAAGCTTGTCGTAGGTAGGAGCCTTTTGCTGTCTTGATGCGTAGATCGCTGCGCCGATCGCGACCGAAATGCACGCATAGGGTGGGCAAACGCCGTTTTCCTCCGAGAGTCTCAGCGTTTCGCGGAAGCGGTTGCGGAGTCCCTTGCAGAAGGAGAGCGGACCGCCGAGAAAGAGGACCTTGCCGCCGATCTTGCGTCCCTGCGCAAGTCCCGCGATCGTCTGGTCGACCACTGCCTGATAGATGCTCGCCGCGATATCCTCCTTCGAGGCACCCTGATTCAATAGGGGCTGGATGTCGGTTTTTGCAAATACGCCGCAACGCGATGCGATCGGATAGAGGCGCTTGTAACGGAGGCTGAGCTCGTCCATTTCATCGTTCGGCAGATCGAGCAGGGTCGCCATCTGGTCGATGAACGCGCCCGTTCCGCCTGCGCAGGTCCCATTCATTCGCTCGTCAATGCCGCCGTCAAGGAAGATGACCTTGGCATCCTCTCCGCCGAGCTCAATGACGGTCGAGGTATCGGGCGCCAGTGTGCGGACGGCCTCGGAGGTCGCGTAGACCTCCTGTACAAACGGCAGGTCTGCCGCTTTTGCGAGACCGAGACCCGCAGAGCCCGAAACGGCGATGTGTACGGGATTGTTTCCAATAAGATCTTTAAGTCTCTTGACGAGCTCAAGCGCCTTTTGGCGCACCTGTGCGAAATGCCGCTCATAGCAGCTGTATACGATCTTTCCGTGCTTCAGAAGCACCGCCTTGGCGGTCGTCGATCCGATATCGATGCCGAGGGAGAGAGGTGCGGGCAGGGAAAAGAAGAGCTCCGACAGACCTTCGCTCGTTGTTTTTTCGGTCGTTGAATTCATTCGTCCCTCCTGTATTTACTTGCGGAAACACATCCGCATTATACTCATAATATATTAGTCTACCACAAATTTTGCAAAGAAACAAGAGGGATTTTGTAAAGAGTCCGAAAATTAGCGAAAAAAACGATAAAAAAGCACAAGCCCGTTCTGAACAGACTTGTGCTTATGGATAAGAAGCTTTTACCGCTTCTTTTTCTTTTTTCTCACCGAATAACCGAACGTACCGAGCTTTCGCCCAAGCTCGAAATATTCGCCGTGGGCGAATGCAACGAGCCCCGCGCGGTCAAGATGCAGCTTGCCCGTGTCGTCCACGAGCGATTCGTCCACGTCGACTGCCACGATGTCCGCGAGGAACATATCGTGCGATCCGAGCGGGATCACGTCAGTGATACGGCATTCAAGCGACAGCGGACATTCCGCGATCACGGGAGCCGAAACGACGCTTCCGCTTTCGGGCGTCAGCCCGAACCGCTCGAATTTGTTCATCTTTGCACCCGTGTAGACACCACAGGAGTCGATCGCACGGATGAGAGAGACCGTCGGCAGGTTTACGGTGAACTCCATATGCCGCTTCAGGATCTCGTACGAATGCCGCTTCGGGCGCACCGAAATGTAGGTTTTGGGCGGAACAGTGTTGATGATCCCCGTCCACGCGATCGTGAGAACGTTCGCGTCACCGCCCTCGAGACTGCCGCAGGTGACGAGCGCCGGGGGAACGGGTGCGGTGAGCGCTCCCCCGGGCCAGTGTAGCTTACCCATATTATTTACGCATCTTTGCGAGAGCCGCGCGGACGCTTTCGAGGGTCTCCTCGTACTTTGCCTTCTTCTGGCGTTCTGCGTTTACGACTGCCTCGGGTGCCTTTGCGACAAAGCCCTCGTTCGACAGCTTCTTTGCGATGCGGTCGATCTCGCCGACGAGACGGACCTCTTCGGCTTCGAGCTTCTTTACTTCCTTCTCAAGGTCGATGATATCGTTCATCGGCAGGAAGATCGTTGCCGAGTCGGTGACGATACGGACGCAGGAGTCCATATCGAGTGTGCCGTCGAAGGATTCGCCGACGACGACCTCAGACGCGGACGCAAGCCTCTGGAAGAACGCGTAGGTTGCGGGGCTGAAGCTCTCCGCATACTTCGTTTCAATATAGACCGTTGCCTTCTTCGACGGAGGAACGTTCATTTCGTTGCGGCGGAGGCGGATCGCCTTGATCGCCGCGATGACGCGACCGAACTGCTCTGCCTCCTCGGGGAATACGAGCGCATCCGTGTATTCGGGGTAATCCGAGATCATAATGCTTTCGGCATCCGATGCGAGGTGGGGGAGTGCGGAGTAGATCTCCTCGGTGATGAAGGGCATAAAGGGATGGAGGAGCTTCAGCGTTCCGATCAGCACGTACGCGAGGACGTTCTGTGCCGTTCTGTTCGATTCGCTCTCCTTGTCTGCGAGGCGTGCCTTCGAAAGCTCGATGTACCAGTCGCAGTAGACGTTCCAGATGAAGTCGTACAGCTCGGAGAGGGCGATGCCGATCTCATAGCGGTCGAGATTTGAGCGAACGGCCTGTACCGTTCGGTTGAAGGCGTCGAGGATCCACTTGTCCTCGGGGGCGAGCGCGCTTTCTGCAGGAAGCTTTACGTCGCTTACCGTCAGATTCATACGGACGAAGCGCGATGCGTTCCAGAGCTTGTTCGCGAAGTTACGCGCAGCCTCGATCTTTTCATCCGAGAAGCGCATATCGTTTCCGGGAGAGTTGCCCGTCGCGAGTGCGAAGCGGAGCGCGTCTGCGCCGTACTTTTCGATGATAAGGAGGGGATCGATGCCGTTGCCGAGCGACTTCGACATCTTTCGGCCCTGCGCATCTCTGACGAGGCCGTGGATCAGCACCGTGTCAAACGGGATTTCGCCCGTGTACTCAAGCGCCGAGAAGATCATTCTGGACACCCAGAAGGTGATGATGTCGTAGCCCGTGACGAGGGTCGACGTCGGGTAGAAGTAGTCGAGATCCTCGGTCTTTTCGGGCCAGCCGAGCGTCGAGAAGGGCCAGAGCGCGGAGGAGAACCAGGTGTCGAGCGTGTCGCCGTCCTGCGTCATATTGCCGCCGCACTTCGGGCAGACCTTGCATCCGTCGGCGTCAACGACGGTGTGACCGCAGTCGTCGCAGTAGTATGCGGGGATGCGGTGGCCCCACCAGAGCTGACGGGAGATGCACCAGTCCTGCGTGTTTTCCATCCAGTGGAAGTAGTTCTTGTCAAAGCGCTCGGGAACGAACTTGATCCGTCCGTCGCGGACCGCCTTGACGGCGGGCTTTGCGAGGGGCTCCATTTTGACGAACCACTGCAGGCTGACCATCGGCTCGATCGTCGTGCCGCAGCGGTAGCAGGTGCCGACCTCGTGCTTCAGATTTTCGATCTCTGCGAGATAGCCGCCCTCACGGAGGTCGTTTACGATCGCCTTGCGTGCCTCGTAACGGTCCATTCCCGCATATTTCGGGTAGTTCTCGGTGATCCTTGCGTCGTCAGTCAGTACGACCTCCATCGGGAGATGGCAGCGGCGGCCGACCTCGAAGTCGTTCGGGTCGTGCGCGGGCGTGATTTTAACGCAGCCCGTACCCTTGTCAAGCTGTGCGTGCTCGTCTGCAACGATCGGGATACGGCGACCGACGAGGGGAAGCACGACGTACTTGCCGATCATATCCTTGTATCTCTCGTCTGCGGGATTGACCGCAACGGCGGTGTCACCGAGCAGGGTCTCGGGACGTGTGGTCGCGACCTCGACGTATCCGCCGCCGCCCACGAGCGGATAGCGGATGTGCCAGAAGTGACCGTCCTGCTCCTCGTATTCGACCTCTGCGTTCGAGATCGAGGTCTTGCAGTGTGGGCACCAGTTGATGATGCGCTCGCCGCGGTAGATCAGACCCTTGTCGTAAAGCTGCTTAAAGACCTTGCGGACAGCCGTTGAGCAGCCCTCGTCGAGGGTGAAGCGCTCACGCGACCAGTCGCAGGACGATCCCATCTTCTTCAGCTGGGAGACGATCCTGCCGCCGTATTGCTCCTTCCAGTCCCACGCGCGCTCAAGGAACTTTTCACGTCCGAGGTCCTCCTTCGTGAGGCCTTCCTTGCGCATTGCCTCGACGATCTTCGCCTCGGTTGCGATCGAAGCGTGGTCGGTGCCGGGAAGCCAGAGGGTCGAGAAGCCCGACATACGCTTATAGCGGATCAGAATATCCTGCAGGGTGTTGTCGAGGGCGTGTCCCATATGGAGCTGTCCCGTGATGTTCGGTGGGGGAATGACGATGGTATAGGAGGGCTTATTTCTGTCGACCTGCGGCGTGAAATAGCCCTTCTCGCACCAGTTCATATAGATCCGCTCCTCAAATTCAGAGGGCGAATAGTTTTTGGGGAGATCGTTTTCGGGAATCATAGCGTTCTGCCTTTCGTATAGAATTTCATTAGAATACAGCGGGGAAACGGCGGTGTGCGGTATCTCTCGAAAAAAGAAAAAGCCCCCGTCCGTATCAGGACGTGGAGCACGCGGTACCACCTGATTTTGCGGAGGAAAAGCCTCACACACACTTTGCGCGGAGCATAGAATTATGCCGCAGTCCCGTAACGGAGGACACCGTCAAGACCTACTCGGAGGGGGGAGTGCCCCTATCCTCTGTTCAGCCCTGCCGCTCGGGGAGGACTTCGTACGCGCGTTTTTGCAGACTTACACCGACCGTCTGCTCTCTGTGAAAAAGCGCTGCGCCTACTCATTCCCGTCAAAGCGTTTCATATAGAGACAGTATAACACATTCTGCGTGCTTTGTCAAGAGGGCATTTGATTTTGGCTGTGTGCACAAAAAATTCACAATAACTTTTGAAGAAAAATCGCGAAAAAAGCCGTATATATTTATAGAGGGGCATAAAAACGGTGCTCATTCTGAGCCTGACCGTATGGATGTGCAGAGGCGAAAGGGGGAAGTGTGCAACCTGCACAAAATCGAGAATGCCTTTTC
>JAFVXC010000043.1 GCA_017501345.1 Clostridia bacterium
TTGTGCAGGTTGCACACTTCCCCCTTTCGCCTCTGCACATCCATACGGTCAGGCTCAGAATGAGCACCGTTTTTATGCCCCTCTATAAATATATACGGCTTTTTTCGCGATTTTTCTTCAAAAGTTATTGTGAATTTTTTGTGCACACAGCCAAAATCAAATGCCCTCTTGACAAAGCACGCAGAATGTGTTATACTGTCTCTATATGAAACGCTTTGACGGGAATGAGTAGGCGCAGCGCTTTTTCACAGAGAGCAGACGGTCGGTGTAAGTCTGCAAAAACGCGCGTACGAAGTCCTCCCCGAGCGGCAGGGCTGAACAGAGGATAGGGGCACTCCCCCCTCCGAGTAGGTCTTGACGGTGTCCTCCGTTACGGGACTGCGGCATAATTCTATGCTCCGCGCAAAGTGTGTGTGAGGCTTTTCCTCCGCAAAATCAGGTGGTACCGCGTGCTCCACGTCCTGATACGGACGGGGGCTTTTTCTTTTTTCGAGAGATACCGCACACCGCCGTTTCCCCGCTGTATTCTAATGAAATTCTATACGAAAGGCAGAACGCTATGATTCCCGAAAACGATCTCCCCAAAAACTATTCGCCCTCTGAATTTGAGGAGCGGATCTATATGAACTGGTGCGAGAAGGGCTATTTCACGCCGCAGGTCGACAGAAATAAGCCCTCCTATACCATCGTCATTCCCCCACCGAACATCACGGGACAGCTCCATATGGGACACGCCCTCGACAACACCCTGCAGGATATTCTGATCCGCTATAAGCGTATGTCGGGCTTCTCGACCCTCTGGCTTCCCGGCACCGACCACGCTTCGATCGCAACCGAGGCGAAGATCGTCGAGGCAATGCGCAAGGAAGGCCTCACGAAGGAGGACCTCGGACGTGAAAAGTTCCTTGAGCGCGCGTGGGACTGGAAGGAGCAATACGGCGGCAGGATCGTCTCCCAGCTGAAGAAGATGGGATCGTCCTGCGACTGGTCGCGTGAGCGCTTCACCCTCGACGAGGGCTGCTCAACGGCTGTCCGCAAGGTCTTTAAGCAGCTTTACGACAAGGGTCTGATCTACCGCGGCGAGCGCATCATCAACTGGTGCCCACACTGCAAGACCTCGATCTCGAACGCAGAGGTCGAATACGAGGAGCAGGACGGTCACTTCTGGCACATCCGCTATCCGCTCGTGGGCGGCGGCGGATACGTCGAGGTCGCGACCACACGTCCCGAGACCCTGCTCGGTGACACCGCCGTTGCGGTCAATCCCGCAGACGAGAGATACAAGGATATGATCGGCAAGTACGTCGTGCTTCCCCTCGTCGGTCGCCGTATCCCGATCGTTGCAGACGAGCACGCACAGCTTGACAAGGGTACGGGCTGCGTTAAAATCACGCCCGCGCACGACCCGAACGACTTCGAGGTCGGCCGCCGCTGCCATCTCCCGATGGAGGTCGTACTGACTGACGACGCAAGGATCACCGAGAACTACCCGAAATATGCGGGAATGGACCGTTACGAGGCACGCAAGGCGATCGTAAACGACCTCCGTGAGGGCGGCTATCTCGCAGAGATCGAAAATCTGAAGCACGAGGTCGGCACCTGCTACCGCTGCGGCACGACGATCGAGCCGATGGTCAGCCTGCAGTGGTTCGTCAAAATGGAGCCCCTCGCAAAGCCCGCCGTCAAGGCGGTCCGCGACGGACGGATCAAGTTCGTTCCCGAGCGCTTTGACAAGAACTACTTCCACTGGATGGAAAACACGCAGGACTGGTGCATCTCCCGTCAGCTCTGGTGGGGCCACCGCATCCCCGCATACTACTGCGACGACTGCGGTCACACCGTCGTTGACGCCGACGGATGCAAGGTCTGCCCGAAGTGCGGCGGCAATATGACGCAGGACGGCGACACGCTCGACACCTGGTTCTCCTCCGCGCTCTGGCCCTTCTCGACGCTCGGCTGGCCCGAAAAGACCGAGGATCTCGACTACTTCTACCCGACGTCGACCCTCGTCACGGGCTACGACATCATCACCTTCTGGGTGTCCAGAATGATCTTCTCGGCGCTTGAGTACACGGGCGAAATCCCGTTTGACACGGTGCTGATCCACGGCCTCGTCAGAGATGCGCAGGGCCGAAAGATGTCGAAGTCGCTCGGCAACGGCATCGATCCCCTCCTTATCATCGAAAAGTACGGCGCAGACGCGCTCCGCTTCGCACTCGCGACGGGCAACTCTCCCGGAAACGATATGCGCTTCTCGGATGAAAAGATCGAGGCTGCGCGTAACTTCGCGAACAAGCTCTGGAACGCATCGCGCTTCGTCCGTATGAATCTGACGGTAAGCGACGTAAAGCTTCCTGCAGAAAGCGCGCTCGCCCCCGAGGACAAGTGGATCCTCGACGCCTTCAACCGAACGGTACAGGCCGTTCGCTCAAATCTCGACCGCTATGAGATCGGCATCGCCCTCTCCGAGCTGTACGACTTCATCTGGAACGTCTACTGCGACTGGTACATCGAGCTTTCGAAGGCACGCCTCGCAGACAAGGAGAGCGAATCGAACAGAACGGCACAGAACGTCCTCGCGTACGTGCTGATCGGAACGCTGAAGCTCCTCCATCCCTTTATGCCCTTCATCACCGAGGAGATCTACTCCGCACTCCCCCACCTCGCATCGGATGCCGAAAGCATTATGATCTCGGATTACCCCGAATACACGGATGCGCTCGTATTCCCCGAGGAGGCAGAGCAGTTCGGTCGCGTCATCGCGGCGATCAAGGCGATCCGCCTCCGCCGCAACGAAATGAACGTTCCTCCGTCGAAGAAGGCAACGGTCTATATTGAAACGAAGTATGCGGAGAGCTTCAGCCCCGCAACCTACGCGTTCTTCCAGAGGCTTGCGTCCGCGTCTGAGGTCGTCGTCGGCGAATCCTTCGACGGCACACTCGATATGGACTCCTGCGTCCGTATCGTCACCGACTCGGCAACGATCTTCCTGCCGATGAACGATATCATCGACCTTGAGAAGGAAGTAAAGAAGCTCGAAGCCGAAGAGGTCCGTCTCGTCGGCGAGATCGACCGCATCGCAAAGAAGCTGTCGAACGAGGGCTTTGTCGCAAAGGCACCCGAGGCAGTCGTAAACGCAGAACGCCAGAAGAAGGCAAAGTACGAGGAGACCCTCGAAAGCGTCCGCGCGGCTCTCGCAAAGATGCGTAAATAATATGGGTAAGCTACACTGGCCCGGGGGAGCGCTCACCGCACCCGTTCCCCCGGCGCTCGTCACCTGCGGCAGTCTCGAGGGCGGTGACGCGAACGTTCTCACGATCGCGTGGACGGGGATCATCAACACTGTTCCGCCCAAAACCTACATTTCGGTGCGCCCGAAGCGGCATTCGTACGAGATCCTGAAGCGGCATATGGAGTTCACCGTAAACCTGCCGACGGTCTCTCTCATCCGTGCGATCGACTCCTGTGGTGTCTACACGGGTGCAAAGATGAACAAATTCGAGCGGTTCGGGCTGACGCCCGAAAGCGGAAGCGTCGTTTCGGCTCCCGTGATCGCGGAATGTCCGCTGTCGCTTGAATGCCGTATCACTGACGTGATCCCGCTCGGATCGCACGATATGTTCCTCGCGGACATCGTGGCAGTCGACGTGGACGAATCGCTCGTGGACGACACGGGCAAGCTGCATCTTGACCGCGCGGGGCTCGTTGCATTCGCCCACGGCGAATATTTCGAGCTTGGGCGAAAGCTCGGTACGTTCGGTTATTCGGTGAGAAAAAAGAAAAAGAAGCGGTAAAAGCTTCTTATCCATAAGCACAAGTCTGTTCAGAACGGGCTTGTGCTTTTTTATCGTTTTTTTCGCTAATTTTCGGACTCTTTACAAAATCCCTCTTGTTTCTTTGCAAAATTTGTGGTAGACTAATATATTATGAGTATAATGCGGATGTGTTTCCGCAAGTAAATACAGGAGGGACGAATGAATTCAACGACCGAAAAAACAACGAGCGAAGGTCTGTCGGAGCTCTTCTTTTCCCTGCCCGCACCTCTCTCCCTCGGCATCGATATCGGATCGACGACCGCCAAGGCGGTGCTTCTGAAGCACGGAAAGATCGTATACAGCTGCTATGAGCGGCATTTCGCACAGGTGCGCCAAAAGGCGCTTGAGCTCGTCAAGAGACTTAAAGATCTTATTGGAAACAATCCCGTACACATCGCCGTTTCGGGCTCTGCGGGTCTCGGTCTCGCAAAAGCGGCAGACCTGCCGTTTGTACAGGAGGTCTACGCGACCTCCGAGGCCGTCCGCACACTGGCGCCCGATACCTCGACCGTCATTGAGCTCGGCGGAGAGGATGCCAAGGTCATCTTCCTTGACGGCGGCATTGACGAGCGAATGAATGGGACCTGCGCAGGCGGAACGGGCGCGTTCATCGACCAGATGGCGACCCTGCTCGATCTGCCGAACGATGAAATGGACGAGCTCAGCCTCCGTTACAAGCGCCTCTATCCGATCGCATCGCGTTGCGGCGTATTTGCAAAAACCGACATCCAGCCCCTATTGAATCAGGGTGCCTCGAAGGAGGATATCGCGGCGAGCATCTATCAGGCAGTGGTCGACCAGACGATCGCGGGACTTGCGCAGGGACGCAAGATCGGCGGCAAGGTCCTCTTTCTCGGCGGTCCGCTCTCCTTCTGCAAGGGACTCCGCAACCGCTTCCGCGAAACGCTGAGACTCTCGGAGGAAAACGGCGTTTGCCCACCCTATGCGTGCATTTCGGTCGCGATCGGCGCAGCGATCTACGCATCAAGACAGCAAAAGGCTCCTACCTACGACAAGCTTGTCGCCTCCCTCGAGGGCGCACTGACACAGACCGTCGAAACGGCATCCCTCCCGATGCTGTTTGAAAATGAGGACGAATACGGGCTCTTCCGAGAGCGGCACGCAAAAGCGACCGTTCCCTTCGTCGATCCCGCATCCTACACGGGCGACGCTTATCTCGGCATTGACTGCGGCTCAACGACAACGAAGCTCGTATTGATGAATGATAAAAACGAGATCCTGCACACCTATTACAGCTCGAACAAGGGAAATCCCGTTCTGGTCGTCAAGGAGCAACTCGAAAGGCTTTACGAGATCTGCGGCGACCGCATCCGCATCAGAGGAAGTGCGGTCACGGGCTATGGCGAGGCTCTGATCAAAAACGCCTTTCACATTGACCGCGGTCTCGTCGAAACGATCGCGCACTTCACCGCCGCCGCGCATTTTAATCCGAAGGTCGATTTCATCCTTGACATCGGCGGACAGGACATCAAGTGCTTCCGCATTAAGAACGGTGCGATCGATTCGATCCTTCTGAACGAGGCCTGCTCCTCGGGGTGCGGCTCATTCATCGAGACCTTCGCGAAATCGATGGGCTACGATATCGACCGTTTCTCGAAGCTCGGGCTTTTCGCCTCACGTCCCGTCGACCTCGGCTCGCGCTGCACGGTATTTATGAATTCCTCGGTCAAGCAGGCACAAAAGGACGGTGCGACCGTCGAGGATATCTCGGCAGGACTTTCGATCAGCGTCGTGAAAAACGCGATCTACAAGGTCATTCGCGCGACCTCTCCCGAGGAGCTCGGCGAGAACGTCGTCGTGCAAGGCGGAACCTTCTACAATGATGCCGTGCTCCGCAGCTTTGAAAATACGCTCGGCAGACCCGTCGTCCGTCCGACGATCGCGGGACTGATGGGCGCGTACGGCGCGGCGCTTTACGCAAGATCCAAGGTCAAGGCAGACAGACCGTCGACTCTCATCACAAGGGAGGCGCTCGCGTCCTTCACGCACACGTCGAAGGCTGTGGTCTGCAAGGGCTGTACGAACCACTGCAATATGACCGTCAACACCTTCTCGGACGGCTCTCGATTCATTTCGGGCAACCGCTGTGAGAAGGGTGCAGGCAAGGTCCTTTCTCCCGAGGAAACACTCCCGAATCTGCACGAATACAAGAGAGGGCGCTTTGCGGCGCTTGCAGAGGAAGGAATGTCCGAGCTCCCGAATGCACGCGGCGTGATCGGTCTCCCCCTCGCGCTCGGCAACTATGAGCTTGCGCCCTTCTGGACGGCGCTCTTCCGTGCGCTCCGCTACAACGTGCGTCTCTCGGGCTTCTCCGACCGCAGGATCTACGCAAAGGGACAGTACAGCATCCCCTCCGACACGGCGTGCTACCCTGCAAAAATTATGCACGGACACATTGAGACGCTGATCGAGCAGGACGTAACGGCGATCTTCTACCCCTCCCTTTCTTACAACGTCAACGAGGAGAAGGGGGACAACCATTACAATTGCCCCGTCGTTGCGTACTATTCGGAGCTTCTGAAAGGCAATATGGACTCTCTCAGCGGCAAGAGATTCCTCTATCCCTATCTGAATATCAACGACAAAAAGGAGCTTCTCCGCGAGCTTCTGCCCTATTTGCAAGCGAATCTCGACAGCTCGATCACAAAAAGCGAGCTGAAAACGGCAATCGGTGCGGCATACCGTGCTTACGACGCACATATGACGGATATCCGTCGCACGGGCGAGGAGGCGCTCGCATACGCGAAGGAGCGCGGAAAGCGTGTGATGATCCTCGCGGGCAGGCCCTATCACATCGACCCCGAGATTGGACACGGTATCGACAAGCTTGCAACCGCGCTCGGCTTCGTCGTCGTGACCGAGGACAGTGTTTCGCACCTCACCGATGCCCCGAAGGTCAACGTTCTGAATCAGTGGACCTACCACGCACGCCTCTATTCGGCGGCAAAATATGCCACAGAGCACCCCGGTGTGGAGCTCGTTCAGCTCGTTTCCTTCGGCTGCGGCATCGACGCCGTCACGACCGATGAAACACGCGCGATCCTCGAATCGGCAGGTCGGCTCTATACGCAGATCAAGATCGACGAGATCACCAACCTCGGCGCAGTCAACATCCGCCTCCGCAGTCTCCTCGGTGCCTTGGAGCAGTAATTTTTCGGGGCTCTGCCCCGTACCCCGTTTAAGAAACTTTTTGAAAAAAGTTTCTTAAAAATCTTCAAAAACTTTTGTCAAAAGCATTTTTTTCTTTGAAAGGTTTTTGAAGGTCAAGGAAACTTTTTGCAAAAAGTTTCCTTGCAAAGCCCGAGGCAGGGCCTCGGACATCCAGAAAGGATATACTTATGACCGATAATCGCGTGATATTCACGAAGGAAATGAAGGAGACACACACGCTCCTGATTCCGACGATGCTTCCGAACCATTTCCGCATCATTGAAAAGATTCTGAAAATATACGGTTACAAGACCGAGCTTCTCGTACCCGACCGCGCGCGCGTCGTTGAAAGCGGGCTCCGCTACGTACACAACGACTCCTGCTATCCCGCCACGCTCGTCATCGGGCAGTTCATCGACGCTTTGAAGAGCGGAAAGCACGATCCGCACAAGGTCGCGCTCGTGATGTCGCAGACGGGCGGCGGCTGTCGCGCGTCGAACTATATCTCCCTGCTCCGCAAGGCGCTCGCGAAGGCAGGCTACGGATACGTTCCCGTCATTTCCTTCAGCGTGGCGGGCGGTATGGAAAGGAATCCCGGCTTCAAGCTCACCGTTCCGCTTCTGCGCCGTATGGTGTATGCAGTTTTGTACGGCGACCTTATGATGTCTCTCTCAAATCAGTGCAAGCCTTATGAAAAGAACAAGGGTGACGCCGAGCGGTTGTTTGACGCCTGGGTCGATCGCATCATCGGAGAGATGGACGGCAAGGCGATCTCGTACAAAAAGGTTAAGGAGAACTACCGAGCGATCATCCGCGATTTCGCGGCGATCCCGATGGATCGCTCCGAGCCGCGTGTTCGCGTCGGCATCGTCGGAGAGATCTACGTCAAGTTCTCCCCGCTCGGAAACAATGATCTCGAAGCCTTCCTCGCCGAAGAAAACGCCGAGGTGGTGATGCCGGGGCTCACCGACTTCTGCCTCTACTGCGTTTATAACAGCATTCTCGATTACGAGCTCTACGGCAGAAACAAGAAGTCCGTCCGGATCTGGAGAATTGCATACGATTTCATCATTAAAAAGCAAAACGACGTGATCGAGGCGATCAACGAAATCTCCGCAGAGACGGGCGTGAAATTTAATCCCCCCACCTCGTTCGAGCACACGAAAACGCTCCCTGAGGGCGTGATCTCAAACGGTGTAAAGATGGGTGAGGGCTGGCTTCTGACCGCAGAAATGCTTGAGCTGATCGAATCAGGTGTGAACAACATCATCTGCACGCAGCCCTTCGGCTGTCTCCCGAACCACATTGCAGGCAAGGGAATGATGAAGCCGATCAAGGAGCGGCATCCGCAGGCGAACATCATCGCGGTCGATTACGACCCGAGCGCCACGCAGATCAATCAGGAGAACCGCATAAAATTGATGCTTGCAAACGCGCAGGAGCAGATGCGGCGCGCAGAGGAGCCTGTCGCAGAGGAGACTCTGTCCGAGGTGACGGAGCCCGCTACGGTCTGAATCCGAAGGCAAAATACAGAAACAGCGTAACCGCTATCGTGCGGCTGCGCTGTTTTTTTGTATTTATCAGGTTCTCCTTTCTTTACGGACACAATCACACAAAACTGTAACACAGACGAGGCAATAATTTTTTTGAAAATTATAGACAATTTTAGAAAAATGTGCTATACTATAATGGAATAGGTATAGAATGATGCAAAATGACGAGGGGAGGTCGCGAAATGGAGCTCAAAACGCTTGCCGAGGGCTTTCTCGGTGCGAACTGCTACCTTCTCTACGATAGCGGACACGCCTTCATCGTCGATCCCGCGGCGCGGCTCGACGTCATGTGCGCGGCGCTATATGAAGATGGGCTTGCGCTCGATGGCATTCTTCTGACGCACGGTCACTTTGACCACGTAATGAATCTTGAACCGCTTCTTTCGCGCTTCTCTGTTCCCGTCTACCTCGGAGCGGGCGACAGGGACTTTGCTTCAGACGGAAGAAAGAACGGCTTTTCGGTCTTTTTCGGTCAGGATCGCACCTTTCCAATGGCGACCAACCTCCTTTCGGACGGTGACATCCTCGCGCTTGGATCGGGGAGAGTCACGGTGATCTCCACCCCCGGGCACAGCGGCGGATCGGTCTGTTTTCTCTGCGAGAAGAGCGGACAAGCGCCCTTCCTTCTCTCGGGCGACACGATCTTCGCAGATAACGTCGGGCGCACCGATCTCTACGGCGGCTCGTACGAGGTCCTGCAGGACTCGCTCGGGTGTCTCGCAGAGTTATCGAAGCGTTATCCCGACATCGTGATCTATCCCGGGCACGGCCCATCGGAGACGCTCGAAAACGCGCTCCGCGCGGTAATGTGAGGCTATGACAATACGGGGCTCTGCCCCGCTCCCCGCAAAAGAAACTTTTTGAGAAAAGCTTCTTTTGAATCTTCAAAAACTTTTGATGATGGATACGGTTTTTCTCAACCCTTCCGCAAAACGCTTTTCGTCATTCTCTGAACGAAACGAAGCTTGAGGCAGAGCCTCAATAAAATAGGAGTCAACTATGAACTACACAAACCAGAACGAGACCGCGGCTCTCGCAGAGCTGCTTTTCCCGAACGTGACCGACACGCCTGCCGATATGGAGGCGAAGTATCCCCCGAGAGATCTTCCCGAGGGTGCGAAGGTCACGCGCTTTGCCCCCAGCCCCACGGGATTCGTCCACTTCGGCGGAATGTTCCCCGTGACGGTCGGCGAGCGTCTTGCGCATCAAAGCGGCGGCGTATTTTATCTCCGCATTGAGGATACCGACGCAAAGCGCGAGGTTCCCGGTGCCGCAGAGGGACTGATCAACACCCTCGCGCGCTACGGCATCAATTTCGACGAAGGCGCGATCCTCGATGAAAGCGGCAAGGTCTGCGACCACGGCGCATACGGTCCGTACAAGCAGTCCGAGCGCGGTCCGATCTACCACGTTTACGCGAAGGAGCTTGTCAAGGCGGGGCGTGCTTATCCCGTATTTACAACAAAGGAAGAGCTTGAATCGATGAACGCCGTCGACAAAAAGACGGAGATCAAGTCGAAGGAATGGAGCGCGGACGCGTCCGCAGAGCGACAGGCGGCACAGGAAAAGGCGCGCGCAATCACCCTCGATGAGGTCAAGGAAAATCTCGAAGCGGGAAATCCCTTTGTGCTCCGCATCATCGGAGACGGCAACCCCGAGAAGAAGACTCCCTTCACCGACCTTGTTCGCGGCAAGCTCGAGCTGCCCGAAAACGACGAGGACTTCGTCCTTCTGAAGTCGGACGGCATCCCGACCTATCACTTCGCACACGCGGTGGACGACCATCTGATGGGAACGACGCACGTCATCCGCGGTGAGGAATGGCTCCCCTCCCTCCCGAAGCACCTTCAGCTCTTCCGCGAGCTCGGATTCAAGCTCCCGAAATATCTGCACATCTCCCAGCTGATGAAGCTCGACGAGAACGGAGCAAAGAAGAAGCTGTCGAAGCGCGATATGGGTGCGAATATGGACGACTACGAGCGTCTCGGCTACGCGCCCGCGTGCGTGATGGAATACGTGATGACCCTTCTCAACTCAAACTACGAGGAATGGCACCGCGCATCCCCCGACGCGCCGTACACCGATTTCCCGTTCAACGTGAAAAAGATGTGCGTTTCGGGCTGTCTCTTTGACACGGCGAAGCTCTCTGACGTTTCGAAGAACGTCCTGTCACGATTGACTGCCGACGAAATGTACGAGTTACTCACCACTTGGACGGTCATCTACGACAAGGAATTCCACGCGCTTCTTTCGAGAGATCCGGACTACGCAAAGGCGATCCTCGCGATCGGCCGCGGCGGCAAGAAGCCTCGCAAGGACTTCGCGGTCTACACCGACGTGCGTCCCTATATGGCATTCTTCTACGACGAGCTCTTCGCATACGAGGAGGGCGTCAGGGAGCAGATCCTCGCTTCCTTCTCTGCGGATGACGTCAAGGCGGCGGTCAATGCGTTTACCGCATCCTACGATCCCGCAGACGATATGAACGTCTGGTTCGAAAAGGTCAAGGCGATCGCGGAATCGATCGGATTTGCATCCGATATGAAGGCGTACAAGGCAGATCCCTCCGCCTTTAAGGGCAGTGTAGCGGACATCAGTATGTTCCTCCGCGTCGCTCTCACGGGTAAGCAGAATGCCCCCGACCTCTACGCCGTGATGCAGATCCTCGGCGTCGAACGCTCGAAGGCTCGCCTTGCAGCGTTTGCTGATTCGATCTGACGACTATGCATGGGCTTTGCCCCTGCAACCCCACTTGAAAACTTCTTGAAAGAAGCTTTCAAGACTTTCAAGAACTTTCACCGATAAATGTGATACATTTTACAAATAACAAATTGAGCCCCTTTTTCAAAGGTTTTTGAAGATTCCAAAGAAACTTTTTGCAAAAAGCTTCTTTGGCAGGGGCAAAGCCCTGCATCCCCGCAAAGAAAGGCAGTACGAATATGGAAGAAATCAACAACAATTTTATACACGACATCATTGACGAGGATCTGCGCATCGATCCCGAGCTGAAAATTCACACGCGTTTCCCGCCCGAGCCGAACGGATACCTCCACATCGGCTCGGTGAAGGCGATCTGCATCAACACCGACGTCGCGAACAAGTACAGCGGTCTCTTCAATCTCCGCTACGACGACACGAACCCCGCAAAGGAGAGCGACGAATTCGTCCGCTCGATCCGCGAGGACCTTGAGTGGCTGGGCGCGACCCCCACGGGCGGCGTCTATTACGGCTCGGACTACTTCTCGAAGTGCTACGAGTATGCCGTTCAGCTCATTCGGCAGGGCGACGCTTACGTCTGTGACCTTTCGAAGGACGATCTCGCCGACTACAAGGGCACCGACCGCTCGGTCGCATCGAAGGAATCCCCCTACCGCAATCGCTCGGTCGAGGAGAACCTTGAGCTCTTTACGCGAATGAAGAACGGCGAGTTTCCCGACGGTGCACGTACGCTCCGCGCGAAGATCGATCCCTCCTCGGATAACCCCTATCTGCGCGATCCCGTCATTTACCGCATCAAGCACATCCACCATCACCGTCAGGGCGACGAGTGGTGCGTATACCCGATGTACGACTTTGCACATCCCATTCAGGACGCGCTTGAAGGCATCACCCACTCGCTCTGCTCGAGCGAATTCCGCAACCACAGACCGCTTTACGACTGGGTGGTCGACAAGATCGGCTTCGAGAAGAAGCCGCATCAGTGGGAATTCGGACGTATGAACATCACCTATACCGTTATGTCGAAGCGCTACCTCCGCCAGCTCGTGGAGGAGGGCTACGTGGACGGCTGGGACGATCCCCGTCTCCCGACGCTTTGCGGTCTGCGCCGCCGCGGCTATACGCCGAACGCACTCTTCACCTTCGTACGCGAGGCGGGCGTGACCAACACCGACCACACCGTAGACGTCCGTCAGCTTGAAGCCTGCGTCCGCGACGACCTCAACGAGAACGCACTGCGCCGCGTTGCGGTAGTAACTCCCATAAAGGTGATCATCGACAACTACCCCGAGGACAAGGAGGAGGAGATCACGCTCCCGAACCACCCGCAGAAGCCCGAGCTCGGAACGAGAAACGTCCCGATGACGCGCGAGATCTATATTGATGCCGACGACTTTGCAGAGGTTCCGCCTCCGAAGTTCTTCCGTCTGAAGCCCGACGGCGAGGTTCGTCTGATGGGCGGCTATATCATCAAGTATGCGGGCATCGAAAAGAACGATGACGGCAGCATCCGTTGTATCCATGCGACCGCCGATCTCGAGACCGGAAGCGGAATGCCTGCTGACGGCAGAAAGATCAAGGGCACGATCCATTGGCTGTCCGCAAAATACGCGAAGCCTGCATCCCTGATGCTCTACGACCGCCTCTTCAATATCGAAAACACCGCAGACGTTCCCGAGGGAAAGACCTATCTCGACTTCCTGAACGACGAATCCCTCACGAAGATCGACAACGCATTGGTCGAGCCCTGCCTTTCCGATGCGGCGGCAGGCGACAAGTTTCAGTTTGTCCGCGTCGGCTATTTCTGCAAGGATACGAAAAACGAGAACTGCTTCAATCGCGTCGTGGGTCTGCGTGACAGCTTCCCGAAAAAGTAATCGGGAATATTGCAGGGGCCTTGCCCCTGCGCCCCACGCAGAAGCTTTTTGAAAAAAGTTTCTGAGAACTTCAAAAACTTTTCCACAGAGGTCTGTTTATGCTTGACAAAATCCTTCCCTATTTGCCGTATATTTACCTCGGTGTAATCTCGCTCATCGCGGTAATCGTAACGCTTTACGACAAAGCGATCGCGGGATATTCCTACAAGGTCTCTCCGAAAGACAAAAACGGTAAAAGCAACAAAAAGGGCCCGAAGCTCCGCATTCCCGAGGCATCCCTCCTCGTGATCTCGGCTCTTGGCGGCTCTATCGCAATGCTTCTTACGATGCTTGCGGTGCGACACAAAACGAAAAAAGCGAAATTTATGGTCGGTATTCCTGCGATCATTATTTTGCAATTCGCCGCAGTCGGCGCGATTCTCTTCCTGCTGTAATACTACACTCGATCGAGGTAATCTTTGTGAAAAAACGCATTTTACGTCTTTTCTCCGTAGCACTCGCGCTTATGATGCTTCCGATCTTTTCTCTTCCCGCATCGGCGGGTACATACGTAAAGGGCTCAAACGGCGCGTCCGATTCCTATAAAGCGGGGCCGTACTATGACCGTCTCCTTTCCGTGGAGCTAACGGGAAACGGACGCACCGACGTGCTCGCCGTTGCCCTCTCCCAGCTCGGCTATCAGGAGAGCGATGTAAGCGGTGAATTCAGCGGTCTCGTCGGCGGCACGAAAAACTTCGCCGAATATAATTACAACTTCGGTAAATACAACGATACGGACGGCTACGGCTACTACTGGTGCGCCTCCTTCGTATCCTTCTGTCTCCTGCAGGCACGGTGTCATAATTACACAAAGCTCACCGACTGGTGCAGAAACCATAAGGGTGACAGCGCGTACATCTGGAAGGAGCTGAGCTGCTCCCAGTGGGCAACCCAGCTTCGCACCTGCGGCTACTTCGAGAATTCCGCACACTTCGACGGCAACTATATTCCCCTCCCCGGCGATCTGATCTTCTTCTCGTCAAACGGCTCGGTCGAGTCGCACATCGGGCTCGTCCTCTATTCGGACGGCACAAGCGTCTACACCGTCGAGGGTAACACCTCCTCTGCGGCAGGGCTTGAAACGAATGGCGGCGGAGTCTACGTGAAATCCTATTCGCTATCGAGCTCCTACATACGCGGCTACGGCATCCTGCCGTACAAATCAAACGCCGAAACGCGAGAGATCGACTACACGGGAAAGAATATCACGCCGGGGCTTTACGTGGCAACGACGAACAAATACGTTTTCACCTCTGAAACGGCAACAAGCCACACTTGGCTTCTGCCGCGCTACTCGATGTTTGAGGTCACGGAGATTACAGAAAGCGGGCGAGTCAAGGCGACCTGCACGATAAACGGCGAGACCGTCACGGGCTACATTATGAACAACACCGACCGTATCATCCAGCTTACGGCATCCGATGCGTTCGAGCCCTATCAAAATGCGAAGGAGCTGTGGTATCACAAGGCGTCGATCATCGACGGCTTCCGCGTGAACGGCAGTGCACTTGCGTCAAGCCCCGATCTCTCCGCTCTCACCGTAGGCGACAAGATCGGCATACGCGGATGGATCGGCTACACGACGCGCAAGCTGTCCTCGTTCGGATACTGCTTCGACGGTGACACCTCGACGATCAAGTGGGAGAGTAAGGCTCTCGTCACGCCCGAGGGTGCCGTCATAACGGCAGGCGGCAAAAATGCCCTGCGCTATGACCTCGACGTCAACACCTCGGAGGCTTCCGCGGGCACACACACGATCACCTTCTACGTGAAGCTCGCAGACGGCTCGATCGGTGAACTGAAAACGATTTCATACAGCGCAAAGAACGCAGTCTCTCGGCCAACTGCCCCGACCGTCTCCTCGGTCACGACCGATTCGGTCACGCTGACAAAGATCACAGGCTACGAATACCGTATGAACGGTGGTGCGTGGCAGACGAGCAACGTATTCGCGGGGCTTTCCGAAGGAACACCGTATTCCTTCACCTGCCGCATAGCCGAGACCTCGACCTCCTATGCAAGCGCAGAGAGCGTAGCAATCAACGTCACGACCAAGATCACACCGCCGCCTGAAACGACGGTTCCCGAGCCCGAAACGACGGTTCCCGAGCCCGAAACGACGGTTCCCCAGCCTGAAACGACGGTCCCTGAGCCTGAAACGACGGTCCCTGAGCCTGAAACGACCGTGCCGATGCCCGAAACGACGCTTCCCGAGCCCGAAACGACGGTCCCCGAGCCCGAAACGACTGCTCCGGATTCCGAGACAACGAATCCCCCGGCAATCACCACATGGCCCTCCGTCATCACAACTGCACCCGACGTTACGACGGATGCCGAGATCGGAACCGATGAAGAAATCGTATGCACCGAGCCCGTCACAGACGATCCCTCCGAGCCCTCATCGGACGAAAGCACCGAAGAGATCGAGCCATCCGAATCATCGGACGCTATACACAGTTCTGATTTCTCGACGGGCGAGCCCCCGACGGATGATCCCATAACGGACGCTCCGACGAGCGATGGCAATTTCGGATGCAATGCGACCACCGCGCTCCCTGTGCTTCTGCCGCTGTGCATTCCTGCACTCGTGCTTCTCAAAAAGCGCGAGGAATAACCAAATAAGCTTATCCTCAAGCCGAGCCCTCTTCACACTGCGTGACACGGGCTCGGTCTTTTATTTTCCTGTTATTGGCGCACTTCCCGAAAATTGGAAGCGGCTGATCTCGCGCCTTGATATTGACAACATCTCCGTATTTTGGTATAATGGGTATGGTAAGGAAAATCGATGAGAGACCGCATAGCACGGAGATCCTCGGCACTTCTTCCGCATTTTGCGCACCCCGGGAATGCGCCACACCGCCTTATGAAACGAGGAACACCACGATGGATTCGATCGCACAAACGAAAAAGCAGGATGAACGCACGGCCTATCTGCTCGGGAGGAGCGGTGTCGTGCGGCTGTATTCGGCGCACGTTGCGGTATTCGGCATCGGCGGCGTCGGAAGCTATGCGGTCGAGGCGCTTGCGCGCGCAGGTGTCGGGCATCTCACTCTCGTCGATCACGACACGGTCAGCGAAACCAATCTGAACCGTCAGCTCGTTGCACTTCGCAGTACGGTCGGAGCATTCAAGACCGACGTAGCGCGTGACCGTATCCGCGACATCAATCCGGACGCCACCGTGACGGTCCGTCACGAGTTTTTCCTGCCTGAGAATGCAGACACCTTTGATTTTTCTTCCTTTGACTATATCGTTGACGCGGTCGACACCGTCTCGGCAAAGATCGAGCTCGCCGTGCGTGCACATACGGCAGGCGTTCCGCTCATCAGCTGTATGGGCGCGGGCAATAAGCTCGATCCGACACGCTTCGTTGTGACCGACATCTACAAGACATCGGGAGACCCTCTCGCCCGCGTGATGCGCGCAAGGCTTCGCAAATGCGGAATCCCCCATCTGAAGGTCGTATGCTCCGAGGAGCCGCCGTCTCCTCTGCATCCCGAGATCTCGAGGAATGAGGTCGACGAAAAGGGCGGCGGACGCGCCCCCGGCAGTCTTTCCTTCGTTCCGTCGGTCGCGGGGCTGATCGCGGCAGGCGAGGTGATCCGGGAGATCTGCAGGGAAAAAGGAGGATTATGAGGAGAAGCGGGGCGTTGCGTGATGGTACGGGGCGTTGCCCCGAGCCCCACAAAAGAAACTTTTTGAAAAAAGTTTCTTTTGAATCTTCAAAAACCTTTTTCGAAAGCTTAATAAAGCATCCGCTTTATATGGATAGGTGCTCTACGCACTCCCTTCGTGTCCGCTCCTGAGTGCTCTGAAATCGAAACCTCCTCGGGCAAGCCTTGGAGGATTCCGATTCCTTCTCACTCGCGGACGCTTTGATGTCTTATCACAAACAATCAAGAAAGGCAGGCATACGATGCCAAGAAAACAACCTACCTCTCTTTTCAGATACGTCTCCGCAGTGCTTCTATCGGCACTGCTTTTGTTTCCCGTTCTTTCGCTGACGGTATACGCACTTTCGCCGTACAGCTACAATATGTCTTCGGACTATAAAAACAGCGTTTATTACAAAAATTTACAATCGATCGAGCTGTCGGGCAACGGCGCCGCAGACCTGCTCGCGGTCGCGATGTCACAGCTCGGGTATCACGAGGGCAACAGCGGTTCGGATTTCGCAGGCGGTAACGCCACGGGCAACAAGAACTTCGTCGAGTACAACCGCCTCTACGGCAAACTCGACAACAACGAGGGCAACGGATACAGCTACGGCTACGCGTGGTGTGCGTCCTTCGTGAATTGGTCTCTCCGTCAAGCAGGAATCCCCGAGAGCGTCGCGGGCGGCGAGGTAAGCTGCACCCGATGGATCCGCGATTTTCTGAAGCCGAAGGGGCTTTGGGAAGCCTCTCCCGCGCACGGCGGATTCTATTCCCCGAAGGCGGGCGACCTGATCTTCTTCAAAAAATCGGGCAGCTCGGCACTTTCGACCCACGTCGGGATCGTACGGTATACCGACAGAACGTACGTACATACCGTCGAAGGAAACACCGCGAGCGGCGCGGTTGCGCTTGATGCGTATCCGCTCGACAGCAGCTATATCATCGGCTACGGAACGCCCAAATACGAGATGGGCGGCACCACGGTCTGCGACTACGAAAAGAGCGGTAAGCTCGCAGGCAGATACATTGTAACGGCAGACTCCCTGAACATCCGCCAAAAGGCAAGCGCGAGCTCGAAGCGCATCGGTGTGCTCAGCAAAGCGGATATCGTTACGGTATACGACTTTGAGGAGGGCTTTGCGAGGATCGTGACAGCGAACGGAACCGAGGGCTACACCTCGCGCTATTATCTTGAGCTCGTAACGGTCCCGCGCCACACTGTGATCTTCCTCGACGATGACCAAACGACCGTTCTCGGCGAGCTTTTGTGTGAAATGGGCTCGATCCCGACAGCACCGACCGTACACGACGTCGTTCGCGATGACGTACGCTACGCCTTCGTCGGTTGGTCCTCGGAGCTTACTCCCGTCACGGGAGACAAGAGCTACGTTGCAGTCTATGCAGTGGCGGAGGCTCCCGACGAGGGCGGTGGAGACCAACCTCCACCGAATAGCGGTACCGAGGAAACGGTCGCCTCTTCCACGGGCTCGGACATCTCTGTAGGCAATTCGGAGGACGGCTGTAACGCTACCGTTTTCTTCCCCGTTTTCCTGTTTGCCCTCTTCCCCGCCGTTACGCTTTTCAAAAGACACAGCTGATCCGCATAAAAGTCCTATGGTAGAATGCACAAAATTTTCCGTCACCCTTGACAGATAAGTGATTTTTTGATATACTATTTTTAAGGGACGGAGATCGTGTTACTCCGCCAAAAAATTCAGAAAGAAAGAAGGACTCGAAATTATGCGCAGAATCACTTCCCTTCTGCTCACCGCCGTGATGATCCTATCACTCTTCACGGTCGGACTGTTCACCACGACTGTCTCGGCAGCCCCTGCTGCCTCTTTTGGAACGGTCGAATCCGGCTACACTCCCTCGGGCACGCCGATCAACTCCGAGGAGGATTTCCTCGCAATGAAGGAAAATGGCGACTATTACCTTGCAAAGGACATTTCTATTTCCTCGACCTACGGAGTCGCATATAACAAAGACGGCACCCCTATACTCGATACGTTCAACAACGTACTCGCCGAGCTCATTTTCAGCGGAACCCTTGACGGAAACGGCAAGACCGTTACCCTTTCTGCACCGATGTTTGCAGAGATGGAGGGCGCTACCGTTAAGAACCTCATTATCAAGGGCTCGATCAACTTCCGATCCGACAACGGCCTGAACCTCCCGACGCATTGCGGCACCATCGCAATGCAGTCCACTGACACAACGCTCGAAAACATCTCGAACTCCGCCATCCTCAAGGGCTATGAAACGGCCAAGACCATTCGTATGACGAATCCCGACGGAACCGAGGCTCTGATGTATGAGTCGATCTACACGGGCGCGCTCGTCGGAGCCGCATTCGGCGACCTCACGGCAAAGAACTGCGAAAACTACGCCAATATCACCGCACATCGCGCAAGCGGTCTCGTCGGCTCTCTTGAGAAGGCGACCCTCCGCGGAGACGGATCTGACAACACGCTTGTAACCACTGCTCTCTTCGAAAACTGCAACAACTACGGAACGATCTCCGATAACGACTGCCACGACCTCTTCGCCGAAGAAGAGGGCATTCGCGTTCTGAAGATCTACGCTGTGGCGGCAGGTATTCTTACAAACGGAACCGCAACCGAGATCAGCTTCCTGAACTGCACCAACACGGGTGACATCCTGACCTCCAACTCAGTCGCTCCGATCAGCGGAGGCGGTAACAACGGCGGTATCTCGGGACAGCTCGTCCGCTCCGATGACCTCGGAAACGGTATGCACGTCATCTATGACAACTGCATCAACGACGGCACCGTCATCGGTGCTCACCGAGGCGGAGGCATCGGCGGCTATGCCGCAGGTGACATCACCGCAACCAACTGTATCAATAACGGCGACATCACCTCCCTCTACAACTATGCGGCTGGCATCATCAGCCGTCCCGGATGCTCCTCCTATCCGAACTTCGTTTGTGACCTGGTATTCGAGAACTGCATCAACAATGGTACCATCACCAGCCACCGTCAGTACGCGGCCGGCATGATCAGCTACACGCAGGACCGTCTCAAGGTCAACTACTGCCTCAACACCGGCGATATCCTCGCAGAAGGCGTTACCAAAACAAGTGACAACAACACGCACAATCACCCGATCCAGTGTGGCGGTCTGGTCGCAAGATCCGTGCAATCAGTCGAGATGTACTACTGTGTCAACACCGGCAACATCATCTCGAACTTCACCTCTGCAGGTATTGCAGGAGACGTCGGCTCGGGATCGATCGGCGGCGTATCCTTCACCGGCGGCTACAACACCTTCTTCGGCTGTCTCTCGGCAGGTGACGTCGTTGCCTATAACGAAAAGCACCTCTACACGATGACGCAGGACCCCAACGAGGACGGCTACTGCGACGATGCCGCATATAACCTCTGCACGACCGACACCAAGCGCGAGGACGGCACTGCGGGCAGTGACGGTATCTGTGACTCGGTTCACTGCAAGGGCAAGATCAACGAGGACTATCATAAGACCTATTACTCGAGCGGCCTCGGTGCCGCAGGCATCTTCAGCTATTCCTTCGGCTCGGGCAACAGACAAGCGCCCCGTATCTTCGGCTGTGGTGTCACCGCTAATATCATAGCAACGCACACGGGTGCGGCTTGCGCCTTCCTTGGCTATGCAAATACCGCATACGCGCTGATCGAGGGCAACTACTTCACCGGTACGCTCACCGGTCCCGAGACCTGTACCTCGGCTCACCAGATCACCGGCTCGACCGACTACTGTCTCGAATACGCAACTGCGTGGATCGACCGTCAGGACTCCGAGAAGTACATCAAGAACAACTACTACCTCGAAAGCATCAGAGATTCCGGCGCAATGCGCATTCAGAACAACGGCGCGGAGATCGGCTGGAGCGGCTATGACTGCTTTATCACCACGAAGGATATCTCCTCGGGTAAGCTTTGCTATCTGGCAAACAAGGCGGCCTACGGCTTCATCAACGTTTATCCCTTCCTCCAGCGCCTCGGCATTGATCAATATCCGACCAGCCCCTACTACTATCTGACCTATAACGGTGTTGATCAGCCCGTTACGATCGACTACACCTACTGGGTAAACCAGGATGCAGAGGGCAACTACGTGAACGAGCTTCACACTCCCGACGTATCCAAGGACCCCATCGAGCCGAATGTCACCGCTGATCCCAATGGGGAAACCACTACGCCCGAAACCGATCCCGTAACCCAGCCTGAAACCGATCCCGTGACCCAGCCTCCCGTCGAAAGCAACGGCACAGGCGAGGGGGACGGCGATGCAGGCGGATGCGGCTCGGTCGTCGGAGCATCGATCGCACTCGCAGTGATCGCGATCGCAGCCCCCGCTGTGATCGTCTTGAAAAAGCGCGAGGACGAGGAATAATTCAAAAATAAAAGGTGCGAGCACCGCACCACCCCAAAGAGAGAAGGGGCTGTCTCGTTGAGACAGCCCCTTCTTGTATATCAATATATAACCGCGGAACGCAGGTGCCCGGGCTGCGCGGAATATTTCGGGGCGGCGCAAATTGAATGTCAAGTTTCCGCTAATTCTGCACGCCGTTCGGCTTGCACATCCCTATATCAGCACTCCGAGAAGCGCCATTACAAGCGACGGAATGGCGATCGCCGCACCGTAGCGAATGAAATCGAGGAAGGAAAGCCGTACACTGTACTTTTTCAGCATTGCACTCCACATAATCCCTGCAAGTGCGCCGATCGGCGTGAAGAACGCGCCGAGGTTCGAGCCGATCACGGTCGCATAAAGTGCGGTCGTGCGCGCTCCCGCATCCGCGATGCCTCTGACAACGGGACTGAACAGAACGCTCATCGGAATATTGTTGAGCACGTTCGCCGAAAGGAAGGAGGCAAATCCGTAACGGAACACCGTCCCCTCTCCCGACAGAAGATCACGGATGACGCCCGTCACACCGTACTTATCGAGTGCAAGCACGAGGACGAACATCGACAGCACAAACGGAACGATATCGTAAGGAAGTCGCCCGAAGGAGCGAAGGAGGATATTTGAGCGTTTCCGCTTGATAAGCTGATAAACGAACACCGAAAAGAGCAGACTGATAGCGAAAATCAACGTAAGCAGCCACATCGGGATCGGCAAATAGGATGACAGTGTAAGCAAAACGATGCAAAGCCCAAGGTGTACGAGTCCGATCGCGAGAAAGCCCTTGTCGAGCGTCGTTTCCTCCTCCGTCGCCGAGATCTCGTTTGTCATAGGATGCGAGAGCCGCTTATAAAAGAGAAGGAGCAGCATCGCGAGCACCGTCACGCCTGCGAGAAGCGTCGGAAGCCACATTTCGGACAGATACGTACCGAAATCGACCCCTGCCGATGCGGAAAGATAGATGTTCGTCGGATTTCCGATCATCAGCGCCATACTGAAGGTATTCGCCGCCGCGAATTCGCAAATGAAATACGGAAGCGGATCGATTTTTGCACGCTTTGCGAAGTAGCAAAGAAAGGGGGTAAAGGTCAGAACGATGATATCGTTTGACGTAAAGATCGTAAGCACCGAAACGGTCAAAAAGAGGTAAAGGAAAAACCGAAACTGGTTTCGCCCCGCCTTTTTCAGGATCGCGGTCGCGAGATAGCCGAAAAATTTCGCCTCGTCGAGGAAGACCGAAAGGAAGGTCATCGACAGAAAGAGCGTCAGGATCTTAAGCGGGTTTACGTCTCCCGACGCGGTCAGCCCCATAAGCACCTCCGACGGTGACAAAAGACCGCTGATGAGAACGGCACACACGCCGACAAGCGGAGGCACCCAGTAGATGCTGACCGTTGCACCGACGACGGGCAGACGTACCGACGGCTTCAAAAGAACGACGGTGATCAGTCCGATCACGGAAAACGCGAGAATACATAAAACCGCTGTCATATCCGTGCTGCCTCGCCTTGAGAGGATTCTCCGACCGTAGTACAGCAGCCCATCTCCGTACGGATGCGACGAGCCGCCTCGGCGGCAGCCATAAACGCATTCTCCGAAAGCGGATCAAACAAAAGGTCACACGCAGAAAGTCCGTATTCCTGCGCCCTCGCAAGAATTCTTTCGGCAATCGCCACTCTTTCCTCTGCGGTATCGGGAACACCGTTCTCGTCACAAGTCAATGCAACCACCACGCCGCCGTATTTCTTCGCAAGCGGAAAGACTCCGTCCATGCTCTCATCCGTCCCCGATACGGCACCGATCAACGCCTTACCGTTATAATACCGCAGTGCGTTCTCCATCGCACAGACGTCGTCGGTCTCAACCATAAGAGGCAATGACGTGACACCCTGAAGCTCCTTTACCGTGTCACGAAGCAAGGTTTTTTCGTCGGGCTCAAGACGTCCTGCGTTAACGGAAATCACCTCGGCGTCCTCATCCTCCTGCGCTTCGGCAAGCTCGATGAACGTATCGACGTCGCCCGCTTCGAGCGCTTCCTTTAGGATCGTCTTGCCCTCACTGCTGAGAAGATCTCCGATTGAAACCGTGCGGCGCGCGGTGAATTCGACCGTTTTTTTCGAGGACGCAATGACCGTTCGCGGCTTTTTCGTGAGCGGAACAGGCTCCATTCCGCGCGTTCTGTCGACGGTTGCCCTGATGTAATCGGGCGTCGTTCCGCAGCAGCCGCCAATCAGCCGCGCACCGGCACGAACGATCTCCCGTACCGCCTCGGCAAATTCCTCGGGGGACAGATCGTAGACCGTGTTTCCGCTGTCATCCACACGAGGCAGCCCCGCGTTGGGATTTACAATTACGGGAACCGACGCATATTTACAGATCTCCCTGACGGTTGGAAGCATCGCGGAGGGGCCCGTCGAGCAATTCATACCGATGGCGTCCACGCCGAGTCCCTCAAGAAGTGCGACCATTACGTCGGCACTCGCACCCATCATCAGCCTGCCCTTTGCATCGTAGCTGTTCGTAACAAAAACGGGAAGATCGGCGTTTTCCTTCGCCGCGAGCACCGCCGCCTTCGTTTCGTACGAGTCGGTCATCGTTTCGATCAGGATACAGTCAGCACCTGCATCCCTGCCGATCCGTACGACGTGCGAAAATGCTTCGACTGCCTTGTCAAACGTCATCGTGCCGTACGGCTCGAAGAGAACACCAAGCGGACCGATATCGAGTGCAATGAAGCCCTCGCCGTCCCCCACCGTCCCGTCACGCGCCTCGCGCGCAAGAGAAACGGCGCTCCGAACGATTCTTTCCAGCGTTGCCTCGTCGTAATGAAGCGGATTTGCGCCAAAGGTATTTGTTTTGACGATATTTGCACCCGCGCGGAAATAGGCCGTGTGGAGCGCACGGATCTCGTCGGGATGTGTCAGCGACCACACCTCGGGACGCTCTCCCGCGGAAAGTCCCATCGATGCAAGCACCGATCCCGTTCCGCCGTCGAAATATACGAGTCCCGCTTCGATGTGGCTCTTCAGAGTCGAACTTTTCATAACAAACCTCACATAAACGCACTATGATAAAATATTATAGCGCGTTTACCCGAAATTGTCAAGGAAGGTCGGGCATTCTATCAAAAAAGGCAGCTTGAAAAAGCCACCTTCTCCCATTAAGCGAAAAAGAGCGGACTGTCCTGCGTGACATCCCGCTCTTTTCTTCTCTCATCTCTCAATGATGTTGATATTGACCGGCTCGATGCCCGCCTGCTCGTAGACGATCTCATTGATCTGCGAAATCTGGCTCGGGACGAGCTTACCCTCCGCACACTTCACAACGATGCTCGCGCTACCGTCGCTCACGACCGCAACGCACGCCTCAAAACCCTTTGCAAGCACGAGCGTCTCGATGTTCGACTCCTGCTCCATCTCACCTGCAAGCTGAGAGATCTGCGCAAGCGCCTCGTTCTTTGCCGCCTCGTCGGCGTTTTCATTCTCTACTACGCTCTGAAGCACCTCAAGCGCCTCGTCTCTTGCGCGCTGACGGCTGACCTGCACCGAGGAGAAGTAACCGTCCTCCTTCCCTGCATCCGTCGCGTTGTCTCCCCCGCTCGGGTTGCCCGATGCCTGCGTCTCCTCTCCATCATAATCGAATCCGTTTGCAGGCGAGCCGCCGAACAGAATGAAATTCAGACAGATCGCACCGCCGATCAGGATCACCGCACCGATGATCACCCAATTTCGCCGCCCGACCCGTCTGCCGAATGCGGCGATCTTCTCCAGAAACTTGTTTTCCTTCATAATGTTCCCTCCGATTTCTCGTAAATTAGGATTTGTTACGCGTTTTGCTGTACACCGTATCTATATGTGTTCTCTGCGTGGATTATAACCGCGTACGGAATTTTACTCTCGGCATTCGGATTCTACCCGAACGCTCCCTCTGCGACGTAGATCTTATTACTCGGGACGCCGAACGCCGCCGATACAAGCTCGATCAGCTCTCTTTTCACCGTCGGATCGTTCCCGCCCACGCATACGATACCGATCCCACCGATCGTCGGCGGCTTCTCTGACAGATAGACCGCTGACTCGGAGGATCCGCTTCCGATCGTAAGGTAATGATACGAGCCCGTGGTACCGTTTCCGCCCGAATCAAGCTCGGCGTCCTTTGCATAGACGTATTCGTATCCCGATGCCAACGTGACTGCCACACGCACACGAGAGACGCCGTTGACGCTTTCACAGAGCTCCGAGATCTTTCTTTCAAGCGTATCAACGTACAGCTGTAGCGCCTCCGACGAGTTCGGATGCTTCTCGACGGTCTCCTCCGCGTCGCCGTCGCCCTTTTTCGTACCGGAAAGGCTTCCGACAAGGAGCAGACAAATCCCGAGCGCACCCGCAAGCAACAAGATCCACGTTCCTCGTGCGCGAAGCCTCCGTCCCATTTCACGTTTTTCCATTCTTTCTCCTTTCTCCCCTACCGTCCGCTACTCCACCGCCACGTCACACGGGCAGGCGAGCAGAGCGTTGACAAATGCCTCGATCTTATAGGGATCGGTCAAGATCGAGGCTCCCGATAGGGTAACGAGGGCGCGCGACACCGTTCCGTCCGCCCCGAGAACGACCGATGCGTGGCAGGTGCCGTCCGCAAGGCCATATTCTGCTTCAAGAAGCTCCCCGAGACACCGTCCGATCTCCTCTGCCGAATAGCGCGAAAGCGCACCGTCAAGGATCTCCTCATACTCCTCTTCCTTCTGCTCGTTTTCAAGGATCTCGTCGAGATCGATCCTCCCGAAAAAATCTCCGACCGATATGAGCGCATCCTTCGCGGGAAGTACGATCACCGCAAGCACACAAAGTCCCGTCACAAGCTTCATATGCGGTCGCACCGAGCTCGATTCGGGAAGCACCTCCTCACAAATCCCGCCAAATATCGCGGTCAGTATAACCGCAAGAAAATATGCCTTCATCCGTCCCCCCTCAACCGATCGCCGCCGCGGTGCGCGTCAGAATGGTAAGTGCAAAAATAAACATCACCGCACACATTACCGCGACCGCCAGAATATAGCCGTATACACTGACAAGCTCAGACAGGAGTCTTGCTTCACCGTCACATCCGAGCACCTCGGCAGTGCTTTCTGCAAGAATAAGGCAAAAGCGCGTGACGAGCACGTTCACAAGTACGGGAACGAGTAGCAGCACGACGAGCAGGATCCCCGCAACACCGACCGTCGTACGAAGGTACTCTACACTCGCGCCGACCGTTCTGAGGCTGTCCGCGATCGAACCGCCGACCACGGGAATGACCGACGACGCGACGTATTTCACCGTTCGCGCGCTGATCGAATCCGCCTTCATAGCTAGCCCCGACCGAAGCGCGAGAAGTGCCGACATCATCATCATCAGAAAACCGAGACAAAAGGTAAAGGTCTTTTTGATGCAGGCGGACAGACTCCGCACGTTGAGCCCGGGGGCGAAAACGGGCACACACGCGAGTGCGAGGCAGGCACCGACGGTCGGGAAGAGCAGCTCCCCACCGACGAATTCGCTGATCGCAAGAAAGATCGACATCGCGGCACCGCCCGTCGCCGCTCCCGCGACGTTGCCGCCCATCGCGTAAAGCACTCCCGACACGGGGATCATTCCACCCGCAAGCACCGAAAGCTGTGAAAAGTAATCCGAAAGCTGGGAGAAGAGCTTCGTTTGCGTATCCGCGATCGCCGCAAGGATCGCGCAGGATGCCACGAGCGTTACGACTCTGCCGAGTGCGCTCGACTTTACCGATCTCCGCACCGCCGAAAAGACCGCCGACAGAATGAGTATCCCGAACAGCGACGCGAGGAGCCTCAGGGCGTCGTCAAGATAAACGCCGAGCGCCTCTAAGATGACCGCCGCCAAATACGAGGGCTCGAGCATTTCCCCGATCGCCGAGGAGAGCCCCTCCCCATTCTCCGACGTGAAATCGTCCGGAAGCTGATCCCGTACCCCGTCGGGAATCGCATCGAGCATCGTTTCGTAGCCCTCCTGCAGCTCGGGAGGAAGCGCCTCGGCCGTTTCGTCCGCCGCCTCTGCCGGAAATGAAAGGACCGGCAAAAAAAGAAGGAGAAGGACTATACAAAAAAACTGCTTTTTCATACGTATTCCCTTGTATTTTCATATCCAAATATTTGAATTGCCCGAAAATCCTTGAGAAAGGCTTTCGAGGTTCTCGGGAGCCTTTTTCAGAAAGCACCTGTTTGGGATTTGGAGCAGCGCCCCGACCTCCTCTACAAAAGCCCCTCGACCGTTTCGAGGAGGGACTCAATCAGGGGAAAGCAAAGAAGGAGGATCAGAATTTTCCCCGCCATCTCGACGATCGATGCAACGCCCCCCTCCCCGCCGTCGCGGCATATCCCCGCAACGATCTCGGAAAGAAACGCGATTCCAAGTGCTTTCAGCATCATTTCGCCGTACGACGCGAGCACGTAGCCCTCCGTGAGCCGCTTCAAGCGTCCAAGTAGCGGCAGAAGAAGTAAGAGCACCCCACCGTAAAGCAAGACAGGGCCGCATAGTCTCGTGGGCAGGCTCGCGCCCTTTCCGAGCGCGGTCATTACCATTGAAACCGTAACGAAAAGGAGCGCCGCGCCGCAGATCTTCAAAAAGATATCCCGAAGAGTACCGTCCATATGCCCTCCGTCAGATCCCGAAAATATCGCGCACCTCTTCGAGCAGCTCCCCGATCTCCCCGATCAGCATCACCATAACCACGATGATCCCCGTGATCGTCAGAAGCATCGCCTGCTCGTCTCTGCCCGATTTATTCAGGATGAGGGCTGACGTCGCGATCAAAAAGCCCACGCCCGCCACCTTCATCAGCAGTGAAATATCCATACTCTTCCCCGTCTTTCCTCGGTTTTCTCTTCAAAGCAGTACGACGACCGTTCCAAGCGACGCCGCCATACACAGCGTGATATTGCGCTGCCGCCTCCTCGGAAGCTCCGCGAGCAGGCGATCTCTTTCGGCACAAAACAGACCGATGCCGTAGTCACAGGTACGAAGCTGTTCCCCCCTGTACCCCTTTCCGATCTCCTCGCAAAAGTTCTCCGCGATCCGCTCCCCCTCCTCCGTAAGACCCATACCGCGCACCGCCTTGCGGAGAGATGCAAAATCCGACGGCGGCGCAAGCTCCTCCCACCCAAGCCGCTCGAGGAGGGAGCCCTCGCACCGAAGCAGGATCTCAGCCGTCGGAAGCGCGTAACAGTCGATCTGATTTTTCGTCAGCCTGAGAAGTGCGATCCACCCGTCGAGCCGCTCGATCTGCCTTTTCGCGTGTCGGTTGAGTGTCACGGAGCCGTAAACGCCGACGCCCGCAAGCAGAAGCGCACCGAGAAGCTTATAGATCAGCATACGCATCCTCCCACCGCACGGCTGTATAGGAAAAGCCGTTTTTCGCGCGTCTGATCCCCACGTAATATGCAAAGATCCCGCCGTCGTGCAGCATTTCAATACCGGGACGGCGAAGAAGTCCGGTAACGTCCCGTCCGTGCGCGGTCGCAAGAAGCGGAACGCCACAATTCTGCACCGCAAGCACCGCCCGCGCCTCGTCAACGCCGCCGATCTCATCACACACGACCAGCTCTGCATTCAGGGTGCGAACAGCGATCTCTATCCCAAGCGGACGCGGATACCCCGACAGCATATCGACCGTATATCGGCTCTCGCTCGGTCCGCCGTGCGACAGCGTAAGCTCTCCCCGACTGTCCACGACGGCAACACGCCTGGGATATTTGCCCCCCGCAATGCGGCGGATCACTGCACGGAGCAGGGTAGTCTTTCCAACACCCGGCGGTGCATAGACCAAAACACCGCGTCCGCTCCCCGCCTCCCCTTCAAGGAGGGAGACGATCGGAGAGGGATCGATCGGCGGCTCACCCGGGATACGGAAGGACAACGCAGACGGGTCGTATACCCCGATCACCTTCCCCCCTTCGATCGCGGCGCGCCCGCAGATCCCAACGCGGACGCCCTCCCCAAGGATCATATATCCCTCTCCGATCGTTTCGCTGTGCGAATACAGAGATCCACCCGAAATGCGTGTAAGCGTCTCGTCCATTTCCCTTCCACTGAGAACGATGGGCAGAACGACCGTTCCCATATCGGTCGTGAGCGAGGATACGGTGTCGCGCCGAAGGCGGATCTCCTCGATCGCGGAAAACCCGCCGCGCACGGTCGCGTCCTTGATCGCCGTGACCACACGTCGCGGCAGCATTCGTCCGAGAAGCTCGGGATACCCAACGCCGTGCGACTCGGTCCTTACCGCACGGGTGCTTCCCTTCATCCTGCCGCCCACCTCCTCCATCCCATTCTTTTCCGATTCCGCTCTCGTGTACGGATAAATAATTGACTGCATTGGCTCGTCCCCCTTTCAAGGAAAGTCTATGCATATGCCTGTCCGAATAGAACGCCGCTTTTTGCTTCAAAGAATTGTATTTCGGAAGGCGTTAGAAATTTTTGGGAATTTTCATTTTTCTATTGACAAACAGTCCTTTCTGTGTTATACTGCAAGTGTACTACTACACATAGTACACTTATATGCAATCTTGGAGCATTCCGGAAAGGAATCTTATGGAGTGGCTTAATATATTTAATTTTGTAATAGGGCTCCTGTTTTCGCTCTGCTATCTGTATCAATACGTATATATGATCATCGCCTGTGTGAGGAAGCCGAAGCGTTTTTCCGAAACCGATAAGCGCTTCCGCTACGCGATCCTCATCTCGGCGCGAAACGAAGAGTCCGTTATCGGTCAGCTACTCGACAGCATCCGCTCTCAGGACTATCCCGCGGAGCTTCTCGACACCATTGTGATCGCAGACAACTGCACCGACAAGACGGCAGAGGTCGCCCGAATACACGGCGCAACCGTCTACGAGCGGAACGACACCGTGCACGTCGGCAAGGGCTACGCCCTGAAGCTCGCATTCGATCGTCTGAAGGCAGAAAAGGGGCTTCATTACTACGACGGATATTTCGTGATCGATGCCGACAACCTACTTGAACCGAATTACGTCTCTGAAATGAATAAGGCATTCGCCGCGGGACATCGCGTCATCACGAGCTACCGGAATTCGAAAAACTACGGCGACAACTGGATCTCCTCGGGATATTCACTCTGGTTTCTCCGAGAGGCACGTCACCTTAACAGCGTGCGCTTCCTGCTCGGCACCTCCTGCGTGGTCGCAGGAACCGGCTTCCTCGTCAGCGGTGATATTATCAGGGAGCAGGGCGGTTGGAAGCATTTTTCAATGACCGAGGACACCGAGTTCACGGCAGAGCGTATGCTGAAGGGCGAAAGGATCGCCTACTGCCACGACGCGATCTTTTACGACGAGCAGCCCGTAAAATTTTCACAATCCTGGCGGCAACGCAAAAGATGGGCAAAGGGATACCTGCAGGTGCTCGCGCGGCACGGCGGGAAAATGCTACGGGCCGTCATCCACGGCAATTTCTCCTGCTTTGATCTCATTATGAGCCTCTCCCCCGCCTTTTTCATCTCACTCTTTACGCTCGCGGTGAACCTCATCGCCGCAGTTGTCGCGGCGATCGTCCTGCCCTCCGCCGTCCTTCCGATCCTCTCGGGGCTCCTCGTTACAGCCCTCACCGCCTACGCGCTCTTCTTCCTCGTCTCCCTTTGCACGGTCATCCTCGAATGGAAGCGGATCCGCGCAACCACAGCAGAGAAGATCCTCTCGGTCTTCACCACCCCCCTCTTCATCGCGACCTATATCCCGATCTCGGCATCCGCCCTTTTTTCGAAGGTCGAATGGAAGCCAATCGAGCACCGGGTATCGGTATCGGTCGACGACCTGAAGCGCGGAAGATCCACAAAGCATTAAGAAAGGAGCGAATATGTTACTGATCGACAAATTGTCCCAAAAGCCGATCTACGAGCAGATCATCGACGGCATCGAACGGAATATCCTGCTCGGGATCTATCCCGCAGGCTCGCTCCTGCCCTCGGTGCGTGAGCAATCGGTCACGCTCGGGATCAACCCAAACACCATTCAGAAATCCTACGCCGAGCTCACAAGGCGCGGTATTATTTCGCCCTCCCCCGGAAGCGGGTGCTTCGTTTCGTACGATGCAAGATCCCTGCTTTGCGAGGAGGCGAGAAAAAAGCTCCCCCGCCTTTCAGAGCTTCTCACAGAGCTTCGCATTGCGGGAATCGAGCAGGACGAAATTCTCGGCGCAGTGGCGTCGGTCTATACAAAGGACGATCTCCCTCGTCCCGATAAGGAGGTAAGTAAATGATCTGTGCCGAAAACGTAACCCTTTCCTTCCGTACAGCGGATATGAAAAAGCCCTTCGTCGCGCTGAATGGGCTTTCGTGCGAGATCCCAAGCGGATGCATCTACGGTCTCGTCGGCTCGAACGGCGCGGGCAAATCGACCTTTCTGCGCCTGATTTCGGGTGTTTATCGACCCGACAGCGGCGAGATCACGGTCGACGGACTCCCCGTATATGAAAATCCCGAGGCGAAAAGCAAGATCTTCTACGTTCCGGACGATCTGTATTTCCTGCCGCAGTCCTCAATGACGGAAATGGCGCGCTTTTACAAGGCGATCTATCCGAAATTCAGCTACGAGCGCTTCCATCACCTTGCAGAGACCTTTCACCTTGACACACGGGCAAATATGAACGCCTTCTCGAAGGGTATGCGCCGTCAGGCGGCAACGATCCTCGGTCTCTCGACGATGCCGCAGTACCTTTTCTTTGACGAGACCTTCGACGGACTCGACCCCGTAATGCGGAATCTTGTGAAGCAGGTGATCTATTCGGACGTTCTCGAGCGCGAGACCACGACGATCATCACCTCGCACTCGCTCCGCGAGCTTGAGGACACCTGCGATCAGCTCGCGCTTCTGCATAAGGGCGGCATCGTCTTTGAGTCGGACATTCAGAATCTGAAGACCTCTCTCTTCAAGGTGCAGACCGCATTCAGCGAGCCCTTCACAAAGGAAAAGTTCGCGGGCATCGAGATCCTCTCCTACCAACAGATGGGCAGTGTCTGCTCTCTCATCGTTCGCGGCGACAGAGACGAGACTGCGGCAAGGATCCGTGCGATGGATCCGCTTCTCCTCGATCTTTTGCCGCTCAACCTCGAGGAGGTATTCATTTACGAAATGGAAGCGCTCGGCTACGCCTTTAAGGACGTACTGATGTAAGGAGGTGCTGATATGACAAAAAACGAAAAGAAAACATCCGTAGGGCCGACAGCCATCGGCTCAAGATTCTTCAACGTGCGCCTCTTTTTCGAGGGCGTCAAGCGTTTGAAGATCATCGCGATCGGCGCTCTGATCCTCGCGCTCACGGCATCGATCCTCATTCCCGTCATTTCCTGGATCAATTACGCAAATCAATACGAGCGGGACTGCTGGAACGAGGAGCCCGTCTATGATGACGCGGGAAACGTCATCGATATCCAAATGGTCTACGTCGAGAAAGAGATCGTTCCGCACAAGGTAGAGCCCTATCTCCTCTGTCTACCGCTCTACGTGCTTCCCTTCACAGCCCCCTTCTTCTTCTTCGTGCTCTTCTCCTTCCTACATAAGCGGAAGCAATCGGACTTCTTCCACGCGATCCCCTACACACGTACCTGTGTGTTCGTGAGCTTTACCGCGGCGGCGCTTGCCTCGGTCGCGGCGATCGCGGTCCTTTCGTCTCTTCTGTCGGGCGTGATCTACGCCGCCTGCCCCTTCACGACCTTTGCAATCGGGGAGCTGCTCTCCGTGCTTGGCGTTTCGATCCTGTCTGCGGCGTTCCTTTCGTCCTTTATGATGCTCTCCCTCTCACTTACGGGAACACCGTCAACCTCTCTTCTCCTCTTCGGGCTTTTTGCGTTGATCACCCGTGTCGTACTCGCGCTTTTCTCCTTCGCGGTCGACAATTTCACGATCGTTCGCGCCTCGTTCTATCCCTTTCTGTCGATGTACTGGTATCTGCCCTTCCGTATGTTCATTCAAAATACCTCTTATACGGAGGGCATCCCACCCTACGCACACCTCGTCCCCTATACGATCGTCGTAACGCTCGCACTCTTTGCCGCAGCAGGGCTGTTCTATAAGCTCCGCCGCTCGGAAATGGCAGAGCGGAGCGCCCCGTCGAGACGTCTGCAGTCGATCTTCCGCTGCCTCTTTACCCTGCCCTTTGCGCTTCTCCTGACAACGATGGTGATGATCGACGAGATCGACTTCGACGTTGCACTCGTTCTTTTCGTCATCACGCTCCTCGTATATTTCCTGTACGAGCTCATCACGACGAAGCGCTTACGGAATCTCCCCCGCGCAACGCCGTGGCTCGGTGCAGTCGTGGGCGGTGCAGTCGTATTCGTACTGTCCTTCTCCGTCTTCGGCGCCGCCGTGCACGCGGATATCCCCGAAGAGAAGATCGAGTCGGTCTCGATCACGCCCGTCTATTCCTCGACCTACGAGAGTCTGAAAACGGGAAGCATCCCATCAAGCGACGAGCGCGTGATCGATCTCGTGTCCTACGCGCTTGACTACACTCGCAATATGAATAATAACAACTATAGCGATAACGGCAGACTCAGCTACCGCACGGTCACGATCCGCAAAACGAACGGTATGACCGTGAAGCGCGGATTGTACTTCACCGAGGAAAACGAGGCTCTGCTTGAAGGCTATCTCACGGAGAGCGAGGAATACGTCGAGAGCTACCTTGAGCTTCCTCCGATCGAATCGATCCGCAATATGCAGTTCTTTCCCGAGGGTGTGTCCTCTTACGATTCGCTCTATTTGTCGAGCGGGACCGAGCGATTCGAGGAATTTTACGCAGTTTTGAAAAGCGGATACGACAAGCTCTCGAAGGAGGAAAAGCTCGACTTCAAGCGCGGTGACCGCGCGATGATCCCGAAGGACGAAACGGTAAAGCCCCTTCCCGACTACGTGTACGACGAAAAGTACCATTCGACCTTTTATGCACAACTTACCGTGAACGGCACCGTAAACGGCAACAGCTACTCGTCCTATTACGTGCTTCCCGGCTCGATGAATGGGCTGATCTCCTACGCCTTCACCGAGCTTGCGGAGCAGAATCGGACCTGCCACTACCGATCGGAATATCTCTACGAGACCTACGGCATAGAATCGCTCTCCTCAGAGGACGGCGCGCACACACCGCTTGAAATCACATCGGCGATCTACCGTGACTTCACAGGCGGTCACATCAGCTTTGACGAGGGCTACGTCAGGATCGCGGCGTACGAGCAAAACGAATACACGCTTGCCGTCGCCAAGGAGGGTGCGGACTTCACAGCCTTCCTCGAAAGGATCACGACCTGTCTCGCAGAAAACGCCGAGCCGAAGGCAGGCACGATCCCCGTCTCTCTGATCACCGAGTTTTTTAACTACGATATATCAATCGATCAGGCGTATTCGACGATCATCCTCCACCTCACCGAGGAGGAGTACAAGGAGCTTCTCACGTCGATCGGGATGGAAGATAAATAAAAAACCAAGCCCCGAGGCAAAAGCCTCGGGGCTCATTTTGATTTTGTATCGGACAGAAATCAGATCACGCGGCACTTATAAACGCCCTTGATCGCCGAGATCGGTGCAACTGCCTCGGGACGGATCGTACCCGTTACGTCAATGACCGTATAGGCGTTGTCGCCCTTCGACTTCGAGGTCATGTTCTCGATGTTCACGCCAAAGCCCGACAGGATCGTCGTGAGAGCAGAGATCACAGCGGGAATGTTTGCGTGGAGCACACAGATGCGGTGATCGCCGCTGAACGGCATCGAAACGTTCGGGAAGTTGACGCTGTTCTTGATGTTACCGTAGCGGACGTAGTCGTCAAGCTCCTGTGCCGCCATCACAGCGCAGTTATCCTCTGCCTCCTCGGACGAAGCACCGAGGTGAGGGATCGCAACGACACCGGGAACACCGAGAATGTCCTCGGTCGGGAAGTCGGTTACGTAGGATGCTACCTTACCCGATGCAAGCGCCGCCTTCATATCCTCGGCATTTACGAGATCGGCACGCGCGAGATTGATCACGCGAACGCCGTCCTTCATCAAACCAAGGCTCTCCTTGTTGATCATACCCTTCGTCGTTTCGGTAGCGGGAACGTGGAGCGTGATATAATCTGCCTCACGGAAAACCTCCTCAAAGGTTGCCGCCTTATGTACGCGGTGGTTGATGTTCCACGCCGCGTCAACACTCAGATACGGGTCACAGCCGATGACGTCCATTCCGAGATGGATTGCCGCGTTTGCAACAAGGCCGCCGATCGCGCCGAGGCCGATCACACCGAGCTTCTTGCCCATAACCTCAACGCCACCGAACTGCGACTTGCCCGCTTCGACCGCCTTCGCGACACCCTCAGTGCCCGCGAGTCCCTGCGCCCAGATCGAGCCGTCAACGATCTTACGCGATGCAAGCATCAATGCACAGATCGCAAGCTCCTTCACGGCGTTTGCATTCGCGCCGGGGGTATTGAATACCACTACGCCGTCCTTCGTGCAGCGGTCAATCGGAATATTGTTGACACCCGCGCCAGCGCGCGCGATGCACAGAAGCTCCTTCGGGAATTCCATATCGTGCATTGCGGCAGAACGGACGAGGATCGCATCGGCGTTCTGTACGTCGGTGCCTACGTTGTACTCCGCAGAATCGAGCTTATTGAGTCCGATGGGGGAGATCTTATTCAGACAAAGTACGTTTTTCATAGGATTATACCTCTTAAAATAGTAAATTCAATTTACAAACGGCGTACCGCTTACGCCTTGGGATTTTCTGCGGCGAATTTCTTCATAAACGCAACGAGTGCGACAACGCCGTCCTCGGGCATTGCATTGTAGATCGATGCGCGCATACCGCCGACCGATCGGTGACCCTTCAGGTTCTTCAGACCTGCCTTAGCTGCCTCGGAGGCAAACTTCTTATCGAGATCTGCATCTCCCGTAACGAAGGTGACGTTCATCATCGAGCGGCTTGCCTTCTCGACGGGTGCCTTGTAGTAGTCCTGCGAATCGAGGTAGTCGTACAGAAGCGCCGCCTTCTTTTCGTTGCGCTTCTTCATCTCGTCAAGTCCGCCAATCGAAAGAAGCCATTCGTAAACGAGCTTCGCGACGTAGATCGGATAGCAGGGCGGGGTGTTATACATCGAATCGTTCTCTGCCATCGTCTTCCATTCGAGCATCGTGGGCATTCTCTCCTCGGCGTAGTCGAGCAGGTCCTCGCGAACGATGACGACCGTCACGCCTGCGGGAGCCATATTCTTCTGTGCGCCAGCGTAGATCACGCCGAACTTCGAGACGTCGACGGGCTCGGACAGGATGCACGAGGACATATCGGCAACGATCGGAACGTCGACCTCGGGAACTGCGGGATATTTCGTTCCGTAGATCGTGTTGTTGTAGCAGATGTGCAGATATGCGGCGTCGGAGCGGACCATATCCTTCGTTACCTTCGGAACGTAGGTGAAGTTGTCCTCCTTCGACGATGCAACGCACTTGACGTCGTAGCCGAGCTTTTCGGCTTCCTTCAGCGCCTTGCCCGAGAACTGACCCGAAACAACGTAGTCAGCCTTGCCCGTACGCTTGATCAGGTTCATCGGAACTGCCGCAAACTGCGTCGATGCACCGCCCTGAAGGAAGAGCACCTTGTAGTTGTCGGGAATCTGCATCAATTCGCGAAGCACCTTCTCCGCGTCTCCAATGATCGCCTCGTAATCGGGCGAGCGATGCGACATCTCCATTACCGACATTCCCGAGTCGCCGTAGCAGACAAGCTCGGATGCTGCCTTTTCAAGTACCTCGAGCGGAAGCATCGAGGGTCCTGCGGAAAAATTGTAAACTCTGTTCATAATATATATCTCCTTTGTTGTATTGTCTGCTTTCATTCCGAGGCTCTGCCTCGGGCTCCGCTTAAGGACTTTTTGAAAAAAGTCCTTAAGGATCCCAAAAACTTTTATAACAAAATTTTTTAGAGAAAAGTTTTCTTGACTTTCAAAAACCTTTCGGGCAAAAATTAAATTTTTCTTGGGGAAAGTTCTTGAAGTTTTCAGAAACTTCTTTCAAGAAGTTTCTGAACGGGGGTATGGGAGCAGCGCCCCCAATGCATCAAGTCATCTTTTCCTGCTTGACCTTATGGTCAATGACGTGGCGGGAGGCAAGCTCCTTCATCACGTCGTCGATCGAGATGCCCATTTCGATCATCAGTACCATCACATGGTAGACGAGGTCTGCGATCTCATAGACAGTTTCCTTTTTGTCGTCTGCCTTACCCGCAATGATGACCTCGGTACACTCCTCGCCGACCTTTTTCAGGATCTTGTCGATTCCCTTATTAAAGAGGTAGGTCGTGTACGAGCCCTCCTTCGGATCGAGCTTTCTGCCGCGGATGACCTCCATCAGGGCGTCAAGCGAGAAGTCGTGCAGGGTATCGCTTTCAAAGACCGAGTCGTTGAAGCACGAATCGGTGCCCGTATGGCAGGCGGGGCCGTCCTTAAAGACGACGACGGTCAGAGCGTCTCTGTCGCAGTCGGTCTCGATGCGCACGATGTGCTGACGGTTGCCCGAGGTCTCGCCCTTGCGCCAAAGCTCCTGCCGTGACCTGGACCAGAAGCAGGTCATTTCCTCGCGGATGCTGATCTCCAGCGATTCGCGGTTCATATACGCGACGGTCAGTACCTTTTTCGATTCGGCATCCACCACAACTGCGGGGATCAGACCGTCCTTGCCGAATTTCAGTTCGTCAATCGTAATCATTTCTTCATATGCCTTCCCTTAATAATTATTACCGTCTCAGATCCGCATCGGGATTCCCTTCGCGGAAAGCTCGCGCTTCAGGTCATCGATGTCGACCTCTCCGAAGTGGAAGATCGATGCGGCAAGTCCCGCGTCAACCTTCGGGAGAGTCTTGAAGAGAACCTCAAAGTCCTCCTTCTTCCCTGCGCCGCCCGATGCAATCACGGGTACGTCCACAATATTACAGACCGCCTCGAGCATTTCAAGGTCAAAGCCCTCCTTCACGCCGTCGGTGTCGATGCTGTTCAGCACGATCTCTCCGGCACCTGCCCGAACACCGTTTTTGATCCATTCGAGCGCGTCAAGCCCCGTATTCTCTCTGCCGCCCTTCGCGAATACGCGGAAAACGCCGTCCACGCGCTTCACATCGACCGACAGCACCACGCACTGATCACCGTAGCGACGCGCCGCCTCGCCGATCAGCGAGGGGTTGCGGATCGCACCCGAATTGACGCTGACCTTATCTGCACCGCACTTCAGGACGCGGTCGAAATCGTCGAGCGTATTGATGCCACCGCCGACCGTCAGGGGAATGAAGATCTTGCTCGCGACCTCGCAGAGGATGTCGGTAAAGAGTGCGCGCCCCTCTGCAGAGGCAGTGATATCGTAAAATACAAGCTCATCTGCGCCGCATTCGCTGTAAAACTCCGCAAGCTTCACAGGCGATGAAACATCGGCAAGCCCGAGGAAATTTACACCCTTCACGACTCTGCCGTTCTTCACGTCAAGGCAAGGAATGATTCGCTTTGTAATCATATGCTTCCCTCCTGTACAAGTGCGACGGCTTCACCGAGATCGAGCATTCCCGTATAGAGCGCCTTTCCGAGGATCGCGCCGTAGATGCCCATATCGCACAGCTTTTTGACGTCGTCGAGGGTTGAAACACCGCCCGACGCCGTGAGATCCATCGAAAATTTCCCGACCATCTCACGATAAAGATCAATATTCGTGCCGCCGAGGAGTCCGTCCTTTGAAATATCGGTGCAGATCACCGTCCGAACGCCCCGTCTTTCAAGGCTTTCGCAGAAATCAAAGCACGAAACGTCCGATAATTCAAGCCAGCCCTTGACCGCGACCTTACCGTCGCGGAAATCAACGCCGACTGCAATTTTCTCTTTGTATTTGTCGAGCATCCGGTCGAGGAATTCGGGATCCTTCAAGGCTGCCGTGCCGAGAATGACACGCCCCGCACCTGCGTCGAGGTAGGTCTTTACCGTCTCCTCGTTTCGGATGCCGCCGCCGATCTCTGTGAAGAGGTCGGAGCGTCTGATGATCTCCTTTACCGTTTCGAGGTTCGGCGTGTTGCCGTCTCTCGCGCCCTCAAGGTCTACGAGGTGGAGGCATTCCGCGCCCGATCGGCGGAAGCCCTCTGCGACCCCCGCGGGATCGCTGCTGTAAACCGTCATTTGACTATAGTCTCCCTTGACAAGCCTGACCGCTTGTCCGCCGATCAGATCGATCGCAGGAAATAGCTTCAGCATTCCGTCACCCCTCCTTGCTCGATTTCACAGAATGCGCGCAGGATCGCAAGTCCGACCTTTCCGCTCTTCTCGGGGTGGAACTGCGTTCCGTATACGTTCCCACGCGCAACCGCCGCCGTCAGCGTTCCGCCGTATTCGGTCGATGCAATGACCGATTCGTCGCAGTCTGCGCCATAGAAGGAATGGACGAAATACACGTAGTCCCCCTCCTTGATATATTTCCAAAGAGGGCTCTTCTTGCCACCGAAGGACAGTGCGTTCCAGCCAATATGCGGGATCTTCAGCGAAGTGCCCTCTCTGTCGTGTACCTCCTTGATCGGACGCACCGCACCGGGGATGAGTCCGAGCCCCTCGTGACAGCCGTATTCGTAGCTCTGCTGAAACAGCATCTGCATTCCGAGGCAGATGCCGAGGAGCGGCTTTCCCGCCGCCGCCTCGCGCAGCACGACCTTGTCAAGCCCCGATTCGCGGAGCTTTCGTGCGGCATCCTCAAATGCGCCGACACCGGGGAGAATCAAACGGTCACAGGAGCGAATGACCGCTTCGTCACTCGTCACAACCGCCTCCGCGCCGATCGCCGCAAAGGAGCTCCTCAGCGAAAAGAGATTCCCGACTCCGTAATCAATAATTGCTATCATAAAAGGCTCCCCTTGGTCGAAGGGATCTCATCCGCACGGTCGGGATCGAGTCGCACCGCCCCACGGAGTGCGCGTCCGAGCGCTTTGAACAGTCCCTCGATGATATGGTGGGAATTGCTTCCGTCAAGCTGTGCGACGTGCAAGGTAATACCTGCCGAACGCACGAAGCCAAGGAGAAATTCCTCAACGAGCTCGGTGTCAAAGCTGCCCACCTTCTCGGTCGGAATATCCATACGGTAAGCGAGATAGGGTCTGCCCGACACATCGATCACAACGCGGACGAGTGCCTCGTCCATCGGAAGAAGCATACTGCCGTAGCGATTGATGCCCTTGCAGTCCCCGAGTGCCTCACGGAGCGCCTGCCCGAGACAGATCGCAATGTCCTCAACGCTATGGTGATCGTCCACCTCAGTGTCGCCATTGCACCTTACGGTGAGGTCAAATCTGCCGTGCGACGCAAAAAGCGTCAGCATATGGTCAAGGAAGCCGACTCCCGTCTTAATTTCTCCCTTTCCCGTTCCGTCGAGTGAAAGGGAAAGCCGGATATCGGTTTCCTTCGTGGTTCTTTTGATCTCGGCTGTTCTCACTTTGAACGCCTCCTTTTTTGTATTTGCAGGGGCGTTGCCCCCGCACCCCTACTCAAAAACTTCTTGAAAGAAGTTTCTGAGAACTTCAAGAACTTTTCTCAAAGAAAATATTTTTTTGCCTGAAAGGTTTTTGAAGATTCATAAGAAACTTTTTGGAAAAAGTTTCTTATGCGGAGCCCGAGGCAGAGCCTCGGATCATCTCCCCTCGTATCTCCTCGATCGCCTTCAGCAGCGCGTCCATATCGGCGCGTGTACCGACTGTAATACGGTTATAATTTTTGATCCTACCCTTGCCGAAGAAGCGGACAAGGATACCACGCTCGCGGAGCTCGTAATACAGCGTTTCGCCATCCACGTCGGGCGATTCCGCGAATACGAAGTTCGCCTTGGAATCGGTCACCGTAAAGCCGAGGCGGCGAAGCTCTCTGATGGTATAATCACGGTTCTCCGCAATGATGCGGCAGTTTTCGCGGTAATAATCCGCGTCGTCCACCGTTCTTTCACCCGCAAGCAGGGTCAGGCGATTCAGGCTGTACGGATTCGTCGAATATTTGATCTTCTCAAGATCTCTGATCAGTCCCTCGCTCGCCACCGCAAAGCCAAGCCGTCCGCCCGCAAGAGACGCCGACTTCGAGAAGGTTCTGACAACGAGAAGGTTGTCGTATTTCTTAACAAGCGGGATCGCGCTTTCACCACCGAAATCGACGTATGCCTCGTCAATCAGAACAACGCGATCCGGGTTCGACCGAACGATCTGTTCAACCTCGTCCCTCGAAAGGCAAAGCCCCGTCGGTGCGTTCGGATTCGCGATCACGACATTCTGTTCACAACCGATATAATCCCCGACCGCAACGCGGAAATCATCTCTGAGCGGTACGGTCTCGTACGGAACACCGTGAAGATCGGCGTAAACCTTATAAAATCCGTAGGATATATCGGGAAAACGCACACCCAAATCGAAAAACGCCATAAAAGCGAAGTTCAGGATATCGTCCGAGCCGTTCGACACGAAGATGTTCTCGGCACCGTACCCAAAAAGTTCGCTGAGCTTTCCCTTCAAAGCCTTACATTCGGGATCGGGATAAAGCCTCAGATCTGCGACCTCGCTTCCGCTCAGCGCCGCGATCACACCAGCGGACGGCGGGAAGGGCGATTCGTTCGTATTCAACTTGATGTATTTCTTGTCACGCGGCTGCTCTCCGGGGGTATATGCCTCGAGCGCCGCGTATCGTTCGTTCAAAAAACGGCTCACTTCGTGTCCTTCCTTCTCTTGCCGCGCACAACTGCACTTTCGGCGTGTGCGGTCAGCCCTTCCTTGCGTGCGAAGTACGCTACGTCCTCGGCGACCGCTGCGAGGGCTTCCTCAGTGTAATAGGTAAACTGCGACTTCTTTACGAAATCGTCCACCGACAGGGGGCTCGAAAATCTTGCCGTTCCGCTCGTCGGAAGCGTATGGTTCGGTCCCGCGAAATAATCACCGAGCGCCTCGGGGCAATTTCTGCCCATAAAGATCGAGCCTGCGTGGCGGATCCTCGAAAGATAGTCAAACGGGTTGTCGACACAAAGCTCAAGATGCTCGGGAGCGATCTCATTCGCGACGTCGATCGCGAGATCGAGATCCTTCGCAACGATGATCTTGCCGTTACGGTCGATCGACGTGCGCGCGATCTCTGCTCGCTCGAGCATCGGGATCTGCCGTTCAAGCGCATCGCTGACGCCCTTAGCGAGTGCCATCGAATCGGTGACGAGCACCGCCGACGCCATTCTGTCGTGCTCTGCCTGCGAGAGAAGATCAGCGGCGACCACCTCGGGGTCACACTTTCCGTCCGCTACGACGAGGATCTCGCTCGGACCTGCGATCATATCGATCGCAACTCTGCCGAACACCTGCTTCTTTGCCTCTGCGACGAAGGCGTTTCCGGGGCCGACGATCTTGTCGACACGCGGAACGCTCTCGGTTCCGTACGCGAGCGCCGCAACTGCCTGTGCACCACCCACCTTGAAGATGCGGTCAACGCCCGCGATCTTCGCCGCCGCAAGGATGACGGGATTGACCTTGCCGTCCTTGCCGGGGGGAGTCACCATCACGATCATTTCGCATCCCGCGATCTTGGCGGGCACCGAGTTCATCAAGACCGACGAGGGATACGCCGCCGTTCCGCCGGGCACGTAAAGTCCGACGCGCTCGATCGGCATCACCTTCTGTCCGAGAACGATACCGTCTCTGTCCTCGATCACGAAGCTGTTCCGCACCTGCCGCTTATGGAACGCGTAGATATTCTCCTTCGCGCGCTTCATCACGTCGAGGAATTTCTCGTCGACGGACGCGAATGCCTCGTCGATCTCCTCCGCCGTGACCTCAAGAGAGTCGAGCGTCACCTTGTCGAATTTTTCGCAGTACCCAAGAAGTGCTTTATCTCCGTTTGCTTTGACGTTTTCGATGATCTCCGAAACGGTTCCCGAAACGTCGATATCAGCATTCGGGCGCGCGAAGATCTCTTCGTTTGCCACCTCGCCGTATTCGTAAATTCGAATCATATTCTACCTCTGTTCATCCGTTCTCAAGAATTTTATTGATCTCCTCGCACATACGGATGATCTCTCGATTTTTGAATTTATAGCTGACCTTGTTCGCAACGAGCCACGCGCTGATCTGTACGATCGTATCTCGCGGCTCAAGGTCGTTCTCGTATAGGGTCTTGCCCGTCTCGACGATATCGACGATCACGTCGGAGAGTCCGAGGATCGGTGCAAGCTCGATCGAGCCGTTCAGCTTGATGATATCGATCTCTCGGCTCTTGCCCGCATAAAATTTCTTTGCAATATTCGGGAATTTCGTTGCAACACGGAGCGTCCGCTCTCTGTCGTCACGGAAATCCTTCTTACACGCAACCGCCATACGGCATTTACCCATACCGAGATCTGCGAGCTCGTAAATGTCGGGAGAATACTCGAGAATGATGTCCTTTCCCGCAATGCCGACGTCTGCGGCACCTCTCTCGACGTAGATCACGACGTCCGAGGGCTTCACCCAGAAATAACGGATGCCGAGCTCCTCATTTTCGAAGATCAGCTTGCGGTTCTCTTCCTTGATCGAGGGGCAAGCATAACCCGCCTGCTCGAATATACCGTATGCCTTTTCACCGAGTCTGCCCTTCGGGAGGGCGATGTTAATCCACTGTTTCAAGGAGCACTGCCTCCCTTCCCTGCATTTTGTAAAGTGCACGGCAACGCATTGCGGTCGTCTCACCGCGCTCTGCACGAACCGTCCTGCCGCTCTCCTCAAGCGCATTCACCGCCGCGATCACGTCTCCGACGTCGTCTATGTCTCCGTACAGCAGAACCGCGTCAACGTCATACCGTGCGGTGGGCGCATCAAGCGCATCGATCAATTCGGGATAGACCGCAAAGCCGATCGCCTCGGCACGCCTTCCCATCTTACGAATCAGGCTATCATACCGTCCGCCGAGGAGGATCGCCTCGGGAATACCGTCGACGTAGCCGCGAAAGATGATGCCATCATAATAGTTGCGGTCTCCCGCGATCGAAAAATCAAGATAAAGTGAATCGAGGATGCCCCAAGCCTCCGCAACACGGGAGATCGTGAGAAGCTCGTCATACGCCGCCTGCATTTTGTCGCCGCGCACATACTCCGCAAGCTTCGGGAGCGCCGACTTGAGAGGCTCATATACAGAAGTCACAGCCGCGAGCGCCGATCCGTCAAGCCCTCTCTCCGAGAGGAACGCCGAAAGCCCCGGCAGATTCTTGTTTGCCATCAGAGCGAGCACCGCTCCGACGTCGCGGTCCTCAACACCGACAGACGCGAGCAGTCCGAGCAGGAAGCCCATATGCGAGAGGTCGAGCACGTAGCGGTCGCCGATCAATGAAAGGCTCTTTTCCGCCAGCATCAGAACCTCACCCGTGAGGTAGGGATCGATCCTTCCGATACACTCAAGCCCGGTCTGCCCGATCTCGCGGAAGCCCTCCGCACCGCCAGCGGTACGGTAGACCGTTTCGCTGTAGCAAAGCTTATGCGTGGCAGTCTCCTCCGCACCGACGTTCTTGACGATTGAAAGCGTCACGTCGGGCTTCAGCGCCATCAGCTTTCCGTTCGTATCGGTAAAGGTCAGAATATTTTCGCAAACGAGAAAGCTCTTGTTGTGCGCGTAGAGGTCGTATTCCTCAAACTTGCTGACCTTAAATCTTGTATATCCGTAGCTGTGATAAAGCGCACGCAGACGGAGCACCGCCTCCTCATTGCTGCGTAATATCTCCTTCGGTAAATTCATAAATACCTCTTTCGTTTCGGTTCTTAGTCTTCTTTAATGCGCTCCAGCGTCGCACCGTATCCACCCGTTCCGTAATTGTAGCAACGGTTCACACGGCTGATCGTCGCGGTGCTTGCACCCGTTTCCTCAACGATCTTGCTGTACACCACCTGCTCGGAAAGCCGCTTTGCAACAAGGATGCGCTGTGCCATATCGGAAAGCTCCTTCTTCGTGAGCAGATCCTCAAGAAATGCGTCGCAGTCCTTCTCGTTTTCGAGGGAAAGAATCGCCTTTACCAGCAGGCGGTAGCCTTCGTTTTCGTGAAAATCCATTTCTGTTCTCCTCATTATATATATCGTTCAATGGGGAATATACTTTTTCAAAATAAAATACTTTAGTATGATAACACACTAAAGTAAAAAAGTCAAGCATTTTCGCGTCACTTTTTTTGGTTTTTCGTGACTTTGTACACATCTGCCGATTTGGGTTCCCGAACGGGTGAGATTCTGTGCAATTCGACACGGCAAAAATGAAAAATATCCCCTTTTTTGGAAAAAACAAGGGTTGTTTTTTTCACCTGCCTACTGTATAATGAAAATAATGTAGGAATTTCACATAATTTTCCCTCAAAACCATAACGAAAGGTCAGGCTTCTCCTATGAAAAAAGACGCTCTCTGGATCACCTCCCCGCACTCCTGTGGAGACGGTGTATTTATCTACCGCAAGAAATTCAGCAAAGCAACAGGCAAGACCGTAAAAAAAGCGATCCTCTCCGCCTCTGCAGTCGGCATATACGCCGCGTTCCTGAACGGCAAGCGCCTCGGCAAGGGGGTCCTCACGCCCGGATGGACGAGCTATCACCACCGCATTCAGTACCAGACCTACGACGTCACAGATCTCCTCGTGAAGTCGAATACCCTCTCACTCGGGCTCGGGCGCGGCTGGGCGGTCGGCTACATAGGCTATACCAAATCAAACGGCTTCTACTCGAAGCAGGCCGCCGTAATCGCATGGCTCAATATTACCTACACAGACGGCACGAAGGAATGCATCGCGACCGACGGCTCGTGGAAGGTCTACTCTTCCCCCGTCACCTTCTCGGAGATCTATCACGGCGAGACCGTCGATCTTTCCACAGAGGAAAAATGCCTTGGAAATGCTGACGTGACCACCTTCAAAACGAAGCTGATCCCGCAGGTCGGCGAGGATATCGTCGAGCAGGAGCGCCTCGCGCCCGTTTCCCTTATCGTTACCCCCAAGGGAGAGCGCGTCATCGACTTCGGTCAGAATATGACGGGCTACGTCGAGGTGCGGATCAACGCGCCGCGCGGAAGCCGCATCGTGCTTCACCACGCCGAGGTGCTCGACAAGGACGGCAACTTCTACAACGAGAATTACCGCGCCGCACGGAACGAAATGACCTATATCACGAGCGGCGGCGATGACGTCTTTAAGCCGACCTACTCCTTCCAGGGCTTCCGCTACATAAAGCTCGTCGAATATCCCTTCGATGAGGTCGATCTCGGTGCTTTCACCGCGATCGCTGTCAACTCCGACATCAAGCGCACGGGCAGATACCGCTCGGGAAACGAAAAGATCAATCAGCTCTACCACAACATCATCTGGGGGCAGAAGTCGAACTACCTCGACATTCCGACCGACTGTCCGCAAAGAGACGAGCGCCTCGGCTGGACGGGTGACGCGCAGGTCTTCTGCCGCACCGCCGCGATCAACTATGACGTCGAAAGATTTTTTGAAAAATGGCTCGGCGACGTAGCTCTTGAGCAAAAGGACGGAAACGGCGCCGTAAAGGGCATCGTTCCACAGGTCGTAGGCACCCGCACATCGGCAGCGTGGGGAGATGTTGCCACCGTTGCGCCGTGGCAGATTTATCTCGCATACGGCAATAAGAATCTCCTCAAAAAGCATTTCCCGATGATGAAGGCGTGGGTCGATTTTCTCCGTACACAAGGTCCCGAGGAATATCTCTGGCTTGGCGGAAAGCATTACGGCGACTGGCTCGCAATGGATGCGGGGGGAGACACGTGCGTCGGCGCGACCTCAACCGACCTTATCGCGAGTGCCTTCTTTGCGTATTCTACAAGCCTCGTCGTAAAAGCGGGCGAGATCCTCGGGGAGGATGTGTCCGCATATCGCGATCTCTATGCAAGGGTACGCTCCGCATTCCGTGAATATTTTATGGAAAACGGAATGCCGAAGGAGGAATATCCACAGACCGAGGTCGTTCCCGAGGGCAAGAAGCCTCATGACCCGCTGCGCAAGGGAATGACGCAGACTTCTCTCGTTCTGATCCTCCACTTCGGACTTTGCGAGGAATCGGAGCGTCCCGCGCTCGCCGCAAGGCTCGTAGAAATGATCCGCGAGAACGGTGGCCGTATGACAACGGGCTTCGTCGGCACACCCTATCTTTTGCACGTTCTCTCGGACAACGGCTACACAGACGTGGCATACGCCCTTCTTTTCCAAGAGAAGAGCCCCTCGTGGCTCTATTCGGTCAACCACGGCGCAACGACAATGTGGGAGCACTGGAACAGTCTGAAGGAGGACGGCTCTTTCTGGAGCACCAAGATGAATTCCTTCAACCACTATGCATACGGCGCGGTGTTTGATTGGATCTTCGGCGTCTCCTCGGGTATCAGCCCATCCGAAGCTGCGGCAGGCTACAAGGAGGTCATCCTCGCGCCGCATCCCACGAAGGCGCTCGGCTTTGCCGACGCATCGATCGACACGCGAAACGGCACGATCCGCTCCTACTGGTACTACAAGAACGACGTCGTTTACTACGAATTTGAGATCCCCGCGGGCGTCACCGCACACCTCACCCTTCCCTCGGGCAGAGCCGAGACCCTCGTAGGCGGTAAATATCTGTTTGCGGAATAAATAGAACAGGGCTGTCTCACATATGTGAGACAGCCCCGTTGTCTTTCAGGAAAGCCCTTGAAGGTTCGGAACGTCCTTTCCGGGGGCTTTTCAGTGAAGCTCGAGGCAACGCCTCAGGCTCACCGTCACGCAAGCTCGCGTTTTCCGGTATAGAGCTCGTAATATCTGCCCTTTATCTCGAGCAGCTGCTCGTGTGTGCCGCGCTCGATGATCTCGCCCGCTTCAAGCACCATAATCGCATTCGCATTTCGAACCGTCGAGAGACGGTGCGCGATCACGAAGGTCGTGCGGTTTGCCATCAGGCGCGCAAGACCGTGCTCGATATGCCGCTCGGTACGGGTATCGACCGACGACGTCGCCTCGTCAAGCACAAGGATCGGCGCCTTCGACACCGCCGCGCGAGCAATGTTCAGAAGCTGTCGCTGTCCCTGCGAAAGATTCGCACCGTCGCCCTCAAGCACCGTGTCAAAGCCCTTCTCGAGCCGCATAATGAAGGAGTATGCCGAAGCGGTCTTTGCCGCCTGCACGACCTCCTCGTCGGTCGCATCGGGTCTGCCGTAGCGGATATTCTCCATTACCGTACCCGTAAACAAATGGGTATCCTGAAGCACCATCGCGATGTTCTCACGGAGGAAGGAGCGCTTGATCTTTCGGATATCCACACCGTCGATCGTAATGCTTCCGCTGTCGATGTCGTAAAAGCGGTTCAGGAGATTCGTCACCGTCGTCTTGCCCGCGCCCGTCGATCCGACGAACGCGATCTTCTGTCCCGGGTGTGCATAAAGCGTGATCTTCTTCAGGATCTGCTTATCGGGAACGTAGCCGAAATCCACGTCGGTAAAGATCACGTCGCCGCGGATCTCGGTCATCTCGACACAATCCTCCGCATCGGGCTCCTCGGGATCGAGATCCATAATCGCGAATACGCGCTCCGCACCCGCAAGGGCGGCGAAGATCGTCGACATCTGCTGAGAGAGCTGGTTGATCGGCATCGAGAATTGACGCGAGTAGTTCGCAAATACCGTGAGAGCACCGAACGTAAAGCCACGTGTGCACATCAGAATACCACCGACACCGACCGTGATGCTGTACGAGATCTGCGAGGTGTTACCCATGATCGGACCCATAATGCCGCCGTAGAACTGCGCCTTCATCTGCTTCTCGCGCAGATCGTCGTTCAGCATTCCGAACTCCTCAACACAGGTGCTTTCGTGGTTAAAGACCTTAACGACCTTCTGTCCCGTCACGGTCTCCTCAATGTAACCGTTGACCGCGCCGAGCGCCGCCTGCTGTCCGCCGTAATACTTGCCCGACTGCCTGCCGATCGCCCCCGCAAGCAGCGTAAAGATCGGAATGAACACGACCGTGACCATCGTCAGCCAGATATTCGTGGTAAGCATAAAGGTAAACGTACCGACAAGCGTGATCACACCCGAAACAAGGCTCGTCAGAGAGTTGTTCATCATCACGTCGATGTTATCGACGTCATTCGTGAAGCGGCTCATCGTCTCGCCCGTGGTATTCGTATCGAAATAGCGTACGGGGAGGGTCTGCAGCTTTTCAAAGAGATCGTTACGGATCCTCTCGGTCGCGCTCTGCGAAACGTGGAGCATCACGCGCGCCTGCAGATAGGTGCAGGAGAGGCTCACAAGATAAATGAGCGCAAGGACGCAGAGAGCCGCCGTGAGATAGAAGGTCACCGCTCCCGCGTGCCCCGTCGAAACGAGCTCACGGATGATCGGAAGATTCGAAAGCTTTTCTATGATACCGTCCGCAAAAACGGCGAGAACGCCCGAATTGTCAACCGTCGTTTCGACTCCCGCTATGCGGTTGATGATCGGATTCAGAAGATAAGAGCCGCATAGCGACGTTACCGTCTGCGTGAGCATCAGGAACAGCACGAGGAGAAGGAGCCAACGGTACACCACGACGTATCGCCACAGTCTACCGATCGTCTTCTTCGTATTCTTCGGCTTACCCTTCATACCGTGATTGCGTCCGCCAGGTCCTCCGCCCGGTCTCGGACCCATTCCGGGGCCGCCTCTCGTTGCCTTCACCTCGCGGGCATACTGCTTTCGGAGCGCTTCTAACGTTCTTTTTGCCATTTTCGTCACGCTCCTTCCGTCACGGTCGCACGCGAAACCGTATCTGCCTGCGACTCGTAAATTTCTTTATATTCAATATTGCTCTTGAGCAGCTCGTCGTGCGTTCCGATGCCCGTGATCCTACCCTCATTCATTACGATAATGAAATCCGCATCACGCACCGAGGTGATGCGCTGTGCAATAATGATCTTGGTCGAATCCGAAAGCTCCTCGCGGAACGCCTTTCTGATCTGCGCCTCGGTCGCCGTATCGACGGCGCTCGTCGAGTCGTCGAGAATGATGATCCTCGGCTTCTTCAATAGGGCGCGCGCGATACAAAGCCGCTGCTTCTGACCGCCCGAAACGTTTTTACCGCCCTGCCCGAGGTCGTAATCATACTGCCCCTTGAAGGTCGAAACGAATTTATCTGCCTGCGCGTGCGTAGCCGCCGTGCGGATCTCCTCCATCGAGGCATCCTCATTTCCCCAGCGGAGATTATCCTCGATCGAGCCCGAGAAAAGCACGTTCTTCTGAAGCACGATGCCGACACCCTCGCGGAGATGATAGAGCGTATAATCCTTGACGTTCCGTCCGTCCACGAGCACCTCGCCGCCGTCCACGTCGTAAAGCCGTGCGATCATTGCAACGAGCGTGGTCTTGCCGCAGCCCGTCGAGCCGATAATACCGACCGTCGCGCCTGCGGGGATCTTCAGATCGATCCCATCAAGCACCTTCCCCTCACTGTCCTTATAATAACGGAAATCTACGTTACGGAATTCGATCTCGCCGCGCGTTACGCGTGCATCCCGGTCCGCCGTCTCAAGATCGGTAAGATCGAGCTTTTCGTCAAGCACCTCGCGAACACGCTTTGCCGATGCGAGCGCACGGGAGAGCATCATCAGCATCACCGTGACCATCATCAGAGAGAACAGGATCTGCGTGACGTAAGTAATGAACGCCGAAAGGTCACCCTTCTCCATTCCGCTCTGCACCATCGGTGCACCGAGCCACAGCACCGCGATCGTCGTGATATTCATAAAGACCGTCATAACGGGCGACATAAAGATCATCACCTTCGTCGCCGACATACTCGTCCTCTTCAATTCACGGTTTGCTTTCCGGAACTTTTCGTTCTCGTGCTCCTCACGGACGAAGGACTTGACCACACGGACATTCGTAACACTCTCCTGCACGGTCGAGTTGAGTCCGTCGATCCTCGTCTGCACGCGTGCGAAGCGCGGGAATCCGATCAGAACGACCGCCGCGATCGACAAAAGCATCAAAGGGATCGTCACAGCAAACACCACCGCAAGCGAGGGGCGAAGCGTGACTGCCATAATCAAGGCTCCGATCAGCATACCGGGCGAGCGCAGGCACATACGAAGCATCATATTGACCATCTGCTGCATCTGCTGAACGTCGTTCGTCAGACGCGTCACGAGCGATCCCGTCGAGAAGCGGTCGATGTTCGCAAACGAAAACTGCTGTACCTTCGCGTATACGTCCGCACGGAGATCGGCGGCAAAATTGACCGACGCCTTCGCGCCGAAGTACGCACCGCCAACGCCGCCGAGCATCATCAGAACGGCAACGAGAACCATCTTCAGCGCAACGCCGACACTGAACCACGGCGTTTCGTTCGCCGCGTTATTCAGCACCTCCGCAAGGAAGGTCGGCATCAGCACCTCTCCAATGACCTCAAGGATCATACAAATCGGCCCCAAAACAAAGTACGACCAGTAGGGTCGGATATATTTCCACCATCTTTTCATATTACTTATAAGCTCCCTTCCGGCTCCGATTGCAAATTTTCCTGCATTTGCATAAGGACCTGATAAAATGTTTTCATATCCCGCGCCGAAACGCCGCGAAACACCATCGCATCCAGCGCGCGAAAGGCGACGTCGCTTCTCTCCGCGGTCCCCGTTCCCTTTTCGGTCAGGGCGACGCATTTACAGCGGCTGTCCTCGTCGGACGCCTCGCGCGTCACGTAGCCCTCCCCCTCAAGCTTGTCGAGGATCTGCGCCACCGCGGCAGGTGTCAGCTCGAAGTGATCCGAGATCTCCCGCTGCCTGCAGGGCTCTTGCGCCCGTGCAAGATACATCAGCACCCGATGCTGTGTAGGGTGAAGTCCGGTCTCGCGCACAAATCGCTCGGTATGCTTTCGGTGCAGTCGCATCGTCGCAAGAAGTGCGCCGATCGCCGCGCGCGGCTCTATCGTAATGTCATTCTTCTCTTCCATACCTCTCCTCTTTCCCTAAAACAGTTAAGCACTTAAAAGTTAAACAGTTAACATTATAGCATACTTTTCGCATATGTCAAGGGGATTTTTGCAAAAAAGCGTAAATTCGTTCGCTTCGGCGCCCGTACTGCGGATACACGCACGGCGTCCCCCGCAATCCCCGCCATAATTACATCGACCGCGGCCGAAAAGTAGGAAAAGCAACAAAACGGATCGGTCAAAATGCACAAATTTTTTCGATTCTCTTGACAGATGCTTTCAAATCTGCTATACTATCCCTATGGGTCGGAGTCGTCTACGCTCCACCACGCAAATCCGAAAGAAAGAAGGTACGAATTTTTATGCGCAAACTCATTTCCCTTGCGCTCACCGCTCTGATGATCCTCTCGATGCTCACGATCGGTGTGTTTACCACGACTGTCTCGGCAGCCCCTTCGGCATCTATGGGAACGGTCGATTCCGGCTACACCCCCTCGGGCACGCCGATCACCACTGAGGCAGAATTCCTCGCAATGGAGGAAAACGGCAACTATTACCTTGCCAACGATATCACCCTCACCAAGACCTACGGTGCCGCTTACGACAAGAACGGCATTATGCTTGGTCCGGACAGCGATCCTCTGGTCGAGCTCATCTTCTCCGGAACCTTTGACGGAAACGGCAAGACCGTTACCGTTTCTGTTCCGATGTTTGCAGAGATGGAAGGCGCTACCGTTAAGAACCTCGTTATCAAGGGCTCGATCAACTTCCGCACCGACAGCGGTCTGGGCCTCCCGACGCACTGCGGCACCGTCGCAATGCTCGGTACGGATCTGACGTTCGAGAACGTCTCGAACTCTGCACCCATCAAGGGCTTTGAGTCCGGCAGAAGCATCCGCATCCAGAACCCCGATGGAACCGAGAAGATCCTCTACGAGCCCGTCTATACGGGCGGTCTCATCGGTGCTTGCCTCGGCGACCTCTCGATGACGAACTGCGAAAACTGGGCTGATATCACCGCACTTTGTGCGAGCGGTATGGTCGGCATCCTGGAAAAGGCTACCCTTCTCCAGGACGGCTCGGACAACGCAATGTACACCACGGCAGCCTTCACGAACTGCCACAACTACGGCACGATCTCTGACAACGACTGTTACGACCTTTATGCCGAGACCGAAAGCGCTCGTGAACTGAAGGTCCACGGTGTTTCGGCAGGTCTTCTTGCACGCGCTACCGCTTCCAAGATCGACTTCACAAAGTGCACCAACGCGGGCGACATCCTTCTGACCAACTCCGCAAGTAAGATCTCCTTCGGCGGTAACTGCGGCGGTCTCGGCGGCGACTTCGAGCGTTCCGACGACCTCGGCAACGATATGACCGTCAGATACGACGCGTGCATCAACGACGGTACCGTCATCGGCGCACGCCGTACCGGTGGTCTCGGCGGCTACCACAAGGGCAACGTTATCGCGATCAACTGCATCAACAACGGTGACGTAACCTCCCGCACCAACTACTGCGCAGGCATCGTCGGCAGAGGCGGCGTTGACTCCTACCCGAACTTCGTCTGCGACCTGATCTTCGAGCACTGCGTCAACAACGGTACCATCACCAGCCACCGTCAGTATGCAGGCGGTATCACCGGCTTCTCGCAGGACCGTATCAAGGTCAACTACTGCCTCAACACCGGCGACATCCTCGCCGAGGGCATTTCCAAGACGGCTGACAACGCAACGCACTGCCACATCGTTGACTGTGCAGGTATGATCGCAAGATCCCAGCAGTCGATCGAGCTTTACTACTGCGTTAACACCGGTAACATCATTTCGAACTTCGCAGCTGCAGGCATCGCAAGCCGTATCGGTATCAGCTCGATGAACGGCGTTGCCTTCACCGGCGGTTACAACACCTTCTTCGGTTGCCTCTCCGCAGGTGACATCACCGCTTACAACGAAAAGCACCTCTACTCCGTCACGCAGGACGAAAACGGCGACGGCTACTGTGACGACTCCGCTTACGTTTACTGCTCGGACGACAAGCTTCTCGCTGACGGTACCACGGGTTCCGACGGCATCTGTGACAAGGGCTACTGCGGTGGTCAGATCGGCGTTGACTATCACAAGACCTACTACTCCTCCTCGATCGGTGCAGCAGGCATCATCAACTACTCTCACGGCTCCGAGAACAGACAGGCACCCCGTGTCTTCGGATGCGGCGTTACCGGTAACATCACGGCAACCCACGGCGGAACGGCTTGCGCATTCATCGGATACGCAAATACCGAATTCGCAATGATCCAGGGCAACTACTTCACGGGCGAGCTCAACGGTCCCGAGGAGTGCACGGTTCCCCACTCGGTAACCCTTTCGGACGACTACTGCCTCGAATACGCTACCGCGTGGATCAACAGCTGCGACTCTGAAAAGTACATCAAGAACAACTACTACCTCGAGAGCATCAAAGATTCCGGCGCAATGCGCATTCAGAACAACGGTGCAGAAATCGGCTGGAGCGGCTATGACTGCTTCATCACGCAGCAGGACATCGCCTCCGGTAAGCTCTGCTACCTTGCAAACAAGGCTGCATACGAATTCATCAACGTCTATCCCTTCCTCCAGAGAATCGGCGTTGACCGCTTCCCGACCAGCCCCTACTACTACCTGACCTACAACGCTACGATCGACGAGGTTTCGATCGAAAATCTTGGTACGTACATCGACATCGACTACACCTACTGGGTCGATCAGGATGCAAACGGCAACTACGTGAACGTAGTTCATGTTCCCGAAACCACCCCCAAGAATCCCACGACCAGCGACAGTAACGTCACTACCGAAGATCCCACCATTGGTGGCAACACCACCACCGCCGATCCCGGTAGCAGCAACACCACCGGCTCCTCCGGCGGCAACACACCGGATCCCGGCACTCAGCCCTCCGGCGGCGACAATGCAGGCGGTGACAAGAGCGAGGGCGGATGCGGATCCGTCGTCGGCACCTCGATCGCACTCGCAGCGGTTGCACTCTGTGCTCCCGCAGTGATCGCTCTGAAGAAGCGCGAGGACGAGGAATAATCAACAACCTTCCGCGGATCATAGATCCGTAAAGCAAGAAGCCCGACTCAATTGAGTCGGGCTTCTTTGTCATTCCCTGCAACAGAGGGGCATTCTCACTAAAGTGAGACTGCCCCTCTCTTTGTTATGTCATTAATGCTTTTCTGTAATCAGACCACGCCGAAGGCGAGCATAGAATCGGCAACCTTGAGGAAGCCTGCGATATTTGCGCCTGCAACGTAGTTACCCTCGCAGCCGTAATCCTTCGCCGCCTTTGCACAGCTGCGGTAGATGTTCACCATAATGCCCTGCAGCTTTGCATCGACCTCGTCGAACGTCCAGGAATAACGCATCGAGTTCTGCGACATTTCAAGTGCAGAGGTTGCAACGCCGCCTGCATTTGCCGCCTTCGCAGGACCAAAGAGGACGCCTGCCTCCTGGAATACCGCGATCGCCTCGGGAGTCGAGGGCATATTCGCACCCTCGCATACGACCTTGACACCGTTCTTTACAAGCGCCTTCGCCGACTCCTCGTTGATCTCATTCTGTGTCGCGCACGGAAGTGCGATATCGCAAGGAATCGTCCAGATACCCGAGCAACCCTCGTGGTACTCTGCGTTCGGGCGGTAGTTCACGTATTCCTTGATCCTGCCGCGCTTTACCTCCTTGATCTCACGGATCGCATCGAGGTCAACGCCGTCCTTGTCGTAAATATAGCCGTTCGAGTCGTACATTGCAACGACCTTTGCACCGAGCTGAGTCGCCTTCTGCGTTGCGTAGATCGCAACGTTGCCCGAGCCCGAAACGATAACGGTCTTCCCCTTCATCGAGTCACCGTGATCCTTCAGCATCTCCTCGGTAAAGTAACACAGACCGTAGCCCGTTGCTTCCTTTCTTGCAAGTGAGCCGCCGTAGGTCAGGCCCTTGCCCGTAAGAACGCCCGTGAATTCGTCGCGCAGTCTCTTGTACTGACCGAACATATAGCCGATCTCGCGTGCGCCAACGCCGATATCACCCGCAGGAACGTCGGTGTCCGCGCCGATATACTTCTGAAGCTCGGTCATAAAGGACTGGCAGAAGCGCATCACCTCTCCGTCGGACTTGCCCTTGGGGTCGAAATCCGAGCCGCCCTTGCCGCCGCCGATCGGGAGACCGGTCAGTGCATTCTTGAAGATCTGCTCGAAGCCGAGGAACTTGATGATACCCTCGTATACCGAAGGATGGAAGCGGAGGCCGCCCTTGTACGGACCGATCGCGCTGTTGAACTGAACGCGGAAGCCGCGATTGATCTGCACCTTGCCGTTATCGTCAACCCACGGAACGCGGAATTTGATGATACGCTCGGGCTCGATGATGCTGTCGATCACGCCCTTTTCGATGAGCTCGGGACGCTTTTCAACAACGGGCTCGAGAGATTCGAGGACCTCTCTGACCGCCTGATGGAACTCGGGCTCGCCGGGATTGCGCTTGATGCACTGCTCCATTACGCCTTCAAGATACGGATTTTTGAATGCCATAAGTTACCTCCGGTACCGCACGGCAGGCTGCCGCACGATCTATAAGTTTGGAATTTGAGCGAATTCCGGGATTTGCTTGCAGCGCCTGCGCCGTTTTCGAGCAAGCAAAAGCGATTGCTCTCGCGTTTTTGCAAGTTTCTCGTCGCCCGATTGCAAAAAGTATAGCATAAAACACCTTTTTTGTCAAGAGGGTTTTTTTGATTTTTTGCTCTCAGGCACATTTTTTTGCATAGGATCAGGCTCCCCGGTATTCTTCAATGCCAAAAGAGCAGTACTTCCACCGCCGGAAGCAAGGTCTGTTCGGAAGGGCTCTCTTGATTTACCAAAATGATATTATAAAAATTTTGATTTTCCTTGACAAACACCGCGTTTTCCTGTACAATATAGAAAAGCTTCCCCTCCAGCCGGCGTACTCCGTGCCACACAAGAAAGGAAAAAAGATGACGATTGAACTGATTCCCGAGGCAGGACAATTTTACAAGGTCAATATGCACTGTCACACAACGATCTCTGACGGCAAGCAGACCCCCGAAGAGGTCAAGGAAACCTTCAAGGCACACGGATACGACGCAGTCTGCTTTACCGACCACGAGGTACTGATCGGCCACGAGGAGCTGTGTGACGATGAATTCGTTGCGCTCCACGGCTACGAGGTTGCGATCAAAAAGGACGTTCACAGCAGAACCGCACTCTTTATGCCGGTCTACCACTTCAATATGATCGCCGAGAAGCAGGACACCCGCAAAATGCCGCGCTTTTATAAGGAGAACCCCTCCTTCCCCGGAAACGGCAGAGAGTGGGCAGAAAAATACGGCGTGTACGACGAGATCATCGATGAGGTCGTATACGACAAGGAATGGATCTCCGACTACCTGAAGGCAGTCAGGGACGGCGGTTACCTCATCACCTACAACCACCCGCAGTGGTCGCTCCAGACAGCATACGACTACATCGGTCTCGAGGGGCTTCACGCGATCGAGGTTATCAACGGCGGGTGCGTTCCGATGAACGATAACACCTCCCTCCCCTTTGAGCAGATGCTCCGCGCAGGGATGAACGTTGTTCCCGTCGCAGGCGAGGACAATCACTCCGCGAGCAGCTGCGGAAGAGTCTGGACGATGATCAAGGCACCCGCGCTCACCTACGACGCACTGATCGAGGGCTACAAGGCAGGCAACTGCTATGCAACAGAGGGTCCGTCAATTCTCTCGCTCACGATCGAGGACGGAGAGATCGTCGTAAAAACCTCCCCCGTATACGCGATCACGCTCTTCTCGGAGGGACGCTACACACCGATGAAGCGTTCAAGCAACAATGATCTGACCGAGGCACGCATTCCCTATACACCCGAGAAGTTCGGTCGCTATTTCCGAATCGAGGTGCGCGACGCTACGGGACGCAAGGCATTCTCCCGCGCATACTACGTAGCGGAGATCGAGGCGTAACCTCAAATAGACAAATCTGACGTTCAACCGCAAAAAAAGCATCAGGGTGAGTCAAATGCGAAAATGCATTTGACTCACCCTTTTCATAGACGTCCTCTTTCGTTTCCGTATTAAAAAATTTCAAAATTAAATATATGCGCCGTAGAAGAACCGTAATCCTCGGTTATTTCTTCGCTGCGGTAGGTGCTGAGCGGGATCAGGCGAACGGCCTTCGTCTCTACGTTCAGCTCGTGCTTCACAAAGCGCTGATGATTGTCAAATACCTCAACGGCAGTCACCCAGCTTCCCTCTCGGTCCATATAATCGATCCTGTAATGCTTCACCATACACTTCGGGAAGCCGAAGGACGTATTGTTGTAGCTCCTGAGGCAGAAGAGCGGCGCCGTCAGGCGAACGACGTTGGGATTGCCCTCTACGTGCTCTCTGTCAAGATCGCTGTCGAATACGAGTCTGACACCGCTTACGAGAGTCGCTTGATCAAAGGTATAGGTGATCGCCTTGTTTGTTTTACCGTAATATCCGTTATCGTTCCCCCAGATACGGCGATCTATGCCGTTCAGCAGCACCGATGCGTCTCCGTAATCGGCAGTCAGCGTCGCACTCATCGCAAGACGCGAGGGCTCCCGACGGAACCCAGGCAGGAAGCAATCGTCATCCATAAGCAGCTTCTGGAGCTCGGAGATCCTCGTTCTTGCCACTTCACGCGGAGTAAGTCCGTATTTTATGGCAGTAGCCGCAGCAACTCCCACCGCCTGCCCCATCACGCCGACCGTTCCCATCACGCGGGCAGAGCTGAACGCGATGTGAGACGCGCTGATGTTTCTGCCTGCGAACATCAGATTCCCGACGTTTCTCGAATAGAGACAGCGAAGCGGGATCGAATACGGCTCGGAAAGTCTGCGCTTTTGCAAATGTCCGCCATTCTTCGCATCCATATGAAAGCCTCCGGGCAGATGATTATCGATCTGCCAGCCTCCGTATGCAACCGTATCCTCGAAGCGCGGGCAAGCTTCAACGTCGTGCTGGGTCAAAACGTAGTCGCCGATGTACCTGCGGCTTTCGCGCTTGCCGGGCAAAAATCCCACCCATTCAAGCTCAAAATTCTCCGCGCCGTGATCTCCGTGATTTTTAATATGATCCCAAACGCCAAAGGCGACCTTAAGAAGCTCGTCGCGGATCTCCTCCGTATCGTCTATACTATTCTGCATACCGCCAAGCTCGATCCAATAGAAATTGGTGTGGATCGCGTGAATATTATGCGGCTTGTTATTCATTGCGTCGTCGTCGGGGAAATCGTACGCCCATACAGGCGGCGTATACGCAACGGGGTGATCTGTCTCCCTACACTGAAGCAGAATGCTCATACCCATCGTATACTTATCCGCAACGTCAAGTCCGAATTCCTCGCCGTACTCGCTTTTTGCTTCTCGCCCCACCGTGTATTCCGCTCCCGTCAGAGGGGCTAAAATACTGTCCCCGGAGCAGTCCACAAAGATCTTCGCCTCGACCTCGTGACGGATATACGTGGTGAGCTGGAATCCCCTTACGCGTTTTATAACACCGTTTTCTGTATCCGCCTCATTGCAGGTACAGTTGAGGATCAGATCGATATTCGGCTCAAAGCGTACCATCTCGTACAGGATCGAATCCCATATACTGAAATTCCTCGTTGGATTTCTGTACATATTTTCGAGCTGCAGCTCCTCCATAATGCCCGTCTCCTGCAGATCGCGCACACGCGTCCCCGCCCCCACGATCCACATCCTGATCTCACTGCTGGCGTTGCCGCCAAGAACGGGGCGGTCGTGCATCAAAGCGACCCTCGCGCCGTGCCGTGCCGCAGATATTGCAGTAAGCATACCGCCGATGCCTCCGCCGATCACGCAAACGTCTACCGCGTGCTTTTTTGTTTTCAGTGCCTCGCTCATAGTATTCCTCCTTCGGGCATTTCGTGCATTTTATTCGTGGGAATGTAATCAAGACCAAGCGTCCTCATCCGCAGAAGACTCGTCGTGTCATCCGCGGCGCGGAGACAGATCCTGAGTCCCATTGCGTGTACCCGCGCGATCGTTTTTTCCTCGCAAAGGAAAGGGTCGGCGATCTTCAGAGAAAGCCCCGCATTCCCATAGTCGGACAATTCGCCGAGTCGCTCCTCATCCGCAAATATCCAATGGATGAAGGTTTTCTCGGCATATCGCCGATAGTCTGCAAGCCGCGAAAGCTCGACCGAGCTCATCACGATCTCATCCTCCGAAAAGCCGCTCGCGCGGATCGCCCCCGCGACGCGCTCGGCGTCATCGGTCTTCAGCTCAACACATGGAATGCTCCCAAATCGCCTGCAGATCGACAGATATTCGGAAAAAAGCGGGATCCTTCTCTCCTCACGCGGAAAGCACCCGACGCGGTGACCGTTCACGATCTCAAGCTGCCGTAGCTCCTCGTACGTCATCTCCGAGATCGCAGCATCCACACCGCAGTATTTCTCAACCGTTTCGTTGTGGCAGCAGACCAAGCAGCCGTCGCGCGTCAGACGGACGTCGGTCTCGATCGCCCATTGTCCGAGCAAGCCTGCATAGTAAAAGGATGGGAGCGAATTTTCGGGAGCGAGCGGCGTAAAGCCTCTGTGACTGATAAAGCGTGTTTTTGAACCATCGAATATACTCATTTTCATTCCTCCGCTTGACAATTCGAGCATTCGTGCTATAATATAGTATAGCACATCACAAAACGATAATCTTTTCGCCGCGTGACAAAAAAATTGCGTTTTGTGACATACGAGGGGGGATAATATGAAGCTTCTTTCCCATTATATCGAACACCGAATGAAACGGTTTCCCAAAATTATAAATTGGAAAAACCATATCGTAGGAGACGATCTTTCATATTCTTACCGAGACACCGAATACGACCACACTACGTTTCCCGCCGATCTTCACTATCACGACTACTACGAGGTGGTTATCTTTGAAGAGGGTGATATTCATTATGTTTGCGAAGGCTCTGTATATCACCCGAAATACGGGGACATCATTTTGATCCCTCCGGGGAAATTTCATATGTCCGCAATCGATCGCCCAAGCACGCATTATAAGCGCCACGTTTTCTACTTATATCCATCGGCATTTGATGCGCTCGGTCTCGGCGCTCTATCCTCGTTCTTATCGCAGACAAAAAACGGTAGCATTCTTGCGCTTACCGCCCTCGAATCAAAGCAGAATCTGATGGAGGCTCTTGAACGGTTAAAAAAAACCTTTGACAAAGCCCCCTCTCCACTTGAGGATGCCCTGGGACTTTCGTACATCATTCAGATTTTCTGTTTACTGAATCAAAAAGATTGCCAACCGAAAAGTGACACCTCTTCCTTGCCCGAAAACATTCTCAAATTACAACAATACGTTGATCTTAATTTTTCTCAAATATCCTCCGTATCACAGGTGGCAGAGCATTTCTATTACAGCAGAGAATACGTTTCGAGATTATTCAGGAAGCACCTTGATACAACGATATCGGACTACATTATGAAGCGGCGAATTGCCGAAAGTCAAGCGCTCATCTTGCGCGGGCTCCCCTTGATCGATATTGCATACGCCGTGGGCTTCGGCTCCCTTTCAAGCTTTATAAGAGCCTTTCGTTCTGTCAATAATATGACACCTTCCGAATATCGCAGATTATGGAGAGAGTCCTCTGTAAGCTCGCAAAAATAAATTTTTCAGGCAGACAAAAAGGGTGAGCCAAATGCATTTTTGCATTTGGCTCACCTCAATTGTTTTGAGAGATATATTACTCTGCGTCGGTTGCCTCGGTTGCTTCCTCAACAGCCTCTTCAGCCGTCTCAGCAGCCTCCTGAAGAACTGCCTTGATGGACAGGCTGATTCTTCTGTCCTTGCCGTTCTCCTCGATACCGATGATCTTCGCCTCGACCTCGTCGCCGAGTGCGAGAACGTCCTCGGGCTTCTCAATACGCTGAAGCGCGATCTGAGAAATGTGGATCAGACCGTCCACACCGTCAACGATCTCTGCGAACGCGCCGAAGGGCTTGATATTCACGATCTTTACGGTTACAACGTCGCCAACCTGATAGTTGTTCGAGAAGATGTACCAGGGGTTGGTCTCCTCGGTCTTGTAGCCGAGCGAGATGCGCTTCTTCTCTGCGTCAAAGCTCTTAACGAATACCTTGATCTCGTCGCCGATCGAAACGACAGCGGCAGGGGAAGGAATGTCTCTCCAGGAAAGCTCGGACTTGTGTACCATACCGTCAACACCGCCGAGATCGACGAATGCGCCGTAAGAGGTCATGCTCTTAACGGTACCGACGTAGGACTTGCCCTCCTCGATATTTGCCCAGAACTCTGCTTCCTTTGCAGCTCTCTCTTCTGCGAGAACGCTCTTGATCGAGCCGATCGCCTTCTTACCGGGCTTCACCTCGATGATACGGAAGCCGACCTCAGTGCCAACGAGACCGGAGAAATCTCCGCCCTTCGGAACACCGGTCTGGGATGCGGGAATGAATACACGGTGGCCCGAAACACGAACCACAACGCCACCCTTAACAGCCTCGGAAACGACTGCGGTGAGAACGGTTCTCTCTTCCTTTGCAGCCTCGATGACCTTCCAGCTTCTGTCAGCGTCAATGCGCTTCTTCGACAGAGTTGCGACGCCTTCAACGTCGTTTACGCGGATAACGAATGCTTCAATTTCGTCACCGACCTTGTAGGTTTCACTATACTTCACGGAAGTATCGTCGTCAGACTTGATGACGCCGGTAACTTTTACGCCGAGGTCGAGCTGGATCTCAAGGTCTGTAACTGCGGTCACAATACCTTTGACGGTATCTCCTGTGTTTATAGTTTTGAGAGACTCTTCGAGCATAGAGCTGAAGTCTTCTTCTCTGATTTCTGCTTCACTCATGGTTTTGAATACCTCCTGTATTAACGCCTGCGGGGTGGAAGCGCCCGCGACGATCCCTACTCTTTGGTAGGAGGACGGAATGAAATCTTGAGAGAGCAGATCGGCGGCAGTATCTACCTGCACGGTATTCCTGCAGTTCTGGCGGCACACAGCATACAGCTTCTTTGTGTTGGAGCTTTGCCGTCCGCCGATGACAACGATACAATCACATTCTTGTGCAAGAGACGCAGCTTCGGTCTGTCTTTCTTCCGTCACAACACATATTGTATCAAATATTTTAATATTTGTGAAGAGGTTTTTTGAAAAATCCTCACATTTTCTCCATTCCGACAGTTTTTGGGTGGTCTGCGCAGCCAAAATTGGGGTTTTTGTACAAGACACATTGATCGTTTTATCCGAAATCGCCGTTTCAAAGGCTTGATAATCAGAAAAAACGTGCTTTTCCCCCTTCACATAGCTGAGGATCCCCTCTACCTCGGGGTGCTTCTCATCTCCGAGAAGCAAGAATACCGTGTCGTCTCCCGTCTCTCTCTCAGCGATCCTGTGGATCTTCGAAACGTACGGGCAGGTGCAGTCCTTGTATCTGAAATGGGGATTCTTTGCGGCGTAGCCCTTTAAGATCCCGAGCGTTTCCTTCACGATCCCGTGAGCACGGATAAACACCCTGACGGGCGATGCCTCAGTCGCCGAATCCGCAAGCGCTGCGAGATCTGATGCATTAACGTTCAAAACGCCTCGCTCCGCGAGCCCTTTATTATACACGTCATTGTGAATGAGATGCCCAAGGGTGCAAATACGCTCTCCGGGAAGAGCCTCCATAAGAGCCTCCTCGATTGCGTCAGTGGCGCGCTTCACGCCGAAGCAAAAGCCCGCGTGACGTGCAACGGTTACGAAAGGATGTGCCATTCTCTTACTCCAGCTCTGCGATACGGTTGCGGATAATCTCGGTAACGCGCGCATACTCGCCCGATGCCTCGGGATCGTACGCGAGCTCCTCCACAGTGATCGGCCTTCCGATGATCAGTTCATTTTTGCGGAAGGGGCGGTAGCGATCGCCCTTCATTTTAATGCGGACGGGGATGATCGGAACGCCTGCCTTCAGAGAGATCATAGCCGCTCCCGGCTTCAGGGGTGTCTCGGCGATCGTCTGACCGCGGCGGCGCGTCCCCTGCGGAAAGACACAAACACTGTCGCCGTCCTGCAGCATACGGATGGTTGCCTTGATCGTTCCCGTATTTCCGCCGCTTCGATCGATCGGGTAAGCGCCGAGTGCGCGGATCAGCTGTGCGAGAACGGGGATCTTAAAGAGCTCCTTCTTCGCCATAATATGGATCTTCTGCCTGAAGCCTGCGCAAATGATGATCGGATCGATCCAACAGACGTGATTCGAGCAGATCATATACGCCGTCGTGTCCTTCGGGATATTCTCCCTCCCACGCACGCGGATGTTCAGAATGAACTTGACGGGCAGGACGAACAGCGTGCGGACGAGCTTATAGCCAAACGGCACCTTTTTCATACGGAACCTCCGACGAGCGAGGGGATCTTTTCCTTGATGATCGTAAGGATCGCGTCAACGCCCTCGTCGACCGTCATTCCCGAGTTGTCAAAGTGGATCGCATCGGGTGCGGGAACGGCGGGTGCGACCGCACGGCTTCTGTCATTTCCGTCGCGAAGCTCCATTTCACGGAGCACGTCCTCGTAGACGACGGTCTGCCCCTTTTCCGCAAGCTCGTTATAGCGGCGGCGCGCGCGTGCCTCGATCGATGCGGTCAGAAATATTTTCACGTCAGCATTCGGCAAAATGACCGTACCGATATCCCGTCCGTCCATAATGACCGAGTTTTCCCGCGCGATCGACTTCTGCGTTTCAAGCAGGAAGGCGCGCACCTCGGGGATCGCAGAGACCGCCGAGGCATAGAGCGACATTTCGGGCGTTCGGATCCTGTCGCCGAGGTCCTCTTCGTTGAGATAAACGTGCTGTGAGCCATTTTCGTAACGAACCTTAATATCGATCAGAGGAAGAAGAGCCGAAACCGCATCTGCGTCCTTCGGATCGACCTCTTTCTGTCTCACAAAGAACCCGACCGTACGGTACAGGGCGCCCGTATCAACGTATACAATGCCCAGCCGCTTTGCGACCGCCTTTGCAAGCGTACTCTTGCCCGCGCCGCTCGGACCGTCTACGGCGATTTGATAGTGCGTCATCATATATTACTCCTTATCTCTGATTCATTATCGGAAAACTCACTCCGCCGCGCTTTCGCCCGCGAGGACGCCCGTTGCAAATGCGATCTGGAGGTTATAGCCCCCCGTGTAGGCGTCGAGATCAAGCACCTCGCCCGCGAAATAAAGCCCCGACACGAGCTTTGACTGCATTGTTTTCGGATCGATCTCACGTACCGAAACGCCGCCGCGCGTGACGATCGCCTCGTCAATCGGTCGGAAGCCGCTGATCTTTACCGTGAGATGCTTTAAGAGATGCCCGAGCGCGAGCCTTTCCTCTCTCGTGATCTCGTGTACCTTTCTTCGCTCGCCGATGCCCGAAAGAGAGACGATCGGTGCGATCAGCTTTTGCGGAAGGAGATCGGACAGCGCGTTGATGAGATCTCTGTTTCTATACCTTGTAAAATCCGAGCGAATACGCTCGTCAAGCGTTTTGTCGTCGAGCGCAGGCTTCAGGTCGATCTCTGCCGTATATTTTCCCGCATAGATACCGTCAAGATGCGCCGACGCAGACAAAACGAGCGGTCCTGTCAGCCCGAAATGCGTGAACATCATTTCACCAAAATCCTCGAAGATCTGCTTCCTTGCTCCGTCTTCCGTGCTTTCGAACATCCGAAGCGTCACGTTCTTCAGTGAAAGCCCCTGAAGCGAGGCACACAGCCGTCCCTCCGCAACAATTGGCACGAGAGAGGGCGCGATCTCGGTGACAGTATGTCCTGCGGCGCGTGCAAAGCGATAGCCGTCGCCGTCCGAGCCCGTGCGTGGATAAGATTTTCCACCCGTTGCAACGATCACGGCATCTCCCGCGATCGTTTCCTTCTCGGTCACGACCCCGACAGCACGTTTCTTGCCGTCCGCAAGCGTTTCAAACGCGATCGAGCGCACCTTGTCGCGCACGATCCTCACGCCACAGTCGCGACAATGCTGCACAAGCGCGTTCGCGACGTCGTTCGCCTTATCGGACACGGGAAATACACGCCGACCTCTCTCGACCTTAAGCGGAACGCCGATCATCTCGAAAAAGCTCTGCGTATCGGCAGGTGAGAAGCGCGCAAGTGCGGCATAGAGAAAGCGCGGATTGCGCGGAACGTTTCGGAGGAACTCCTCCCTGTCGCAGTCATTCGTAACGTTGCACCGCCCCTTGCCCGTGATGCGGAGCTTTACACCAAGACGCTCGTTCCGATCAATCAAAATGACCGACGCGCCCGTATAGGATGCGTGAACGGCGGCGAGCATTCCCGAAGCACCGCCGCCTATGATGATAACCTTTTTTCCGTCCATTATTCCTTCCGCTTCTTCGTCTTTTTGCGGGTAGCGACCTGCTCAATGTACTTGCCGTCCGAGCCCTCGCTCTTCTCATATACGTCGTAATCGTCCCAGATCTGCTCAAGCTCACGGAGACGTACGGTAAGCTCGTCCTGCTTTTTGCGTGACAGCGCTGCGATCAGCGCATTGATCACGCTGAGGGGCGCGACAAGCGAATCGACAAACGATACCATATCACTCTGTGCGATGAGAAGCTGATCGGCATACTCCGCGATCGGAGAATTGTCGCTATCGGTAAGCGCCACAACGTCCGCGCCCGCGCGGTGTGCAAACTCGACCGCGTTCGAGATACGCGTTGAGTAACGCGGAAAGCTGATCGCGATCATCACGTCTTCCTTGCCGACGCGCATGATCTGCTCAAACATCTCGCTTCCCGAGGTCGTCTGTACGAATTTGACGTCATCGAATATCATACGGAGATTGAAATTCAAAAATCCCGCGAGGGTAGATGCCGAGCGAACGCCGATGATGTAAATGCGCTTCGCCTCCGTGATCCTTTCGACCGCCTCCGCGAACGCCCTTCTGTCGATCGCGTCCATCGTGTAGCGGATCTTCTCCGCGTCGGACACGAGCACCTTGTCAAGCACGTCGCCGTCACCGATCAGGGTATTCGTAACCTCCATACGCTGTACCGAGGTCAGGCGGGTACGGATCATCTTCTGCAGCGCATCCTGCATTTCGGGATAGCCCTCGAAGTCAAGCTCGTTCGCAAAGCGCACAACGGTCGATTCAGACACGCCGACGAGCTTACCGAGCTTTGCCGCAGTAAGGTACGCCGCCTTATCGTAGTGCTCGATGATATATCCCGCGATCTGCTTTTGTCCCTTCGAGAAGGTGGGCATTCTCTCTTCTATTATCGTCAGTAAATCCTGTTTCACGGTATTCCCTCCGCGTTGTGCGTGCCGAAGCGTTCCGGGAAAAAAGCGCACGAACTTCCTTCTTTTATTTTTATTCATTATAGCATATACCATTCGGAAAGTCAAGCAAAATCCGATATTTCGAGCGGGCGAAGAGAAAGAGAGCCCACACCGAGGGCGCGGACTCTCCGAAATACAATTTTATTTTCTGACAACCTTTTCGACCGCATGAACGACACGCTCGAGCGAGGGGGCAAAAATCATGTTGAAGAGGAACTCGAAAATGAAATTCCAGCCCGCACAGCCGATGAAGAGGAAGTAGATCGCCGTGCCGCCAAGTCCCGCTGCCGCCATGAAGCCCTCGATCGTACCGAGGATCGTGAGGCAGCCGAGAATGAAGATTCCCGTATTGACGATCGGGGTAACCGCCGCCGCAACAAAAACCGCGACGAGCTGATTCTTTCCGCGCAGGAGCTTATAGACAAGTCCCGTGAGGAAGCCCGCGAGTGCGCCCTTACCGAAGCAGATCAGCGCCGTGACGATCGGATTCTCCTGAAAGAGAAAGAGGGTAAAAAAGTCCATGCCGAGCACGCCGCCGCCGATGTACGCAACGCCGCCGAACACAAGTCCGAGCCACAGGCCCGCCCACGGTCCGAGGATCATCGCACCGAGCGCGATCGGGATGAGAACGAGGCTGACCGACGTTCCGAGGAAGGGGATCTTGATCGCCGTTCCCGTCAACTGAAGGATCAGAACGATCGCTGTCAGCACCGCAAGTGCCACCGTTTTGTAGATGGCCTCATGTCTGTTTTTTTTCATAAAAAGTCCTTTCTGCCGTTCCGTCTCATACGGATACAGCGAAAAAATGTATTATAGATCGCACGTCACGGCCCGTAAGATCTGCGTTTTCGCGGTACCTTCAAGCCCTCGCGCGTTTCTATCTTAGAATGATTTTTCTCTTCCGATTTACTTTTTCTTTCCGTTCAGCCGCCACATCTCCATAAGTCCCGTAAGGGTGAGGAGGGGCAGGTGAACGTATTCCCTCGGAAGAAGGGAGAGAAGCTCCTCCGCGCATCCTCCCGTCACAACAACGGAAGCATCTGCCGGGAGAGAAAGCTCTCGCTTGTACAGCTCGACAAGCCCTGTCACGGCGAGCGTCTGCCCGCGGATCACCCCCGATCGCATCGCGTCGGGGGTATTCTTCCCGACTGCGGGAAGTCCCGACCTCGGCGCAGCCGAGGTGCCCGCGGGCACGTCGGGCAAGAGGCCGGTATCCCCAAGCGCATCAAAGCTCATACGGACACCGGGCAGGATCGATGCACCAACGAATGCGGGAGATCCATCTCCATCGCCCGTCACGGCAGACACAACGGTCGCGGTTCCGAAATCGACGATCACACACGGCACACCGACCGCCCCGATCGCGCCCGCCGCGTTTGCGGCAAGGTCTGCGCCGAGCTCGGACGGATCGGAAAGTCTGATCGAAAAGCCGGTCTTCACACCGGGTCCAACGATGGTCACAGGAGCTTTCGTCAGCTTTTTTACGGCTGACAGAAGCTTTCCCGTCACCGTCGGAACGACCGACGCAATGATAACACCGTCGATCTCAGTGACGTCACACCCGCACCGCTCGATCAGAGCAGACAGCGTGAGCGCGTACTCGTCAGCAGACCGCCGCTCGTCCGTACCGATGCCGAATTCGTGCTCCGGGAGGCCTTCCGCGTCGCGGAACAGACCGACGTGAATATTCGTGTTTCCGAGATCTATCGCAAGAAGCATAATGATCTTCCTTTCGCGTCTGTCCTTAAAAATCGTTTTTTACAAATGTTTTTGAAGATTCTTAAGCAGGGTGCAGGGATAGTGTCCTGCATCATCACTTCTCCATCGCCTCGGCGACCTTCACCATAATCGCGCACTCCATACGCTTCTTAAAGAGGCGGCAGCCGTACTCATAAATACCCTTGACCGAGCCCGTCGCGTGATATGCATTCGCCGCACACCCGCCCGAGCAATAAAGGCGCGCCCAGCAATCCTTGCAGTCCTCGCGCGCGTATGCGTTGCAGGAACGGAATTCCTCCTGGATCTCGGTATTTGTAACACCCTTCCAGATATCGCCGAGGAGATACTTCTCGTCACCGACGAACTGGTGGCAGGGGTAAAGATCGCCCCACGGCGTGACCGCCATATATTCGGTGCCCGAGCCGCATCCCGCAAGGCGCTTGTAGATGCACGGACCTCCGCTGAGATCGATCATATAGTGATAGAAGGTCAGGGGCTTACCCTCCTTCTGCCGTTCGATCAGCTTGAGGGCGAGCTTTTCGTACTGCTCGTAGAGAATCGGAAGATCCTCCTCGGTCAGCGCATAAGGGTCTCCGGGAGCGCAAACGACGGGCTCCATCGACAGCTCGGTGAAGCCGAGGTCTGCCATGTGCATAATATCGTTGTAGAAATCCGTGTTAAAATGCGTGTAGGTGCCGCGCATATAGTAGCCGCGGTCTCCTCTCTTCTTTACGAACTCCTTGAACTTCGGCACGATCACGTCGTAGCTTCCCTTGCCCGCGATGTTCTTACGCAGTCTGTCGTGCACCTCCCGTCTGCCGTCGAGCGACAGAACAACGTTATGGCACTCCTTGTTTGCAAACTCGATCACGTCGTCGTCAACGAGCACGCCGTTCGTCGTCAGGGTAAAGCGGAAGTTCTTTCCCTTCTCCTTCTCGATCGACCGCGCGTACGCGACGAGCTCCTTTACGACGTCGAAATTCATCAGTGGCTCGCCACCGAAGAAATCAACCTCAAGATTCGTGCGCGAGCCCGAATTTTCAACGAGAAAATCAAGCGCTCTCTTGCCCGTTTTAAAGGACATCAGCGCACGGTCGCCGTTGTATTTGCCCTGACTTGCAAAGCAGTATTCACAGTTGAGGTTGCAGGTATGCGCAACGTGCAGACAGAGTGCCTTCACAACGTTACTGCGGTTCTTGAAGTCTCCCGCGAGGCTCGCATAAGCATCCTCGGAGAACAGCTTGCCCGCGTTCTTCAGTTCCTCAACGTCCGCGATCGTGTCGCGGATCTCACTCTCCGATATCTCGGGAGAATCCTTGAATTTTTCAAGGCAATACTTTACGATCTCGTCGGGCTCATTCGACTCGTACTGCTCAATGACCGCCTTCGAGAGATCGTCCACCACGTGGATCGAGCCCGAATAGACGTCAAGCACGATGTTATAGCCGTTTAACGTATAGCTGTGTATCATATTTCGGATGTTATGATCCTTTCCTTTGTTTGATTGAGAGATATTCCCTCTCCGTCGCCTGCGGCGCCGCCTCTCCGAAAGGGAGAGGCTATTTACGCAAAGGCTCTCCCTCTCGGAGAGCTCCCGCGATAGCGGGTGAGAGGGCGTCCCACCATAGCAAAAACGCCGCCCGCCCGAAGGAGCGCAGCGGCATTTTCTATTTCAGCGAGCCGAAAAAGTTAAATTACTTTTCCTCAGCGCACTTCTCACAAGCCTGATTTGCAACACCGCAGGAGGTCTTGCAAGCGGACTGGCAAGAGGTCTGGCATTCGCCGCAGCCGCCGTTCTGTGCAGAAGCGCGGAGATCGCGGGTGTCGATGGTCTGGATTCTCTTCATAACCGTATTTCCTTTCTTTGAAAAGAGATTTTACTGTGTATAGTATAATTCACTTTTTCCGATTTGTCAAGAGGTTTTTTGCTTTTTATTCGGAAATGCCCCTATCTGTGCTCTTTTGTCCGTGCTTGCACGACGCACGAAGCGGACATTCCCCGCATTTCGGTGCGCGGGCGGTGCAGATATCCCGCCCGAAATGCACGATGCGATGGCAGAAATCCGACTGCTCCTTTGCAGGGATCAGCTTTTCCATCACACGCTCGGTGCATAGCGGATCCTTCTTCCCCTCGGGATAAAAGCCGAGCCGACCGCAGATGCGGATGCAGTGCGTATCCGCAACGATCCCACCCTTTTTGTAGACGTCTCCGAGCACGAGATTTGCGATCTTTCGCCCAACGCCCGGGAGACGGAGAAGCTCCTCCATCGTGTCGGGGATCCTGCCGCCAAACTCGTCTCTCACCATTAAGGACGCCGCCTTCAGGGACGCCGCCTTGGTCTTGTAGAGTCCGCAGGGCTTTACCGCCGCTTCAAGCTCCGAAAGCTCTGCCTCTGCCATCGCGTCGCAGTCGGGATACTTCACGAAAAGCTCACGGCAGACGATATTCACCCGCGCGTCGGTGCACTGTGCCGACAGCCTCCCCATTACGAGGAGTCGCCACGGATCGCCACCAGACTCGAGCGAGCATTCGGCGTCGGGATAGAGCGTCTTCAGCGTCTCCATCGCGAGCGCGGCGCGCTTTTTGGGGGTAAGTGAATTTTTGGACATAAGTATCCTTTCCGGCTTTCGCTCACTCTTCGGTAAACTTTTTGAAAAAAATTTGCAAAAGCCCTTTTCTTTTCCGCGAAAATGTATTATAATAAAACTATCTATAATCATTATAACAGATCGCGCGAAAAAATGCAAGACCCGCGCGAAAATCCGATGAAAGGATGCACATAACCATGAAGCAAAGATACACCCTTACGATCGCGGATATGGAGCTCAACGTCATCTCCGACGAATCTCCCGAGACCGTTGAATCCCTCGTCGGCAGTGTCGACCGCAAAATGCGCGAGATCCTCACGACGAGCCGCCGCTGCAACAAGAGCGAGGCCGCTCTCCTCTGTGCGCTCGACTATTGCTCGGACAAGGTTCAGGCACTCCGCAAGGTCAAGCAGCAGGAGGCTGTGATCGACGAAAAGAACACGCTGATCCATAATCTCGAAAAGGAAAACGACAAGCTCCGCGTTGAGCTTGAGACCCTCCGCGAATCCCTCGTCGCAATGCAGAGCCTGAAAAACGAGCAGATCCTTTCTGCCGAGCCTGTGGAAGAAAAAAAGCCCAAGGAAGAGCTGCTCGTGATCGGGGAGCCTGAGCAGCTGACGATCACCGAGCCCGAAGAAGAGGCGCCCGTGACCGAGGAAGCAGCACCCGATACGACCGAGGCTCCCACAGAGCCCGAAAAGGCTCCCATCGAGCCCGAGGACGTCGAATTCGACCCCACGGAGATCTTCCGCCGTGCAAAGGCAAACCGCTCGTTCCGCAAGAACGGCAAGCGGAAATGATCCCGTAATGAAGTCCCCCTTCACAGAGCTCCTCGCCCCCGCAGGCTCTCCTGCGGCGCTCGACGCGGCACTCGAAAATGGCGCGGACGCCGTTTATCTCGGCGCTACCGCCTTCAACGCGCGAATGAACGCGCAAAACTTTACGAAAGACGATCTGAAATCAGGCATCCGCCGCGCCCACGCGCTCGGCTGCTCGGTCTATATGACGCTGAACACGCAGGTCCTCGACCGCGAGCTTCCCGCTCTTCTTGATACGGCGCGCGAGGCGTACGACGATGGGATCGATGCCCTCATCGTGGCAGATCTCGGCGCGGCACGGGCGATCCGACGGATCCTGCCCGCCTTTCCCCTCCACGCATCCACACAGATGTCGGGACACAGCACCGATATGGCGCGGCTTCTCGCGTCGTGCGGATACACGCGAATGGTGCTTGCAAGAGAGACGAGCGCCGAGGACATCCGCTCCTTTTGCGAAAACGCACCGATCGAGGCAGAGGTCTTCGTGCACGGAGCACTTTGCGTCTCCCACTCGGGACAGTGTCTTTTTTCCTCGGTCGTCGGCGGACGAAGCGGCAATCGCGGCGCGTGCGCCCAGCCCTGCCGCCTCCCGTTTAACGGAAATTCCTACCCCCTCTCCCTCCGCGATCTTTGCCTTGCGCGCGAGATCCCGATGCTGCGGGAGATGGGAGTCGCATCCCTCAAAATCGAGGGACGGATGAAGTCACCCGAATACGTCGGCGCGGTCACGGCGGTCTACCGCCGACTTCTCGACGAAAACCGCGCGGCAAGTGACGAAGAGGTCGCCTATCTTGCGGAGGTCTTTTCGCGTGGCGGCTTCACAAGCGGATATTTCAGCAGCCGTATCGGTGCGGAAATGCTCGGCGTTCGCTCGGAGGCGGACAAGGAGACCTCGCGCACGCTCCCTCCCTTCAGGGGGCTCACGAAGAAGGCTGCGATCTCGCTTTCGTTCACGGCAAGCGAGGGTAGTCCGATCGCTCTGACCGCCGAAAAGAACGGTAAGACCGTCACGGTCACGGGGGATATCCCCCCACCCGCCGAAAAGGCACCGACCGACGCGGAAACCGTGCGCCGTCAGCTCTCAAAGCTCGGTGGGACGGTATACGAGGCACGCGATGTGAATATCTCTCTCTCGGACAGCCTGATGATCCCGGTCTCGTGGCTGAACGCACTCAGGCGCGATGCAGTATCGGCACTCGAAACGATCGACGCGTCTCCACTCACGGGTCGCCACATCATTCCGTCCGAAAGCCGCGCAGAAATCCCCCCAAAATCTCTCGACGCACTTCGCTCTGCGCGGTTTTTATCCCCCGCACAGATCACCGAAAAGGCGCGGCGTTATTTTGACGTCTCCTATCTCCCGTTATTTTCCTATTCCGAAAAAGCAAATGGCGTGCTCCTTCCACCCGTCGTATACGACTCAAAGCGTGAAAAGGTAAAGATCAGACTTTGCGAGGCGCTCGCGCGCGGCGCGCGGCATATTCTCGTAACGAATCTCGGTCAGCTCTCTCTCGCACAAGAAGCGATCTCGGAAAGCGGTGCTGAGGCTATCACACTGCACGGAGATTTCCGTCTCGGTGTGACGAACACCCAATCTCTCGCGATGCTGTACGAAAAAGGTCTCGACCGTGTGATCCTCTCTCCCGAGCTGACGCTTCCGCAGGCGCGTGACGTCGCACGGGCGGGACCCTCCGATCTCATCGTTTACGGCAGGCTTCCTCTGATGCTTCTCGAAAAATGCGTGAACATCGGAAGAAACGGACAGAAAAAGGGCGCACCGTGCGCATCCTGCGAGAGCCGTCACGGAGGAAACGATCCCCTTGCTTCGTGTATCCCCTCGGCAAGACTTGTTGACCGCAGACGGGTGGAATTCCCCGTCCTTCGCGAATGGGAGCATCGGAACGTCGTTTATAACAGTCTGCCGACCTATATGGCAGACCGCACAGACGAGCTTTTACGCGCACGGATCGGCGCTCATCACTATATTTTTTCGGTTGAATCACCCGACGAGGTCGATCGCGTGATCCGCGCGTACGAAAAGCACCTTCCCCCGAAGGGACAGGTCCGCAGGCTTCCGCAGTGATTTTTATATGGGGCTCTGCCCCATACCCCGCATAAGAAACTTCTTGCAAGAAGTTTCTTATGAATCTTCAAGAACCTTTGATAAAAGAAACCATATATCCCCGAAAGGAAAAACTTATGACAAAAATCGATATTATCTCCGGCTTTCTCGGAGCCGGCAAGACTACTCTTCTGAAAAAGCTCATCAAGGAAGCCTATGCGGGCGAAAAGCTCGTTCTGATCGAAAACGAATTCGGCGAGATCGGCATCGATGGCGGCTTTATGCAGGACGCAGGCATTGAGGTCACCGAGATGAACTCGGGCTGTATCTGCTGCTCGCTCGTCGGCGACTTCGGTAAGGCACTCGAAAAGGTGCTGAAGGAATTTTCCCCCGACCGCATTCTGATCGAGCCCTCGGGCGTCGGTAAGCTGTCCGACGTCATCCGCGCGGTCGAAGGTGTGACGGGAGAAGGTGCGGCTCTCAACTGCTTCACGACCGTCGTTGACGTCAACAAGTGCAAGATGTATATGAAGAACTTCGGCGAATTCTTCAACGACCAGGTGAAGAACGCGGGTTGTATCGTTCTCAGCCACACGGGCAAATGCTCGGACGAAAAGATCGCGGCCGTCGTCGGAATGCTCCGCACCGAAAACGAGACTGCTACGATCGTAACGACCGACTGGGATTCCCTCACGGGCGCACAGCTTCTTCTGGCGATGGAGCGCCAAAACACCCTCTCGGACGAGCTGAAAAAGCTCGAGGAGGAGGCGCACCATCATCACGAGCACCACCATCACGAGCACGGTGAGGAGTGCTGCTGCGGTCATCACCACGGTGAGGAGCATGAGCATCATCACCATCACGACGAGCATCACCACCACGAGCACGGTGAGGAGTGCTGTTGCGGTCACCACCACGGTGAGGAGCATGAGCATCATCACCATCACGACGAGCATCACCACCACGAGCACGGTGAGGAGTGCTGTTGCGGTCACCACCACGGTGAGGAGCATGAGCATCATCACCACCACGACGAGCACCATCACGAGCACGGTGAAAACTGCACCTGCGGCTGTCACGATCACGATCACCACCATCACCACGCTGACGAGGTCTTTACGAGCTGGGGTGTTGAGACATCCAAGAAATTCGCTAAGGGCGAGATCGACAAGATCCTCGATACCCTCTCCGAGGGCGATGCGTACGGTATGATCCTGCGCGCCAAGGGAATCGTGCAGTGCGAGGACGGTAGCTGGATCCACTTTGACTACGTTCCGGGTGAGCCGAACGTGCGCACGGGATGCGCCGACGTAATAGGCAGACTTTGCGTCATCGGTGCGAAGATCGATAAGGCAGGACTTTCGGTCCTCTTCGGCGTCAACTGATCTATACGGAGAACTGTAAAAAATGGCAAGAAAACAAGAGATCCCCGTCTACCTTTTCCTCGGCTTCCTCGAATCGGGCAAAACGTCGGTCATTCAGGAAACGATGGAGGACGAGCGCTTCAATACGGGAGAAAAGACCCTCATCATCCTTTGCGAGGAGGGTGAATGCGAATACGATAAGTCGAAATTCTACGGTCAGAACGTCGAATTTATGACGATTGAAAACGAATCCGACGTCACCCCCGAGACCCTCGGCGCATGGCAGCTTCACCACAAGCTTGACCGCGTGATCATCGAGTACAACGGAATGTGGCAGTTGAATACGCTTTTTGAAAATATGCCCGATTCGTGGTTCATCTTCCAGTGTATGATGTTTGCGGATGCCACCACGATCGCCGCGTACAACGCGAATATGCGCTCTCTCGTGTTCGATAAGATCTCGAACGCCGAGACCGTGATATTCAACCGCACGTCGGAATCGACCGACCGTGAGCTCCTGCACCGCATCGTCAGAGAAACGGGCAACCGCTCGGCACAGATCATTTTCGAGACCCTCGACCGTGAGATCGAATACGATGAGATCGAGGATCCCCTTCCCTTCGACAAGGAAGCCGACGTGATCGAGATCGAGGACAGAGACTACGCGCTCTTTTATCAGGACCTTTCCGAGGATCTGATGTCCTACAACGGAAAAAAGGTCAAATTCAAGGGCATCGTCGCGCGCGATCCTCGCCTCGGCTCACAGAGCTTTATCATCGGACGGCACGTAATGACCTGCTGTGCGGACGATATCCAGTTCAGTGGCCTGATCGCAGTCTACAAGACACAGAGTGGCGCGGATGTTCCGCTTCGGAACCGCGACTGGATCGTCGTCGAGGGCGAGATCCGCATTGAAAGGCACAAGCTCTACAAGAACAAGGGTCCCGTGCTGTACGCCACGTCCTACGCGGCTACGTCAAAGCCCGTTCAGGAGGTCGTAACGTTTTGATGGGAATTACCCTCTCATAAATTATCAAATTATCAAAAATACAAAAACAACCGTAAGCACTCTGCCTACGGTTGTTTTCTTTTTTTCATCTTACTCTGCCTCATAGCCGGCTTCGGAAACCGCCTTTTTGAGTGCATCAAGCTCGACCGTCTCTACACATTTGACGGTCACAGTCTTGCTGTCGAGGGAGACGTTTACTTCCTTCACGCCCTTCACACCCTTCAGTGCACCTTCAACGTGTGCTACACACTTCATACACATCATTCCGTTTACGACGAAGGTGTACTCTGCGGTCTTCTTCATTCCAAACATTTCATTTTCTCCTTCTTCTTTATTTTGAATCTGTTTCTTTTTTCGTTTTAAGGGTTTATTGTATTTTTCAAGCTTCACCGTGCGAAGCCGAAGTGCATTCGATACAACACAAAGTGACGAGAGGCTCATCGCCGCCGCCGCTATCATCGGGGACAACGTCACGCCGATGAATGCGAGCGCACCTGCCGCGATCGGGATCCCGACGCTGTTATAAAAGAGAGCCCAGAACAAATTCTGCTTAATGTCCCGCATCGTCGCACGGCTGAGCCTTACGGCAGTCACAGCGTCAAAAAGTGAGGATCTCGACAGAACGACATCGGCGCATTCGATCGCAACGTCGGTTCCCGCACCGATCGCAATACCGACGTCTGCACGGGCAAGAGCGGGAGCATCGTTGATGCCGTCTCCGACCATTGCCGTCATAGAGCTTTCCTTTTCCTCGGAATAGCGCCTTACGAGTGCTTCCTTCTCTTCGGGAAGAAGAGAGGCGTGACAGATCTCAACACCTGCCTCCCCCGCGATCGTTCGGGCAGTTATTTCGTTGTCTCCCGTCAGCATCACAGTGCGTATCCCCATTTCACGGAGAGAAAGGATAGCCTCCCTCGAGTCACTCTTGATTCTATCTGCGATCCCGATCGCACCAATGATCTCGCCGCCGTAAGCCACAACGACTGCCGTCATCCCGCCTTCCTCAAGCGCGCGTACCGATGCTTTTACACTGTCCTCCTCCGCTTCTGAGGCGTTCTTATGCGCGAGGAGACCCTTTACAAAGCCGTATTTACCGATCAGAATCTCTTTCCCATCGAGATCTGCAGATATGCCGTTTCCGACACGTGTGTGATAATTCTCGACGTCACAAGGCTTTATTCCCTTTTCCTCTCCATAAAGAACGACCGCGTGTGCAAGAGGATGGGTAGAAAGAACCTCCGCCGAAACGGCGATCCTTATCAGCTCTTTTTCATCGTATCCACCGACCCTAACGACCTTCTTTACAGAGGGCTTTCCCTCGGTGAGAGTTCCGGTTTTATCAAGAAGAATCGTATCGACCGCCTGAAGATGCTCGAGTGCCGAGGCACTTTTGATCAAAATACCATTTTTCGCACCTCGCGCAGTCCCGACCATTATGGCAGTCGGCGTCGCAAGTCCGAGCGAGCAGGGGCAGGAGATCACGAGCACCGAAACGGCATATTTCATCGCGCTTCCGATCTCTCCGGTAAGGATCATCCAAACGAGAAAGGTCAGAGCGGAAATTCCGATCACGATCGGCACGAAGACCGCACTGATTCTGTCTGCAAGCCGCGCGATCGGCGCCTTCGAGGCAGATGCCTCCTCAAGAAGCTTGATGATGCGGCTGAGCGCAGTGTCTTCACCCGTTTTCTCGACCTTCACACGGATATAACCGTCCTTCAGAACGGTTGCTCCCGTTACTTTGTCTCCGACCGCTTTTTCGACCGGAATGCTCTCTCCCGTGAGTGCCGATTCATCCACGCTTCCTTCACCTATTATCACGGTTCCGTCAAGCGGAACGGTCAAGCCCTCCTTTACGGCAACGACGTCACCGATCTTTACGTCAGAGAGCGGGATCTCTCTTTCCTTTTCCTCTTCCCCCTCCATTTCTATCAGAAATGCAGTATCGGGACGAAGCGCAATGAGCTCGCGTACCGCACCGGAGGCGCGTCTCTTTGCCGTTTCCTCAAGAAATTTTCCGACCGATACAAGCGTCAGAATCATTGCTGCCGATTCAAAATAGAGGTCGTGCATCCACGTGTGCACCGATTCCGTATTTCCCGCGTCAACGGATATCTTTATCATTACGGCTGCGGCAATTCCGTACGCAAAGGAGGCAAGAGATCCGACCGCGATGAGCGAATCCATATTCGGCCTTCCCCGAAAAAGCGAACGGAATCCCACAATGAAAAATTTGCGGTTAAGCACCATCACGGGGATCGTGAGAAGCATTTGTACAGCAGCGAACCAAATAGCGTTTCCTATCTCTCTGTCTGCGTCAAGAAAAGGGATCTTTGGAAGCCCCATCATACTCCCCATTGAAACATACATCAGAAGAAGTGTAATGATAACCGATAAAAGAAGCCTTATTTTTCCGTTCCTTTTCTCTTTTTTCTCACGCCTGAGGCGCGCGTCCTCATCGGTCTCGGCAAGTGCGTATCCTCCGTTTTTCAAGGCCTTTTCAAGCCTTTTTCGAAAAGAATCTGCCTCTTTTTCATCAAGCTCCCTTTTGTATTTTACGGTAAGCGTATAGGTGAGCAGGCTCGCCTCGGCTTTCTCCACCTCGGGAAGAGAGGACGCGGCTTTTTCGACGTGCGCAACACACGCGGCACACGACATTCCCGTCACAGGAAAACGATCGGTTGATTTCATATCACCACTCCTTCCTCTACGATTCCTTCCTCATAACTGTTTTTATTATAATATAAAAAAATCTACGTGTCAAGTGCTTTATCCCGTAGGATCCTTCATAAAAATTTACAAATTTTATCGATCTTATTATAAAAAACACTTGAAAAAAATATGTATATATGTTATAATATAATATATATATTATTATAAAGCGATTTTCAAAAAAAGGATAGATCAATATGCAACAAAAACAGCTTGACCGCTTTTGGGATCTTGCAAAAAACAAACTCGCGGATATCTACCCACTCTCGATCCTCGAGATCATCTTCGAGGACGTTCGCATCCGCGATCTCGACGACGAGCAGGTAACGCTTGCCACCGATTCGGGATTCAAATACAACGCGATCAACACGAAATACCGCGAGGGCGTTGAAAAGGCTTTCGAGCAAGCGCTCGGCTTCCCTGTTCGCGTTTATCTCGTGTTCGACGGCGAGCCCACCGACGTCGAAAAGCTTAAGCGTCAGATCCGCAATCTCGACCCCGACGAGGAGGAGCCGCCTGCTTTTCTCTTTAAGACGATCAAAACGAAAAAGCCTGATATCTCGGAGACCCGTCCCCTCACCCCCGAGGAGGACGCCGCCATCTACCCCTTCCGCGAGGGAGAGGAGCCCGTATCCCCTCTTACAAAGGATTATTTTCTTCCGAAGCAGCAGGGATCGGTATTTCCCGCATCGTCGTACGAATACACCTTTGAAAACTTTATCGTAGGCTCTTCAAACAAATTCGCTCACTCAGCCTGCATCGCGGTAACGCAGCATCCTGCGTCGAACTTCAATCCTCTTTTCATCTACGGACAGAGCGGGCTTGGAAAAACGCATCTGATGTACGCCGTTCTCAACTGCATCCGTAAGCGCAGCCCCGGCGTGAATATCCGCTATATCCGAGGGGAAGAATTTACCAATGAGCTTGTCGAAAGCATCGCGCGCTCGGCAATGCCCGAATTCCGCAACAAATTCCGCAACTGCGACGTTCTTCTGATCGACGACATTCAGTTCGTTGCAGGCAAGAACTCAACGCAGGAGGAGATCTTCCACACCTTCAACGCACTTTACGAGGATCATAAGCAGATCATTCTGACCTCCGACCGTCCTCCCCGCGAGATCAAGACGCTTGAGGACAGACTGAAAACGCGCTTTGAATGGGGCCTGATCGCCGACATTCAGCCACCCGATCTTGAGCTTCGCATTGCGATCCTCAAAAAGAAATGCGAGTCGTCGGGACTTACCGTCAGCGACGATATCCTGATGTTCCTTGCGGAAAATCTCCGTTCTAACATCCGTCAGCTCGAGGGCGTGACGAAGAAGCTGAGTGCAATGACCTTTCTTACGGGAGAGCCCGTCACAATGCAGATGGCACAGTCCTGCATCACCGAATTTATGGGCAGCGAGGAGCCTGTCAGTGTGACGATCGACCGCGTTTTCGGAATGGTAGAAAAGCGATTCGGCATCTCGAAGGAGGATATGGTCGGCGCCCGCCGCACGAAGGATATCGCAACGGCGCGTCACGTCGCAGTCTATCTCATCCGCAACGTCACCGAAATGTCGCTTCCGAATATCGGTAAGCTCTTCAACCGCGACCATACAACGGTCATAGCCTCCTGCGAGACGGTAGAACGGCGTATGCTTTCCGATACCGCGTACAGCTTCCAGGTCAGTGAAATGCTGAAGGCACTGAAAAACAACGACTGATTGGGGCTTTTCAATTTTCAAATTCATTTCTTATAAAAGGGCGGTGTTTCATTATGTTTCAAAATCTGACAGCCTTTTATAACAGATATTCCTGGTTTTTCAGAGGACTTTTTAAGGTTTTCTCCACAATTTTCCACATCTTGTGGAAAACCCTGTGGATTGTTTATAAAATCTTCATTACGCTCTATCATTTTCTTCTGAAATTCCTTTCCTTCCTCGACTGAAAAATAAGCGGAGAGATTTATTTTTTCTTTCACGAGACGGGACTCGCTCTATTCCCGTAAATTATTTTTTCTTGTTTTCTCATCTTGTGGAAAAGTCCGATCTTTTTCCTCACATTTTCATTTTTGGGGTTTATTCCTTCTTCCTTCCCCTCTCTTTTTCCACTGAGAAGAATATACAAAATCATTCACTCTTTTCCACAGAAAATCGAATTTTTCCGGAAATTCCTTATTCTTCGTGTTTTTCCGGATAAGAGAACCGAAAAAAGAGAATCGTCAAATTCTTCTCCCACATTTTTCTTATTCATTCCTCTTCTCTTTTCCACGAGTTTTTCACAGCCTTTTATTTGCCGGAAGGCTTTCTCTGAAAGGATTCAACGAGCTTTTCCACTTTTCAGGCGTCCCTACTACTAATTCTACTAAAACCTATACATTCTACCGTTCTGTCTATGCGCGCGAGGCGCGTACAAAAATACAGCGGAGATGCTGTGAGGTATTTTCTTTGAATATTTGCGATTTTTTACAGAATTATTTTTTCAGAAAGGTTATTTTTGATTATGAAAATTACGATGAGCAGAGCTGCAGCCATCGAGGCGATCTCTCCTATGATGTGTGCCGTCGGTAAGACCTCCTTCCCCACCACCGAGGGAATCCTGATCGAGGCAAAAAGTCCCGACGTTTGTATTCTGACCGCATATGACACCGAAAAGGGTGTTCGCCGCGAGATCAGTGCTCGTGTTGACGAGGAAGGGCTTTATTCGATCCCCGCACAGAAGTTTATGCAGACTCTGAAGGTTATGGAGGGCGAGGAGATCACGCTTGAGGTCGACGACAAGATGATCGCTTGCATTTATTCCGGTAAGTCCTCCCATAAAATGAACGCGATGAAGGGTGAAGATTTCCCGACGATCCCTCGTCTTAAGACCGAGAAGGGATTCTCGATCGGTCAGGGCATCCTCAAGAAGATGCTCTCGAAGGTGGCGTTCGCAATGGGAACGAATGATCAGCGTGCCGTGCTGAACGGATGCTTTTTCCGTGTGACTGAAAATACCCTTCACCTCGTATCCTGCGATACCTTCAAGCTCGCGCGCTGCACCGTGCAGACTCCGGTCGAAAACAAGAGTGAGGACAATAGCGAGATGAGCTTCTCCTTTATCGTTCCCGTAAAGACCGTGAACGAGCTGCAGCGTCTCCTTTCGGACGGAGAGGAGGAGGACGTTCGTATTCATCTGTCCCGTAAGTTTATTGTGTTCGAGATCGACGATATCGTTTTCTTCTCCCGTCTTGTGGACGGTGATTATATTGATTATGACCGCATTCTGATGCGTAACCACCGCATCTTTGCGGAAATAGATAAGGGATCCTTCATTTCCGCACTTGAGAGAGCAGCTCTTGTTACCGAGGAGCGCATTGCGGGAAGCGTTCGCTCTCACGTTAAGCTCAATTTTGCAAACGGTATTCTGAAAATCATGGCGACCTCCGCGGCAGGAAGCACCTATGATGAGATTGATATCGATCAGGATGGAGACGATCTCACGATCGCCTTCAATAACCGATTCCTCATCGATACCATCCGCGCGTGTGATACGAAGTGCGTGAAGGTTTCGATGTCCTCCCCCATCTCGAGCATTAACGTCGAGCCTGTTGATCCCAATGAGGATTCGGAGGATATCTTTATGCTCCTCCCCGTTCGCATCAAGGAATGATTGAATTGGGGCTTTGCCCCAAACCCCACAAGGAAACTTCTTTTAAGAAGTTTCCTTGACCTTCAAGAACTTTCTACAAAAAAGAAAGTTGACTTTAGACCGCAGATTTTAATTTTTAATATCGAAAATATTGTTTCTTGAAAAGTTTTTGGATAAAAACAAAATTAATTTTGAAAAAAGTTTTTGAAGATTAACAAGAAACTTTTTGAAAAAAGCTTCTTGATCGGAGCTCGAGGCAAAGCCTCGAATCACAACAGCTATGATATGTAACGAAATACGCGTAAGGGATTTTCGCAACGTCGAGCGGGCGGAGGTTACCTTTGCTCCCGAAGTGAATATTCTGTACGGCGATAATGCCCAGGGGAAGACGAATCTTCTTGAGGCGATCTATTACATAGCCATAGGAAAGAGCTTCAGAGGGGCGAAAAGCTCTGAAATGATACGCTTTGGACAGAGAGCGTGTGAGATATCGCTCGACTTTACCGATTCCCTCAGAAAACAGAATATCACGATGAGCATTCGTGACGGTGCGCCGCGGACGGCGATGGAGAACGGATGCCGTGTAGAGACCCTGTCGGAGCTTGTTGGAAATTTCAGGGCGGTATTGTTTTGTCCCGAGCATCTTCTCCTTGTGAAGGAGGGACCCGCGCTTCGGAGAAATTATCTCGACGTTGCGATCTGTCAGCTTCGTCCGATGTATCTGCGATCACTTCAGCGGTACAATCAGATATTGAAGCAAAGAAATGCGCTTTTGAAGAAAGCGGAGGACGATCCGAGGACGTTTCGCGATACGATCGAATTCTGGTCTCTTCAGCTTGCAAGGGAGGCAGCGTCAATCGCGAAGACGAGGCTTTCCTACGTTCGGATGCTCGACGAAAACGCACGTGCGTACTTTTCGGAAATGACGGGAGGAAATGAAACGCCTTCCTTCCGTTACGTCGGAACGGCGCACCGCGAAGAGGACGACTATGAGGACGAAAATTTGATCGAAAAGAGCTTTGCACAGCTTCTGCTCTCTCATCACGACAGAGAGATTGGTGCCGGGACGACGCTTTGGGGAACGCACAGAGACGACGTATCCATCCTGCTGAACGATAAGCCCGCGCGTATTTTTGCGTCGCAGGGACAGCAGAGGTCGCTCGCCCTTGCAATGAAGCTTTCCGAAGGAGAGATCAGCAAAAGAATGACGACCGAATATCCAATCCTTCTGTTTGATGACGTTTTGTCCGAGCTTGACGCGCGTCGGCGCGCGTATCTCCTTTCCTGTATCAAGGAAAGGCAGGTCATTATGACCTCGTGCGAAAAGGTACACGACGACGGAGCAAGGATCATCCGCGTGGAAAACGGGAGGTACTTATAATGTTCCTATTCCTCGGAAATAAGAGATCGGTCAAAAAGAGAGACGTGCTCGGTATATTTGACGCCGATACGGCGACGGTGTCCGAAATTACGAAAAAATTTCTCTCCTCGGCTGACAGAAAGAAAATGGTCGAATCCGCGGGCGACGAGCTTCCGAAATCCTTCGTGCTCTACACCGAGAACGGACTTTACAAAATATGCTTTTCGCAGTTTTCACCGTCTGCACTGGTCGGAAGAATGAAAACGAATTACGAAATATAGGATAAATACCCGAAAAAAGACCCTACGAAAGGAATCAATACATGCAAGAGCAAGAAAACAATATGCAGGAAAAGGTTTACGACGAAAATCAGATACAGGTGCTCGAGGGACTCGAGGCAGTACGGAAGAGACCGGGTATGTATATCGGATCGACCTCCGCGCGCGGTCTGCACCATCTGGTTTACGAGATCGTGGACAACTCGATCGACGAGGCGCTTGCGGGCAGATGTCACCGTATAGAGGTGACGCTTCATCCCGATAACAGCGTCAGCGTGCAGGACGACGGACGCGGCATCCCGAGCGGAATCCATCCGAAGATGGGTATTCCCACGCTGGAGGTCGTATATACGGTACTCCACGCAGGCGGTAAATTCGGAGGAGACGGCTACAAGTTCTCGGGAGGTCTGCACGGCGTTGGCGCTTCGGTTGTAAATGCCCTTTCCACCTGGGTAGAGATAGACAACTGCTACGACGGACACAGATATACGGAGAGGTTTGAGAGAGGCAAGGTATCACGTGCCTTTAAGGACGAGGGAGAAACCGATAAGAAGGGACTTTACGTCCGATTCCTGCCTGATGAAACGATATTTGAGGAGACCGTTTTTGATTACGATACGCTCCTCCGACGTCTCCGCGAGCAGGCATTTTTGAATGCAGGTGTAAACATTGTTCTCCGTGACGTGAGAGATCCCGAGAATCCGCGTGAGGACGACCTCGAATACGAGGGAGGTATTGCATCCTTCGTAGAGCATCTGAATGAAAGCAGAGAGACTCTCCACCCCGAGATCGTTTATATGAAGGCAGAGAGAGAGGAGAGCGTTGCCGAGGTTGCACTGCAGTATAACGACGGCTACAACGAGACTCTTCTGACCTTTGCGAACAACATCCACACGCAGGAGGGCGGTACGCACGAGATCGGCTTCAAGAATGCCGTGACGCGTGTGATCAATGATTATGCTCGCCGTACCGGTCAGCTGAAGGACAGCGACAAGAATCTTTCGGGTGAGGACGTAAGAGAGGGACTTTGTGCGATCGTATCGGTCAAGCTCACCGAGGCGCAGTTCGAGGGACAGACCAAGACCAAGCTCGGCAACAGTGATATGCGTAAGTTCGTCGAGGATCTCGTATCAGAAAAGCTTTCGGAATACCTCGAGGAGCATCCTGCGGCAGGAAAGATAGTCATTGAAAAGGCGCTTGCCGCCAATCGTGCCCGCGAGGCGGCGAAGAAGGCGAGAGAGCTGACGCGTAAGACCGTTCTTGAGGGAAATACCCTCCCCGGTAAGCTCGCAGACTGTCAGGAAAAGCGCGTCGATCTCACAGAGCTTTATCTCGTCGAGGGTGATTCGGCAGGTGGCTCTGCAAAGACAGGACGAAATTCGAAGTTCCAGGCGATCCTTCCCCTCCGCGGTAAGGTACTAAACGTCGAAAAGACCCGTGTGGACAAGGTCTATAACAATCTGTCGCTGATCCCGATCATTCAGGCACTTGGATGTGGCATCGGTGATAAATTCGATATCGCGAAGCTGCGCTACGGCAAGATCATTCTGATGGCCGACGCCGACGTCGACGGCTCGCACATCCGCATCCTGCTTCTGACCTTCTTCTTCCGTCATATGCGTCAGCTGATCGAGGACGGTCACATTTACCTCGCACAGCCCCCGCTCTATAAGGTCTATAAGAGAACGGGCAAGGGTCCCGAGCGTTATGCCTTCTCGGATGCCGAGCGTGACAAATACATCGAGGAGCTCGGAACGAACGGCGTTGAGGCAGACCGCTATAAGGGTCTTGGTGAGATGGACGCCGAGCAGCTTTGGGAGACGACGATGAATCCCGAAACGCGTACCCTCCTTAAGGTTACGATGGAAGATGCCATCGCCTGCGACGAAATGTTCTCCCTCCTGATGGGTGACAAGGTCGAGCCTCGCCGCGTATTCATCGAGCAGAACGCAAGATTCGCAGAGAATCTGGATATTTGAATTATTATTTGGGGCGTTGCCCCAAACCCCACTTAAGAAACTTTTTGGAAAAAGTTTCTTAAGAATCTTCAAAAACGTTTCTCTGAAAGTTTTTGAGGAGAATAACGAAAAAAATCCTTTTTTAAAAGTTTTTGAAAGTCACGAAAACTTTTTTCAAAAAGTTTTCGTGCGGGGTTAGGGGCAGAGCCCCAATCATCCCGAAGAAAGGTTGACAATCAATGAAGAACAAGCACACGGAAAACGAAAACATTGAATTTCCGGATCAGAAAATAGTAGACATAGCAATGGAGCGCGAGGTAAAGAAGTCCTTCATCGAGTATTCGATGTCGGTCATCATTTCCCGTGCGCTTCCCGACGTAAGAGACGGTATGAAGCCGGGTCAGAGACGAATTCTGTTTGCAATGTACGAGGATCATCTCACGCACGACAGACCCTTTTATAAGTCGGCGACCACGGTCGGTAACGTGCTCGGTCGGTACCATCCGCACGGTGACTCTGCCGTATACGACACAATGGTCCGTATGGCACAGCCCTTCTCGCTCCGCTATCCGCTTGTAGAGGGACACGGAAACTTCGGCTCTGTGGACGGAGACGGAGCGGCTGCTTACCGTTATACCGAGGCAAGACTTGAGAAGATATCGGACGAAATGATGCGCGACCTCGAAAAGGACGTCGTGCCCTTTGTGCCGAACTTTGACAACCGCCGAAAGGAGCCCTCTGTCCTTCCCTCCCGCTTCCCGAACCTGCTTGTTAACGGCTCGGTCGGAATTGCGGTCGGTATGGCTACCTACGTTCCCCCCCACAATCTCGGAGAGGTCATCGATGCGACGATCTTCCGTATGGACAATCCCGAATCCACGGTTCCCGAGCTGATGGAATACATCAAGGGCCCCGATTTCCCGACCGCTGCGACGATCTACGGTATGAACGGCATCCTCGAGGCGTACACAACGGGTAAGGGTCGTATTATGGTGCGGGCGAAGGCTCACATTGAGGAGGAAAAGCACCGCATCATCTTTACCGAGATCCCTTATCAGGTCAATAAGGCGCATCTGTGTGAAACGATCGGCGATCTTGTAAAGGATAAGCGCATCGAGGGCATCACGAACGTCAACGACGAATCGGGCAGACACGGTATGCGCATCGTTGTCGATTATAAGAAGGACGCGAACGGTCAGATCATTCTAAATCAGCTTTATAAGTATACCCAGCTTCAGGATACCTGTCCTGTCAATATGCTTGCGATCGTGAACGGAGAGCCGAAGGTTCTCTCCCTGCCGCAGATCCTTGACCATTACATCCGCCATCAAGAGGAGGTCATCGTACGCCGCACAAGGTTTGATCTTGCAAAAGCGAAGGCACGCGCGCACATCCTCGAGGGCTATAAGATCGCGATGGATAACATCGACGAGATCGTTCAGATTATGAAGACCTCTCCGTCGATCCCCGAGTCGAAGCGCATTCTTTGCGAAAGATTCGGGCTTGACGACGTGCAGGCGCAGGCGATCGTCGAAATGACGCTCGGAAAGCTCACCGGTCTCGAACGCCAAAAGGTAGAGGACGAGCTTGCACGTCTCCACGCACTGATCGAGGAGCTTGAGGCGATTCTTGCCGATATGAACAAGGTTCGCGACATTGTGAAGAAGGAAATGCTCGAGATCCGCGACAAGTACGCGGACGAGCGCCGCACCGAGATCATTCCCGTCGAGGAGGAGATCGTTGCGGAGGATCTGATCGAAAAGCACAATTGCATCATTACGATGACGCACGCAGGCTACTTCAAGCGTCAGCCCGCCGATACCTACTCCGCACAGAGACGCGGCGGTAAGGGTATTATCGGTATGGGTACGAAGGAGGAGGACTACATCGAGCGCGTTGTTTCGGTCCACAGCCATAGCTTCCTGATGCTCTTTACGAACCGAGGACGCGTGCAGTCGGTCAAGGCATACCGCATCAACGAGGCGTCGAGAACAGCGAAGGGCTCGAACATTGTCAATATCATCGATATGAACGAGGGTGAAAAGGTCACGGCGATGATCTCGGTTCCCGATTTCGAGGGTGAGGATTACCTGATGATGGTAACGAGGATGGGTGTCATCAAGCGTACCCGTCTGTCCGAATTCGCATATCAGCGTAAGGGCGGCAAGATCGCGATCGATCTTGACGAGGGAGACGAGCTTCTGTCCGTCCACCACACCACGGGACACGACGATCTCATCATTGCGACCCACAACGGTATGGCGGTCCGCTTCTCCGAGGAAAACGTCCGCTGTATGGGCAGAGGCGCGCGCGGTGTGCGCGGTATTACGCTTCGTGAAAACGATTACGTTGTCGGTGTAACGCTGGTTGACGACGAGAAGAAGCTGCTCACCGTGACCGAGAAGGGCTACGGCAAGCGCGTTGACTTTGAGGATTTCCGCCAGATGAAGACCCGCGGAGGCTTCGGTGTGACCTGTCACAACATCAGCGATAAGACGGGTTATCTGACCGGTATCAATACGGTTGCCGAGGAGGATGACCTGATGATGATCACCGACGAGGGTATGATCGTCAGAACCCACGCCTCCGAGATCCCCGTTTACTCAAGAAGCGCATCGGGCGTTATTGTGATGCGCACGCAGAAGGATCAGAGGATCGTGAACTTTACGCTGATCGAAAAATCAGAGGAAGAGGAAGAAATGGAAGAAGCAGTTGAAGAAACTGCTGAAGCAGAGGAGTGATCCGAGACACTTTCTCGGACGTTCTCAGGGACTTCCAATTGGAAGTCCCTGAGAACCCCAAGAACTTTTCAGGAAGGAAACCTATTATGGAAAGAAAATTGATGGGAAAACGTATAGCTTCTCTTCTGCTTTGTCTTTTGATGCTCTCTTCCGCAGTCACACTGTTTTCTTCTTGCGGGAATAAGATCAAGAATCTTGATCCCTACCGTGAGGAGTTTCAGCGGCTGATCGAGCAGTCCTTCCTCGTAAACGAGATCCTGTTCGGTGAGGGACTTCCCGTATACGCCCGCGACGAATGCCTCGGAGAGCTGAATTATTCCGAGGAGAAGAACGAGGAATATCTCTCGTATTTCAGGGAGACCGTCGGAAAGGATCTTCCCGAGCAGCTATACAGCGACAAGGCGGACAAATTCCGTATGTATTACTGGCTCTATAAGGATACCTCACTCAGTCAGATTTCGGGTGAGGAGATCTATGTCTGTAAATACAGCACGACGTATTATCTGCCCGAGGGAGAGAATGAAGAGGGAGAATACGAGTACGATATGGTGACCGAGATCTCTTACGCCTTGAAGAGAAGGAATGCAGAGGAGTCTATCCCTGAGGCGCTTCTCAGCGGGGAGATCGAATACAAGGACGATGACGGAGAGATCACCTCCGTTCTGAAGGTATCGGAGGACGTTCTTTACACGACCGAGGAGGGCGTTTGCTATTACGCACTTGAGGGATACGAGGAGCCTGTATTCGAGTACGAATACGACGAGAAGGACAACGAGCATTACGACGTTGTAAGGCTTGACGCAAAGTATCTGACGATAGATGCGATCAAGGAGCTTGCCGAGGAGGTTTATTCTGCGGAATACCTGAAGTCGGTCTACTCCTCACTGTTTGACGGAATCCGCACCGATTTCAGTGATTCCTCTTCCTCGGTTCTCCTTGCGCGCTACATCGAAGAGGCGAGCGGTGACGACGGACTCGTTTATCTCCGGAAGAGCAATATTTCGGAGGCTCTTTTTGAGGAGCACCGCACCTATGATTACGGATCTATGACGATCAGAAAGCCGTATAATAAGAACCGCGTGAATGTGAATATCACGGCATACGGAACCTATTATTCCACCGAGACGAAGCAGGTCGAGAACGGTGCGCATACGGTGAGACTGTCCTTCGTGCTTGAAAACGGCGTATGGCGACTTGATTCTCCGACGTATTAAGAAAGGAAGACAGAGATGAACGAGAAGCTGGAGCTTTTGGTCAGAGAGGCGCTTTCCGATGCAGATCTCTCTCTCGGAGATATTCCGAATATCGATCTTTATCTCGATCAGATCCTTAGTCTGATATCCGAAAAGAACGCGGAGGGATCGGTCAACTATAAGGATCACGTGCTCACCAAGACGATGATCAACAATTACTCGAAGGAGGGGGCTATCCTTCCTCTCAAGGGTAAGAAATACAACCGCTGTCAGATCCTGCAGATCCTATTTATCTACTCTTTGAAAAGCACACTTTCGATCGGTGAGATCAAGCGCATCTTTGAAAGCGTTTACGCTTTTGAAGGAGAAACGAAGGATGAGTTTGAGGCGCTCTGGAGCGATTTTCTGACGATCAAGGAAGGAAGCAGAGAAGAGACCGCGCGCATTTGTGAGAAGGTAACGAACGAGAGAAACCTTGACGTCGAGAAGGACGAGGATTACATCAGGCTCATCCTCGCGCTTGTTTCGCTCTCCTCTTATCTCCGAACGCTCGCTGAGATTATGATAGACGTGCGCTGTCCAAGGCCTATGGAGGAAGCGTCCGACAAGACCGAGAAGGCAGAGGAAAAGAAGGCGCGAAAGACCGAAAAGGCAGAGGAAAAGAAGGAAAGAAAGACCGAGAAGGCTGAGAAGAAAAAGGCTGAAAAAGCCGAGAAATCCGAGAAAAAGAAGGCTGAAAGATCCGAGAAGGCTGAAAAAGCCGATGAAAACAAAAAAGAAACGGCAGAGCCCGCTATCGAATCTGCAAAATAACGGTATAAAACCGTCCCCGCTTTCATATGCTTATCGAAAGAGCTATGAAGGGCGGGGATGTTTTTATGAGGATACGTGTTCGGTATGGACTGAGGCTTACGGTGCTGATGACGCTTTTCGCGGTTGTTTTCGGACTTGTGGGGTGTCGGAACGGCAACAGAGAACCGACCGCGATGCTTTCGGAGGCGCTTGACGCCGAGATGACGCTTGATGCGGACGGAATCACCTACTGCGTGACCGTGCACCTCGGTGAGGTGCAGGAGGGCGGGGTGCGCGACGCAGAGGTTATATTTCTGTCTCCCGATTCCCTGTCGGGGATGGCGGTACGTGAGAATGCGGACGGAGTCACGGTGACGCAAAACGGTATCACGACAGTCGGGGGAGAAAGGACTCGTGCGCTCCTCCTCGCTGCATCTTTGCTTTGTCCCGCCGAGACCGTGCGAGCCTCCGCGGAGAGTGAGGGTGGGAGGGTCTATACGGTCTGCCGTTTGTCGGATGGAAGGGCGCTTTATTTCGATGGCGATACGGGGGTTCTCTCGCGCATCGAGAGTGACGGATGCCGTGCGACGGTTACGTGGATCGAACGGCGGTGACGGTGAAAAAGAAAAGGATTTTGCTCGGTGGCTTTTACGGGTGCGGAAACCTCGGTGACGATGCGATGCTTGAGGTGCTGATCCGTACGCTTTCGGATGTCGCGCCGCACGTTGGTGTTTCCTATCTCACGGGTGGTGACGAGGAGCTCGACAGATCGCTTTCCGAAAGCGGCGCCACGGCGGTTCTGCGGCGGCCGCCTGCGGTTCTTCGGGCGGTGCACGAATGCGACGTGCTCGCTTTTGGAGGTGGTTCTCTCCTGCAAAACGCAACGGGCAGTCTTTCATTGTACGCTTATCTTTCTTTGTTGTCCCTCGCGCGGCGGTTTGGTAAAAAAACGGCGATCCTTGCGGGCGGACTCGGGCCGATCGACGGGAAGATCCCCCTTCGTGCCACTGCTTCGGCGCTTCGACATCTCGACTACGCATCCTTTCGCGACGAAGGCGCGTGCGCTCTTGCGCGCGCTCTCGGTGCTTCTGCATCGACCGTTTCGGGGGATCTCGCACTGTTACTTCCTATGGAGGTGTGTGCGATCCCGCTTCCCGAGCGATTTCTTCTCGTTGCGCTTCGAGAAAAAAGTGGTATGCCCGTGCATTTTGTGGCGCAGCGGATCCTTTGCCTTGCCGAGGAAAAGGGACTCACGCCTGTTCTATGCAGCCTTTTCCCGAGGGAGGACGGCGCGTATGCCGCAGCGGTCGCGCGTGAAATTTCGAGCCTCTGCGGCGCATCGGGCAGAGAGAACGCCGTGTGGACGCTCCCGAATCTGCTTCCCTCTCGTCTCCGTTCGATCGTGTCACGTGCATCCTTCGTTCTCACGGGACGGTATCACCTCGCGCTTTTTGCGTACGCTGCGGGTATTCCCTTTTCGGTGCTCGGCGACGACCCGAAGCTATGTGCAATCAAAAAGGAAAAGCGACCGCCCGACGATGTTACGGCACTTGTATTAAAGGATATCGATCGTTTTATCGAAGTTGTTTTGTAATTTTTTCTCAAATTTTCCCATTTTTTCTTTTAAACGGACGATTTGAAAATCGTCCGTTTTCTGTTTTCATAAAAAATTTCGGAAATTTTGTGAAAACCCTTTACAAGACGGATAAAATGTGATAAAATTAACGATGGGCTATTGTGCCCTGCTCTAACTATGTCAAAAAACAAAGATATACAGGAGGATTTGTCAGTATGGCAATCACAAGACAGAAGCTGTCTATGGATGGTAACACGGCCGCGGCTCACGTGAGCTATTCGTTTACCGAAGTAGCAGCAATTTATCCGATCACCCCCTCAAGCCCTATGGCGGAGCTCACCGACACCTGGGCAGCTATCGGCAAGAATGCAGCCGGTAAGCCTGCTGTTAACATTTTCGGCCAGCCCGTTAAGATCATGGAGATGCAGTCCGAGGCAGGTGCCGCAGGTGCCGTTCACGGCTCGCTCGGCGCAGGTGCTCTTACGACCACCTATACCGCTTCGCAGGGTCTCCTTCTTATGATCCCGAATATGTACAAGATCGCAGGTGAGCTTCTTCCCTGCGTGATCCACGTTTCCGCAAGATGCGTTGCGTCCCACGCACTGAACATCTTCGGCGACCACTCCGACGTATATGCTTGCCGTCAGACCGGCTTCGCTATGCTCGCAGAGACCAACCAGCAGGAAATTATGGACCTCGGTGCGGTTGCTCACCTTGCAACCCTCAAGTCCCGCGTTCCCTTCCTGAACTTCTTCGACGGCTTCCGTACCTCTCACGAGATCCAGAAGATCGAGGTCTGGGACAACGAGGATCTGAAGGATATGGTCGACTGGGATAGCATCAAGGCGTTCCGTGACCGTGCACTCAACCCCGAGCATCCTGTTCTTCGCGGCTCGGCAGAAAACGGCGACATCTTCTTCCAGCACAGAGAGTCCTGTAACCCCTACTACGACGCAGTTCCCGCGATCGTTGAGGAGTATATGAACAAGGTCAACGAGAAGATCGGCACCGATTATAAGCTCTTCAACTACTACGGCCATCCCGAAGCAGAGCGCGTGATCGTCGCTATGGGCTCGGTCTGCGACGTTGCAGAGGAGGTTATCAACTATATGCTCGCGGCAGGCGAGAAGGTTGGTCTCGTAAAGGTTCGCCTCTACCGTCCCTTCTCCGCAGAAAAGCTCGCAGAAGCAATTCCTGCTTCCTGTAAGAAGATCGCGGTCCTCGACCGTACGAAGGAGCCCGGCTCCCTCGGCGAGCCTCTCTACCTCGACGTTGTTGCAGCGCTTGACCGCGTAGGTCGTGAGGGCATCACCGTTGTCGGCGGCCGTTACGGTCTCGGCTCGAAGGATACCACTCCCGCATCGATGTTCGCAGTTTTCGAGAACCTTGCTGCAGAGTGCCCGAAGCACAACTTCACCATCGGTATCGTCGATGACGTTACCAACCTCTCTCTCGAAGAGAAGCCCGCTCCCGATACCGCAGCTCCCGGCTCGATCTCCTGCAAGTTCTGGGGTCTCGGCGGCGACGGTACGGTTGGTGCAAACAAGAACTCGATTAAGATCATCGGCGACCACACCGATAAGTTTATTCAGGCTTACTTCCAGTATGACTCGAAGAAGACCGGCGGTATCACCATCTCGCACCTGCGCTTTGGTAACCAGCCCATCAAGTCTCCTTACTATATCACGAAGGCTGACTTCGTTGCTTGCCACAACGTTGCATACATTCTGAAGGGCTACAAGATCGTTGAGGACGTTAAGCCGAACGGCACCTTCCTTCTCGACTGCCAGTGGACTCCCGAGGAGCTGACCGAAAAGCTTCCCGCATCGGTCAAGTCCTACATTGCAAAGAATAATCTGAAGTTCTATATCATCAATGCGACCAACCTCGCAAAGACCGTTGGTAACATGAAGGTCAAGAACACCATCCTTCAGTCCGCATTCTTCTCGCTCGCAAACGTAATGCCGATCGCAGAAGCAATCGACTACATGAAGTACATGGCGAAGAAGTCCTACTCGAAGTTCGGCGACGAGGTCGTTGAGCAGAACTTCAAGGCGATCGACTGCGGCAAGGATGCACTCGTTGAGGTTAAGGTTCCCGCAGAATGGGCAAATGCAGGCGAAACGCCCGCAGAGGCTCCCGCGACCGGCGACAGAGCTGACCTCGTTCACTTCGTCAACACCATCGTTACCCCCGTCGGCAAGATGGACGGCGACAGCCTCCCCGTATCCGCATTCAAGGGTATGGAGGACGGTACCTTCCCGCAGGGCTCCGCAGCTTACGAAAAGCGCGGCGTTGCCGTATTCGTTCCGAAGTGGAATCCCGAAGCCTGCATCCAGTGTAACAGCTGTGCATTCGTATGTCCTCACGCGTGCATCCGTCCCGTTGCTATGACCGAGGAAGAGGCAGCAGCAGCTCCCGCAGCGACGAAGTTCACCGCAAAGCCCGTTATCAAGACGAACTACAAGTTTACGATGGCGATCTCGCCCGCAGACTGTATGGGTTGTACCCTCTGTGTAAAGGCTTGCCCCGTTAACAATAATCCGAAGCTCGGTACCGCTCTCGAAATGGTTCCCGCCGCTACGCAGGCAGATCAGCAGGAGCCTTGGAACTACGCAGTCGGAAAGGTTTCCGAAAAGCTCGAGCTCGTCAACAACACGGTTAAGGGCAGCCAGTTCAAGCAGCCTCTGCTTGAATTCTCCGGCTCCTGCGCAGGCTGTGCAGAGACCTCCTACGCCCGTATCATCACCCAGCTCTTCGGTGAGAGAATGTATATCTCGAACGCAACCGGATGTTCCTCCATCTGGGGCGGCTCGGCTCCCGCAACGCCTTACACCGTAAACCGCAAGAGCGGCAAGGGTCCGGCTTGGGCGAACTCCCTCTTTGAGGATAACGCAGAGCACGGTCTCGGTATGGCGCTCGCACAGAAGACCATCCGCGAGAGACTGAAGGGCTACGTTGAAGAGGTCGTTGCCAACGCTGAGAAGGCTGACGTTAAGGCTGCAGCTGAGAATTGGCTCGCAACCTATAACGACGGTAAGACGAACGAAGCAGCTACCGCTGCACTCGTTGCGGCTCTCGAGGGCTGTGGCTGTGATCTTGCAAAGAAGATCCTCGCTGACAAGCAGTACCTCTCGAAGAAGTCTGTATGGATCTTCGGTGGTGACGGATGGGCATACGATATCGGCTTCGGCGGTCTCGATCACGTGCTCGCATCGGGTGAGGATGTAAACATTATGGTATTCGATACCGAGGTTTACTCGAACACCGGCGGTCAGGCATCGAAGGCTTCGAACATCGGTCAGGTTGCTCAGTTTGCAGCAGCAGGTAAGGCGATCGGCAAGAAGAATCTCGCAGAGATCGCAATGTCCTACGGCTACGTTTACGTTGCACAGGTTGCAATGGGCGCAGATATGAACCAGTACCTCAAGGCTCTTGCAGAGGCAGAGGCTTATCCGGGTCCCTCGCTGATCATTGGCTATGCTCCCTGCGAGATGCACGGCATCAAGAAGGGCGGTATGCAGAACTGCCAGCTCGAGATGAAGAAGGCAGTCGAGGCAGGCTACTGGCATATGTTCCGTTACAATCCTACCCTCGAAAACAACAAGCTCACGATCGATTCCAAGGCTCCCTCGGGAAGTTATCAGGAATTCATCGCGAACGAGGCTCGTTACGCGCGTCTCGCTCAGACCTTCCCCGAAAGAGCACAGGCTCTCTTCGCACAGGCTGAAGAAAACGCGAAGGCAAAGTACGAGCGTCTCCAGAAGATGGGCAAGCTGTACGAATAATTTTATAAACCCAAAAGTAAGGGACTGCCGCAACGCGGCAGTCCCTTCCTGAAACGAAAAGAGAGGCTGAGCCGTTGGCTCAGCCTCTTGTCGTCTATTCCTTTTTATCCGATCAGGTCAACGTAAGCACCGTAGATGCACGGAGCGGTGTGCGGTATCTGAAGGATGTCATTCATATCATAGATCGACCGTTCTCCTGCGCCCTCGCCGTAGATGCGGATCATCGCACCCGCGACAAAATTCTGCGCATCGCTCTCTCTGAGACAGTCCCGCAGCAGGATCGTGCAGGTGCTGCCGTCGAGCGCCTCGCAGATGTAGTAGGTCGTGTACTCACTGCCCTTGCGATAGCCCTCCTCATCTACGATGCGCTCCTTTATAAGAAGTGTCATTGAGACGAATTTGTCCTCGTAGCTGTCTGCGAAGCGGTAAAATTCCTCTACAGAGATCTCCTCGCAGGCGGCGACGTATTCGGCGCGCGAAAGGGAGGTGTCCACGGGATCGCTGAAGTAATTGATCACGCCTCGCACGATCGAGCTGATCCCGATGCTTGATAGAATCGCGTATACAGCTGTGATCACGATAACCGTTATTTTGATCCCCTTTTTGTGTGGGCTTGTGAGAAGCAGAATAATGCCTATGAGCGGAAAAACAAAGAGAATCAGGATGATGAACCACCAGCGGTGATACCAATCAATGAAAGCAACCTTATACTGCGGTCCGCCGTGCTTCTTTTTTTTCTTCACAGCCCTTCGATTCCCCGCGCGCATATAGTCGGGACAACGCATACCGCACAGAGGGCAGTTGTCGTCCTCGAAAAAGCATCCGCAGTCGGGGCATTTATTCAGATCGGGGCGGTCGAGCTCCTCGTCGTCCACAAACGAACCGAGCATTCTTCCCATAGCTTCAGATGTCCTTTCTGTTATTTTGTGCGAGGGGATATCCTCAAGCGGAGCGCGAGGCAGAGCCCTGTAATATTCTTCCCTTTACTTCCCATAACGCCTGAGATACATCGACTCAAGCGTTCCCCTTCGGAGCAGAACGATCAGTACGACCGAAAGTGCAACGAGCACGAGCAGAATGCCCGACAGAAGCACGGGAAGTCTCGAGGCTCCTTCGGGTGGCGGATCCTCGGTGATCCGCAGGGTGAATGCCGACTGCTCGGGGAAAAAAGCGACAAGCGAGCTCCCGTACGACGACGTCAGCTCGGTCTCTGAGCCGTTTTCGTCGATCGACAAGACGCGCAGTCGATCTGCGTGCTTTGTCTTATGCTTGATCTGGATCTTAAGAGCCTCTCTGTCAAATTCGAAGCCAAGGTCGACGTCGTAGACGACGTCCACGGGCGTTTCCTCGCCCGAGTCAACCGTTTCATCGGTGTCGGATCCGTTCGTTTCCTCGACGATCTCCTTTACGTAGATCGTTACGGGCTCTCCGCGTTTTGCGATCTGTGAAACGAGACCCGCCGTCAGATAAAGCTTGAAATCGCCGAGACTGATGTAGAGAGATACACCGTGCTCAGCGGTTTCGACGAAGGCGTCAAGCAGATCGACGTTTCCGTGCTCTGCATAGACTCTATGCAGGTGGAGTGCCGCCTGCGTGTCACCCTCTTCAAAGGAGTAGCTGTACAGTTTCGAGGGGATGATATCCTCGCCATCGTCCCCCGAGTGATCGTCGTCCTCGCCTGCGTATATGCAGAGCGGCGAGAGCAGGACCAGAAGAAAAACGAGAAGGAGGGTGCATATGCGTGATGCCCGCGACATATCTTCTCCTCCTTCCTTTTTGTTACTTTGCCCGAAAATCAGTTCTTCAGACTGTGGATCGGTGCAGGGATACGTCCGCCGCGTCCGATGAATTTAGCGGGCGAATAGGGATTCAGCTCGATGATCGGTGCGTGACCGAGCAGACCGCCGAATTCGACCGTGTCACCCGGCTTCTTGCCGAATGCGGGAATGACACGCACCGCCGTCGTCTTGGTGTTGACGACACCGATCGAGATCTCGTCCGCAATAATGCCGCAGATGACGTCCTCGGGAGTGTCTCCGGGGATCGCGATCATATCGAGACCGACCGAGCAGACCGCCGTCATCGCCTCGAGCTTTTCGATCGACAGAGCACCTCTCTCGACCGCCGCGATCATTCCCGCATCCTCCGAGACCGGAATGAAAGCACCCGAAAGACCGCCGACGTGGTTCGATGCCATAACGCCGCCCTTCTTGACGGCATCGTTCAGCATTGCGAGGCAGGCAGTCGTGCCGTGTGCACCGCAGGATTCAAGTCCCATATCCTCAAGGATCTGTGCGACAGAGTCGCCGATCGCAGGGGTGGGCGCGAGAGACAGATCGATGATGCCGAAGGGTACACCGAGCCTTCTCGACGCCTCGGATGCAACGAGCTGACCGACGCGAGTGATCTTGAACGCAGTTTTCTTAATGAGCTCGGCAAGCTCGGAAAGGTCGCAGTTGCCTGCGCGCTCGATCGCCGAGCTGACGACACCGGGGCCCGAAACGCCGACGTTGATGACGCAGTCGGGCTCGCCGACGCCGTGGAAGGCGCCTGCCATAAAGGGATTGTCCTCGGGAACGTTTGCAAATACGACGAGCTTCGCGCATCCGATCGAGTTTCTGTCCTTCGTCAGCTCTGCCGCGCGGACGATGGTCTTTCCCATCAGGCGGATGGCATCCATATTGATGCCCGCCTTTGTCGTTGCGACGTTGACCGACGAGCAGACGAGCTCGGTCTCGGCAAGTGCCTCGGGGATCGCCGCGATGAGATTGCGGTCGCCTGCGGTCATTCCCTTGTGAACGAGTGCCGAGTAACCGCCGATGAAGTTGATCCCCGTTGTCTCGGCAGCCCTTTGCAGGGTGTGCGCGACCTTGATAAAGCCGTCCTTCGAAAGACTTCCGCCGACGAGCGAGATAGGCGTGACCGAAACGCGCTTATTGACGATCGGTACGCCGTAGTCCTTTTCGATCGCGCAGCCCGTCTCAACGAGGTGCTCTGCGGAGTGGGTGATCTTATCGTATATCTTGCGGCAGAGCACGTCCTCGTCGTCCGAGATGCAGTCGAAAAGCGAAATGCCCATCGTGATCGTTCGGATGTCGAGGTTTTCCTGCCGTATCATCTGGATGGTTTCCAGAATGTCCTGTGTATTCAGCATTACGGTACAGTCCTTTCAAAAAGTGAGAGCGGTGTCAAATGTGATGCATTGTGTTGAAGATATCCTCGTGCATCGAGTTGATCTCAAGATGCTTCTTTTCTCCGAGCATATGGAGCTGATCGGAAAAGTCCGAGAAGGGGATCGTGAGCTTGTCGATGTCTGCGAGCATGATCATTGCAAAATAGTCTTGGATGATGCTCTGGGTGACGTCGAGAATGTTGACCTTGTACTCGGCACAAACGGTTGCGACGTCTGCGATGATGCCGACCGAGTCCTTGCCCGTTACGGTGATGACTGCTTTCATATTGGTTCTCCTTTTTTGATATACGTGTATAGTGGTTTTACGGATCGGGCGTACGGACGCCCGATTTTTAAGTGTTTCCCGAGCTCCGATCGCGCTTCGCGGTCGTACTGCCTGCATACGTCCGCAGGAAGCGGTAGGCGTTGTCGGTGAGTTCGAAGTAAAACGCGGCGGTTTTTTCGTCCTCTTCTTCAAAGATGCAGCACCAGATCTCTTTTCCGCGGTTCTCGTCGGCGTTTTGCGACGACAGTGCGAAATATTGCTTTTCGGGTGCGTATTTTGATAGGATCCTCGTACTGTCGGTGCTTCCGTACGGAAACGCCGCCTTGATCTCTCTCATATCCTGCTCGAACACGACTCTGCGCGCGCTACCTCCGTAGATGCGAGAGAAAACGAGCACGCCACCCGTCATGGTATATTCGTATTCCACGCGGGTCTTGCGCCAGGTGACGAGAAAGAGTGGAATATCAATGAGCACGGCAACCGTGATTGCAGGCACGAGTGCCTGCCACACGAGTCCGAGCATCGTAGAAACGAATAGGATGAATGTGTAAAGCAGGATGAAAACGATGCGGAGAGCGATCTGTGCTCCCCCGAGCTTCTGCTTTACCGTGTGCTCGCAGATTTGACTGTATTCCATAGCCGATAATTTACTGACGGTGCGTCATATCCCCGTAGGTGGGAAGCGGCCAGGCGTCCTGTGCGGTGAGTGATTCGAGGGCATCAACCTTCTCACGGAGCGCAGCCATCGCGGGCACGATGCGGTTGGCGTAAAGGAGTGCCGCACGGATCGCGTGCTTTTCCTCATTCGCCGCAGTGACCTCCCTTGACAGCGCGTTCAGTGCGTCATATGCCTCGTCCTGCAGGAGGGAGAGACGGGTGATCAGCTCCTTTTCCATACGGCAGGGCGCGTCGGGAAGCACGTCGAGCTTTGCGCGCAGGGTCTTGGAGAGTGAGAAAATATAGGTCTCAACGGCGGGAAGAATCTGCTTCTGCGCCATATCGATCATCGTCCGCGCCTCAATGCGAACGGTTTTGTAGTAATTTTCGTACAGAATGTACTTACGTGCCTCGATCTCGGTGTCGCTGAAGATCGCGAATTCCGAGAAGAGAGCGACGTTCTTCGGTGCGTCGAATACGTCAAACGCCTCGACCGAGGTGCGGAGATTCAGAAGTCCGCGGCGCTCTGCCTCGGTCTCCCAGCCCTGCGTATAGCTGTCTCCGTTGAAGATGATGCGGCCGTGACGTGCGAAGGTCTCGCGAATGACTGCTGCGATCGTTTCCTGCTTGTTTTCGGATGCCTCTATGCGGTCTGCGAATTCGCGGAATTCCTTTGCGACGGTCGTGTTGAGGATAACGTTCGGCATCGCGATGTTCTGCGATGAGCCGAGCATACGGAATTCGAATTTATTGCCCGTGAACGCGAAGGGAGACGTACGGTTACGGTCGGTCGTGTCCTTCTCAAAGACGGGGATCGAATGGATGCCGAGATCCATCTTTGCGTGTTTGCCACAGAGATATTCGGTGTCCGATACGATCGAATCGATGATATCGGAAAGCTCCTCACCGACGAACATCGAGACGATCGCGGGAGGTGCCTCGCACGCGCCGAGACGGTGGTCGTTGCCTGCCGAGGCGATCGACAGACGCATCAGATCCTGATATTCGTCTACCGCCTTTACGACGGCTGCGAGGATCAGAAGGAACTGTGTATTCTCGATCGGGCTCTTGCCGGGATTCAATAGGTTTTTGCCGAGATCGGTCGAAAGCGACCAGTTGTTGTGCTTGCCTGAGCCGCTGATGCCCGCAAAGGGCTTTTCGTGCAGGAGGCAGGCGAGTCCGTGCTTTTCCGCGACGCGCTTCATCAACTCCATCGTGAGGAGGTTTTGGTCGACAGCCATATTCGTCGTCGCATAGATCGGCGCCATTTCGTGCTGTGCGGGGGCTGCCTCGTTGTGCTTCGATTTCGAGCTGATGCCGAACTTCCAGAGCTCGCGGTCGAGATCCTCCATAAATGCGGCGACCTTCGGCTTGAGCGGACCGAGGTAGTGATCCTTCAGATCCTGCCGTTTCGGAGCGGGTGCGCCGAAGAGGGTTCTTCCCGTGTAGAGAAGGTCGTCCCGTTCACTGTAATATTCGCGGTTGATGAGGAAGTACTCCTGCTCTGCGCCTACCGTCGTAGTGACCCTTTTCGTCGTTTCGTCGCCGAAAATGCGCAGAATGCGGAGCGCCTGTTCGCTGATCGCCTCCATCGAGCGGAGAAGCGGCGTTTTATAGTCGAGCGACTCGCCCGTATAGGAGCAGAATGCGGTCGGAATATAGAGAGTACCGTCCTTCACGAAGGCGTAGGACGAGGGATCCCACGCGGTGTATCCGCGCGCCGAGCAGGTCGCACGAAGTCCGCCCGAGGGGAAGGAGGAGGCGTCGGGCTCACCCTGAACGAGCGACTTTCCCGAAAGCTCCATTACGACCTGATCACCCGCGATCGGCTCAATGAAGCTGTCGTGCTTCTCCGCCGTGACCGTGGTGAGGGGCTGGAACCAGTGTGTATAGTGTGTAGCGCCCTTTTCGATCGCCCATTCCTTCATCGCAGACGCAACCGTGTCCGCGATCGATCCGTCGATCTGTTTACCCGTTGAGATAGTCTTGCGAAGCGATTTGTAGACCTCCTTCGGGAGCTTCGCGCGCATCACGCTGTCGTTGAATACCATACTGCCGTAAAGCTCGGGGATAGTTGCCATATTTTTACACCTCTTATGAGTTGAATTTCTGAAAATGCGGACGGGATGGAGCCCCGCGCGCGAAAACGCTTATATAGCCGCGACAAATGCGCGGAAGAGAGCCCTTGCGTGTTCCGATGATGTATACATCAGCTCGGGATGCCACTGTACGCCTACGAAAAAGGGGTGCGTGGGATCCTCGAGTGCCTCGATCGTTCCGTCCGCAGCGTGTGCGACGACGCGAAGAGCGGGCGCTGATGTCTTTACCGCCTGGTGGTGGAAGCTGTTGACCTCGACCGTCTCGCTGCCGAGGATCCCGTAAAGGCGGGAATCGGGCAGAAGCTCTACGCGGTGCTTCGGGATAGCTCCCTGTTCGGTCTGTCGATGCTCGTCGATGTGCTGATGGAGCGTACCGCCGCACGCGACGTTCAAAAGCTGAACCCCGCGGCAGATGCCGAGGATCGGCTTTCCTGTCCGAAGGACCTCCGGAAAGAGCAGAAATTCGAAGCGATCGCGACCGGGATCGGAGACGACCAGCTCGGACGCCTTTTCCTCGCCGTAGCGAGAAGGCTCGAGATCGACACCGCCCGAGAAGAGAAATGCGTCGAAGCGCTCAGCGTAAAAGCGGATCACGGCGGGATCCTCCGAATACGGAAGCGTGACGGGAATGGCGCCGCAGTCGAGAAGGGCGGCGGGATACTCGGGGGAGAGTCTTATTTTTCCGTCGTCCGAATATGCGGGAATGATAGCGATGAGGGGGGATGATTTCATTGTAGTGTATGCCTCCGTGACGATCGAAACTATTTCATCTTATTATATCGCATTTTTCAGCGAAAATCAAGAGTTATTCTATATTTTATTTACTGAATTGTATTTACAAACCGAGAAAAGTGTGCTAAAATAAATTATCGTTAATTATTTCACTTTTCAAAAGGAGACAGAAATGAACGCTGTAATGTACGGTGCCGGTAATATCGGCAGAGGTTTTATCGGGCAGAGACTATATCTTTCGGGATACCACACCACCTTTATCGACGTGAACGACACGGTCGTGAGGCTTCTCAACGAGGAAAAGCGGTATCCCATTTTCGTCACGCGAGGAACCGAATACGTTCCCGAATGGGTCGAGAATATCGACGCCGTTGACGGTAAGGACAAGGATGCTGTTGTAACGGCGATCGAAGGGTGTGATCTTCTTTGCACCGCACTCGGTGTGCCGATCCTTCCCCGCGTTGCTCCGCTGATCGCTGAGGCTGTTGTGAAACGTCTTGAGCAGGACAAGCCTTTAAATGTTCTGATCTGTGAAAATATGATCGGCTCGAACGAATACCTCCACGGTCTTGTCGAGCCCTTGATCCCCGACGAATATAAGACTGCGTTTGAAGAGAAGATCGGCTTCGTCTGCGTTTCGGTCGGACGTACCGTCCCTCCGACGCCCGAGGACATTCTCGAAAAATATCCCCTCGCCGCTTGTGCAGAGCCGTACAGCGAGCTTCCCGTCGACGCCTCGGGCTTCCGCCCCGTCGGATGTGAATATCCGCCCATCCTCGAGCTCGTTCCCTTCTCCCCTTTCCGCTTTTTCATCGAGCGTAAGCTTCTGATCCATAATATGGGTCACGCGCTTCAGGCGTACTACGGCTACGTCAAGGGGCTGAATTACATATTTGAGGCGGCGACTGACGGCGAGATCAAGTATGTCCTCACTCGCGCGCTCCTCGAATCGGCACGCGCACTCTGTAAGCGCCACGGAGCGCCCCTCGACGAAACGATGCAGTTTGTCGAGGACTTGATGGTGCGCTTTGAAAACAAGCTCCTTGTTGATTCCTTCGACCGTGTCGGACGCGACCCGAAGCGTAAGCTTTCCGAAAACGACCGTCTCGTCGGCGCATTCAAGATGGTGAAGGAGGAGGGTGGCGTTCCTGCGCATATCGCGGTCGGTATCGCGGCAGGCTATCTGTTTGCAGAGCCCTCCGATCCCGCGGCGGTCGAGATCACCGATTACGTGAAGGAAAACGGCCTCGAAAAGGCGCTTCTGAAGTACAGCAATATTACCGATGCGGATGACGTCAAGATGATCAGGACCTTCTACGATCTCTTCGTGTCGAAGGCACCCTTCACCCGCTTCGTCGAAACGCTTGCGGAGATGAAAAGCGTGAACGCGCATTGATCTGTCGTAGAGAGGCGGGCTTTGATCCGCCTCTCTCGTGCTACAATAGAGAGGAGCTCCGAATGGCAAACGCAATAGCGGCTGTGAAACGGATGTTTGTGAATAAAAGAGGTGAGACCGATATGACGGAGGGCAGTATCTTCCGTCATCTTCTCACGTTTGCTCTGCCCCTTCTTATCGGTAACGTCTTTCAGATGCTGTACAATACGGTCGATACCTGGGTGGTCGGAAACTACGTCAGCAGTGAGGCGTTTAAGGCTGTCGGCTCGGTCGGTCCGATGATCAATCTGCTGATCGGCTTTTTCAGCGGTCTTGCAAGCGGCGCAGGTGTTGTTATTTCACAGTATTTCGGTGCGGGGCAGGAGGACAAGGTCAAGAAGACCGTGCATACGGCTGTCACACTGACGGCGATCCTGTCGCTCGTGTTTACCGCGATCGGGCTTCTTCTCATTCCCCTGCTTCTCGACGTTGCGAATATCCCCGCGCGTGTTGCACCCGAGGCAACGACCTATCTTTCGATCTATTTCTCGGGAATCACGGGCCTGCTCTTTTATAATATGGGCGCGGGTATTCTCCGCGCGGTCGGAGACTCCACGAAGCCCTTTCTCTTTCTCGTTGCTTCGGCTGTGATCAATACCGTGCTCGATCTTGTTTTCGTCCTCGGATGCGGTATGGGTGTTGACGGCGTTGCGTATGCGACGATCATTGCGCAGGGTGTTTCTGCGTTGCTCGTTGTGATCACGTTGGTGCGGACACGCTCCTGCGTGCACCTTTCCTTCCGCCACATCGGGCTCGACTGGACGATTCTCAAAAAGATCTTCCGCGTCGGAATTCCCGCGGCGCTTCAGATGGCAATCACGTCCTTTTCGAACGTTTTCGTGCAGTCCTACATCAACGGCATCGACGACGGCGTCGCAATGGGAGGCTGGACGGCGTACGGCAAGATCGATCAGCTTCTGCTTTTGCCGGCGCAATCTCTTGCACTTGCCTCGACGACCTTCCTCGGGCAAAATCTCGGTAAAAATCTCGTTGACCGTGCCAAGACGGGCCTACGCACCGCACTGTATATGAGCGTGGTAACGGCGGTCGTATTGATGATCCCCGTGATGATCTTTGCGCCCCATCTCGTGCGCTTTCTCAATGACGATCCCGACACGGTCAGATACGGTACGATGTTCCTCAGATGGATCTCGCCCTTCTACGTGCTCTGCTGCTTCAATCAGGTCTATGCGGGCGGGCTTCGCGGAGCGGGTAACAGCCGAGCGCCGATGATCATTATGCTCTCGTCCTTCGTTGTTTACCGTCAGGTCTATCTCTTCGTGGTGTCGAATTTCATTTCGAACACCATTATACCGATCACGATGGCATACCCCACGGGTTGGCTGCTCGCAAGCCTTCTGACGTGGATCTATTACAGACGGGTCAACCTTGCAAAAACGCGGCTCGTGGATTAGAGGATTATGCCTCATTTTGGATAACTACTGTGAGTATGAAAAGCTTGTTTTTCGAGAAAAGTTTTTGAGGTTCTCAGGGACTTTTTTCAAAAAGTTCCTGAGCAGGGTGCAGGGACAGAGTCCCTGCATCGTCCCCTCGAAAGGAGAACGCGCGTGAAAACAACGGGCATTATATGTGAATACAATCCGATGCACAGCGGGCACGCGTACCAGCTTCGGCGGGCGCGCGAAAACGGTGCAGACTGCGTGATCGCGCTGATGAGCGGATCCTTCACCCAGCGCGGTGAGATTGCGATCGCGGATAAATACACCCGCGCAGAGATCGCACTTCTCGCGGGCGCGGATCTTGTTCTCGAGCTTCCCTACCCCTACTCGTCGGGAGGCGCGGAGTATTTTGCAACGGCAGGCGTTTCGATCCTCGACCGTCTTTCGGTCGATACCCTTTGCTTCGGCTCGGAATCGGCAGATACGTCCCTGCTTGAAAGAGCCGCCGATATCGCCCTGTCCGATGAATTCCGCGCGGCATTTGCCGAGGCGGGACGAAGCGGTAAGGGGAGCGCGGCGGCATATTTCAATCTCCTCGGTGCGTTCCTCGGTGTCGAGGATTTCGGCTCGAACGACGTGCTCGGCGTCGAGTATCTGAAGGCGATCCGCTCGCTTCGGAGCGCGATGAAGCCCTTCATCCTGAAGCGAGAGGGCGCGGCGTATCACGAAAACGCCCTCCCCGAGAACGCGCATCCCTCCGCAACTGCCCTTCGTGTGGCGATCGAGCGCGCGCTCGACGTGGGAGAGAATGCGGACGCGGCAACGGCGTATGCCAACACGTCGGGGCTTCCCGAGGCGGTGACCGCTCCCTTTCTGCGGGCGGTGACCACAGGAAACGCCCCTGCACGGCTCGAAAATGCCCCCGAGGCGGTCCTGTCCTTTTACCGAATGCACGAGCCGCGTGATTTTTTTGATGTTGCCGAAATGCACGGCGGGCTGGCAGAGCGTATCTCTGCTGCGGCGAGGGATGCCGCGACGCTGTCTGATTTTTACCGCCTCGCATCAACGAAAAAGTACACCGATTCGCGTGTGCGCCGCGCCGTTCTGTACGGGCTCACGGGAGTCACGGAGGACGATCTGCGCCGCCCGCCCGCATACGTCAATCTGCTTGGTGCGACTGCGGCGGGACGCGCCTTCCTTTCGCACTACCGAAAGCAGAAGGATGTGACACTTCGCATCGTAACACGCCCTGCCGTTATCCTCGAACGCACCGAGGATGTGGATTTTTTACGGCAAGCCGAGCTTCAGTGCCGTGCCGAGGCACTTTATACGCTCTTTCTGCCCGAAAAAAAGACCGCAGGGATCTATCTGAAGGCGCGAGCGGTGATGTTGGAGAGGTGATCGGTAGCCATTGGGGGAGAAAAAACTTCTTGAAAGAAGCTTTTTCCTCCCCCTCACCCCCTTCTTTTCAAGAACTTTTATAAAAAAGGGGCTGTCTCACCTTAGTGAGACAGCCCCTTTCGTGCAATATCAATTACTTCAGTGCCATTTCAAGCCAGACGAGGCCGAGCGAAAACGCCTCGTAAAGCCCCGACTTCTGTCCCTGCTTTACGATCTTCGTCGGATCCTTCGAATCGATGACCTGGATCAGGATCAGATCGGGAACCTTGTTTCCGTTCACTTCCTTGTACTTCATAATCTCGAGGATCAGAATGCATTTTTCGGTCTTGTCGCCGTAGCAAATGGTGTTGCCCTCGCGAACGAGCGGCTTGTCTTTATACATCAGGTACTTGCCCTCTACGAGCTTTGCGCCCTCGAACAGTTCTTCTGCCATAATAGATCTCCCTTCCACGCCGTTTATTGCTTATTTTTCACGGTAAAATGATACATATTCAATTTATTATATCACAAGTGCGAAGGAAAGTCAAGGGGCGCGGGGAAATATTATGGAGAGAGGGCGACGGGGCGGTGACCGCTTCAGTAGCCGCGCGTTATGTCACGATGAAGATGGGCTTATTGCGCTTACGGAAGCATTCGATCGTATATTTTGTTCCGTGTGACCATCCGTCCCAAAATGCAAGACCCTCGTCTGCATATTCTGCGATCAGCTCGTTGCGCTTTAGCGGAGCGGCGCGACCGTATTTTTCATAGTCGGGCAAAAATTCGGTCAGTTTGATCCCGTTTGCGCGCGCGTATTCCGCTGCCGCCATGTCGATGCCCTTGGCACCGCCCGAGACGATTTCGGTGACTCCCTCGGGCATATATTCTTCGAAGTTGGGAGTCATCAGTGTTCTGGAACCAAAAATAGCAAGCTTCATAGTAGTTTCCTTTCTTTAGATGCATTTTAGATATATTTAGCGTTCATTTATCACATAATAACACAAAACAGAATTAAAATAAACATATAATATGTTAATTTTGAGGTTATTATGGGAACAAAAAGTTTATCAATCCGAATAGATCAAGAGATGCTTGACAAATTGCACGTGGTTGCAGATTATGAGGGCAGGAGCGCAAATAGCCAAATTTTGATCCTGATCCGCGACTGCATTGAATCCTTCGAGGGAAAGCACGGAGAGATCCAGATCGGCAAGAGAGGTTGAGAGAGGCTGTCTTATGACAGCTTTTCTTGTTGTTTTTATAAAAAGCTTTTGAAATGCCAAAAATTTCACAAAACCCCTTGCAATTTTCGGGAAAATACTGTATAATAAATATTTGGTATAAAAGTCTCTCATTCGTTATAATTTTTCGGAGGATATAAAAATGAACGTACTCGTAGTAAACGCAGGCTCCAGCTCCCTGAAGTATCAGCTGTTTGACACCACCACCGATACGGTGATCGCAAAGGGTGTGTGCGAAAGAATCGGCATCGACGGCCGTCTGAAGCACAACAGAATTCTTCCCACGGCGGCTGAATTTGTAGAAGACATCGCCATGCCCAACCACACCGCCGCAATCAAGTGCGTCGTTGACGCGCTCCTTTCGAAGGAGCACGGCTGTGTTTCCAGTATGGAGGAGATCGAGGCTGTCGGTCACAGAGTTGTCCACGGCGGCGCATTCTTCTCGAAGTCGATGCTCCTCACCGAGGACGTGCTCGCAAAGCTCGAGCAGTGCCACGACTTTGCTCCCCTGCATACCCCCGCCCACATTCAGGGTATCAAGGGCTGTCTCGGCGTAATGCCCCACACCCCTCAGGTTCTCGTATTTGACACCGCCTTCCATCAGACGATGCCGAAGGAAGCGTATATGTACGGTCTTTCCTATGATATGTACGAGCAGTACGGCATCCGCCGTTACGGCGCACACGGCACCTCGCACCGCTACGTTGCAGGCGAGATGGCAAAGCTTCTCAACAAGCCCATTGAAGAGACCAAGATCGTCACCTGCCACATCGGCAACGGCTCGTCGATCTCGGCAGTCAAGGGCGGAGAATGCATCGATACCTCGATGGGCTTCACTCCCCTCGCAGGCGTTCTGATGGGTACCCGTTGCGGCGATATCGACCCCGCGATCGTTCCCTACATTATGAACAAGAAGGGCTTCACCGCAGACGAGATGGCTGACTATATGAACAAGCAGTGCGGTCTGCTCGGTATTTCGGGCATCGGCTCGGATTGTCGCGACCTCGAGGCTGCGATCAACGAGGGTAACGAGCGCGCACAGCTCTCCTTCGATATTCTCGGTTACCAGATCAAGAAGTTCATCGGTGCGTATTCCGCAGCAATGGGCGGTCTTGACGCGATCGTATTCACCGCAGGCATCGGCGAGAACAACGGCTATATCCGTGAGAAGGCTTGCGCGGGTCTTGAATACATCGGTGTGAAGATGGACACCGAAAAGAATGCACAGACCTTCGGAAAGAACGGCAGAACCCGTCTTTCGACCGACGACAGCCGCGTGCAGATCTGGATGCTCCCCACGAACGAGGAGCTCGTCATCGCTCGCGACACCGCAGAGATCGCAGCAAAGGCGTAAGCATCGCGATCATATTATGTTACAGAAAAACTCGGTTCACCTTGTGTGAACCGAGTTTTTTGTATTACGCTTCCTTCCGAAGCTTTTTCCGAAACCAATCGTACGGAAGGGCGACGATCACGCCGAGGAGAACGATCGCGAGCCAGACGAGGATGAGGCTTCCCCAACCAATCGCGGTCGCCGCGTTTGCAAAGACGAGATTTGCCGCTGCCGCCGCCATATAGGAGAGAAAATCGAGAAATCCCGTCGCGGACGAGACCATACCGGTGTCGCGCAGACTCGGGCAGTATCTGCTCCAGAGCATCGATGCCGCGCCGTTCGACGACATGATCGCGAGAACGATCATCACGACGTTGAGAACGGGCTCCTTCACAAAATAGGTCAGTGTGAAAAAGACCGAGGAGCTTACGAACATCAAAAGGACGGTCTTGTGAATATCGTGTCCGAGACGCTCGTAAATGAAGACCGCGATGAAGGCGGTGAAGGAGATCACGAGGGTTGCGGCGGTGAAGATGCCTGCCGACGCCTTTGCGGAAAATCCGAGATGCTGTGCGATGTAGGTCGGAAGCCAAAACACGACCGAGGTGCGGACGATGCCCGTGAGGATCGAGATCAGCGAAAACTTGACGATCTTGTGTCTGAAAAGCACCCGAACGTTCTGCACGCCCTTCTTTTCGGCCTTGTACTGTCCGTATTTTACGACCCCCTTCCGTTCGAATGTTGTGAAGAAGAGGAAGCCGACGAAGGACATCGCGAACAGAGCCGCACTGCTGACTGCGAACACACTCTGCCACGCAAGAAAGGCGGCGAGCAGTCCTGCCGCGGGTGAACCGATGAAGGAGGCAAACGTATACCCGAGGCTGCACCGTGTGGCGTGTATGGGATCGGTGTTTTCGGAGACGACCTTCGTCATCGGGCCGTAGATCATAGATAGGAAGAAGCCCGTAAGTCCGTATACGATCATAGCGGCTGCGGGGTGTGCGACGATCCGCGAAAAGACGAGGTTTGTGATCCCCGCGCCGAAAAGACCCATACAGATCATCCATTTTGCGTGGATCTTGTCTCCGATCGCACCGTTGATCAGCTGACCGACGGCGTAAAAGCCGAGATACAGCGAGGAGATGCTCCCAATGTATTCCTCCGTGTAGCCCCCCTCGACCATCAGCGGGGTCACGGCACTCAAAATGTTTCTTGCGATGTAGACCGCGAGATAGGAGATCGAGCAGAGTGTACCGATCATCACGGCGTTTTTTGCGCTTTGACTGAGCTTCATAATGTGTCCTTTGCGTTGATTCGACGAGAGAGAACGGAGGGCTTATTCCGTTGCGGATGCTGCGACAACCGTTTCAGCGGCTGTTTCTGTGACGGTATCGTCGGTAGGTCTTTTCCTGCGGACGCGGGATTGCTTTTTCGGCGCGTTTTCCTTTGCGAGGAAGTAGATCTCCTCGGTTGCGAGCGAGAGCTTCGTTATGACGTCGCGCTTTGAAACGTAGCACCAATAGCTGTCATCCGTGACCGAAAGCTCGACGCAGTCGCCTCTCTTCAGATAGTCGTATTCAATGTGAATACTCTCTTGCTCGAGGGGCCTCTTATGAAGCGAGAAGGGCTCGCCGTAGCAGGTTCCCTCGATGAAGGTTCCCTCAACGGTCTGGATCAGTTTTGCCGTTCCCTGTGCGTAGAAGCGGTTGCCGCCGGGAAGGGTCTCGAGTCTGACCTCGTCCTCGAAGCGGTAGGTGCCGTTTCGCACCTCTTCACGGACGCATTCGCGTTCCCAGCGGAACCAGTCGGGAATGTGAGAGAATTCGGTCTCACCATCGACCGCGCACAATTCACCGAGCTCGGTCATTTCCCATTTCTTGCCGCAGGCACGGCAGAAGAGGGTGCTGCCCTCGGAATCGGTCTCGTGCTCGGTGCCGCAGCGCGGGCATTTATAAAGGAGACAGTGAAGTCCCTTCGCGCGCTCGGGATGATCGATCACAAGTCCCTGCTCCTTCTGCCAGGCGAAGTCGTCATAGGTGAACGCCTCGCGGATGCGGGAAAAGATCTCCTCGGGAGTGAGCGACGAAAGCTCCTCCTCGCGGACGAGCGGATACATCCTGCCTTCAACGTACGTGCCCTTATTGATCTTGTTCCACTGCGGACAGGTGACGAAATTTCCGTGAAGCTTCAGCATCACGACTGGGACCTTCATCATTTTGACGAGACCGCCGAGCGATTCGGGCAGATACGAGCCCGTGCCGTCGAGCGAATAGCGCGCCTCGGGAAAGAGCGCAAACACCGTTTTGAGCTCGTGCAGACAGTAGCGGATGTTGCGGATGAGGGCAAGATCCTGCACGAACTTCCGCTTTCCGAGCACGCCAAGCATTCTCATAATGGGGGCGGTGTAGGTTTCAAAGCCCTCGTGCGACATTACGTTGTTGACGGGATAGGGATGCGTTGCCTTCAGCATCATATTGAGGTCGACGAGGGAGGAGTGGTTGACGAGAAGCAGATAAGGCTTCCCCTCAAGCGCCTCCATATCGATCTTCTCGATCCTGGCGCCCCGCTTTTTGAGATCGGGAAAGCTGATGATCCCCTTTGCGACGAGCATCAGCGGCGTGGGCTTGTTCGGCTTCCTTCGGAAATTGAAATGCTTGATCTTGTCCTTTGAAACGGTTCTTTTCGTAAGGCGTACGGTGTTCAGCATAAAAAGTCCTCTTTATATGATCTTAATTTTTGGAGGTCGAGTCGATTTCTTCGCCCGTGAAGATCTTGTCGGCATCGTTTATGAGCTTATCAACGCGGGCGGTCAGAACGTACATTCCGCCCGTGAAGGTCTCGCCGCCATTGCCCGAAATGCGAAGATAAGATTTTCGGGAGGTGAGGTAGTAGAATTCGTATATCAGATCCTGCTCCGATGTCTTGATCCTGATACGGAGCTGAAGATTTGCGGGATCTCCGATCAGGGCGCTTTCCTCTGCCTCGGAGAGAATGTGCTCCTGCTCGATCGATGCGTACAGGAGGACCTCGTAGTAGTCGCGGAAGGCGTCAGTGCTGACGAGCTTGCCCGTGCTGTCGTCCATTACGGTCAGTCCCGAGGAGTTGACGCTGTAATTCGCGGTTCCCCAGTGCCCGCTGCCTTCGTCGCAGATGACGTACTGATCGTTCGGCAGAAGATATGCCTTGCCGCGGAACCAGCCCTCCGATTCGCCGCCGCTCGGCATTCCGAAGCGCGAAACGTAATAATCGGATTTTGTTGCCTTCCTGTCGGCTATGTGGAAATAAGCGGAGAGCGCAACGGGGTATTCAACACCCTTGCTGTTGTAAACTCCGTACTTGCCGTTTACCTTCTTCAGGTGATAGGCGAAGGCGTCCTTTTTGTTGATGCCGCTTTGTTTCAGCGTCTCCTCGGTGTAGTACAGATAAGATCCGCTTTTGTCCGAGAGATAGAATCTCGTAAGATCCGAAAAGGGCTCGAAATTTCCCTGCTTCGAATCTGCGTTGTTCAGCGTGAAGCTGAGGGGGGATTTGCTCGGCGCATCGATCTTGACCGAGGCTGCGTATGCGATATTGACGTCGTAAAGTAAGGTCTCGATCCAGTCGAACAGGCTCCAACGGAGAAATTCAAGCTCGTAAGAGGGGATCTCGACGAGCATTCCGTAGATGGGGCTGTATGCGTAGACCGTGTTGGTGTCCGAAACGCCCGAGAAGAACACGAGCTGCTCGGTCGTCGTCTCGGTGCCGTCGTGCTCGACATCGAAGTTGTAATAGATCGAATAGGGGCAGGTGTAGCTGTAATCCCACGTGCCATTTCCCGATACCGTTTCGCCGGTTCCCTTTTCCGCGTTGATGCGCAGGACTGCGCCGCCCTCCGTCAGATAGGTTCCGTCAGCACTCGGAGAAAGGGTCTCTTCCCCTTCCTTTGCAAGCACGTAGCCTCCGTTCTCTTGCGGGAGAATGAGATAGATGACCGTTTTTCCGCTCGGATCCTTCTCGGTGAAGGCGTGAACGGGATTGGTATAAATTCCGTACTCGATCAGATCCTCTGTCGTCGGCGCGAGCTTCACACAGCGCGTGAAGGTCATACCGGAAAAGCTCTGGAGCGCGACCATGATCTTGTTTGAATTGGCGGTGAGGCCGAGATGCTCCTCAAGGAGCATTACGAACGGTGTCGTTGCACGCTCGGAGATCGACCGCTCGGCAATATCGATATAATCGAAGGCGACGAACGGCTTGTCATTCTTCATCAGCACATAATTTTGGACATCAAAATAATCGCTCATCGTGACGTTGTAAACGAGCTGAGGGATCATCAGGTCCTCGACGGGAGAGTGAAAGGGCTTTTCAACGTACTCTGCCGAGGTGTTCATCGTCTGATTCAAGGTGATATAAACCGCTTTTCGGGGAGTCTCGGTCATCTCCTTGACCGTTCCGTCCGCATTCAGCGTCGGATATGAACACTCGACGTACTGGATATAGTAGCCGTCGCCCGAGGGTGTTTTATCTCCGACGATGACCTTATAGACCTTGTTTTCAAGCGTAGTGATCGTCCAGTAGGTGTCGCTGTCCGCGAGTCCGTACTCCGAGAACGTGCCGTTCTCATCGACGATCGGATCGACGATCTTGCTTTGTGCGATCATCGTGCCTGTGCAGTGGGCGAATGCCGAGAAAAGCTGTGCATCGTAGGTCATCAGATAGTCCTCGACGCCCGACAGCGTAAAGTCACCGTCCTTGTTGCGGTAAAACGTGAAGCTTCCGTGCTCGTTGTGCATTTCGATCGCCTGCATATTCGATTGAGGGATCGCGGGAAAAACGAGAACGGTCTGCGTTGAGACGTAGTACGCGTTTTCGCTGTTTATGTCATTCTTGTCGTATTCAAGTCCCTCGACAGCGGCATATACCGAGTATTTTCCGCTTTCCTTGTTGACCGAAAGCAGCATTTCCCCGTCGTCTGTCATATAGTAGTCACCGCCGTATGCCTTCTCACAGACGATGCCGTCGCCGTTCACGAGGACGTAGACGCCGTCTCTTTGGACGACACGGTAAACGATGCCGTTGTGCTCGAAGGAGGTCCTGTCGAGCCTTACGAAATAATACGTAACCCCTACCGCGACCGCGAGGAGTACCACGAGGATCGCAAAGAGGATCGTGAAGCGCTTCTGCTTCTGAAAGGTTCCCGTCGGCGGGCGCTTCTCCTTTTTTTCTTTGACCGTTGCAGTTCGCATTCTTTTGTAAATGCTCCTTTATGCGTATTTTCTCTTAACGAGGATCACGACTCCCGTGATCAGAGCGGCAGACGTGGGGATCGCAGTCAGTACGACCGTCCATACGGTTGCCGCGGATGTGGTCAGACTGTCGATGGAATAATCACCGAAGGACTTGTGGATCAGTCCGACGGGGACGGGCTCTCTGCCGATGACAGTCAGTGCGCTGAGCAGGAAGTCGGTATTACCGTAGACTGCCGATTGCAGATACGCCTCGGTTGCGAAGTCGGTCGAGCCGCAGGCAATGACGTAGGAGTTCTCCTGCACGGTGGAGGCACCGTAGTTATCCTCCTGCGTGATGCGCATCTCGCACGATACTGTCATAAAGCGGAAGGGATCGTATTCGTCTGCCTTGGCGACCGTCTTACCGTTTGCCATTGCGACGGCGTCGCTCGACGAAACGAAAAGGTCGTAGATCGAGCGCGTAACGCCATTGCTGAAATAGGAGCCGTAGACGTAGGGTTCGGTGGATGTGGTGTCGGTCGAGCCCTCACTGTCGGAGGGATCGAATGTAGTCTCCTGATATGTGTTTGAGTACGAGATCGACATTGCGTTTCGGAAAATGAGCTTTTTCGGATAGGTGACACCTCTCATATCGGCCGTGATCTGACCGCCGAGGCCTGTCGTAACATACTTCGCGACGGGAGAAAAGCCGTCGGAGGTCAGCGAGCTTGAGGGATCCTTGATCATATAGGACGACAGAGAATTTCCCTCCTTGTGACGGTCAAAGGAGATGCCCCATTCCTCGAGATATTCCTCAAGATTCGGAAGGACGGGAGACTGCGGAGACATAAACACCATCATCGAGCTCTTGCCGTCGAGGAAACGGTCGAGGGCGTCGATCTCGTCCACGTCGGAGGTCTTGTTGCTCACGAGAAAATCCGAGTTCGGGTTGTAGATAAGGATAAGACGAACGTCTCCGCCGAATTCCTCTTCGACGCTTTTGATCTTTTCGTCGGTCAGATAGTCCTCGGTGATGGCGATCTCAAAGCCTGCATCCTCGAGGGTGTAGAGCAGAGAATAATCGTAAAATGCCTCTCCGTGTGCCATATCGACGAGACAGATGGGCGACTCCGTGCGCGTGACCGCAAGGATCGCGGAGGCAAACTGCTTTTCGCCGTTGTAAGCTGTGATGTTCGTGGAGGTGCTGTCATAGAGGAAGAAGCGCGAGCCTGCGATCAGACGGAATTCCGTGCCGAACTCGACGACAACGTCGGTCTTATTGATTGTAGAAAGCGAGGTCGTCAGGAATTTCTGCACGGCAGAGGGATTTTTGTCGATATTGATGTAGGAGATCTTGACGTAGTCCGGGAACTCCTTTTCGATCTCGAATGCGGTATTCAGGACGTAATGCATCCTTGAGTTTTCGAGGAGGACGTCTTTATCATCCATAAAGTAAATATTGATGGATATGCTCTCGTCGCGTGCCACGAATTCGGTTTCGTCGTCGAGGGAGGGAGTACTGCCCGAATCGGACGGCCTTCCACCGTTTTCGTTATATTTCTTATTGTATGCGCGGATGTTGTCCACCATTGTGATCGCCTCCTCCTTGAGGAGGTCAAGGCATTCGTCCGAAACCGTATACATATCCTCGACGGTCATATCGAGGTACATCCACGAGGCGATCCCCGAGAGAGCGGAGGCGCAAACGTTGAGCAGGATGACTGCGGTCACGATCACTGCGGTCAGGATCGCGGAGGACGAGCCGTAACGGATCTTTTTGCCGTTGTACTGTTTTTTCATAAATCGATTCTCCTTTTCTTATAACGCTCGTATCACGACCAGCGGCGCTTTTCGTAAACGCGGACGGTCAGGAAAAGGAATACGGACGTGAGGGAGAGGTAGTAGATCAGAGCGGCGATATCGAAAATGCCCGCGCTGAAGTAGCTGTATCGGCTGAGCACGCATACCCAGTCGATGAGGAAGCGGAGGAGGTAGTTGTCGATCAGCTCCGATGTGTTGACGAAATTGAGCACGACCATCAGAAGCAGGACGGCGATCGTGATCACCGCTGCGGAAAGCTGATTTTCGCACAGCGAGGATACGAAGAGCCCGATCGCAAGAAAAGCGGCACCGAGCAGGACGATACCGATCACGCAGCCGATGATCTGTGCGGTCGCGGGGCCGATGTGTTGGGTCGCCGCCGAGTAGTTGCCCGAAAGCTCTGCCGCGGCACGCTCCTCAAATGCAATGATGTAAAGCGGAATGAAATTGAAGCAGGATAGGAGCGTCGTGCCGACAAACATCGTCATAGCGGCGAGGAATTTTCCCATTACCATCGATGTGATGCTGATGGGCGCGGTAAGCAGGAGCTGCTCGGTACGCAGCTTTTTTTCTTCTGCGAAGAGCTTCATCGTAAGAAGCGGGAGCATAACGATAAAGGCAACGATCAGAATGGTGAAATAGGTGGAGGTGTCGTAGCTGCTTGAGAGCAGGGTCGTATAGCAGGAGAGAAGGGCGGCGACCGCCAAAAATACACCGATGTAAACAAACCCCACGGGGCTTATGAAATAGGAACGCATTTCCTTTTTATAAATTGCAAGCATAATAGCCGTCTCCTTCCCTTTTAGTCGTTCTTCTCGCCGTGCCCGTCGAAGAGCTCGCCGAGAGCGTCGGATTTCGTGTCATTTTGCTCGGAGGAAGTGCTCACACTCCGGGCTTGTCCCGATTTCGTGCGGTTCAGGATCTCTCTTGCGGCGTTCTGTTCTGCCCTGCGCGATTTTGAGCGGCCGTGACCGCTTCCCTTCTTCTGTTCCTTTGCAGTCGTGTGGTCAACGATGCTGATGAAGATATCCTCAAGGCTCATACCGAGTGCCTCAAGTCCGATGAGCGGCCAATTCCGCTCGGCAAGCGCGTAGAAGAGCTCCTTGCGGACGTCGACTCCGAGCTCGGTCTCGATCATATAGCTGTATGCGTCACCGTCGCGTCCCTGACGCTGCTCTGCGTAAACGACGCCTCGTCTCGAGCGGAGGAATGCGAGAACCTCGCGCTGAGGACCGCAGATCTTCAGAACGAAGCGGCGGTTCTGTTCGACCGTGCGGGTGATGTCCTCGGTTCTTTCGTCTGCAACGAGCTTGCCCTTGTTGACGATCAGGATACGGTCGCAGACCGCCTGAACCTCCTGCAGGATATGCGTCGAGAGAATGACCGTGTGATCCTTTCCGAGGGTCCTGATGAGGTTTCTGACCTCAATGACCTGCTTCGGGTCAAGTCCGACGGTCGGCTCATCGAAAATGATGACCTCGGGGTTTCCGACAAGCGCCTGCGCGATGCCGACACGCTGACGGTAGCCCTTTGAGAGATTGCGGATGACCCGCTTTTCCACGTCCTTGATCTTCGTGATCTCGCAGACCTCCTCGAGGTGCTTTTCACGGTTGAATTTACAGCCCTTCAGATCATAAACGAATTTTAAGTATTCAAGCACCGTCATATCAAGGTACAGGGGAGGCTGCTCGGGCAGATAGCCGATCTGCTTCTTTGCCTCACGCGGGTTTTCAAGAACGTCGAGTCCGTCTATCGAGACGCTGCCCGAGGTGGAGGACAGATAGCCCGTGAGAATATTCATCGTCGTACTTTTGCCGGCTCCGTTCGGACCGAGCAGACCGACGATCTCACCCTTCTCGATCTCAAAGCTGATGTCGTCGACGGCACAGCTTGAGCCGTAATATTTGACCAGATGATCAACCTTTATCATTATCGTGTATCCTTTCTTATCGGGATCTATCGTATGGTGAAGCGAGCACAGCGCCGAAGCGCGTGATTTCGCACCATACATTATAACACAAATTTATAAATATATCGTGAACCGAGCGGGAAAAGTTGAAGAAAAGCCCGATTTTTTTGTGAACAATCTTTGAATTTTGCAAGAGTGACACAGCAGATCGGTAAAAAATTACAGAAAGGCAAGAAAAAACGCGAAAAAATCACGCGCCCCCTTGACAAATGCGTTTTTTTTGCGTATAATGAGAAAGAAATGATCGGAGATCGGGAGAATGCCGAACGGGAGTCACCCCACAGAGAGTGCCGCATAGCTGGAAGCGGTGCGCGTGACGGATTCGGAAATGCGCCCGTGAGATGCCGATGCGAAGCCGTGGAATGCAACGGGGGAGCGTCGGACGGATGCCCACCGTTATCGGGGCGGCGGTATGAAGAACGTACCGAAAAGAGATCACGAGTCCGAATCCGGGCTACGTGAAGCAGAGTGGAACCGCGAGCCGACTGTTCGGCATTGCCTCTGTACCGAGCGACAAACGCGCCCGGTGCGGGGGTTTTGTTTTTTATCCCCTTTTCTATGAAAGGAGTCCTATATGAAGAATCCCTTTGAATTCATTGTAAAGCCCCTTGATCTCGCCGCGGAAAAGACGGCGAAGGGCATCCGGACGGCACAGAGAACCGTCCGTGCTGTGAAGGATGAGATCAGATCCGACGTGAACGCCGTGATGGATCGAGACCCCGCCGCAACGAACCGCGCCGAGGTGCTCCTCCTTTACAGCGGTGTGCACGCGATCCTGCTCCACCGCGTTGCGCACGAGCTTTATAAAAAGGAATGCCATTTCGGTGCGAGAGCGATCAGCCAGACGGCACGCTTCCTCACGGGCATTGAGATCCATCCCGGTGCAACGATCGGGAAGGGGCTCGTGATCGACCACGGCACGGGCGTCGTCATCGGCGAGACCGCCGAGATCGGTGACGACTGCACGATCTATCAGGGTGTAACGCTCGGCGGTACGGGTAAGGATCTCGGTAAGCGTCATCCGACGCTCGGTAACGGCGTTCTCGTCGGAGCAGGCGCGAAGGTGCTCGGCCCCGTGACGCTCGGCGACAACGTCAAGGTCGCGGCAGGTGCCGTCGTCCTCGATGAGATCCCCGAAAACTCGACCGCGGTCGGCATCCCCGCAAAGGTCGTCCGCAGGAACGGCGAAAAGGTGCAGGACACGAGCGACCTCGACCAGGTGCATATTCCCGACCCCGTCGCACAGGAGCTTGCACGTCTTGAAGCGCGGATCACGGAGCTTGAAGCGAAAAAGACCCGCAAAAGAACCGTAAAGACCGAAAAAGAATCCGCCGACAGAAAGGCTTCCGCGGCGGAAAATCCGTAAAATACCGATTTCGAAAGGAAACGATTATGCAATTATACAATTCCCTCACGAGAACCAAGGAGGAGTTTGTCCCCCGCATCGCAGGAAAGGTATCGATGTACACCTGCGGCCCCACGGTCTATCACTTTGCCCATATCGGCAACCTCCGTACCTACATTATGGAGGACGTGCTCGATAAATATCTGCGCTATATCGGCAATGACGTTTTGCGTGTGATGAATATCACCGACGTCGGCCACCTGACCTCCGACGCCGACGAGGGCGAGGACAAAATGGTCAAGGGCGCAAAGCGCGAGCACAAGACCGTCCTTGAGATCGCACAGTTCTATACCGATGCGTTCTTTAGCGATGCCGAAAAGCTCAACATTCGTAAGCCCGACGTCATTGAGCCCGCGACGAACTGCATTCCCGAGTTCATCTCGATGGTCGAGGGGCTTCTCGAAAAGGGCTACGCCTACGTAGCGGGCGGAAACGTGTATTTTGATACGTCAAAGCTGAAGCAGTACTACGTTTTCAACGACTTCAAGGAGGAGGATCTCGCCGTCGGCGTACGCGAGGGCGTTAATGCAGACGACAACAAGCGGAATAAGAACGATTTCGTTCTGTGGTTCACGAAGTCGAAGTTCGAGGATCAGGCGCTGAAGTGGGATTCCCCCTGGGGCGTCGGTTACCCCGGATGGCACATTGAGTGCTCCGCGATCAGCCTGAAGCACTGCGGCGAATATCTCGATATCCACTGCGGCGGCATTGACAACGCATTCCCGCACCACACGAACGAGATCGCACAGAGCGAGGCGTATATCGGACACGAATGGTGCCGCAACTGGTTCCACGTCCTGCATCTCAATACGAGCTCGGGCAAGATGAGTAAGTCGAAGGGCGAATTCCTTACCCTTTCTCTGCTTGAATCGAAGGGCTACGACCCGATGGTCTACCGCTTCTTCTGTATGCAGTCGCATTACCGCAAGTCCCTCGTCTTCTCCTACGAGAACCTCGACAATGCGGCAGCGGCATACAATAAGCTCGTCGCACGTATCGCCGCTCTGAAGGTGAACGCAGATGAGGAGATCGATGACGAGGCGTACAACGCCTGCCGTGCCGTATTCACCGAGGCGATGGATAACGACCTCAATACCTCGATGGCTGTCACCGCGCTTTATGACGTTCTGAAGGCAAAGACGAACGACAGAACGAAGCTCGCTCTCTTCGAGGACTTTGACCGCGTGCTTTCCCTGAATCTGCTCGCCGCGGCTGAGGCGCTGCGGAACGCCGCACCTGCGACGCCTGCGGCAGACGGTGACCTGACCGAGAAGATCGAAGCCTTGATCAAGGAGCGTCTTGACGCAAAGAAGGCAAAGAATTATGCGCGTGCTGACGAGATCCGCGCCGAGCTCACCGCAATGGGCGTGACGCTTGTTGACACAAAGGAAGGAACGACCTACACGCTGGGATAAAGCATCTTCGGGCGGTCATCCGCGGTATTATTACGATAGAACGGATAGAAAGGAACGAGCCGTATGAGAATCGTATTCGTCCGACACGGACATCCGAATTATAAGATCGATCGCCTCACCGAGCTCGGTCATCTCCAGGCGGAGGCGGCGGCTGAGCGCCTTGTGGGCGAGGGGATAGAGCGGATCTATGCCTCGACCTGCGGTCGGGCGCTCGAGACCGCCGAGCACACGGCGGACAAGCTCGGCATTCCGAGAGAGGAGATCGTGCGTTGTCCCTTTATGCGAGAGATCCATTGGGGCGCAACCGATAAAACGCCGCTCTATGAGAACGGCCATCCGTGGTTTACAGCGGACAGGATGGCGCGGGAGGGAAATGCGCTGATCGACTTTGCGTGGCAGAAGCATCCCCTTTTTGAGAAGAGCGACCGTCTCCACGGTGAGCACCGCGCCGTTGTTGAGCGGTGCGATATCTGGCTCGCCTACCTTGGATATAAAAGGGAGGGTAACGGGTACCGTGTAACGAAGAAAAACGATCAGACAGTCGCGATGTTCAGTCACGCGGGTTCCTCCTCGTGCGTCCTTTCGCACGTATTTACGCTGCCCTTCCCTTCGTGCTGTCTGCGTTTCGGATCGACTTCACCGCCGTGACGGTCGTAAAGCTTGAGGGCGAGGTGGGAGATCTTGTCTTTCCGCGATTCGAGATCGCGAATGATTCACGTCACATTGAGGGCATCCGCGGCGAAAGGATCGCACCACAAAGCTGAGAGGGTAGAGAGGGCTGCTTCCGGAGAAAATAAAATAGGGGCTGTCTCAATGAGACAGCCCGGCTTTTTGTATGCACAGGCTTATGCAGAGCCAAAAAGGTCAGGAATGATTCTTCCTCGGTCTGTATATGCAAAGGAATGCGGCACCGAAGAGAAGGAGGGACGCGAGAACGCCCGCACCGAAGGAGAGCGAAGCGGCCTCTACCGCACCGATGACGAATACGAACGCGAAGAAGCAAAGCACAGCACCGAATGCACGGAGTGTCGTCCGAACGGCCGATTCTGTGAAAAATGCGATCAGAAGATCGAAGAAGGTGAGGATCGCCTCGACCGTGCGGTTTTCACCGCGGTCCTTTTCGCGATCGGAAAAAGGAAGGGGCTGTCTTGTATATTGATTTTCGGGAATGTAGGAACGGTTCATACTGTACACCTCCGTTTTGAAGAAAATTCCAAAAATGATTATAATGCTGAAAATGCTCAATTGAAATTCGGAAAAGCATAGCCGAAAAATGTCGAAATCGGAACTTTGTGTCTGCATTATAGCATCCAAATTCGGTTTTGTCAATAGGTTTTTGAGAAAATTTTTCCAAAAATCGAAATTTTTTTCGAAAAAGCCCTTTACAAAACGGAAAAAGTGTGCTAAAATGAATTTGCAAAGACCAAAAACGGAATTTTTCAGGCGAATCCGATATCAATATGAAACGTTGAAAGGAATAACTGCCCTATGGAGAGCTATATTGATCGCATCAAAAAAATGAAGAACGAGCGAAAGATCACGAACCAGCGTCTTTCGGAAATGACGGGGATCCCGATCGGTACGCTCAGTAAGATCCTTGCAGGCATCAGCGATTCGCCGAAGCTTGCGAACATCATCAGCATTTGCGATGCGCTTGGCTGCTCGATCGACTACATCGTTACGGGCAGGGAGGAAAATCCGAACAATTATCTGCTTGACGACGGTGAGATCCAGCTGATCGAGAATTACCGCACGCTTGACGATCACGGCAAGGAGCTCGTTGTGCTCGTTCTGGATAAGGAAAAGGAACGCCTGACGCGTGAGGCGTACGGCATCGGAAGCGGAAGTGTCACGGGCCGCGCGCGCGTGCTCGAGCGTCCTATGGTCTATTCGGGCTCTCGCGACCTGTGTCTCTACGATCTGCCCGTTTCGGCAGGTCCGGGTGAATTTCTTGACGGTGCGGAGTTCCAGACCATTCACGTTCCGGACGGACCCGTCACGCGTACGGCGTCGTACGCCCTTCGCATCAGCGGGGACAGTATGAATCCGCGGTATAAGGACGGCGATATTCTTATGGTACAGAAATGCGATCACATCGAACAGGGCGAGCTCGGCATTTTCGTGCTTGACAATGCGGGCTACTTCAAGAAGTACGGCGGCGACCGCCTGATCTCCTTGAACCCCGATTACGAGGATATTCTCCTCTCGCGCTTCGAGCAGGTGCAGTGCTGCGGCCGCGTGCTCGGGAAGCTGAAGAGGAAGTAATGATATACAATGAAAAGAAGGTGTCCCGGATGCGGTCGCATTGGGTGACACCTTCTTTTTTTATGAATGAAAAATCGAACCTCTGTATTTTTGCGGAGTCGTAAAATATTTTTTGCGGAAGATCCTTATATAGTAATTGGGATTTTCAAATCCGCACTTCTGAGAGATTTCGGCGATGCTCATAGAGGTTTCCATCAAATAATTTAGGCTTGTTTCCAGACGGCACTGTGTGATAAACCGAGTTGGCGTTATCCCATAGGCTTTTTTAAAAAGCCTAACGATATGTTGCTTTGAGTATCCAAATTTGGCGGAGAACACGGATAAGGGAATCGCTTCTTCGGTATGGTCAAGGATATATTGACGAATTTTTCGTGCGGTCGTGCTTTCCTCTTTTAGCGCGTTTTTTTCGCTGATCAGATCGAGGAGCTTGAAAAACTCAAGATTTACGGTATTTTGTGCGCTTGGATACAAGCTGTTTTTCGCTTGGATGATTTTCTGCAGAGCGTCTTCCATAGGAGCGGAAACGCTTCCCTGCTCCCGCAGAATGAAGCATTCCTTGATGGGGGAGTCGATCGGGATGTCGGGGACGGGCGGCATATTGGGCGGAACGGTCGCAAGCCACTTGCAGTTAAAGTGAAAATAATAATAATGGCAATATTCGTCGGCAAACGGAGTGTAAAAATGACCGCTTGGGATCACGATATAATCCTTCTCCCTTAAGAAATGTTCCTTTTGGTTTATTTTGATTCGACACGTCCCCTCGATCACGCAGATCAGAATGCAGGTCGCGGCAACCCGCCCGTTGTGCGTCCATCCGCGGTATTGCTTATATAAGCCGTAAGCATAGGGACAATTCCAGTCTTTGGTCGATACGATATACACAGCGTGAAGCCCTCCTTTTTTATGATTTTATCATAAGGAAAAGGACTTGTCAACACGGAGGTTCATTTTGTGCTATAAAATGTTTATTTTGTTCCTTGAAGTGCTGAAAAGCGCGTGTTAAAATAGGGGAGATCTTTAAAGAGTGAAGGGGAGGAGCTTGCGTATGCTTTTCTTTATGCGATCACAGGGATTTGATTTCTATACGTTCGGACAAATTTTCGGAATCGGAATATCCTTCATCGGATTTTTCGTTTACTTTGGGAAAAAGCGAAGTGCGCTTCTCGGGTCGAAGATCGCGCTTGACTTCGGATACTTTCTGCAGCAGCTTATGATCGGAGCATACACCGGTGCCGCGCTGAATGCGATCGGTGTCGTCAGGGACGTGGTGTTTTACAATCGGGAAAGGCACAAGTGGGCGTCCCACCGCATATGGCTGTACGTGTTCGTTTTGCTTATGGGGCTGTCGCCTGCTTTAACGTGGATGGGCCCCGTCAGCCTATTGCCTGCTACGGGAAGTGTACTCGCCGTGCTTGGGTTTTATTCTTTAAAGCCGCATCATACGAGGCTCTTCGGGCTGTTTGCACAGTCGCTTTGGCTCGCCTATTCTATTTTGATTCTGAACGTTGGTATTATTATAACGTCGGCGATACAGCTTGTGGCTGTGATCGCGGGATTGATACGTGATTATATGGAAAAGGAGAAAAACAATGACGCTGAATGAACTGAAAAAGCCGCTTGCGATTGCGATGTGGGATTCCTCTTGGTTGCGAAGAAGATATGAAGGAGGCGGATTTGAAAGCTTTGACCGGGCGCTCGACGAGCTCCTTGAGCGCGGGTACAATGCGGTCAGGATCGATCCGTTTCCCCATATGATCGCAAACGCACCCGACGGCACGAATGCTGAGCGATTTCTCGATCCCCCGAGCGTTACGCACAGGGTCGGCTTTGCGGCTTGGGGAAGCCCGTGGACGGTCTATATTTATCCGAGGCGTGACGTTGTGGAATTCCTCCGCAAATGCGAGGCGCGCGGTATCCGCGTTCTTCTGTCCACGTGGCTGAAGCCGACCGCAGAAAAGCGGAACGAGCTGCTTTGGGGCAAGGAGGATCTTGTTCGGATCTGGGACGAAACGCTGCTGTTTCTGAAGGAGAACGACTGTCTTGGCCCCGTCATTGGCGTCGACGTGCAAAACGAGATCCCCTACGGCGCGTGTAATACGTGGCTCTACCGTCAGATGAATGCCTTGCCGCGCTCCCCTTATGAGGGAAGACCGAGAAGTCAAGAGCAGATCGCTTATTACCGTGCGTATTTTTCGGACGTTATCCGTGAACTCAAAATGCGATGGCCCGAGCTTCCGATCAGTGCGAGTCTCGATCACGGTACCTTCATGGACGGTGCCGAAAATATGGATTTTTCGTGTTATGATTTTCTTGATGTGCATATGTGGGCGGAAAATGCGGGAAGCGACTTTTTAAAACCAAGGAAGCTTTATCAAAAGCTGAAATCCTTCGGAGAGCCGGAGACGCTGTATACGTATTTCCGTTCCGGATACTTGAACCCCTCTTCACGGGTCGCGGGTGATATCGAATTTGAAAGGATCAGTGAAGCACTGCACGAGAGCTGGTACCAAAATCGCTCTCTGTGCGAGGAATGGTTGGAAACGCGCGTCGCAACCGTTTCGGAGATCGCGAAGCGTTACGGAATTCCCTGCGGCAATACCGAGGGGTGGGGCCCCATTCATTGGATCGAGCATCCTCTCGTTTCTTGGGATATGGTGAAGGATGCGGGCATCATTGGTGCAAGACTCGGGAAAAAATACGGGTACGCCTTTAACTGCCAATCGAATTTCTGTGAGCCTCAATTCAGGAGCCTTTGGAAGGACGTTGGTTATCACCTCTCGGTGACGGATCTGATCCGGGGGAAAGCGGAAACGAAGGGAAAATAATTCATCTAAATTATGAATCTAAAGTATAAATTGTGCTCTGCTACTTGACGATCGTCTGCAAAAAGAGTATAATTGGATTTGCTCGGCGTATTGTTTTTTGTCGATCTATTTCGCAGTGACGGAGATCTGGTGAGGGCGTCGGGAATATTCCGTACGAAAACGGGGCTGGCTCACTTTAGTGAGACAGCCCCTCTTTTATGGATATGCGAAGCCCCTTACGAGGCGCTTTCCCCTGCCTCCGTTGCGCGGATGAGCTTTGCGAGCGTGGGAGCGATGAGACGTGCGGCGTTCGTGGCTTCCTCAAGTGAATTTGCCGCCGTTCCGATTTCAAGGATCAGGCTATGCGGCGCGAGCTCCTGCCCGAAGGACGAGGACTTCAGGACGGGTGCACGGCAGAGAGATGCGCTGTCCTTATTTAACGATTCGGTGAGCGCGAGTGCAAGGGCGAGATTTGATTCCCAGTCGAAGTCCTCTCCGCTGCCGACCACAGCCATCACCTGTGCGGTCGCCTTTCCGTCTGCCTCGGTCACGGCGCGGATGATATTGCCGTCTCCGTCAAGCACCGCGTCGCGGTGCAGGTCGATCACGTACTTGATCGACGGATGCTCCGCGAGGTACGCCTCTACCGTTTCGCGCACACGGTCGTACGCGCCGTTATACGTACCGACACCGTTTTCGTCGAGGTCGTGGAAGACATCACAGTGCAGGGTTGGAATGCCCGCCGCGTTCAGCGCCTCTGCAAGCACCTTGCCGACTGCGACGACATTCTCTGTCTTGCTGTCGGATCGCGCAAGCTCCCCTTCTCCGTCCCATGAGAGCGCACCCGATGCACTGTATCCTTCGGTCGTGTGCGCGTGCAGGATCAGGACGAGCGGCTCTGTGAACGTAAGATCCGAACCGTCTTCTGCTTCGCCGTAGCGCGAAAGGAGCGTGGCGAGATCAAAGGTGCGCTCCGATTCGTTCCGAGCGTCCGAGGCGCCGCCCGACAGATCCATCGGCCGAAAGGCGATATGCCCCTCGGGAACGATTGCGGGATCGAATTCGTACAGGTCGCGCACGTCGTTTGTTTCGTCGCCCTCGGGGGCTGTTGTTTCGGCGGTGGTCTCATCGGGCTCGCCCCATCCGTTCACGCCTGCGACACAGCACAGAATAAGTGCGACCGAGAGCGCAAGGATCGCGATCGCGATCCCGACGGTGCGCAGATGCACGGTGCGCGAACGAAAGCGGACGGTTGCCCGCTCCTCTTCTCGGATCGGTTCGCGCGAATGTGCGCTGTTCCCGTCTTCGGCTCTGTTCGTGGCTTTCGGAAGCGTTTCGCCGTGCGGTGTGAGAGATTGCCCCTCGGAAGTGTCGACTGAGTCCTTCTTTTCTTCTTGCCCTGACATAAATTTTCCTCCTGTTCGGTAGCCCCACCGGGCATTTGTCTTTCGGAAAATTCTATGCAAGGGAATAAAAAAATAGAACGGACCTCCCCACATCTGAGGGAGAGAGTCCGTTCATCAGATCATACACCTGTTCTGCGTGTTTCGCGTTTATCCGAGAATGTACGATTCGAGCAGGCGGAGGGTGTTCAGAACGCCGTCGATGTGGCTGCGCTCGTAGCCGTGGCTGGCATAGACCCCGGGACCGATCAGCCCGTGACGAATATCGTGCCCCGCACGAAGCGTTGCCTCAACGTCCGAGCCGTAGTGCGGATAGACGTCGACCGCATAGTCCGCGCCCGCGCGCTTTGCCGCCTCGATCAGCCCGCCGACGACCTCATAGCAGTACGGCCCGCCCGAGTCCTTCGCGCAGATCGAGACCATTCGCTCAGTGCATCCGAGTCCGTCGCCGACACAGCCCATATCGACGCTGATCGCCTCGGTCACGCCCTGAGGGAGGGATGCCGAGCCACCGTGTCCGACCTCCTCGTAGACCGTTACGTGCGCGTAGACCTTCCGTTCGGGCGTCCTTCCCGTGTCGCGGAGAAATTTCGCAAATCCGAGTAAGATCGCGACCGACAGCTTATCGTCGAGGAAGCGGCTCTTGATGTAGCCCGATTCGGTCACGCGGGAGCGCGGATCGAACGCGACCACGTCGCCGACCTCGATGCCGAGCGCGCGGGTCTCTGCGGCGGTGGTGACATTTTCGTCGAGCAGGACCTCGGTCGTGTCAAAGCTGCGCTTTGTGTCGGCGTAGCTGTCATTGACGTGTACCGATGCGTTCAGAAGCTGAAGCGTTCCCTCGTAGACCTTACCGCTTCTTGTGTGAACGCGGACGTTTTCGCATTCGCCGTTTTCGGCGCGCATTCCGCCGAGGGGGGTGAGGCGAAGCCGACCGTTCCCTTTGATCTCGGCGACCATACCGCCGAGCGTATCAACGTGCGCTTCGAGCAGGAGGGCGTTCGTTTCGTCCTTCCCTCCGAGGTCGATGATCACGCCGCCCTTTGTCGTGAGCTCTGCGTGAAAGCCGAGCTCGGAGAAGGCAGTCCGTACCCAGTCTGCCGCCTTCCGCGTGTAGCCCGAGGGGCTGTCGATCGCGAGGAGCTCAAGAGCTTTTTCGGTTGCGTATTTTGCGTAGAGCTGTTCCATAAGAATTCTCCTATCGTTTCCTGTTTTGTGGGATCATTATAGCAAAATCGCGGGATGATTACAAGAGGAAGGCGTAAATTTCTTGGATTTTTCAAAAAATCTCAAAAAAAATAAAAGAATTTTTCAAAAACCCCTTGCAAAATGAAAAAAAGTGTGGTATAATACTGCCGTTGCGAAAAACGGCCCCTTGGTCAAGCGGCTAAGACACCGCCCTCTCACGGCGGAAACAGGAGTTCGATTCTCCTAGGGGTCATAAAAAAGAAACCCGAGCACGATGTGCTCGGGTTTCTTTTTTATCATTCCTAAGTCTGAATCAAACTCTGCAAGCCGCCCGCCGCGAGAGCCTTACCTGCACGCAAACCGCGCGCTTGCCGCCCAAGCGCGTGCGCTTGGGATGTTCGACTTCTCCGCGAAAGAAATTATGCTCCCTCTTTGATGATCCTCGCTATCACGTGATCCTGCATATCGCGGGAAAGATCTACAAAGCGTGCGCTATAACCCCAAACACGAACGATAATATCCTCGTGTCCCTCGGGACTATCCTGTGCCTCACGCAATGCCTTGGCGTCATATATTGCAACATTCAAAAGCTGAATACCCATGCCTATTGCAGCACGCATAATTGCCGCCATAATGGATTTGCCTCCGTCCTCTCCCACGAGAGTGTCACGGGAAAGCGACAAATGGACCGTGGATGCTCCCGCGCCTCGCTTTATATCGGTTTTCACTACGGAGCGAAGAATCGCTGTCGGCCCCTTCTTTGCGCGTCCCGGCGTCGGTGAAAAATGCTCGCTGATGGGATCTCCGCGACGGCGTCCGTCGGGTGTCGCTCCCACCATTTTTGCGTAATCGTTGAAAAGGAAGTTATAATGGCAGGGCAAATGCTTTATATCCGCGTTCGCATTGTACTCGTCGATCATATCTATAATATCCGAGCTGAGACGGGAAACGATCATATCCACATAATTGTCATCATTTCCGAATTTCGGAGCGGCAAGAAGGCGCGCACGAAGGCCCTCGTATCCAATGAAATCCGCGCGCATAGCCTCGCGAAGCTCAAGGAGCGTGCAAGCTTTATCCTCAAAAACAACCTTCTTTACTGCGGCAAGACAATCTCCGACTGTCGGGATCGAGCCAAGGAAGATCTGGTGCATATTGGAGATATCCCATGCGTAATGGATATCTACACCGCTTTCGAGGAAGCAAGGGAACGAGCCTATCAAGAACAGCGACGGTATATCGTTATAATCGGATTGACGAATTTTTTCGTTTCTATTCTTAATCCTTCCCATAAGCTGAAAACGGTACTGTGCAAGATATGCGGCGTAGAACTCCTCGTAGCTTTCTATTTCCGAAATTGCCTTGGCAGAATATCCAAGGAAAGTATCGCTGATCAGTGTACGCGGCTTTTTATTCTTCGTCCAATAATGACCGACGGGAAGAGTATCTGTGGGATTTTCTCTCCCCTCAAATACAGTAAGCTCCATAATTTTGACGGCTTCCATCTGGAAAAAGTCTATGGTGCTTCCTGCGTCAATAATGATCTCACTGCAGCCGTCATTGCTGTAATTCCGTGCCGCCGTCAGAGAATATCCGTATTTCAGAAGTCCCGGAATAACGACCTCATCATTATAAAGAGATGCCTGACCGTGACCGAGGAGCTGAAGCTCTGTCATAAGCTCAAAGAATTCGGGCGGTGTACCTTTATGGATCCTGCAGTTTATCTGCGGATCGGTCGACTTTGTTATAAGCGACGCGCGGATCATAAGGCAGGACAGCTCATTCGTTACGTCGTTTCCGTCTGCGTCCACTCCTCCGAGCATTATATTTGTCAGCGTATCGCCGCTTCCGTAAGTGTTGATGCGTCTCCAAAGCGCGACAAGAAGCTCAAGAGCCTTATCTTCCGTCAGTATTCCCGCAGCGATATCGCGTCTGTAAAAATCTATCAGGTATTGGTCAAGACGCCCAATCGTAGCCATACCCTTATGGCTGCGTATGCGCCAGCAGAAAAGGAAGAGCTGAGCTGCCTCGAAGAAGGTGCGCGGAGCGCGTACTGACAAAGCTCTGCAGGTTTTGGCGATAAGGGAGATACGGGCCTTCTCCTCGTCGGCTTCTGCTGCATCAAGTGCAGCTTCTGCGGCATCTGCAAAGCGGGACATATAAAGCGCTGTCGCGCGATATGTTTCGGCAACTGCACGTAGGAGAAGTCTCTCTTCCCCGTCGTGCTTCTTTGCGCTCGCCTCGGCTTCCTCGGCAATACCGAGCAGTCCGACCTCAAGATAGTGCGGATGCATCGGATAATGGTTATTATCTTTTCCGTGGAAATCGCGAACGGGTCTGAATTTCTCCGGTGATATAAACGGACTGTCCGCTTCGACAGATACCTCGGCCGCAGACATCAGATCAACGTAATAATTAACAGCGTTCTGCACACCCGCAGTCCATACGGGAGAATGTTCAATTTTTTTCATAGCTGCCCTCCGGTTTTACATTAGAAATTGACATTAATATTCAGCTACACCGCCAATAGCGAGATCCGTAATATTTGTTTTAGTTGAGCCTTCGAAAATTTTATTGTATTCGTCCATTATTTTAATAACGCTCGTGATTCCAACTCCGAAACGTGTGCAGCCCTCTCTGATCATAGCATCGATCGTAGCGAGATCGCGTACGCCGCCCGCCGCCTTGATCTTTGCGTCGTTTCCGACCGCTTTTTTCATAAGCTTGATGTGATCAACCGTTGTGGGACCCTGCCAGCCCGTGCCGCTCTTAACGAAATCAACGCCGCCCTTAACGGCAAGCTCCGATGCTTTAAGTATCTCGTCGTCGGTAAGGAGAGATACCTCGATGATAGCCTTGAGAACTCTCTCGCCCGCGATCTCGCGGATAGCCTTGATGTCGTTGACAACGTGCTCATAATTTCCGCTCTTGAGTGCGCCGACGGAGATGACCATATCAAGCTCTCCGCATCCGAGCTTTACCATATCCTTAGCGCAAGCGACCTTAAGCGATGTGGTATCCGCACCGGAGGGAAATCCGACGGTTCCGCCGAGAAGAGTTGAGCTTCCCTTGACGAGCTCGCCCATATATTCTGTGTATACGGGAAGTGCAAAAACGCAGATACATCCGTATTTGAGCGCAAGCTCTGCCGTCTTTTTTACCTCAACGACACTCGACTGTGCCTGTACCGCGCTGACGTCGAGCATGCGGGGAAGATCTTTCGTTATGTATTTATAGTTATTCATAATTTCCCTCCTTGTTTAAGCTAATTTTATATTTTTACTTTCAAATATTTTTTTGAAGTCTTCAAGCTCCGAGTCCTCGATTTTGAGTGATGTGTCAAACGTGTATTCAAGCCCCAAGGTCTGATATTTATCCGATCCGAGGGAGTGATACGGCATTAAAGTCACCTGCTTTACCGTTGGAAGAGTCAAAACAAGCTCTGCGATCTTCGTCATCTCTTCTTCCGTATTATTAAATCCCGGTATCACGGGTACACGCACCCAAATGTCTTTTTTTGCGTCCGAAAGACGTTTGATATTTTGTATGATCAGCGAATTATCAACCCCCGTGTACTCTTTATGCGTTTCAGAATCAATGCATTTAACGTCATAAAGATATAGATCGCAAAACGCAAGAGTTTTTTCGATGCTCTCCCACGGAACGAATCCGCAGGTATCAACGGCTGTATGCAGTCCTTCCGCTTTTGCCCTTTTCATAACGGCTGACACAAAATCCGCCTGAAGCAAGCATTCTCCGCCCGAAAAGGTAACGCCGCCCGTGTCTCCGTAAAAAGGCTTATCTTTGAGTATCTCGGCAAGAAGCTCCTCCTCATCGATCTCCTTTCCACAAACGGAAAGCGCGCCGACCGGGCATTTTTCACCATCCTCAATTTTTTCGCGGGATCCGCAAGAGCCGCATCTTATACACTTATTCTCAAAAGAACGAAGCTGTATATTTTTTGAAAGGCCCTCCGGATTGTGGCACCATCTGCATCTGAGCGGACAGCCCTTCATAAAGACTGTCGTTCTGATTCCGGGTCCGTCGTGAACGGAAAAGCGCTGAATATCAAAAATGATTCCCGTCATACCGTCTGTCAAAGAGAAAGCTTGTAGATTTCGTAAACATCCTCACGCCTTATGGGAGGAATGCTTGCGAACGTTCCGTCCGCGGAGAAGGAAACGTCGACCACGCCGTCGGTCAGCTCGTCAAGGCTGGCTTCGGTGCATCCGAACTGCGAGATTCTCGTTTCAACGCCAACGCTCTTTATATATTTTTCAAAGATATCTGCGGCTTCAATCAGATCCTCGGTTCCCCACATAGCCTTAGCGAAGGCTTTGAAACGTCCGTTCTGTGTCTGTTTTGCGAAATATCTCATCCAAGCGAGCATCATCGTCGCAAGCGTCGCGCCGTGCGTTGCTTTATAATGTGAGGATAGGACGTGACCCATCTGGTGCATAGGCGTCCAGCCCTGAACGCCGCAGGTGAGCCAGCCGTTCAGTGCGACCGTTGCCGAGAACTGCATAACCGAGCGAAGCTCAATGTCGTTAGGATCCGCGAGCACCTTCGGAAGATTGTCATATATTGTCTTTATAACGCCGATCTGCATATTCGACTGAAGATCGATATTTCCGTACGTAGCCTCATCGCTGAAAATAAATGCCTCAGCGGCGTGGCTGATCGAGTCTATAGCGCCCGAGGCTGTCTGATATGCGGGAAGCGTAAGTGTGAGCGAAGGGTCGAGTATGGATACTGTCGGATAAAGGCAGGAAGGCTCCCAAACGTAGCTCTTTCTGAGGGTCGCGTCATCCGTAACCACTGCAGTCGGGTTCATCTCGCTTGCGGTTGCGGGGAGAGTCGGAAGCATAATCATAGGAAGTGCTTCCGTAGGTGCAATTTGGGAGTTGTCCGCATGGCTGAATTTTATCATTTTTCTTATATCGTGAGGATATTTAACGCCTGCAGCAATGATCTTCGTAAGATCCATTACGCTTCCGCCACCGACGCCGATAAGCAGATCGGCACCGACGCGCTTTGCCTCGGCAACACCTGCGAGAGCCTCGCTGATCTTCGGGTTCGCCGTAGCGCCGAAGAAGATGTGCGACTTGATCCCCACGGAATCAAGAGATGCTCTGATCTGATCAAAAAGATCACCGTAAAAGTCCACCTCTTTATAAGAAACAATAAGCGCGGTATTTCCGATTCCCTTCGCGTATTCTCCTATCTTTTTTGATTCCCCGTTGCCGAATACAAGCTTTACGGGATTGTAAAATTCAAAATTATTCATAGCTGTATTTTCTCTTTCTTTAATTTGTGCTTTTTAATATATCGCCCACGTCCGAGCTGATATCAAGCAATTTTTTGTAAGACGGTAGTATTGAACTGTAAAATGCCGTAGCGGACGGCTCGGGCTTTGACATATTATCGACCTTTGTGACTGACTTGGCAGTATCAAAGTCATTCCAAATACCCGCGCCCACGGCGGCAAGACACGCCGCGCCGAAGCTTCCCGCATCCTCCGCTGATTTCGAGGTATACACGTTCATAGCGTAAACGTCGGCAAATATCTGCCTCCAAAGAGGGCTTTTTGCGCCACCTCCGACGATCAGCATATTTTCGCCTACCATTACGTATTTTTTGATGAAATTCAGTAGTACGTTAAGATTTAACGAGATTCCCTCAAGAGTAGCTCTCGCTATATCTTCTCTTGTGTGCCTGAGATCAAGTCCGAAAAAGCCTCCTCTCGCATCCGGTGTTCTGTCAAGTGAGCTTCCGCCGGCAAGAGTGGGTATAAAAAACAGCTTATTCGCTCCCAAAGAGCTTGACGAGGCAAGCTTATCGATAGATTTGTAGCTTGACTCGCCTCCCGCAAGCTCGGCGGCAAGAAGATCGGCAAAAAGCTTGTCGCGCACCCATCTGAGACTGTTTCCCGCAGAGTATATACCGAGTGCCGATACGTATTTGTCGGGAACACAGTGCGCGAAAACGTAAGGCTTCTTTTCTATGTCAACTATAGGCTTCTCATCGGTGACGGATATCCAGGCGGATGTTCCGAGGCTCGTATAGACCTCTCCGTTGTCTATGCAACCCGCGCCGAGAGCCATACAGGCGTTATCCACACCGCCGGCGCAAACAAGCGTTTCGGAGGAAAGACCTAATTCCGCGGCAACATCGGGAAGTATTTTCCCGACAATATCCGTGCTGTTAAGTACCTTCGGAAGCTTATCCCCGTCAATGCCGCTTTTCTTTATGTATTCTTCATTATAGCAGCCATCTGCCAAGGAAAAGACGCCGCAGCCCGACGCATAGCTTATATCCGTCGCAAGCACGCCTGTCATTTTATAGTTTATATAGTCCTTCGTACCAATAAATTTGTCGGTGGCTTCGTAAACCTTTGGCATATTGTTTTTGTACCAAAGGATCTTAAAGATACTGTAAAGCTCGGGCGTAAACCCGTTGCCTGTTGAAAGATACCATTCGTTTCTCGGTACCTTCGTAAAGAAATCCTCAGCCTCAGCCGTTGCGCGGGAGTCGCTCCAGATCGGAACGTATTCGCAAAGCAATTCCCCGTTGTATCCGATCGGCAGCGCTCCGAGGCTGTGCCCGGATACCGCAAGTGAAACGATGTCTTCAGGATCTATCGCGGTTTCTGCCAAAAGCTCTTTGGTCGTTATCTTTACAGCTTCCCACCATACGTCGGGACTTTGTTCTCTGAAGCCCTCTCGTGGGAAGCGTGTATCATATGACTTAAAGCGAAAGCCCTTTGATTCGCCATCCTCACCGAAAATGCTCGTCTTGATGCCGCCCGTACCAAGATCATACGCAATTACATATTTCATATATTTCAGCTCTCACTGTCAAATACGTTTCTGTATTCGTATTTGCTTGCTATTATTTTTACAAAATCTACTTCAAACGGTTGTCCCGACGTGTAGCAAACGCGACGAACAAGAATCAAAGCCGTCTTTGGTTCAATGCCGAGAAGCACGGATTCATCGAAAGTCGCAGAGCACGCGCTGAGTCTGTCCTCAACCTTTGTGATTCCAAGAGAATATTTCTCATTTATGTATCTGTAGAGAGAAACGATATTCTCCTTCTCATCAATAAGCCCCGGGACGTATTTTTCTGCAATATAATTCTTAGCGATCGCTATTGGCGCACCGTCGGAGGTCTGTATTCTGCTTATAAGTATAACGGGCTCGCCAACCTCAAGCTTTAATTCCTCCGCAAGCTCATACGTTGCATAAACTCTCTCAACGTGCATATTGGTGGCTCCGACCTCGCACCCCTTCTGGCGCAGGGATTCCGATACGGACGTTATCGTGTTAAGGCATTGCGTTACCTTGCTTCTGACTATCTCCGTACCATAGCCTTGACGAACCTTGATAAAACCGTCTTTCTGCAAAAGCGCGATGGCGCGTCTTACCGTGGTGCGGCTTACGGAATATTCCTTTTGAAGCTCCTCTTCTGTCGGGAGCAGCATTCCAACAGGATAAAGCTCCTTTTCTATTTTTTCTTTGATGTTCTCATACATACTCTTATAAAAGGGCGTTTTGGTGTTGCTTTTCATAAAATCACCTCGTTTTTAGATACCTTTTAGATACCTTTGTACTTATTATACTGATTTTCAACCGATTGTCAAGAGCTTTTCAATTATTTTCCTTTTGTTTTTATATGATCTGTCAATAAAAAGAGGCTTCGAATTCTTTGGATCGACGTTGGTCACCCGATGGTGGAGAGGCGTTCAGCTTTCAGACAGCATCTTACGCAGTGCGCGGCGGTTCATACTTTCGTACGCCGCCCCGTCGGACTGATTCCGAAATGTCTACGGTAGATGCGGTAAAAGTCGCTGTAATTTTCGTATCCCACCTGCATCGCCGCGACGGTTGGCGGTGTGCCCTCTCCGATCAGCTTGTCGGCAAGGGCAAGCTTTTTTCTCAGGATATATTGCTTGGGGGAGATATTCATTTTCGCCTCAAACAGATGGCAGAAGGAGGACTTCGACCTTGAGGTGGCACGCGAAAGATCATCGAGTGAGATCTTTTCGTCAAGATGCTCGTCTATGTATAAAATGACCTTTCTTAAAAACGCGTCGGTCTCGGTCGCCGTGCGTGCTTCCCGCTCCTCTGCATTGCTGTAAAGGAGTCTTATCATCAAGCTTTCTGCAAGGGGGGCGTAAAAGGACGGATCGCGCTTCTCGCAGATCCGCTTCAATTCCCTCGCCTCCTCGGAGGAGGAGATCGCGATGCTTCCGCCGGTTTCGAGAAATCTAGGGTGCAGTGCCTCGGGGATCGCCGACAGCTCGAACAACGCCGTCACTCTGCGGTATGTCCCCCTTTTGTTCGAGGTGATCGTATGATACGCGAGGGGTGGAATGACGGTCGTTTGCCCCTCTGTCAGACGGTAGTCTCTGCCCTCGAGCATTACGTTGATATCGCCCTCAAGTACAGCGATCAGCTCATATCGCGCGTGGCAGTGGCTTTCCCAGAGAACGGTGTTGTCGATATCGCTTTCCGTATATTCAAATATGAAATTCTTCGTCTGAAAGCCTGAGATCATTTGTGACCCTCCTTTTTTCTTTTATTTTATCATAAGTTTGCAAGAAAAGCAATATCTTTTGCAATATTAAACATATTTATTGCTTTTAGATTGTGATATAATGTAGTTGTATGATAAGAAAGGAATGCGCAAAAATGATCAAAAGCAATATTCAGGTAGGGGGGTACGACATCCCCAACCGTGTCGTGCTTCAGCCGATGGAGGGGTGCGACTGCAACATGGACGGAAGTCCGAGCGAATTGACACGCGACAAATATTTAAGGGCGGCGAGGAGCGGTGCGGGACTCGTCTGGTTCGAGGCGAATGCCGTTTGCCCCGAGGGAAGGACCAACCCGCGACAGATGATGCTGACGAAGGAAAATCTGCCGCAGTTCAAGGCATTGCTCACCGAAATGCGTGAGATCGCAAGGACCGAGTGCGGCATTGAGCCCGTATTCATTTTGCAGCTGACCCATTCGGGCAGACAGAGCATCGTGCCGATGATCGCTTACCGCCATCCGATCTACGAGGAGCGGCGTCCTGTGGGCGACGAGAACATCGTGACTGACGAATATCTCGACACGCTTCACGCGCGGTATGCCGAGTCGGCGCTTCTTGCGGTCGAGGCGGGCTTTGACGGCGTCGACGTGAAATCCTGCCACGGATATCTCTTCCAGGAGCTTCTCTCGGCATTCGGGCGCGAGGGACGGTACGGCGGCAGCTTTGAAAACCGCACGCGGCTGTATCTTGATTGCGTTCGTGCGGTACGGCGGGTGATCCCCGAGAATATCCTGCTCACGACACGTCTCAGTGTTTCGGATATGGTTCCGAAGCCCTACGGATTCGGAACGACCGAGGAGAACGAGCTCGACCTCACAGAGCCCGATCTTCTGCTCGAGCAGCTCGTAGCAGAGGGGATACAGCTGCTGAATGTCACCGTAGGCAATCCCTACTACAATCCTCACGTGAACCGTCCGTACAGAAAGGGCGGCTACGAGGCACCTGAGTCTCCCGAGACGGGACTGAAGCGCTTCGTCACGATCGAGAAGCACATCAAGGAAAAATTCCCGACCCTTACGGTGGTCGGATCGGGGCTGTCCTATTACCGCGAGGATTTGTTCGAGCAGTCCGAGAGACAGCTTGCGGAGGGCGTATGCGACCTTGTGGGATATGGCAGACTGTGGCTTGCATATCCGACGTTCTACAGAGATTATACGGACGGACGGTTTGAAGCGAAGAAATGCTGCCTCGCCTGCTCGAAATGCACCGAGCTGATGCGTGCAAAGCGAGTATCGGGATGCGCGGTATTCAACGAATATTACAGAGAGCTTTATAAGGAGATCAAAAAATGAAAATTGCAATTGTAACCGGTGTTCTCGGAGGAATCGGAAAGGAAAGCGCGCTGCAGCTTTGCCGCGCGGGCTATGCGGTCGTCGGTATGGACGTAGTCGAGCCGCAGGATCTGTCTGCATTTGACGGATTTGATTTTACGTATGTCAGGGGTGACCTTTCCTCTGCAGAATCGAGAACGGCTTTGGTAAACGCGGCAACGGAGAAGGGAGAGCTTGCGGCTCTCGTCAACGTGGCGGGTGTTGCACCTAAGGTGCGCCGCGACATCCTTGAGATGACCGAGGAGAGCTACGATTTCGTAATGGGCATCAACACGAAGGGCACGCTCTTCCTCACCCAGGCGGTGGCAAACGAAATGGTAAAGAGAGGAAACGGCGGTGCGATTGTCAATATTTCCTCCTGCTCGGCGTACACGAGCTCTACGAGCCGCGGTGAATACTGCATCTCGAAGGCGGGCGTTTCGATGATCACGAAGCTGTTTGCCGACAGACTTGCTTCTGACGGAATCACGGTCAACGAGATCTGCCCCGGCATCATTGCGACCGGAATGACGGCGACGGTCAAGGAAAAGTACGACCGACTGATCGCGGACGGTCTCGTTCCGCTTGGCCGTTGGGGACAGCCCGATGATATTGCAAAGGCAGTCGTTGCCCTGTGCGATGGAACCTTTGGATATACCACGGGACAGTCCTTCATTCTTGACGGAGGTATGCATATCAGACGCCTATGAGACAGAGCTATCATACTTTAATTATCGGTACGGGATGCGCGGGCTATAACGCCGCAGAGCGTCTCTATGATTTCGGTGTACGGGACATTGCTGTCGTTACCGAGGGCAGACTGATGGGCACCTCGAGAAATACGGGAAGCGACAAGCAGACCTACTATAAGCTTTCGCTTTGCGGTGCGGACGGCGACAGTGTTCGCGAGATGGCAGACACGCTCTATTCGGGCGGCGGCGTTATGGGCGAGCACGCCCTTTGCGAGGCGGCGTATTCGGTGCGCGCCTTTATGCACCTCGTCGAGCTCGGTGTCCCCTTCCCCACGAACGAATACGGTGAATATGCGGGCTACAAGACCGACCACGATCCGCGGACTCGCGCGACCTCCTGCGGTCCTCTGACGTCGAAGTATATGACCGAAGCACTCGAGAGATCGGTGCTTTCGAAGGGGATCGAGATCATCGACAACGAGCGCGTGATCAAGATCCTCACGGAGGACGGCGCGGTCACGGGAATTGCCACTGCGAGCACCGTAACGGGCGATATCTCGGTGATTGCCGCGAAAAACGTGGTCCTTTGCACGGGCGGTCCTGCGGGGATCTATCTGAATACCGTTTATCCCGAAAGCCAGCACGGAGCTACGGGACTTGCGATCGATGCGGGTGCGGCGCTTTCGAATATGGAGGAGTGGCAGTACGGCATCGCGAGCACGAAGTTCCGCTGGAATCTGTCGGGCACGTATCAGCAGGTCCTGCCGAGATATATTTCGGTCGACAAGGACGGAAACGAAAGCGAGTTCCTATACGAGAAGCTCGGTGATGAATCTCTCGGGCTGATCTTCCTCAAGGGCTATCAGTGGCCCTTCGACACGAGAAAGACCGAGGGTTCTTCGAAGGTCGATCTGCTCGTCGCAGATGAGATCAAGAGCGGCAAGCGGGTATATCTCGACTTTATGCAGAACCCGAAGGGACTTGAGAATGGCTTCTCGGTCCTTCCCGAGGAGGCGTATACCTATCTCGAGCGCTCGGGCGCACTGTTCGGAACGCCCATCGAGCGTCTTGCGAAAATGAATATCGGCGCGATTGAGCTTTATGCCGATCACGACATTGATCTTTATAAGGAATACCTCGAGATCGCCGTGTGCGCACAGCACTGCAACGGCGGTGTGGCGGTGGACGGTGACTGGCAGACTGAGATCCGAGGGCTTTACGTTGCGGGCGAGGCGGCAGGTACCTTCGGCGTTTACCGTCCGGGCGGAAGCGCGCTGAATTCGACGCAGGTCGGCAGCCTGCGCGCTGCAGAGCATATTGCGAAAAAAGAGGACGAATGCCGTCCCGCGCCGCGCTTTACTCTGCCCCGTATTTCGATTGGGACGAGCAATCTCGACGAGATCCGTAAGGAGCTGCAGACCGAGATGAGCCGTGTTGCCGACTTTGACAGAAGAACGGAGGGTATGAAGGCGCTGTTCGAGAAGGTAGACCGTCTGTGCGAGACCTTCTTCGAGACCGCTGTGATCGCAAACGAACGGCAGATCGCCGAGCTGTATCGTCTCTACGATATGGTCCTTACCCAACGCGCGACGCTGTCGGCTATGATCGTTTCGGCGAAGGAGCTTGGTACGCACGGCTCGGCATTCGTCGACCGTCAGCCCGACCGTAATACGGTGAAGAGAGACACGCGCACGCTGACGCGCGGTGCGACGTCCTACCTTGAAAAGGCGTCTCCGATGCCCAGCCCCGAGCTGTGGTTCGAGACCCTTCTCGCACGGAAAAAGCAGGAGATCGACCGTGAAAAAAGAAATGTATAATCTCGGCCTCGTGTCGGTATCCTTCAGAAAGCACACGCCCGAGGAGATTCTCTCCTCGGTGCGTGACGCGGGGCTTACCTATATTGAGTGGGGTAGTGACGTTCATGCGCCGTACACGGACACCGAGCGTCTTTATGAGATCGCAAGGATGCAGAAGGAATATGGCATTACCTGCTCGTCCTACGGAACCTATTTCCGCTTCTTCGTCACCCCGATCGAGGAGCTGCAGGGCTATATCAATGCCGCAAAAATACTCGGAACCGACATTTTGCGCATTTGGTGCGGCTCGAAAAGCGGTGCTGACTATACGGAGGACGAGAAGGTGGCTCTGTATGCGCTGTGCAAGGAGGCTGCCTCTATCGCAGAGCGAGAGGGTGTGACGCTATGCCTGGAATGTCACAAAAAGACCTACACCGAGCGGCTCGAGGACGCACTTGATCTGATGGAGGCGGTCAATTCTCCGCATTTCCGGATGTATTGGCAGCCCTTTCAGTGGAAGAGCATTGAGGAAAACCTCGTTTATGCCGAAAGAATTGCACCCTTTGCACATCACATCCACGTATTCCAGTGGAAGGACAAGCTGAAGCTTCCCCTCGCGGAGGGCATTGAAGAATGGCGTGGGTATCTGTCGAGATTCTCAACACCGCGTACGCTTCTGCTCGAATTTATGCCCGACGGAAATCTGTCCACGCTGAAAACCGAGGCGGAGACGCTCAGAACGATCGTAGGATAACGATTCACGGTGCGGGTGAATTTCAAAACGTGGATGCGCCGTGACGGCGCAGAATGGAGACTAAAATGAAGGCAATATTCGTATGTAAAAAGAAGGCGACCTGTAAAAAGGTCTACGCCGAATGCGTAAAGGAAATGCTCCGCGCTCACGTCGAGCTTGACGAGTACGTCTACGACAGGGAGGAGCTTCTCTCGTCTCCCGAGGATTTCTCCGACGTCGAGATCATTTTCTCCACCTGGGGAATGCCCGAGCTTTCGGAGGAGGAGATCCGGACGGTCTTCCCGCGTCTCCGGTGCGTATTCTATGCGGCAGGCACTGTGCAGAAATTTGCACGTCCCTTCCTCTCCTCGGGTGTCAAGGTGTTCAGCGCGTGGGCGGCAAACGCCGTTCCCGTTGCCGAGTACACGGTGGCACAGATCATCCTTTCTGGTAAGAGCTTTTTTACAGAGACACGCCTGATGGCGGAAAAGCGGCTTGACGACGCGAAGAGGCGTAAATCGAGCAGCTTCGGAAACTATCGGGAGCGCGTGGGGCTGATTGGATGCGGAATGATCGGCTCGCTCGTTGCCGAGATGCTGAAGGGGTACGCCTTCGATGTGTGCGTGTTCGATCCCTTCCTTTCCGAGGAGCGGGCAAGGGCGCTGAACGTCACTCCCCTGTCGCTCGATGAGCTGTTCCGTACCTGCCGTGTCGTTTCGAATCACCTCGCGAACAACGAAGCGACGAAGGGGATGCTCCGCTACGGACATTTCTCGTCAATGCCCGAGTATGCAACCTTCATCAATACGGGCAGAGGCGCGCAGGTCGTGGAGGATGACCTCGTCCGTGCGCTTTCCGAGCGCGCAGATCTCACGGCGGTGCTTGACGTGACCTATCCCGAGCCTGCCGAGCTTTCGCATCCCTTTTATACACTTCCGAACTGCTTCCTGACGCCTCATATTGCGGGCAGTATGGGCGGTGAGGTCGTGCGAATGGCGGAATATATGGCAGAGGAGCTTCGGCGCTACCTCGGTGGAGAGCCTTGTCGGTACGAGGTCAGCGAGAAAATGCTTGAGACGATGGCGTAAGGAGGCTCTCTACGGTATCTCCCTTGAGGGGCAAGGATAATCTTGCCCCTTTTTTTATTTTATCTGAAAAAATTTGAGGCTTGTTTGAGGTAGAGCTTTTATACTATTTATAGAAAAGTTCCGGAAAAGCCTTTACAAAGCGTGAGGACCTCCTGTATAATAGCTATGAGGATTCTTGCCATTACGAAGGAGAACCAAATCGATATGAAGATTTTACTTGCAGAGGACGACGATTCTATGCGTCACGCCCTCAAAACCTTATTACAGCGGAATCACTATTCCGTTGATGCCGTGGACAACGGTCGGGATGCGCTCGATTATCTTTGCTTCGGTGCATATGACGCCGCCGTTTTGGACGTGATGATGCCTTATATGGACGGCTTTGAGGTTACAGAAAAGGCGAGGGCGTCGGGATGCGCGCTGCCCATTCTGCTCTTGACCGCCCGCGGAAGCGTGGAGGACAAGATCGTCGGGCTGGATCTCGGAGCGAACGATTACCTCCCGAAGCCGTTTGACATCCGCGAGCTTCTCGCTCGTCTCCGTGTATTGACGAGAGGAAAGGACGCGCCGAGCGGTGTTGCCGTTACCTTTGGGAATCTTTCTTTGAACACAGTGACCTTCGTTCTTTCCACCGAGAAGGGCTCGGTTGCTTTGATGAACAAGGAGTACCAGTGTATGCTGCTTCTGATGAAGAATCCCGGGCGCGTTCTCTCCTCGGAGCTCTTTCTTGGGCAGATCTGGGACAATGAGCGCGGGGCACAGGACAACACCCTTTGGACGACGCTGTATAACCTGCGCGGAAAGCTGAATGCGCTCGGTGCTGACGTCGAGATCAAAAACCGCAGAGGTCAAGGCTACGTATTGGAGAAAAGACCGTGAAGCATAACGTAAAGAAAAGACTGCAGATCCGCTTCGTTCTTTTGTCGATGGCGGCGCTCCTTCTCCTGCAGGGAACGATCGTGTTCTTCAGCGCGTACGGAAACTATCGGGATATGACGAAAAAGGCCGATCTGATCATCGAGCAGATCCGCGGAAACCCTTCTGTCAGCGTGGGGTATTTTTCTGCGGCGGTGCATCCCGGGAAATCGGTCATACGGATCGACTGTACACAAAACCTGCAGATCTCGCAGGAGAACGCCGTTCGGCTTACAAAGACCGTTCTCGGCGCCGACAAGGATCGGGGGTACCTTGAGGGATACCGCTACCATCTTTACCGCGACGACGCAGGCAGGATCCGCATTCTGTTTTTATCCCGTACGGCGAGCATTGAGCTGTACCGAAACGCTACGGTGAGATTGATCCTGTTTTCCGTGATCGGACTTTCCGTTATGTGCGTCCTTTTGTCGCTCGTTTCGGGCCTTGTTGTTGAGCCTCTCGTAAAAAATCAAAGGAAGCAAAAGGAATTTATCACCTCGGCGGGGCACGAATTGAAAACCCCGCTTGCGGTTATGCTGGCGGACGTTCAGCTTTTGCAGTCCGAGGTAGGCGACAGTCCTTGGATCGAGGACATCGAGACTCAGATCCGTCGTCTCTCCGATATGACCGAGAGTCTTGTGACACTTGCGCGAGCGGAGGAGATGCGGGATTCCTTTGCGAGGACGCCGTTTTCGCTTTCCGAGCTGGCTCACGAGGTGATTCTGTCCTATGAGGCACTTGTCAAAAGTGGCAGTAAGGCGTTTACGTGTCATATCGAGGAGGACGTTTCGTACGAGGGCGACGAGCCGTCCGTGCGGAGGCTTCTTACGAACCTCCTCGATAATGCCTTCAAGTACTGCCCCGACGGGGGAGAGATCGCTGTTTCCTTGAGGAAGCGGTGGGGACACGTATATCTGAGTATCATCAATTCGGCCGAAAACGTGGACGCAGAGCAGCTGTCCTCGTATTCCGACCGATTCTTCCGCGGCAAGACCGCAGGTAAGACCCGAGGCTTCGGGCTCGGGCTCTCGATCGCGCGGGCAGTTGCGGAAAATCATAATGGAACGCTGGACATAAGTGCACCCGACGATCGTCATATCCAAGTTTCGGTTACACTTCGATAGGATGCCGTCTCTCGGTGCGCCGTGTCTTATAAAAAATGAAAGGTGAGAACCGTGATGAAGCTACGCTTTATTTCTGCCCTTCTGTTAACCCTTCTCCTTCTTCTTTCTGTGCCCGGACTCGTATCCTGCAAGCCCAAGACGGGGGGTGGAGTCGAGGATGACGGCACTACGGAGGAATGCCCTGACGGGGAATGTGAGATCCCTACTTACGACGAGGAGGGGAATCTCGTTTATCCGATGGTTTCTCCCGTCGGATACCACGACGTCGAAATGATTGAGCAGGCGCCCCGACTCGATAGCCTTGACGGGAAGACCATTGCTCTCGTGGGCGGTAGCTTTATGGCGAGCGTAACGCACACCGAGCTTGAACGGTGCATTCGCGAGCAGTATCCGACCGCTACGATCTATTCCTTTTCCGAGGTCGGAAAGGGCGGTCCCTTCTCGGTCTTCGATCAAAGCGCCGAGACGAAGGCATTCCAGGAAAGGCTGCAGGAGCTCGGGGTGGATGCTGTGATCTCGGGTAACTGCGGATGCGGTCTTTGCACCACGAAGGAATGCGGCTCTTCGATTGCCGCAGAGTATATCGGTATCCCGACCGTAACGGTCGGCGCACCGACCTTTATCGCGCAGATCCACTCGACGGGTGTGAACCGAGGCGTTCCCGTCCTGCGATGCGCGGAATATCCGGGGGCTTTTGCCTCCCATTCCACCGAGGAGCTGAAAAGGAATACCCGCGAGATCGTTTTCCCTGCCGTTGTCGACGCTCTGACAAGGGAGATCACACAGGAGGAGATCGATCTGTATGCGAACACGGGTAAGCGTCCCTATGACGAGATCGTTTACTATGGAAGCTATGATGAGATCCAGGAATTCTGTGCGGCGAACGACTGGACGGACGGACTGCCCGTCGTTCCGCCCACCGACGAAAGGATCAAGGAATATCTGAAGTTCACGCCGTACACCCCTGATCACGTGCTCGGCACCTACGCGCTCGCGTATCGGGAATGCACGGTATATACCGTTGCCGCGAATGCCGTTATGGCGGGCGTTCCGAAGGAATTTATGCCCCTTTGCATCGCATTCGTTGAATGTATGGGTGACGGTGAATGGAGAAGACCTCTTGCCAGCACGCACGGCTGGTCGCCCTATGCGTGGCTCAACGGTCCCGTGGCGAGACAGCTCGGGATCGATCACGGTCAGGGTATGATCAGCGAGAAAAACAACAAGGCGCTCGGACGCTTTATTGATCTTGCTATGCTGAATATCGGCGGATATTACGTGAAGGAGAACCGTATGGGTACCTTTGGATATCTGTCAGCCTTCACCTTTTCCGAGGATGAAGAGGCCTGCCTTGAGGTGGGCTGGAAGCCTTATCACGTGACGCAGGGGTATATGCTGAATTCGAATACTCTGACGGCGGCGTCGGTGCTTCAATGGGGAAATAACGTCACCCCTGCCACCGATGACGCCGAGCAGATTATGACGCTGATGGCGTGGGATATCACAGAAAAGCAACAGAACGGGCTCGGGAATACCAATCCGCAGGTATATAGGACGGTGTTTATCACGAAGGACGTGGCAAAGGATCTGTCCGCACTTTATGCGTCAAAGAATGCACTCGAAAACGCCCTCATCGAGAACGCAAGAAGACCGCTTTGGCTTCGTGCGTACGCCCACTACTGGGCGAATACGGGCAGTCAACAGTTTAACAAGCGCACCCTTGAGGAGCATTATCAGATGCTTCTCCAGGACTCGGCGGAGCTTGCGGAGCTGACCGAAACGCCCGATTGGCTGAAGGGGCTCATTGATGAAGATGAGATCGTGACCATCGCCACGATGCTGAAGGGACAGACACCCCTTCTCGTCACAGGTGACACCGACCGCAACAAATTTCAGGTGATGCCGGGTGGCGGCTACGTCACGGTGGAGATCCGTCTGCCCGATAACTGGGATGAGCTTCTCGCCCCCCTCGGCTACGAGCCGCTAGAGAACTTTTATCTCGATGACACCGCGTCGGGTACTCCCGACAAGGAGCCTGTGACCGATGAAAGCATTCTTGCGGACGGCACCTATCGTATCGTTCCCTCTCTTGAATATCTGAACGACGTCGGCCGTGCCTACGTTGACAAGGAAGGCACGCTCCATTATCGCGGTATCGGGGATCTCACCGTAAAAACCATTCCCCTTTCCTCGCTCGGAGCGAGTGGAAATCTTTCAGCGATCTGTCGGGCGCTACACTATAATTGCTCCTTCACGGTCGTCTCCGATACCGTGACCGCCATAACGCTTCGTCCCCCTACGAGCGCACAGTATCAGAGGGCTGACGTCACTGCACTCACGGCAGAGCTCTTATCGGATGTGGACGTTACCGTTGCGGTCACCACGAAGCAAAGTAAGGAAGCGGGCAACATCACACCGAGCGGTGCTGCGCTTCTGCTTTCCTCTACGCTTTCCTCCTTTTCTCTTGATCTCGCCGGGCAGGCAGAGCTGTACGGAAACAGCACGCCGGGCTTCGTTACCTTGGACGGAAGGATGGCTACTGTGAACAGCAATGTAGCCGTCGGCAGTCAGGCAAGGGTGATAGTAAAGCTTTCGGGCGGAAAGTACCGTATGATGACCTTCGTTCTGACCGACGGGGACACGTTGACGCTGACCTATACAGTATCAGAGGGATAAATAAGTGCCCGTAGTGAAAGGATCTTATTATGAAAAAACGGTCAATTTCCATTATTCTGTTCCTTGCCCTCATCCTCCTGCTTTTCTCCTGCGGCCCCGTCAAGGAGGGGGAGACGAGCATAAATACCGACGCGGGAGAATTGTCCTTTTCTGCGTTTTCCGCCGTTACCCTTGACGGAAAGCCGATCGACCAAAGCGTATTTGAGGGAAAAAAGCTGACGATGATCAACGTCTGGGCGACCTTCTGCGGCCCTTGCATCCGCGAAATGCCCGATCTCGGCAGACTGAGCACAGCCTACGGAGAGGAGTTTCAGATCATCGGCATTCCTCTTGACGTGGTCGATTACAGGCTGATCGAGCGGGAGGAGGAGCTCACAAAGGCAAAGGAGATCATTACAGAAGCGGACGCGGACTATCTTCATCTGATTCCTTCGGGATCTCTCTATCGTCTTTTCCTGTCCGAGGTACAGTCGGTCCCCACCACCGTATTTGTCGACGGGAACGGCAATCAGATCGGGGAGATCTACGTTGGGGCTATGAGCGAGAAGGAATGGGCGGAGATCATCGAGGCTCTGCTTGCGCACGTCAAATAAAGCGGACGAACCGAGAGGGTGTTGAGTCAAACGGCTCAGCGCCCTTTTGACTTACGGCTCGTTGTCCTTTCAAAAGGTTAAATATTGTCCATACATCGTCTTGAAAAAGGCGAGAAGGGGCGGGGCTTTTTCTGCTATAATGGAGAAAAGCCCGCGTACGGCGCGGGCAACCGTTACAGAGCTATCACTTGAGGATAGATGCGTGGAGGATGCGATGATCAGAAAAGAAGATTACGAGCGCGCAAAGGCGCTGCTTTCACAGATGACTATCGAGGAAAAGCTGTATCAGCTGACCTCACAGATGATCTATTCGGTCGGGGAGGATTACGAGGAAAAGCGTGATCCGATGCGGGGAAACTATCGGAATCCCGGGCATTTTATGCATTACACAAGACCCGAGCCCGCCTCCCCGAGAGAGGTCACCGAGCGGATCAACCGTGACGTACAAATGAGTATGGACGCACAGCCGCACGCGATCCCCCCGATCGAGCACGGCGAGGCGCTTCACGGCGCACAGTGGGGTATGGCGACCTGCTTCCCTCAGCCGATCGGTATGGCATCTATGTTTGACGACGAGCTGATGGAAAGGATCGGTGACGCGATCGGCAAGGAATGCGCCGTGGTCGGTGTCAGACAGGCGCTCACGCCCGTGGTCAACATTGCCCGCGACTGTCGCTGGGGCAGAACGATCGAGACCTTTGGCGAGGACGTGCTCGTCTCCTCGAACGCGGGTGCTGCGATCTGCCGAGGACTGCAGAAGAACGGCGTGATCGCGACGCCGAAGCATTACGCGGACAACTATTCGTACGGTGGGCGAGACTCGAACGTGTCGGACACCTCCGAGCGCACGATGCGGGAGGTATATCTGAAGCCGTTTGAAAAATGCTTCAAGGAGGGCGGCGCTCTTTCGGTTATGGCGGCATACAACAGCTGGGAGGGTGTTCCCTGCACGTGTAATGAACGCCTGATGAGTGAGATCCTGCGCGGAGAATGGGGCTTTGAGGGCTTTTCGGTATCCGATTACGGTGGAGTTGAGGGTGTATGCCGTGCGCATAAGCTCGTGGATTCCTACAAGGAGGCGCAGGCGGTCTCTTTGAAGGCGGGGGTTGACGTCAATCTTCCGAAGTGCTCGGGGGAAAATCTGAGGGCTGCCTACGACGAGGGCCTGATCACGGACGAGGACGTCGACCGTGCGGTTCTCCGTGTGCTTGCGGCAAAGTACAGCATCGGACTCTTCGACCGTCCCTTTGCCGATCCCGACGAGGCGGAAAGGTTCGTTCGCTGTGACGAGCACAAGCATCTTGCGCTGGAGGCGGCTCGCCGCTCGATCGTCCTGCTGAAAAACGAAGGGATTCTTCCTCTCGACCGTAAGCGAGTACGGCGCATCGCGGTGTTTGGCGCGGGCGCTGACGTTCTTCCCGTCGGAAAGAACTATTCGGGCTCCTACCGCTGTGCGTGGAGGACTCCCGACGCGAAAACGCCCCTGACGTATCTTTGCGAGTATCTCGACGGATACGCCGAGGTGATCTATGCGGGCGACGAAATGATCGACGAGGTGGCGCCTACGTGTGACGCCGCCGTATATATGACCACCGTGGTGGAGGGAGAGGGGATGGATCGCTCGGATATCCGCCTGCCCGGCATTACGCGGAAGGTGCAGAAGGATGATAACGCGATCATCGTCGGCAAGGTCGAGATCGAGGTGAGGACCGACCAGGAGGAGAGCATCCGCAGAATGACGGCGGCGAACGCGAATTCTGTGGTCCTGCTCCTGAACGGCGCGCCCGTGGATATGTCCTCGTGGATCGACGGATGTCCTGCGGTCGTCGAGGCGTGGTATCCCGGCGAGCAGGGGGCACAGGCGATCTGTGAGATCCTCTTTGGCGAGGTCTCGCCTTCCGGAAAGCTTCCCATTACCTTCCCGAGGAGCGTCGGTCAATTGCCGCTCTTCTATTCGGCGAAGCCCTCGGGACGCGGCTACGGCTACGTCGAAAACGACGGCTCGCCTCGCTATCCCTTCGGCTATGGGCTGAGCTATACCACCTTCGCGCTCTCGAATTTCGCGTACGAGCTGATGGGTGACCGTATGACCGTCACCCTTACGGTCGAAAACACGGGCGCTTATGACGGCGCGGAGGTCGTGCAGGTCTATCTGACGGGCAAGGGCTGTGACGTCGTGATGCCGCGCATCGAGCTGAAGGCATACCGTCGGGTCGCGCTTTGCAGTGGAGAAAAGACCTCTGTGACGATAGAGATCCCGAAGGAGGCCTTCTGCTACTACGACCGCAAAATGGTCTACGGGATGCATAAGGGCAGGTACACGGTCTCGGTCGGCACGTCCTGTATGGAGATCCATAACACCCGTGAGGTTACGGTGCGTGACGGCACACTTGCGGTGTCGGATTGATCCCGCAATTTCAAAATGGTGAAATACAAAGCCTCCCGCAGCGGTTCTTTGCTGTGGGAGGTCGTTTTTTGTTCGCGGATCTGTCTTTCGGTCACTCCTTTTTGGGCGTGTGACCGAATTTTTTCTTATAGAGCCGGATGAAAAAGGAAAGATTGGAGAAGCCGGACGCTTCTGCCGCCTCGGTTACGTTGTATTCCCCGCTTCCGAGCATCGTCCTTGCGTTCTTCAGACGCAGGTCGTTGCGGTAGTCGATCGGTGACATTCCCGTATATTCCCGAAAGAGCCTGCGGAAATTCACCTCACTCATATTACACAGCTCGGCGTAATAGGCGACCGTTTCGTTTCCGGTATAATATTCGTTCAGCTCCGACAGCGCGGGTTGGAGCCTTTTGAATTTTGTGGGGATCCCCAAGCGGCTCTCGTCGACCTGCCACAATAGCTCGTAAAGACGTGAAAGATGGTAAAACGGATGGCGTGGTGTGTTGCTGTTTGAGGACTTGAAGAAGGAATCGATCAGCTCGCCTGCACTTGGCAGGACAATTTTTGCGGGAGACGACAGATAGCCGGGAAGCTCTCCGTCGGCGAGCTCAAATTGCACGATCTTGATTTTTGTATTATCCTCCAGATATTCTCCCGTATATATGCTTCCCTTCGGAATGAAGATCAGCTCCCCCTCGGCCACACAGACGCTCTCCTTTTCGCCCGTGTGAAAGGAATCGCGCATTTGCCCGCTGACGGTGTAGATAAATCCGTGCTTGGAGCGTCCGTCACGAAAGAAAACCTTATAGCCCTTCGGTCTTGATACGATTTGAATGTCTATATTTTTGACGGTGAAATTCGTTTCCTGCGGATGGTATTCATATTTCATTTTTTCACCTCCCCTATGGGTATATTTTACATTGTTTCCTGCCTTTTGTCAACAAAAAATGATCGAATCGTGTGAAAAGTTATCGCATCTGTACTTGTTTATGTGTCTGATTTGTGTTATACTTGTTTTGAATCAGAGTGTATGGGAGGCTTATGTATGGAGCTTTTTAACAAAGAAAGAGATATTTCGATCGTTCTCGAGAGCGGTGCCGACGAGGCGATCCGCCTCGCCGCTCAGGATCTGCAGGGAAATTTGCGCCGCCTGTCGGGAAGATCCTGCGGATTTGAGATCGTTGAGGGGGCGTGCGAACGGGGTATATTCGTAAAGACCTCGGGCGAGGGCGCGTTTGAAACCTATACGGTGTCTGTAGAAGCTGACCGCGTGACGATCGTGGGTGCAGATCTGCTCGGAACGGTGTTCGGTATCTATGCCTTCGCGACAAGATGCCTCGGCATTTCGCCCGTTTATCGTTTGGTCGATCTCTTCCCCGAGACGGTAGAGAGCCTGACGCTTGAGGAGCAGAGCTTTTGCTCGGGCGAGCATACCGTTCGATTCCGCGGATGGTTCCTCAACGACGAGGACCTTCTCTGCGACTATAAGCTCAGCGGTGGGCATCGCCACATCGACTATCGCTTTTACCAGAACGTAGCCGACGAAGGCGTTCTCGACATGGTGATCGAAACGGCTCTGCGTCTTGAAATCAATATGATGATCCCCGCATCCTTCCTCGACATCGATAACCCCGACGAAGAGGTACTCGTGATGGCTGTGTACAGACGCGGAATGTTCATTACGCAGCACCACATTGAGACGATGGGCGTTTCCTATTTCACTGCCGACAACTATATGAGGGCGCACGGTCGCGAGGGCGAGACGGTATCCTTCATCACCAACCGCGCACGTATGGAGGAGATCTGGCGCTACTATGCAAAGAAATGGTCAAAGTACAACGATAGGTTGATCTGGCAGTTCGGGCTTCGCGGAAAGGCCGATCAGGCGGTATGGGCTGCCGACCCGAATTGTCCCACCTCGATGGAGGACCGCGGCGCGATCATTACGGATGCGATCAGAACGCAGTACGAGATCGTGAAGGAGGTTACGGGAAGGGACGACTTCTACAGCTCGTCAACGCTCTGGAATGAGGGCTCAGAGCTGTACAAGGACGGATATTTGACGCTTCCGAAGGGTACGATCGTGGTTTTCGCGGATCACGGCCCCGACCAGATGTTCGGAACCGATTTCTATACCGTTCCCCACGAAAAGGACCGCAAATACGGCGTATACTATCACGCGGCGTTCCAGCACATCGGCCCACACTTTGCAGAGGGCTGTGAGCCGAAAAAAATGGCGTATTGCTACCACGACGCGAAAAAGCTCGACAATCTTTACTATTCGATCCTCAATATTTCGAACGTGCGTCCGATCCATATTTCCGCGATCATAAACGCGAGAATTATGTGTTCACCGCTTGACTTCGACGCTGATGCGGAGCTTTTGAAGCTTGACTGCGAGCTTTTCGGTGATATGGGCGAAGAGGTCAACGCGCTGAGACAGGAATATTACAGTGCCTTGGCAGATCTCGGTGATGAGGGCTCGAAGCGAGGCGCTATGATGTGGAGCTTCGCATACCGCGAATTCGATTCCCTGCCCTTCACCCGTACCGTCGGAGGCGACGGACAGCTGGCGTATTTCGGAAAGGCTGTGCTGAAGGGAAAGCCGTACACGAAGCTTCCTCCTCCGGATGCCGAAACGCTTCGACGCTTCAAGGAAAGCGCGGTAAAGTACGCGGCGCTTTACGAAAAGGCGGAGAAGATGGATGCACGCCTCAGCGGTCAGAAGCAGACTTATTTCAGACAGTTCTTAAAGCATCAGATCTACTATATGCAGAAGCTCTACGAGTGGTCTGCGGACTGCATCGAGCTGACCGACGAAGTGCTTCCGAAGGATGCTCGTGTTCGTGCGGGCGCACACGGTGCTACGTGCATTGAAGCAATCCTTGAGGATCGCAAGGTGCTGGAAGAAGGCGAATGGGAGAATTGGCACAGGGGCGATAAGAAGCTCGACTTCCCCAAAATGCTGAAAATGACAAAATCCGTAACGGAGAGAGTTATAAATGAAGAGTGATTTTTTGCTGAAGACCAAGGGTGCCGAGCGGCTTTATCTGGAATACGCGAAGCCCCTTCCTATCATTGATTATCACAACCATTTGTCGGTTGCCGACATTGCGAGTGACAAAAGATTTGAGGATCTTTACGAGCTGTGGCTCGCTTGCGACCCTTATAAGCACCGACTGATGCGCATTTGCGGAGTAGACGAGCATTTTATCACGGGCGACGCCGCACCGTATGAAAAATTCGAGAGGTTCTGTGAGAGCTTCCCCCTTCTTGCGGGGAATCCCGTTTACGATTGGGCGCGTATGGAGCTCTCGGGCGTGTTCGGGATCAATACGGTATTGACGAAGGATAACGCGCGATACGTTTACGATAAATGTAATGAAATGCTTGCGTCGCGTGAGTTCTCGAACAACGCGATCCTCGCGCGCTTCGGGATCGAGTATCAGTCTCCCGTGGCATCGATTCTCGATGACCTTTCGCCGTTTGACGGCAAGCACGTTGCGCCCTCCCTGCGCGGCGATAATCTGCTTGATCCTACGAAGGAGCTCACGGAGGAGCTGTCCCGAAGAACGGGGGAACAGATCTCGGATCCTGATACTTATATCAACGCGGTGTCTATCCTGCTCGACCGTTTCTCTGCGGCAGGGTGCCGCGTTGCCGATCACGCGCTTGACGCGGGATTCTTTGAGAGCGATACGGATGGCAAAAAGACCGATCTCCTCTCGCGCCTCGGCGTCGAGTACGCAAAGAGAGGGTGGACGCTCCTGCTTCATATGGATGCAAAGAGAAAAACGAGTACGCGACTTGCTCGCGTAGCAGGACCTGCGGGCGGATACGCCGCGGTCGGCGGAGGCTTTGAAACGTCTGCGGTCTGCGATCTGCTGAACGCGATGGAGGAGCGCGGAGGGCTTCCCGACACGGTGCTCTTCCCTCTGAATATGAGCGATCAGGCACCGCTTGCCGTGATGCAGGGCTCGTTCTCGGAAAACGGAGTACCGTCAAAGGTTCAGCTCGGTCCCGCCTGGTGGTGGTGCGACCATACGATGGGCATTGAAAACACCCTGAACGCGATCTCCTCTTTTGGTGTACTGTCTCAGTTTATCGGTATGACGACCGACTCCCGCAGCATCCTGTCCTTCGTGCGGCACGATTATTTCCGCCGTATTCTCTGCTCCTTTGTCGATCGGAAGAATGCCGAGAGCGACTGGGGGCTTCCCTTTGAGATGCAAGGAGACATCGTTCGTAGGATCAGCTATGAAAATGCAAAAAACAAAATAAAAAGGTCATAAAGGAGAAGCATTATGAACAAGGTGTTTGAAAATAAGATCGCGGTGGTTACGGGTGCGGGCGGAACGCTCTGCTCCGAGATCGCCATTCAGCTTGCCCTTGAGGGTGTACGCGTTTATCTCATTGGAAGAACCGAGGAAAAGCTTGTGCGTACCGCGGAAAAGATCAAGACGCTTGGCGGTACCCCCGCAGAGATCTATGCCTGCGACGTGACCGATAAAACGGCAGTGGCTGCACTCGCGGAGAAGGTAGAGGCGGCGGGCGGCTGTGATTATCTCATCAACGGTGCGGGAGGCAACAATATAAAGGCGATGCCTACCATTACGAAATTCGATCCCCGTGAGCTGTCGGGCGAGCTTCCCGAGGGAGATCGCGGACTTTACGACATCGATATGGATGCCTTCGAGAGCGTTCTGAATATCAACACGATGGGTACCGTTATCCCCACGATGGAATTTGCAAAGCAGATGATCAAAAAGGGCGGCGGCTCGGTCATCAACTTTGCTTCTATGAATACCTACTGTCCGCTCACCCGTTGCTTTGCTTATGCGATGAGTAAGGCGGCGATATCGAATCTGACGCAGTCCTTCGCGGCGTATTACGCGCCTGCAAACGTTCGCATCAACGCGATCGCACCCGGCTTTATGGTCAACGAAAGAAGCAAGAACTACCTCGGAACGGTCGAGGACGGACTCACAAAGCGCGGCGAGCAGGTCATCGGACACACCCCGATGGGACGGTTCGGTGTGGCGAGCGACCTTATAGGCTGTGTGAAGTGGCTTCTGAACGACGAGGCGGCAGGCTTCGTTACGGGTGTCACGATCCCTGTTGACGGTGGCTTCCTGACGCTGAGTGGGGTGTAAAATGATACTTGCGGATTATTTCAGAAGTCAGCCCGATGCAACTTGGGATATTGCGCGGCAGCTTGATGTCAAGCACGGCTTTATCCGCCTGCCTGAGGACGGTAAATTCGAGTACGATGACCTCTCTCATTGGAAGGACGTTTGTAAGAGATTTACCGATTTCGGCATTACCCCCGTTGCGATCGAGCCGATGCCGAATGAGCTGCACGACCACATTAAGGCGGGCGACGATAAGAGAGACGAGTCGATCGAAAAGGCGATCAGGATGTTCCCGCATATGCGTGCCGTTGGGATCGACACGATCTGCTTTAACTTTATGGCGCACATCGGCTGGCTCCGTACCTCGAGCACCTATCCCGAGAGGGGCGGTGCGATGGTGACTGAGTTCAATATGGCGGATTTCAAGCCGACGGGTGCGAAGATTACAAGCGAAGAGCTGTGGGCAAATTACGAGTACTTCGTAAAGGCGGTCGTTCCCGAGGCGGAGAAGTACGGTATTAAGCTCGCGCTCCATCCCGATGACCCGCCCGTTCCCCGCCTCGGTGACGTCGAGCGCATTATGATCTCGAAGGCGAACATCAAGAGGGCGGTCTACGATATTGTAAAGAGCGACAGCCTCGGTATCACGATGTGCCAGGCGAACTATTTCATTATGGGTGAGGATCTTGAAAAGACGATCGAGGAATTTGCCGACAAGATCTATCTCATTCACTTCCGTAACACGAAGGGCGAGCCGAATCATTTCCGCGAGACCTTCCACGACAACGGAGACATCGATATGGCGAAGCTGATGAAGGTTTACGTCAGAAACGGCGTGAACGTGCCGATCCGTGTCGACCACGTTCCGACGATGGCGGGCGAGCAGTCGCAGTTTGCAGGCTACGATGCAATGGGAAGACTCTTTGCGATCGGTTATCTCAAGGGTATTCTTGACGCGTGCAGGTGATATTGCCTCTGTGGACAGGATGGCTCGGGGCTGCTGATGCCCAACGCGGTCAGTCTTGTTACGGTTGAGAACCAAATAAGAAAAGGGGTGCTGAGTCAAATGGCTCGGCACCCCTTTGAGGGCTATAAAAGACCCGGTCACGGATCCGGTTCGAAAAATATGATCGGATAATCTGTTTTCTTCATAAATGCGTCAATAGGTGCGATTTATATCGACCTTTATTTTTGCTCCCTCGCCCGCGAGCTTGACAAGGACTTCCTTGTTGGCAACGCTTTGCAGTGTAACAGACCGATCTTGATTCACATCGACCGAGCAATAGTATTCTCCGTCAACAATAATTACTATTTCGGCATTTCCTGATTCTACGGAGCTACTGATGTTGAGGGTAAGACGGTTACTTGATATTTTTGTGGCTTGGAGAATTATAATCCCGTGGAGCTTTCCGAAGGATTTGCTGATAGCATCGTAGTCTTGATCGCGAAGTCTTGTTCCAACGATATTCGTATGATATCCCGAGTGATTTCCCGATATCATCGAGCTTTTGTAATCGTTATCCTTGCTCAAAATATCATCCCGTGTGATCTCGGTCAGTGCAAAATTATCGGGACCGTTTGTGTCAACGAATTCAGGCGGCGACAAAATTATAACGGCAGCCAATATCAGTGCTATGGCAATTGCAGGAATAGCAATGCACAAAGCAATCGTTAAGGCTTTTTTGCTCGTTTTTTTATATCCGCACGAAGCGAGATAATCTCGTAAGACCTTCTTTATCTCCTCCGAATCGAACCTCTCTTTTGATCCATCGGGGCAGTAAGAAACTGTTTTTTGGCGGACGTATCCATATTGTCTACGATATCCATCAACGTCGTAATTGGTTTCGGTATAGGTGTTATCATCCCTTAGGTGTGCAATGCAGCGAAAGGTCGATTCTCTCACACGTGAGCCGCGATATCTGGTTTCGATCATTATTCTATCGCCTTCTACTGTAACAGTATATTTCTTATCCCTGCCGTTTAGCGCGAGCGCGCCCTTCAGCACCTCTTGTTTTGTCATAATAGAACCACCTTTCTGTTTGATAGTTTAATGTAGTTGAAATATGTTAATATTTCAACTGTTTCGAATAAACAGGCTCCTTCCGTCACGCTTCGTGTGCCACCGTCTCGCTTCGGCTCGGTCACGCTCGGGCTCTGAACACCGTGGTGTCATTCACTCCCCTCGCGCCGCTTTGCTACCTCTCGGAGGAAGGCTTTCATTACTTTCTACTACTGTTTTTGCGTTGTTCAATTTTGCTTTGCCAAAAATCTGCTTTGTTAATGTAAATGTCATAAAGTTGTTCATAAGAAAGAATCCTGCGTAATCTTGCACCCCCGTGACGAGAAGGAACGGGCGGCTGAATAATGCCCAAGCATATTCCGAGCGCGACAACGACAAACCAATTTGGGAAGTGGAACAAAACAAGAACGGCAATAAAGAATAACGGATAATAGCAAGCAAGCACGATATAGGAGAGCCACTTTCTCGGCAATATCTTGCTCCAAAAACGATATTCTATGGAGAAAGCGTTGAACACGGGAATGCGAACAATTCCCAATACAAACCAAATCGCTATGAAGACGATTATTTGAGAATCGGAGGCACCCGGTGCATTTTTGAATGATATTATGTAAAGAGGGCATATGATGATAATTGCCGATATAACTAATATCGTAGGCAACAAAGAGGAAATGCCTTCTATACGGGCATCAATATCTTTTCTGTATTTTTTGATACGCGATAATAAAGATATCGGGGCTTTTTCAAGAACAAGGTGTTTGGTGCCGTGTGTGTAATATACGATTGCGCGAAATGCCTTTGAGGGATCGCTTTTGTATCTCGGCTTTGAGTCAATGGCATATTCGATTTTTTCTACGGCTTCCCATTTAAGCATTCCTTTAGGATGATGAATCCCCTCTTCGTTAAGCACGCAAATAATTTTTCCGAAAAAATGCTTATTTAGGACTCGGAGTATCAGAAAAGGCAAAGAAAGGATAACGCATACCAAAACTGACGATTCTAAAGTAGATGGTAATTCGTATTGCCCGTACTTCCCCATAGCAAGCGAAAATACAGTAATTGAATAAGGAATGGCGATCATTAAAGAAAACAAAAAGATAAGTGGGACATTGAAGTACTGCCTTCGTATCTTTTTTCCATCAATGCTTCTCAGCTCATTTTTCTTCATCGTCGCACCGCCTTTCTGCCGTTATTATATCATGAATCCGATGCTTTTTCAAGTGAAATATTCGCCTTGCGCCGAATGTGAAATGATTCCCTTCGGAAATTGTGAAATATTTCTCTTCAGTCGATGTGAAATAAAATTCGCCGCTTCACATTTGCGGAGCAAATATTTCACAGCGAAGCTATTTCACATGGCGAAGCCATATTTCACTCGCCGAAGGCGAATTTCACTGAAAAAAGCCGTTTGCTTTTGCAAACGGCTTTTTTCATAACAGGGGCAGAAGGACGTCGAACTAACCTCGCGCAAGCGCGAGGCGACATAGCACGAAGAGAAGGTATAAAATCGTGCGTTTCGTCAGTGCTATGCACGGGTTCTCGTCGACCTCTACCTTTGGTAAAACAAAAAGCCGATGCGATGCATCGACTTTTCGTTTGTGATAC
>JAFVXC010000044.1 GCA_017501345.1 Clostridia bacterium
GCTTATGCAGCCCCCGTCGTTACCGCCGCAGCTCCCGCACCCGTAGCCCCCGTGGCTCCCGCTCCCGTAGCAGCTCCCGCTCCTGCGGCAGCTCCTGCACCCGAGGCGGTACCCGCACCTGCAGCAGCAGCTCCTGCCGGAAGCGAAGGCAAGACTGCAGTGAAGGCTCCGTTCCCCGGCACGATCGTTAAGGTCAATGCATCGGTTGGCGCATCGGTCAAGAAGGGCGAGGTCCTGCTCGTTCTCGAGGCGATGAAGATGGAGAACGACATTTGCGCACCCGAGGACGGTGTTGTTGCAAGCATTTCGGTACAGAGCGGCGCATCGGTCACCGCTGATCAGGTTCTTCTGACACTGAACTAAGATCCTTTTCTTACGGGAGGCGACCCCCGAACGGTTGCCGAAGCGATAGGAGGTTCATTCAAAAATGGCAGATAAAACACAGAAAAAACAGATCAAGCTCACGGAGACGATCCTCCGTGACTCACATCAGTCTCTCGTTGCGACCCGTATGACCATCGACGAGATGCTCCCGATCCTTTCGACGCTTGACAAGATCGGTTATCATTCGCTCGAGGCGTGGGGCGGCGCGACCTTTGACAGCTGTCTGCGTTTCCTCAATGAGGATCCGTGGGAGAGACTCAGAAAGATCCGCGACGGCGTGAAGAATACGAAGCTTCAGATGCTTTTCCGCGGACAGAATATTCTCGGTTACCGTCATTATTCGGATGACGTCGTTGCGTACTTCGTGCAGAAGTCGATCGCGAACGGCATTGACATCCTTCGAATTTTCGATGCGCTGAACGATCCGAGAAACCTGAAGACCGCGATCGACGCAACGAAGCGAGAGGGAGGTCACGTTCAGGCGGCGATCAGCTACACGACGGGCGAGATCTACACGAACGAATATTTTGCAAATTACGCAAAGACGCTTGAGGAGATGGGCGCTGACTCGATCTGTATCAAGGATATGGCAGGACTGCTCCTGCCGTACGATGCGTATGAGCTTGTAAAGCTTCTGAAGGAGACCGTTAAGGTCCCGATCCAGCTTCACACGCATTACACGACGGGTCTCGGCTCGATGACCTATCTGAAGGCGGTAGAGGCGGGCGTTGACGTGATCGACACCGCGATCTCTCCGCTTGCACTCGGCACCTCTCAGCCTCCGACCGAGGCGATCGTTGCGACACTCGCGGGTACGCCGTACGACACGGGCATTGATCTCCACGAGCTTGATGCGGTCACGAAGTATTTTACGCCCATTCGCGAAAAATATCTCGCGAGTGGACTGCTCGACCCGAAGGTGATGAAGGTCGACGTCAACGGGCTTCTGTATCAGGTTCCCGGCGGAATGCTGTCGAACCTCGTTTCCCAGCTGAAGCAGATGGGACGCTCTGACGCGCTTCCCGCAGTGCTTGAGGAGGTTCCGCGCGTGCGTGCGGATGCGGGTTATCCGCCTCTCGTTACGCCCTCCTCGCAGATCGTCGGCACGCAGGCGGTGATGAACGTCATCGGCGGCGAAAGATATAAGATGGTCACGAAGGAATTCAAGGCGATGATGCGCGGCGAATACGGCAAGACGCCGATGACGCCTGATCCTGCGTTTGTGAAGAAGATCATTGGCGATGCGGAGGCGATCACCTGCCGTCCCGCAGATCTCCTTGAGCCCGAGCTTGATAAGCTCCGCAGCGAGATCGCACCTTATCTGGAGCAGGACGAGGACGTCTTGTCCTACGCGTTGTTCGAGCAGGTCGCGCTGAAGTTCTTTGAGAAGAGAAAGAACGAGAGGTTCGGACTTGACGGGAAGAACGGCGACGCAAAGCTCGGCGTACACGTTTGCTGATCAAATGAATAATTCCTTGTAGGAGCCATTTTCGGATGGCTCCTACAAGCTTTTTGTGTTGTTTCGTAACGTATTTTTCTTCCCCCACGGAAAAATTTTGCTGTCTCCCTTGCAAACTGCCGCAAAACATAGTATAATGATAATAATGAGATTTGCGGAGGGAAGAGAAATGCTTCAACGTGGGATAGCCGAACTGTATACCGCGCTTTCGGACTGTGGGATCGCTCTTGAACGGACGGTGCCGCTTTCCCGTCATACGACCTTCCGTATCGGCGGAGATGCGGCACTTGGGATCTATCCGAAAAGTGAGGCCGAGGTGCTTCTCACACTCTTCGCGGTAAAGGCAAGCGGCGTTCCGCTTTTCGTAATTGGCGGCGGGAGTAATCTCCTTTGTCCCGATGTGGGTTATGACGGCGCGGTGCTCTTCACGGGTGGACTCAACGAGATCTCCTTTTGTGACGCCAAGGACGGAAATGTTTTCGTAACGGCGGGAGCGGGTGTCAGCCTTTCCGCATTGACGCGGGCGGCCGCAGATCGCGGGCTCACGGGTGCGGAGTTCCTTTACGGCATTCCCGGAACGGTCGGCGGTGCCGTTGTGATGAATGCAGGCGCGTACGGCGGGGAGGTGTCGGGGATCCTTGATTCCTCACGTTATGTTGATGCAGATGCTCCGAGCGAGATCTATGAGCGAGATCTTGATGAGCACCTTTACGGATACCGCGCAAGCGTATATCTCGGCAGACCGAGCGAGATCATCCTGTCAGCGACCTTCCGACTTGCGGAGGGAGATCCTACACTCGTGAGAGCCGAAATGAAGCGCCTTCTCGCAGCGAGAAGGGAGAAGCAGCCCCTTGAATACCCGAGTGCGGGAAGCTTTTTTAAGCGACCTGTGGGGGCGTTTGCGGGGAAGCTGATCGAGGACTGCGGACTGAAGGGCGTACGCATTGGCGGAGCGGAGGTGTCCGAAAAGCACGCGGGCTTTGTAATAAACCGTGGCGGTGCGACCGAATTGGATGTGCGCCGACTTGCCGCACTCGTTCGCGAAAGCGTACTCCGCGAGACGGGGTATTTGCTTGAAGCTGAGGTCAGAACGATGGGAGGCGAGCCGATTTGAGTTATTCGGATGCTTTGAAGGATGATATCCTGAAAAATGAGCCGAAAAAGGTCTGTTGCAGTCGTGCGCTCGCCTGTGGACTGTTCCTCGGAGTCGAGAGGACCCTCTCCTCGGAGACTGTGGAAAGGGGGGATGAGATGCTGATCCTCCGTACAGAGCACGACGGAGTTGCGCATCTCGCACAGAGACTGCTGAAGCTGCGATTTGGTAAGGATGCGGAGATCATTGTGGGAAGCCGCCCGGGGCACAAGACCTATACGCTGGCCTTTTCCTCAAAGCCCGTTTCGAAATTTCTGAGGGGGGTGGAGGAGCCGCTTCCCGAGGATCTCGGGCTTCGGCGTGCGGTGCTTTCCTTGAAATGTCCCGAATGCCGCGCGGCGTTTTTCCGTGGGATCTTTCTCGGATGCGGCAGTATCAGCGATCCCGAGACCGCATTTCATCTTGAGTTCAGGCTTCCGCCTGCACGCGCGGATGCCGTTGCAGTCCTTCTGTCGGAGGACAACGAGTCGCCGAGACGGGTCACGCGGCGGGACAAGGTTGGGCTTTACTACAAAAAAAGCACGGTGATCGGGGAATTTTTCTCGCTCATCGGTGAAAATGGACTTTATTTTGCCATTGCGGACAAGCAGATCGAGCGACAGATCCGTGTGTCGGAGAATCGTATCACGAACTGTGAAATGAAGAACCTCGAGAAAACGGTCAACGCCGCACTTGCGCAGATCGAGGCGGTCAAGGCGCTTTTCCTTTCAGGGGAGATCGAGCGGATGCCCGCAGAGCTCCGCGAAACGGCGGTCTTGCGTCTCGAATACGACGACGACAGCCTCGCACGTCTTGCCGCGCGGCACGTTCCGCCGATCACGAAATCGGGACTGAACAACCGCCTCAGACGGATTATGGAGGCGGCAAGAGAGATCGAGGCGGAGTCGGAGCAGAGGAATAAGGCGGGGTCGGATTGACACGCTTTTCATAGAAACGAAGCCGAAAGGAGCACACAGGTGGAAAAGACACAGGAAACGGGCGATTTCGTCCATTTGCATCTTCACTCGGAATACAGCCTGCTCGACGGTGCCTGTCGCATCGCCGATATTCCCGCGCGCGTTAAGGAATGCGGTCACACGGCGGTTGCGATCACCGACCACGGCGTGCTTTACGGCGCGGTGGCGTTTTATTGTGCCTGCCGCGATGCGGGAATCAAGCCGATCATCGGGTGTGAGGTCTACGTCGCGCCGCGCTCGCGCTTTGACCGAGGCAACACGGGAGAGGCGAATTATCACCATCTGGTGCTTCTTTGCGAGAACGAGGTCGGGTATCACAATCTGATGCAGCTCGTGTCGCGTGGTTTTACCGAGGGCTTTTACAGCCGCCCGCGTGTCGACAGAGAGTTGCTCGAGCGCTATCACGAGGGGCTGATCGCTCTCTCCGCTTGTATTGCGGGAAAAATTCCACGTCTCCTTTCGGCAGGCGACTTCGCGGGGGCAAGGCGCGAGGCGGAGGCGATGGCGCGTCTGTTTGGGGAGGATCACTTCTATATCGAGCTTCAGAACCACGGGCTTGCAGAGGAGGAACAGCTTCTTTCCTCGCTCGTGAATCTTGCAGAAGAGTGCGGACTGCCTCTCGTCGCAACGAACGACTGCCATTATCTTCGCCGTAAGGATGCCGACACCCAAGCAACTCTGATGTGCATTCAGACGGGAACGACGCTTGCGGACGGCAGACCTGCCGGCTTTGCAACCGACGAGTTCTACTATAAGGACTCGACCGAGATGCGGATGCTGTTCGGAAAGATCCCCGGGGCGCTTGAAAACACGGTAAGGATCGCCGAGCGGTGCTCGTTTGACTTTGACTTCGATCACCTCTACCTCCCGACCTTTAAGATCCCGGGCGGAATGGACGCCGCGTCCTATCTCAGGTTTCTCGCGCTCTCGGGCTTTCAGGAGCGCGTGTCTCGCGGTATGATCCCGTCGAAGGGATACGAGGAGGCGGATTACAAGAAGCGGATGGATTACGAGCTTTCGGTAATCAACGAAATGGGATACGCCGAATACTTTCTGATCGTGCAGGACTACGTTAATTTCGCGAAGAAGGCAGGCATTCCCGTAGGTCCCGGAAGGGGATCGGGGGCAGGAAGCCTTGTCGCGTATCTTCTTTCGATCACCGACGTCGATCCTCTCAGGTTCGATCTTCTTTTCGAGCGCTTTCTCAATCCCGAGCGTGTCAGTATGCCCGATATTGACGTTGATTTTTGCTACAATCGCAGAGATGAGGTCATCCGATACGTCACCGAGCGATACGGACAGGATCACGTGTCCCAGATCATCACCTTCGGTACCCTCGCGGCGCGCGCGGCGATCCGTGATACGGGGCGCGTAATGGGGATGTCCTACGCGGAGGTTGACGCCGTTGCGCGTGCGATCCCGCGTGAGCTTGGGATCACGATTGCAGATGCGCTGAAGATGCCCGATCTCAAGGTGCTTTACGAGTCCTCCGAGTCGGTGAAGAGACTTGTTGATACAGCCGCGATGCTTGAGGGGATGCCGCGCAACGTCTCGATTCACGCTGCGGGTGTCGTGATCACCTCAGGTCCGATTTCCGAGTACGTACCGCAGTCGATGAGCGGCGACGCGGTGATCACGCAGTACGATATGGATACCGTTGCGAAGCTCGGGCTTCTCAAGTTCGACTTCCTCGGGCTTCGTTATCTTACGATCATACACGATACCGAGGAGATGATCCGCGAGCGTATTCCCGATTTTTCGATCGAGGATGCCGATTTTGACGATGCGGAGACGTATCGGCTTTTGGCGTCGGGCAATACCCTCGGCGTTTTTCAGCTGGAATCGGCGGGAATGCGGCAAACGCTCGTGAATTTTGCTCCCGATTCGATCGACGATATCATTGCGGCGATCGCACTCTATCGCCCGGGACCGATGGATTCGATCCCGAAATATATTGAGGGGCGGCATCATCCCGAAACGATCCGCTACGATATTCCGTGCCTTGAGCCCATTCTGCGCTCGACCTACGGCTGTGTTGTTTATCAGGAGCAGGTGATGCAGATCTTCCGGGAGGTCGCGGGCTATACCTTCGGTCACGCCGATATCGTGCGCCGCGCGATGTCAAAGAAAAAGCACGCAGTGATGGAAGCGGAGCGCGAGGCATTCCTTCGCGGCGCTGAAGCGCGCGGTGTGCCTTCGGACAAGGCGAACAAGCTCTTTGGCGATATGGCGTCCTTCGCAAATTACGCGTTCAACAAGAGCCACGCGGCGGCATACGCCGTTCTCTCCTTCCGAACGGCGTATCTGAAGGCGCATTATCCCGAGGAATACCTCGCGGCGCTTCTCACCTCTGTGCTCGGAAATACGGAGAAGCTTGCCGAGTATATCGCTGAGGCACAACGGCTCGGGATCTCGGTCCTGCCGCCCGACATCAATGAGAGCCGTATGCACTTCACGGTCAGCGGCGGCAATATCCGCTTCGGACTTCTCGCGCTTCGCAACGTCGGACAGCAGTTCGTCCGTGCGATGCTCGATGAGAGGCGGCGCGCGCCCTTCCGCTCCTTTGAGGATTTCGTTGAAAGAATGGCGACGGTCGATCTCAATAAGCGAATGGTCGATTCGTTGATCAAATCGGGGGCATTCGACCGTCTCGGCGTGTACAGAAGTCAGCTCCTTTCCTCGTACGAGCGGCTGATCGATCTTGTGCAGGATAAGAACCGTGGCGGTGTTGCAGGTCAGATAGATATGTTCTCGATGATGTCGGACACGGTCGGGACGGCTTCTGCACCCGATGGCTTTGCCTATCCCGATCTGCCCGAATTCACGGTCAGGGAAAAGCTCCTTCAGGAGAAGGAAAGCTCGGGGATGTATTTCTCGGGGCATTTGCTCGACAGCTACGGAAAGCACGTTTCGGCGCTGCGTACGGATGATATCGGTGCTCTCACGCGCGAGGATGCGGATTTCCCCGATAAGCAGAGCGTGTGCGTTGCGGGAATCGTTTCGTCGGTGACGAAAAAAATGACGAAAAAGGATCAGCAAATGGCGTTTTTCACGCTGGAGGATCGCTATCACGACATTGAATGCCTTCTTTTCCCACGCCAATACGAGGCACTTGGGAAGCTCGCCCTGCAGGATGCCGCGATCTGTGTTGAGGGGAACCTCTCGCTCGGAGAGGGTGAGAAGGCAAAGATTCTCGTTTCGCGTATCGTGCCACTGGTCGAGGACGGAAAATTCGACGAGAGTGCCGTGCGGCAGGAGAAAAAAACGGTCGCAGACGCAGTGTCTAACAAAAATCAAATGGCAGAACGACCCTCAGAGTCTCGGACGCAAAAAAACGAGCAGAGAGCTCCCGCACAGCCGAGCAACTTAGGCAAGCCCGTGTCAAAGGTCTATCTGCGCTTTGAGGATCTCACATCCGTGTCCTACCGAAAGGTCGCGAATCTACTCGATATTTTTGATGACGGTAGCTTCCCCGTGATCGTGTACGACGGCTCGACGAAAAAGTATATGCCCTATCCCCACGGTGTTGCGATGAGTGACTATGTGCGGCGGGAGATCGAGTCGATCCTCGGAAAAGAGAACGTGGTATTTCGGTAGAAAAAACAGAAAAGGAGCTGTCTCACCTTAGTGAGACAGCCCCTTTTTCTTATATGACGTATCAGGTGTGGTCCTTGCAGATCGTCTCCATATCGGTGATCGAGGATCCCGCTGTGTCGCCCTTTGCGGTGACTGTGACGTAGAGATTGCCGTTTTTATCTTCAAGGAAGGAGGCAAGGCAGTTTCCGCTTGCATCGGTATATCCTGTCTTGGCACCGAGCAGGGTCATTCCGCAGGAGAGCGAGGCGGGGAGCTTTTTCTCGTATCCCGCGCCCGAAAGACGACTCCATAGGGTATTGTAAAGCTGTCGATTGTAGCTCTTCTCCGTGCCGCCGTCATCATAGTAGCCGAGGACGGTTCGGTTATCGGTTGAGAGGATCTCGCGGCAGAAGGGATTGTCGAGCGCGTAGGCAAGGATCATTGCCATTTCGCGTGCGGTGGAGTAGTTGTTTTCGTCGTCGAGACCCGTGGAGTTTGCAAAATTCGTTTTCGTAAGTCCGAGAGATGCCGCTTTTGCGTTCATCAGATCGACAAACGCCTCCTCCGAGCCCGCGACGTGTTCGGCAAGCGCAATGCAGGCATCTGCCGCAGATACTACGCCGACGCCGTACAGCATATCGGTCGCGGTGAATCGGTCGAGGGGATCCATCGCAAGCACGGTGGCATCATTCTCGCGGCAATATTTCATAATCTCGTCCGAAACAGTCAGAACGACCGACGCATCCTCGATCTCCTCACACGCGACGATCAGGGTCATAATTTTGGTCATTGATGCGGGATAAATACGCGCATCGGCGTCGAGAGAAGCCACGACGCTGTAATCGGAAAGTGAAACGAGGATCGCAAAGTCTGCGGACAGCGTACTGCCGTCGATCGCCACACCGCTTCCCGAAAGAAGATAGCTGTCACGCGACGGAGAGGTCGGATAAGTGACGGCTGCGTTTACGGACGGCTCGGTCGTTTCGGTGGGATCTGTGGTGTCGTCGGGGATATCGGGCAATACCGTTCTCGGCTTTATGAATGCAGTCAGGATCATCAGAACAGCGAGAACGAAGGCGACTGCAGACGAAAGAAGGGCGAATTGATACGCTCGCTCCGACACGCCGCCCATTCCTTCGGAGGGACAAGCAGGCTTGTCCGTAGCAGGTGGGCGCTGCTTGGTTGGCTTATTTTGAATAGGGGTCTGATTCATAGGTATCGGTTCTCTCCTTCTCTATGTATGTGTATGGGCAAAGCTTCTCCTCGGTTCAGGCGTTTTCCTTGGACTTGATCTCCTCGAAGAGCACGGCGACCTCATCGAGATTCTTCGCAGTCATAATTCTTCCGCGGAATTCGGCGGCACCGCGAATGTCGCGGACGTATGCGGCGAGGTGCTTGCGCCCCTCGGCAAGGCCGATCCGTTCACCCTTCTCAAGGATCATACGCGAAACCTGTGCGAGCGCGGTGTCAAGTCGCTCGGAGAGGGGGGGCGGGGTGAAGGATTCGCCGCGTGCGGCGGCAAGGATCTCCGAAAAGAGCCACGGATTTCCCATCGCGCCTCTCGCGACCATCAGTCCGTCACAGCCCGTTTCGTCGAGCATACGAAGGGCGTCCTCGGCGCAGAAGATGTCACCGTTTCCGATCACGGGGATCGAAACCGCTTCCTTGACCGATCGGATCCCCTTGAGGCTGACGCCGGGGGAATAGAACTGCTGGCGTGTCCTGCCGTGAACGGCGATGAGAGACGCACCCGCGCTTTCGACGGCACGTGCGACCTCGGGGGCGGTGAGTGAATCCTGCGACCAGCCGAGGCGGATCTTGACCGTTACGGGAAGGCGCGTCGCCCGCTCGACGGCTCGAACGATCTCGGCGCAGAGGCGGGGATCGGAAAGAAGCGCGCTTCCTTCGCCGTTGCCCGTGACCTTTGCCATCGGACAGCCCATATTGATATCGATCGCCGCGGGGGGGCATTCACGGATGCAGCCGTCGTATTCGCCGCTTTCGATCATTTGGGCGGCTTCTGCGAGAAATTCCGGCTCAGAGCCGAAGATCTGAACGGCAGTCGGGCCCTCATCCTTGTAGGTGGCGGCGAGCGGAGCGGTCTGTGAGTGTGATTCGGTTTTTTTCTTTTTGCGTTTTGCATATACGAGTGCCTTCGCAGACACCATCTCGGTCACCGAGTAGGATGCGCCGCAGGCGTGTGACAGCGCACGGAAGGGGTGATCGGTGATCCCCGCCATCGGCGCGAGCATCAGGGCGTATGGAAGGGAAACTGCGTTTTCGCTTTCCCCGAAGGTTAAGGGAGATAATCTCATAGACTTATGTGCGCTTTCGGATTATTTTTGCGGACGGTGCTTGACACGACCGTGCGAATGGGGTATAATCATAACGTGGAGTCGCTCCTGCGCGCATCGCGCCCGAGCGGATAAAGGTAAAGTGAGGATTCAAAATGCGTGACCGCTTTTTCTTGTTTGATCTCGATGGGACCCTGACCGATTCGCGTGAGGGTGTTATCAACAGCGTGATGCTCGTTTTGACGCACTACGGGATAGAGATCCCCGACGATGAGGGAATGAACCGCTTCATTGGCCCGCCGCTTCGGGTGTCCTTCCGCGCGTGCGGTATCCCCGAAAACGAGATCGAAAACGCGATGAGACTTTACAGAGAGCGCTATTTCTCGGTAGGAAAATATGAATGCCGTATCTACCCCGGAGTCGAGTCCTTGCTCGCGCGTCTCTATGCCGAGGGATATCCTTTGTACGTTGCGACGTCGAAGCCCGAAGTCGTTTCGGTCGAAATTCTGGAGCATTTCGGTCTTGCGAGGTATTTCGGCCGCATTGCAGGCGCGACGCTTGACGGCTCGCTCGATACGAAGGAAGCAGTGATCGAACGGCTTTTTGAGGAGATCGACGCACAGCATCCGCGGAAGAACGCAGTGATGATCGGGGACACGGTGTTTGACGCGCTCGGTGCGCGCTCACACGGCATCCCGTGCGTCGGCGTTGCGTGGGGCTATGGAATCCGCTCGGAGCTCCTGTCAGCGGGTGTGCTTGCAATCGCGGAAAGCACCGAGGCGCTATACGGTATCCTGACCCGTGACTAAATACAGCCTATCGGCTTCTTATATTTCGGGGGCTCGTCTCACCTTGGTGAGACAGCCCCTTTTTGATCGGAATTACGAAGGACTACTTTCCTTGCCCTCATCAAGCTGCTCCGAGATGCCGACGACGTTATCGACGGGGAGCGAGAAGGCAATGCCCTGACCGGGGGTCTGAAGCCCCACCTTTTTGTAGAGCGCGTGCAGGATGTCGTCCTTGATCGATGCGGGAACGAGGATCATAACGATCTCCTTTTCGGGCTGTACCGTGATGCCGAAAAGGGTCTCCGCCTCGCGGTTAGCCGTTCCGCGCGCGTGAATGATGGTTCCGCCTCGCGCGCCGAGCTCCTTCGCTGCATCCATAACCGTGTCGGAGTATCCCGCATTGACGATGCAGAATATGACTTCATGAGTGAATTTCATAAGGATCCTTCTTTCTTCGTTCGGATTTCATCCGGGATGTTCGCGAGGAAGCGGTAGATCGCAACGCCGATCGTGCCCGTCATCGGGATCGTGTAGGCGATGCCCTTTCCGCCTCGGATGGTTCGGAATTTTTTGTCAAGCGTCGAGAGTGCCGCCTTTGCCCGATCCTCACGGATCACGCTGAGGAGGACGCTTTTTTCGTTTTCGGAGAGGCCGAGAAGATTCAGCATCTCGGTGCTTGCCGTGCCTGACGCCGAAAGCGTTAACTGCAGATTGACCTCGAAGGAAAGGAGGAGGTCGGTGTAAAACTCTGCCTTCTCACGGTTGACGACCGTCACGAGGAGCTGGAGCTTCTCGGGCGCGATCGGAGACGCGGAGGGAGCTTGTCTTTCGGTATGCTTATGGGATGCTTTTTTCATAATACGCTCCTTAAATCACATAAAACGAATGATCTGCTCGTCGTCTGCGTCGAGGATCCGTCTTCTTGCGATACGCTCGCTCACACGCTTTGAAACGACTGCCTTGAAGCCGAGAAGCTGGATCGTGATCAAAGGTGTCATCGCGACCATTGCGACGATACCGAAGGCGCAGCTCATTACGGCGCTCTCACCCTGAAGCGCACAGCAGGCACCTATCGAAAGGGGAAGGATGAAGCCCGAGGTGAGAGGTCCGCTTGCAACTCCGCCCGAGTCAAAGGCGATCGCCGTGTAGAGCCCGGGAACGAAGAAGGAGAGACCGAGGGAAACGAGGTATCCGGGGATCACGTAATAGAGAATATTGAAATCAAGAACGATACGGAGCATCGAAAGTCCGATCGAAATGCCGACGCCGATCGAGAGGGCGAGCATCATCGATCGGCGGCTGACCGTGCCGTCGGTGATATTTTCAACTTGTTTGTTGAGGACGTGGACTGCGGGCTCGGCAAGGACGACGACCATCCCAAGCAAGAAGCCAAAGCCGACGAGCACCCACGAGGGACCCGATGCGAGCTCGGTACCGATCTTGTATCCAATCGGCATAAAGCCTACTGTTACAACGGTGAGGAATATCACGAGTCCTATGAAGGTGTAGAGGATACCGACCGCGATGCGCAGCAGCTTTTTCTTCGGAAGCTTCAGGCAGAAGATCTGCAGGACGATGAAAAAGGCAACGATGAGACCGAGTGCGATTGAGACCTCCTTCAGCGTATGTAATAGCGTTTCGAGTACGGAAAGCGCTGTGATGTTGGTCGTGTAGTCGGGGGCGGTATAGTCGATGCTACCCGTCACGCCCACGCCGAGCAGCATCACGGCGAGGATCGGGCCGATCGAGCACATCGAGATGAGACCGAAGCTGTTTTCACTTGAATCCTTGCCGCCGAGGGCGGATGCGATGCCGACGCCGAGTGCCATAATGAAGGGGACGGTGATCGGTCCCGTTGTCACTCCGCCCGAATCAAAGGCGAGCGCGAGGAAAGCACCGTTTCCGCGAAGCAGAAGGAGTGCCGAGAGGGCGAAGAGGATCATATAAAAGTACAGAAGCATCGAAGAGAGGTGCTTCTTAAAGACGATCTTCAGCACCGAAAGGAGCAGGAAGAGGCCTACGCCGACACCGACCGCGAGGATCAGGCTCGTGCCGTTCATCACCTTAGAGACCTGTGCGGCGAGCACCGAGAGATCGGGCTCTGCCACTGTGATAAGCAGTCCCATCAGAAAGGCAACTGTGACGAGGAGTTTCATATTCCCCGAGCGGGTTAGTCCCGATCCGATCTGCTCGCCCATCGGCGTCATTGCGATATCCGCACCGAGGTTGAACATTCCGATGCCGATGATGAGGAGGATCGAGGATACGATAAAAACGCCCATTTCGGTTGCAGAGAGGCTGATGAGCGGGGTAAAGCTCAGCACGATCACGATCAGCGAGACGGGAAGGACCGACGTGAGTGCTTCTTCAAATTTTTTCAAAAGGCTATGTAGCAAGTGAGGACGCTCCTTATCGGTTATTTGTCGGAGGACTCGGAGAGCTTACGGAGAAGCTCCTTCTCGTCGTTTGAGAGTCCTCCCTTGTGTCGAAGGGAGAGAAGGGCGGTATAGTTGCGTGCGCCCGGCAGGATGCGAAGGGTGGTCTTGTTTTTTACGTAGACGAGGATCGCGCTTCGCTTCTCCTTCGGACTCTGGAATCTCCACGACACGTCTGTGTAGGTGTAGATCGCTTCCTTTGACGAGAGCTTACGGATCGCGATCCTTCCGTTTCCGATCAGCATTCGGGTGACAAGCGCATCTACAAAATAGACGATGGGGATAAAGGAAACGATGAAGAGGATGAGAGCGGAAACGGCGTACTGCCGGATCGGCTGTATGAGCAGCATAAGGATCCCTCCTGCGACGAAAAGCAGGGAGATGATCGGATAAAGACAGACGCGGAAAACCGAGCATTTCGACACGGAAACGGCACCCTTGAGCGTTTTCGACGCGGATTCCTCGATCTCGGTATAACGGAACAGCATAATCAAACTCCTGAAAATAATATACAAATAAAGTATACCATATACGTGTGGAAAAGTCAAGGAGGATTTGCGTTCGGGTAGGTGATTTTCGGCCTTCTTATGGTAGGATTTCCCCCCATAATTCGGCATAAGAACAGCCTGCCGCGCATACGATGTACAAAAACGAAGTCGGGAGGGCTTTTATTATGTTTGTTTATTCCTTTCGGGCGAGCACGGCGAAGTTTTTTGCCGTCGTTGCGCTTGCACTTACCACACTCGTCTTGCTGATCGTATTCGTGCCGACCTATGCGGCGACAACGGAGGACGGAACGGTTGCGGGGGAGGTGGCGTACAATTACACGAAGATCAAAAGCGATGCCGATCGAAGAAGCTTCCTTGCACAGTTCGGGTGGGAGACCGCTGAAGGTGTCATCGCGGAGTGTGAGGTGACCATTCCATCGGATTTCGACAAGGTGTTTGCTGCGTACAACGAGATTCAGAAGGAGCAGGGCTTCGATCTCTCAAAGTACAAAAAGAAGACCGTAATGCGCTATACCTACGAGATCACGAACTACGAGGGGTACGAGGGGACGGTCTATGTGAATCTGCTCCTTTACCGCAACCGTGTGATCGGCGGTGACATTTGCTCTGCGGACGTCAGCGGCTTCATTTGCGGGCTTGAGGGAAAATGATCTGCGGTAGGAGCTGTCTCACCTTAGTGAGACAGCTCCATATTTTCGTGTATCACCGTATTTTTGGAAAAGCGATTGACAACCTCGTAAGAATGGTGTATAATGAAAGGTAAATCCCGGATGGATCGAAGCAAACGGAGGCTTAAGAGATGAAAAGGATTACGGCGCTGTCTTTGGCTTTTCTGATTTGTCTCTGCGCCTTCAGTGCGTGCGACGATGCCTTGGGAATCGATTCGACCGAGGAAAGTGCATTTTCCCCTGAGGTGGATACCACGGACAGAGCAGAGGGTTCTTCGGGAATGGGATCCGAGGACACAGGATCGGAGGCGCCCGGAGCAGGGCACGCTCTTAACGGAAAAAAGATCATTTTTATCGGAAATTCGCACAGCTATTACGGAAAGGCTCTTCTTGATAAGGGCGTAACGGAGCATACGCAGGCGGCGCGGAGCAACGACGAGGGCTATTTTTATCAGCTTTGCCGATCGAATGGCGCTGCGGTATCGGTGACGAATTGGAGCTTCGGAAATCACGGCTTTACCGATCTATTTAAGATGTGTGAAGCAGACCGTGGCTGTAACGGTGTGGACCATCTCGGCTATCTTGAGGACCGTTCCTTTGATTACGTCGTGATGCAGTACGAAACCGGATCGGACGAGGGATTTCTTGAGAATTGCCGAATGGTAATGGACGTTTTTAAGGCGGCAAATGAAAGCGTGAAATTTGTTTTCCACGTTCAGAGAAGAGCGCACGAGCTTAATTGCTTGTGGCTTTCCGAGCTGAAGGTGCTTGAAGATATGGGCGTTACCGTAGTGGATTGGGGCGGCCTTGTGGACGGTCTCATCAGCGGAGAGATCACCGTGCCGGGCGCCGAGCAGACGTACGATCAAAACAGCTTCATCGTCTGCAAGAGCGCAGACGACGGGTATCACCCCAATATGCTGACGGGCTACATCACTGCGCTGTCGATCTACTGTGCGATCACGGGTGAAAGCGCGGTCGGGCAGGAGTATTCCTTCTGCGGGGACGTACGGCTCAATAAAGAGTTTAATGTGATGAATTTCATCTGCAAATATTACACATACGACGGGGCGACGACGAATTTCGACGCGATCCTCGATTCCGAGACCGATATGCGCGGCATACAACAGCTGATCGATGCGTATCTTGCGGAAGGATCATATCGGAATTACTGAGAAGCCTTAGCGGTATATCAAAAAAATAACAGGCTCGCAAGACTGATCCGTCATTTGCGAGCACACTGTAAAAATATCGAGTTATATTCGGCTCGGCCGAAAGGAAGTACATTTATGAAAGTGGTAATTAAGGTAGGAACGTCAACTCTGGCACACGCAACGGGGCGGCTCAACATCCGCCGCACGAATGCGCTTTGTCGTGTCATCAGCGATCTCAAGAACGAGGGACACGAGGTGATCCTCGTCTCGTCGGGCGCGATCGGTATGGGTGTCGGGAAGCTCGGACTTCTCGAGAAGCCGACCGACATCCCGACAAAGCAGGCGGCTGCCGCTGTCGGTCAGTGTGAACTGATGTACGTTTACGATAATCTTTTCACCGAATATAACCATACCGTGGCACAGATCCTGCTCACGGGCTCGGATTTTTCCTCGGAGGAGCGGCACGAGAATTTCAGCAATACGATGAAGCGGCTTCTGGAGCTTCGCGTGCTTCCGATCATCAATGAAAATGATACGATCGCCACGGAGGAGATCAAGGTCGGCGACAACGACACCCTGTCTGCACTTGTCGCGGTCAGCGTGGGTGCAGAGCTGCTCATTATTCTGTCGGACGTCGAGGGGCTTTATTCGGCAGATCCGAGAAAGGATGCAGATGCGAAGCTGATCGAGGAGGTCCACGGCGTAACCGATGAGATCCTCGCGCTCGCGGGCGGGGAGGGATCTCTGCTCGGCACGGGCGGTATGCGGACAAAGCTCCGTGCGGCACAGATCTGTAACGCGGAAAAGTGCGATCTCGTGATCGCAAACGGCGAGGACCCCGAGTGTCTTTACGACATCATCGGCGGCAAGAGAACGGGGTATACGCGGTTTTATGCCGACTGAGCGGAACGAGTCGCATACGTACGGGAACGGAGTGTCCCGAAAGAAAGCAAAAAGGAAGTTATTATATATGAATACGACACAGGAAATATTGGAGCGGGCAAAAAAGGCGGCCCCCGAATTGATGCTGCTCGGCGCGGACGTCCGCAACGCGGCACTGCTGAAAATGGCGGATGCACTCGAAGCGAATGCAGAGCGCATTCTTGCGGCAAACGCGCTTGACGTCGAAGCGGCACGCGAAACGATCGGAGATGTGATGGTTGACCGTCTTCGACTTGATGAAAAGCGCATCGCGGGGATGGCAAACGGCATTCGTGAGGTCGCGGCGCTTCCGGATCCGCTCGGCGGCGTGATCGAGTCAGGCGTTCTCCCGAACGGACTTGAGATCCGCAAGGTGCGCGTTCCGCTCGGCGTGATCGGTATCATTTACGAGAGCCGTCCGAACGTGACGTCGGATGCAGGCGTGCTTTGCTTCAAGAGCGGAAACGTCTGCGTTTTGCGCGGCGGCAAGGAGGCGTACCGCACGTCCTTCGAGATCGTCTCGGTGCTTCGGGAGACACTCAAAGAGTGCGGCCTCAATGAGAATTTTATCAATATGGTCGAGGACGTATCGCGCCAAAGCGCGACCGACCTGATGACGGCGGTCGGGTATGTGGATGCTCTGATCCCGCGCGGCGGCGCGGGACTGATTCGCGCCTGCGTTGAAAATGCGCGCGTTCCCTGCATTCAGACGGGAACGGGCATCTGTCATATTTACGTGGATGCGTCTGCCGATCTTGACAAGGCGCTCGATATTCTCGAAAACGCGAAAACCAGCCGTCCGTCGGTTTGCAACGCCGCAGAGGTCTGTCTCGTTCACGAATCGGTCGCGGAGGAGCTGCTGCCGCGTGTGAAGAAGCGTCTCGCGGACGACCGCAGAGAGAAGGGGCTTCCCCCCGTCGAATTCCGCTGTGACAACAAAGCACACGCAGTAATGGGCGGAGCTTTGGCAGGCGAACACGATTTTGATACCGAATTCCTCGATTATATTCTCGCCGTAAAGGTCGTGAAGGACGTAGACGAGGCGATTCTGCACATTGGTGCGCATTCGACGCATCACAGCGACTGCATCGTTTCGCGGTGTGACGCGGCGATCGACAAATTCACCCGCGCCGTTGATTCGGCGGCGGTATACGTCAACGCCTCGACGCGCTTCACCGACGGCGGTGAGTTCGGCAAGGGCTGTGAGATCGGCATTTCTACGCAAAAGCTTCACGCCCGCGGTCCGATGGGACTCACAGAGCTCTGCTCGTACAAATATATTGTTACGGGTGACGGTCAGGTGCGCTGAAGACCTGTGGCGTGCTTCCGTAAAAACATAAGGGAAGGGAAAACTGTTATGAAATATACGCTTGGATTTATCGGTTGCGGCAATATGGGCGGTGCGCTTGCCCGCGCGGCTGCAAAAACGTTGCAGGGCGCACAGATCGCCGTATGTGACCGTGATGAAACGAAAACTGAGGCACTGAAGTCGGAATGCGGTGTCGTGCCGACCTCGGCGCGCGACATCGCGGAGAATGCCGCGTTCGTCGTGCTTGGACTCAAGCCGCAGTATATGGAGAGCGGTATCGCGGAATTTGCGGACGTGCTCTCTCGGCGCAAGGGTGTGACCGTCGTTACGATGGCGGCAGGGCTCTCGGTCGCGGCGATCCGCTCCTATATCGGTGCAGAGCTTCCCGTGATCCGTATTATGCCGAATACGTCGGTTGCGGTCGGACAAGGGATGATCCTTTACACCGTTGACGAGGTCGGGGCGGACGAGGAAAGCGTCTTCCTCGGAGCGTTTGCGGCGGCAGGACGGTTTGACCGCATTCCCGAGACTCTGATCGATGCGGGAAGCGCGCTCTCGGGCTGCGGCCCTGCGTTCGTATATCTCTTTGCCGAGGCACTTGCCGACGGCGCGGTCGAATGTGGTGTTCCGCGCGATAAGGCGGCGATCTATGCGGCACAGACCCTTCTCGGAGCGGCAGAAATGCTACTCGAGTACGGACATCCCGGGGATCTCAAGGATGCTGTGTGCAGTCCGGGCGGGACGACGATCGCAGGTGTGCACGCCCTCGAAAGGGGCGGTATGCGAAACGCTGCGATGGATGCCGTGCTGTCTGCGTACAAGCGGACGCTTGAACTCAAAAAATAACCGGACACGGATTTCCGTAATTACATTCAGACGTTAAAACAGGAGACAACTATGAAGATAAAAAATGGATTCGGAGGAGCGCAGGCGACGATGCTCTCGGAGCGAGATCTGCTCGAGCGCAGATACAATTCGGCACGTGGGGATATCCTGCTCGTGCTCCTGCTTACGATGCTCAATCTCGGATTACTGCTTTTTGATTCCGACACCTATTTTCTCTTTTCCGCATTTCTGCCGTATTTTGCTGTCTTAATGGGCAAGCTTCTGTGCGGGATGATGCCCGACGATTACTACACGGATGGACTTGAAGATCTTGAACCGATAGATTCTTCCTTCTTTGTAGTTATGCTGATTTTCGCTCTCGTCGGTACGGCGCTGTATTTTATCAGCTGGCTCTTGTCCAAAAAGCATAGGATCGGTTGGATGATCTTTGCTTTGGTCATTTTTTCCATTGATACGATTCTGTTTTTGCTTCTCAGCTTCTCCTTGGAGGCAATTATTGATCTGATCTTCCACGTATGGTTCATCATTGCGCTTGCGCGCGGCATTCACGCGCATTATAAGCTGAAGAAGTTGTCGGGGGAGGCTCCGATCCCGGAAGAGGAGATGACCCTTGATCCCGATGCGCCTCCGACAGAGGGTGAATACGCTCCCTCCGATTCTCCTGCTGCATCCTTTGCTGAAACGAATGCGGATGCGGAGGTCCTCTATCCTGCCGATATGTCGGTCAAGCACAGGGTTTTGCTGGAGGCAAATGCGTTCGGACATAGTATCTGTTACAGACGCGTGAAGCGCAGAAACGAGCTGGTCATCGACGGCAACGTGTATCACGTGTACGAGGCTGTGATCGAACAGCAGCACGAGCTCAGAGCGATCCTTGACGGACATACGATCTGCGCGGGATATAACGGAACACACAGCTACATCGCGGTGGACGGCGAGATATTTGAAAAGAAGATCCGACTTATATAGTCGGTGTCGGGAGCATATAAAAATGGGGCTGCCTCTTTGAGACAGCCCCATTTTCGTTATTTCTTTCGTTTCCTGAAGATCAGGCTTCTGAACAGGATGACGTTCAGAACGATGAAGAAGAGGATCACAATAAGCAGTGTCAGAACGGTTTGCTTCGGCGCGAGGGTCGCGAGGAACATCAGCGGGAAGCCGAACACGATCGCGGGGAAGTTCTGGTACACCATATTGTCCGATGCAGGGGTCTTGAAGTCGCCGTCGACCTCGCGGAGAAGGATGATACCCGTGCTTGCCGTACCCGTCAGCATACCGTACATCATAAGGAATTGCTCCTCTGCGTATTCGGGAAAGAGGGTCTTTGCTACGATGCGGTTGTACACGTAGGTAACGATCGCACCCACGACGCCGAGGATCAGCATAATGCCCCAGTAGCGCTCGAGATAATCGAGACGGATCGCCGCGATTCCCGCAACGACCATAATGTCAAAGAAGAAATTGCTTGCTCTCGTAAGGAGAAAATTGTTCGTATATTCCTTTTTGACGATCGATTTCTTTTGCAGGAATTTCAGTACGGCCTTCAGAAGCGTTGCGGAAAGGACGCCGAGGAGAAAGTTGAAGCCGTATATGACGGCGCGCATACCGGGAAGGAGGCTTCCGAGCGCGTACATCAAGAGATACGACAGAAGGTAGGCAAACGCGATCAGGGCGATCTGGATCGTCATTTTGTCGATGCTTTCCTGCATCGGGATCTCGTTCTGCGCCTCGATCTCCTCGGCTCTGATTCCCTTTTCCTCGGTAGAGGCAAGCTTCAGCTTGTTTCTGCGCCTCATAATGTTCATATGAAGCACGCCGCCGATGCTTGCAGACAGGAAGCCGAGTGCCGCGATCGTGAGACCGAAGCTCTTGCCGCCTGCAAAGCCGAATTCGGTTTCGTAGATATTGCCGTAATTCATCGCCTGGCCCGTGCCTTGGCCGTAGCCGAAGGGAAGGAGCATACCCGCAGATGGGAAAAAGCCGGTGACAACAAGTGCCGCGATCATTGTGATTACTAGACCGAATATACCCTGAATGAGATAGGTCGAAACCGTTGTTACGCCCGTGTTGAAGATCTCGGTCGTGCGCTTTTTCGAAAGCTTGCCGCCCGAGGTCTTGAGAGAGGAGGCGATGAAGCCGAGCGCGAGGGTGTGATAGGTCAGGATCTCGAGATTCGTCGTGCCGTTTCCTCCGAATGCCGCCGTTTCAAAGAACACGTCTCCCGTGATCGCCTTGTATACGCCTGCGATCACGAGCAGAAGGAGCCCGCCGATGACCGAGGTCGGGATCAGCGACTTTCTGAGGAAGGGGATCGATTTTCTGAGTATGTTTCCTGCGAGAAGGCTGGCGAGCAGTACCGCAAAGAGGGTAATGCTGCCCCAGACCTTAAAGTCCCAAAAATTTTCCATTGCCGTCTCCAGTCGTTATGTTTTTGTATCTGTGATAGAGGTTAACGTATTTCACTGCATTGAAGCGCTTGTCACCCTTCAGCTGATAGATCCTCTTCTCGTAGTAGAGGTTCAGCTTGTTCCGTCCGAGCACGGTAACTGCCGTTGCCTCAGAGAAGGGAACGATCATATCTCCGACCGTGACTCTGTCGCCGTAGAGCGCGACGGGGGCATTCTTCAGAAGGCGCTTTTTCTTCTTATAGACGATGACCTCGGACAGCGTTGCCGTGTCCTCGTAAAGAGGCTTTTCGGTGTACTGCAGGGTATCGAGCTTGTTTATGAAATCCTTCTGATACTCGTACCACTCCGAAAGGAAGCGGAAGGGAAAATCGGATTCAATCGCGGACAGCTCCTTCGTCGGGAGATAACGGACGCCCTGTCCACAGGTCGTGCAGGTGACCGTGTTGCCGTGGCTTTCAAAGCGTGAAAGTCCGCAGAAGGGACAAACGTAGAGCATTCTCTCGAGATATTCGGCACCGTGCCGGCTCTTGTATTCGCCGTCGAGCGAGGCCTCGTTTACGTACAGTCCGTCACGGATGATTGCGAACAGCTCGTCGTCGGTAAGGCTTGCGTATTCCTCGGGCTCAATGATGCGGGAGACGTAGGCGCGCATTTTTCCCTTGCGCGTTTTGTCCGACCATCTCGGATGAACGCCGTAGCCGCCCTCGATGCGAAGGAGGGCAACGGGGAGCTTCATCCGTCGCACGAGCGGTGCGATCGACGGAGCCATATATTCGGTCTTTCCGCTGTAAGTGCGGTTTCCTTCGGGGGCGATCGCGATCGAGCCTCCCTCTCTCGCGACCGAAAGCAGGGTTTTGATCGCCCGAATATCGGTGGTCTGCTTTTGGATCGGGATCGGAGCGACGAGGAAGCGAATGAGGGACGACACGAAGCCGTTCGAGAAGATATCCTCGGATGCGAGATAGTAGATCACGCGCGGAAATGCCATTCCGACGAAGAACTGGTCAAACGGCGTCTGATGATTCAGAAGGATCACGAACTGCCGCTTGTCGCGTATCGGCTCGATCCTGATGCCGTATTTCACGCGGCTGATCGGCTTCAAAATGAGGTAGGCGATCACGCGGACGACTCTGTGACGGACTTTGATCCACTTTTTTCGCTTTTTTTGCTTTGGAAACGGCTTTTCCGAGTCCTTGACGGGAAGCTTTTGTGTGTTCATATCGCCCACCTCGCGAAGCGCGATCCTTTCAAAGGCATTTCTGCATCTTGTGCAGAGGATTCGTTGCATAATCAACATATTATATCATATTCTGGCAATATGTATAAAAATGACTTTTTACCATTCTGTGAATTTTTAGGAAATGTTTTGTTGACTAAGACAAAGAATGCGCACTACGGGAATGGCAGTGCGCATTTCTATGGGGTTAGTTTGTGTCGTCGGTATAATCGCTCATTGACTTCATTCTGCCGACAGGGAGCTTGAAGCCGTCGATTTCGCCGCGCTGCATCGCGCCGAAGATGCGGTAGCGGAGACCCTTATGCTGTCGGTCAAGTGATGCGAGAAGCTGCTTCATTTCCTCTCTCTCGGTGTTCCCGTCGGCAGGGCATTCCGATTTCACGACGGGAAGGGCGGTGTGTGACGCGAAGTAGCGGATATCCTTTTCGGGCAAGTAGACCATCGGGCGGATCATATGAAGATCGGCGCGCGACAGATAGGTGACGGGGGAGAAGCATCCGATACGCCCCTCGTAAAAGAGGTTCAGCATAAAGGTCTCGACTGCGTCGTCAAAGTGGTGCCCGAGTGCGACCTTATTGCATCCGAGCGCCTTTGCCGCATTGTGGAGCGCGCCACGTCTCATTTTTGCGCACAGTGAGCAGGGATTTTTTTCCTTTCGCACCTCGAAAATGATCTTATAGATCTCCGAGGGGATCACGTGATAGGGAACGTTCCGTTCCTCGCAGAAGGTGCGTATTCCCGAAAAATCGGTGTTCGGGAAGCCCATATCGATCGTCACAGCCACGAGCTCGAATTTTTTCGGATAAAACCTTTGCAAAGCGGCAAGCGCGGCGAGAAGGGTGAGAGAGTCCTTGCCTGCCGATACTCCGACGGCGATGCGGTCGCCGTCCTCGATCATCTGGTAGTCGTCGACTGCGCGACGAACGTAGCTCAGAATACGTCTCATACCTTCTTTGCCGCCTTATATGCCTTCTTTGCCGCCTTCATCCGCTTTTTCATAATTTTATGCTCAAGCTTTTTTACGTTTTTTTCTGCCTTCCTGAGCTTTTTTGCGTCCTTATCGGAGAGGGGGGCGGGCTCGATCACAACGGGCTTCTTCTTTTTCTCAAGCAGTGCTTCAAGGCTTTGGAGATCCCTCCTGACCTCTCCCATCGGACGGAGACCGACACGGAGAAGGGTCTTGTTTTCGATCGAATCCTCGCATTTCGGTGCGATCGAGATGCGAAGCAGGAGGGAGGAGAGATCGTATCCGTCGTCTCCCGTTTCGGGATTTTGCCTTTTTTCAAGCTTGTATGGGATCACAGCGCTCACAGCGGCGGCGGTCAGGAATTTTGCTGATGCGCGTCGCGTGACCTTTTTAACTGCCTTTTTTGCCATAGACAGATTCTTTTTTACGTTGTTCATAGTGGAATCACTCCTTTTCGTGTTCGCCGTTCCGTTTTCCCTGTATTGGGTAAAGCGCACAGGTATCGTATACGGCGCGTGCCTCGTCGGTCATTTCGGGAGATCCCGAACCGTTTCGTTCTTTGTGTAGGATCAAGGGAGGTGTGACGGAAAGTCCCTTGCCGCCGCCCTTGCGGCTTTCGACAAGCACCATTGACGGGGCTGTATGCACGTCTGAAGAGACGAAGGTCATACGCTTCGGCTCAAGCCCCGCACGGTCAAGCCCGACGATAAGCTCGGGGAGCCGATCGGGGCGGTAGACGAGCGTAAAGATGCCGCCGTGCTTCAGCAGGCGTGCCGCCGCGAGACAGAAATCCGCGATCCCGCCTGCCGTTTCGTGGCGGGCAATATTTTTCCCCACGCTTGCGTTCGGAAGTCCCGAGTCGGTCCGCATATAAGGGGGATTGGAAAAGACAAGATCGGCCTCATAGCCGATGTGGGTGGGATCGAGCTCCCGCACGTCGGCGCAGAGGGTATCGATCCGATCAAGGAAGCCGTTCAACTCGGTATTCCGCCTGCACAGCTCGGCAAATTCGGGCTGAAGCTCGACTGCGAGGGTGTGCTTTACCTTATTGCGCGCCGAAAGCAGGAGGGAGATGATCCCCGTTCCCGCGCCGAGCTCGATCGCCCGTGCGCGCGATGACGGCCTGATAAAGGCGGCGAGGAGGTAGGCGTCGGTGCCGAAGGTCAGACCGTCCTTTTTCTGGATCAGGGTGATGTCCTCATTGACCTCGTCGAGCCGCTCGTTTTCGTATAGTATGGGAGGAGCCTTCATATTTAAATCTGTTATCAAATGCAATATAGAAAAACGGAGCCGACCGTGCTCTTACCGTGAAGATACAGCCGACTCCGCTTCCTGTGTAAATTACTCTGCCTTGGGTGCGTCAACGGGGCAGTCGCCTGCACAAGCGCCACAGTCGATGCAAAGGTCAGGATTGATTACGTACTTGCCGTCGCCTTCGGTAATTGCGTTAACAGGGCAGTTTTCAGCGCAAACGCCGCAGGAGATGCAGTCATCACTAATCTTGTAAGCCATTTTGGGATTCCTCCTCTATGTATATGATATTTTGGTTACGGGTATATTGTATCACACTTTTTCGATTTTGCAAATACCTTTTTGCAAATTTTTTCGAAAAATATACGTTTTTTTGAAACTTTTTTTGGAAGTGCCGTCAAAAATGGGTGCTTCGGTCAGGAATTTCCGCCTCCGGAGCCTGACTTACCGCCCGATCCGCGGTGCTGTGTCTTTTGTGTGGAGTGAGGACGTCTGCCTTGATTTTGCGGTTTTCCGCGGTGCCTTTGAGAGTGACTGCGGTTTTTTGCATTGGCAATGTCCTCGACGGGCGTTTTGGGGCGATCGCCACCGTCTGCCGATCTTTTCTGTGCGTGACCCTGCGGGCGCTTTTCGTCCTTTTTGCGGATGACGTGCCCCTCACTACGGCTGTCCTTCGTGCGGAGCGGATCTCCAAGAGGGCGGCGGGGGGGATTTTCCGAGGTCGCGAGCGCGCTTTCGAAGGCGGCGAGCTTTTCGGAGAAATCGTCCCTTTGGCGTGCACGGATCGCGAGATCCTCCTCGGTTGGGGCTTTTCCCTTCGGGAAAACCGTTACGGTATCTCTGTGGTAGGAGCGGGGGACTGCATCGGGCTCCGAGGAGAGGCGAACCTTGATCATTCCGCGCAGCGGAGCGGTCTCAACGACCGTTCCGACGCCGTCCGGCGTTTTTACGATGCTGTCGACGGGCGGAGTCAGACGGATCTCCTCGAGATATGCCTCGTATTCGAAGCGCAGGCAGCACATCAGCCTGCCGCAGGTGCCTGAGATCTTGGTAGAATTGAGGGAAAGGTTCTGCTCCTTTGCCATCTTGATCGAGACCTGACCGAAATCGGAAAGGAAGCCCGCACAGCAGAGAGCACGTCCGCAGCTTCCGAGACCGCCGATCAGCTTTGCCTCGTCGCGGATGCCGATCTGACGAAGCTCGATGCGCGTACGGAATACCGAGGCGAGATCCTTGACGAGGTCGCGGAAATCGACACGTCCCGCAGAGGTGAAATAGAACAGAAGCTTCGAGTTGTCAAAGGTATACTGCGCCTCGACGAGCTTCATATCGAGCTTATGCGCCGCGATCTTTTCAAGGCAGGTGCGGAACGCCTCCTGCTCCCTTTTGCGGTTCTCCTCGTAGTGCTCCTCGTCTGCCTTCGTTGCAATGCGGACGACGGGGCGGATGGGGGGGATGATCTCGCTTTCGGAAACAAAGGTGTTTTCAAGCGCGATCTCGCCGTACTCCTGACCGCGCGCGGTCTCGACGATGGCGTAGCCGCCCTTCGGTGCCTTGATGCCGTGCGGATCAAAGTAGTAGATCTTTCCGCCCTTCTTAAAACGGATGCCGATGATCTCCACCGTGGCAGTAGAGTCATTCTTTTTCGGCTCCTCTGCGGGAGAGGGTGTTTTTTCGTTTGCAGGGGCGTTGACCGAGGCAGGAGCTTCCGCTTCTGCGGGCTCCTTGTGCGTTGAGAGGTCGATCATAACGTAATTGTCGGGAACACCCGAGACGTTTTCCGTGGGAGCGTCGCTTCTGCGGAAGGGGGATTCCTCCCGATCGTCTCTTTGGGTCGTGTTATCGTTAGACATCATATCCGTATCTTTCTCTATGCTGTGATTTGGTTCGTGTCGGGGTCAGCGGCCCGCCGCCACGGAAAAATTAACGAGGGTAAGGGGGACGCTCGCGTTTCTGGAGAGTGCATCGATCGCACGGTCGGTGTCTTCGAAGAGCGAGGCGAGCGATGAAAGGGAAAAGCGCGACGCAAGATCGGCGGCTTCCTCCGCATCGGTGAAAAAGCAAAGATGGGGGTCCTCTGCGCGGCTGACCGCGATAAGATCGCGGAGGGCGGTGAGGAGAAGGGAAAAGAGGGCGATCGCCTCGGGACGCTTCAGCGGAGGCTGGGGAAGAAGAGCTGTTAGCGTGTCGCTTGCCGATCGATCGGCAAGTGCGTCCACGATCGAGCGGACGGACGCTCTCTCAGAAAGAAACGCCTTTCTTTCCTTTGGGTCGAGCAGACGGAGTGCCTCTCCTACCGAGCCGTCGGCTGCGGTCAGGATCGCCTCGTACTCGTCCGGAAGATTGTTTTTCGTCAGCCGAGCACGAGGATCGCTTTCGCAGAGGTATGCGTCAAGCAGAGCTCTTCCGAGCGGCTCAACGCGGATCGTCGGTGCGCGGCTTCGGATCGTTTCGAGGAGCGTGCGTGCGTTTTCGCATAAAAGCAGAAACATTACAAAGGCAGGAGGCTCCTCAAGCGTGAGAAGGAGCGCGTTTTGCGCCGCCTCGGTCATAAGGTCTGCTTCCTCTACAATGTAGACCTTTCGGTCAAGCTCGCCCGGAACGGTTGCCGTATCGGCACGAAGGGCACGCACGACGTCGACGCCGAGGGTAGCCTTTCCGCTTTCACGGGTGACCGTGATGACGTCGGGGGAGAGACCTGCAAGGATCTTGCGACAGGCCTCGCACTTTCCGCAAGGAAGGGATTCGGCATCGCCCGTGCAGTTGACTGCCGCCGCGATCGATCTCGCCGTCAGGTGCTTTCCGCAGCCTCGGCGTCCCTCGATGATATACGCGTGAGAGAGAGAGCCCGTTTGCACGTCCGCACGGAGGCGTTTTTTCAGAGCGTCGTTGCCTACGATGTGTGAGAAAATGCTGTCCACGCGGTACTCTCCCTTCATTTTTTACTACATATAATCATTATAACAGTTTCCGTTCTGCTTGTCAAGTGGGTTTCTCGTCCCTTTCTTGGTCGGTTTTGTCGCTTTGGCGATATGCACGCGGAGAAACCCCCACGGCTTTCCGAAAAATACGGCTGAAGTAATACGGATCATCAAAGCCGACCTCGGCGGCGATCTCGGAAATACGGTAACTGCTGTTTCGCAGGAGAGATTTTGCCGCAGAGATCCGCATTTTTGTGCGGTACTCGGCGGGAGAGGAGCTCGCCCAAGCCTTGAAATGCTGATAGAAGCTCGTTTCGCTGACACCCGAGAGCTCGGCATAATAGGCTATCGGACGATTTTGGTTCCATTCCTTCACGAGAAGACGTGCGCCCTTACGGATTGGGTAATAATCGCTTGAACGGTAGTTGATCTCCTCGCCGATGGCGTCGAATAGTGCGAACAGCTCGGAATGCTTTCGGAGGGTGTTTTCCTCGGGGGAGCAGCAGGTGTCGGCGAGACGGGAGGCGATGGTGTAGGTGCTGTCAGGCGCGCCGTTCGCAAGGCGAGTAAGTTGATCACCGAAGCGGAGGACGTTGCCGTTTCGATCCTTCAAGCGGAAATTGACCGTGTAAAGGTCGGTTCCGTGACCGCCGCCGAGAAATCGGACGCTGTACCGTGCTCCTTCGGGAAGATAGAGAAGATCCCCCTGCTCGGCGGTCAGTGTACTGCCGCCCTCAACGGTAAAGACTGCACGCACCTTAGAGCAGACGAATATGAGTCCGTCTGCGAAGCGCGGGGTGCGCTCGTATTTTTTCCATTCACTTCCGTGTGCCCAGATCTGTTTGTGGCATTCGATCACCTCGCTGAAGGCAAGCTCCTTCCTGAGTGCGGTGAAGGACAGGTATCGTATCATACGCTTCCTCCTTTTTATTGCTTTGTTGCTTTATTATAGCACGATTCTGAAGAAAAGTCCATCTTTTGAATCGGATTTTTCATTTTCTTTTTTGAAATATCCTGTTATAATGATTACAACATATGATAGAGACAGGAGGATATCCGAATGAAAGCCATACAGTACGTTACAAGTGAGAATCAGGAGTGTGAGGTCTATCCCGTTTTTCCGACCCTTTGGCGGAGTGGGGCATTGACGCTCACGCGTGAAGAGGACACCGTGTCAGACGATTTCCGCGGCTTCGGTGTCGCAATCACGGGCAGCTCTTGCTATCTGCTCAGCACGATGGAGGAAGCTGCACGCCGCGCTCTGATCGAACGGATCTACGGAAAAAACGGGCTCGGCTTGTCGGTCGCACGTTTGTCGATCGGTGCAAGCGATTACTCTGCCGAGACCTATTCCTACGACGACGTTCCGAACGACGTTGCGCTCGAGCACTTCTCGATCGACCGTGACCGCGCATATGTGATCCCGATGATCAAGGAGATCCTTGCAGTGAATCCCGACCTCTATCTTTTTGCATCGCCGTGGAGCCCGCCCGGATGGATGAAGACGAACGGACGGATGTGCGGCGGATATATGCGCGACAAGTACGTCGCGTGCTACGCCGATTACATCATCAAGTTCCTTGAAGCATATGAGGAATGCGGCATTCATATTTCGGCGATCACGCCGCAAAACGAGCCCGAGACGCAGCAGCACGGTCGGATGCCTGCCTGCATCTGGCATCCCGATACCGAGGCGTACTTCATTTCGGTCTTGCGCGAAAAGCTCAGCGCGAGGGGAATGGATACTGAGATCTGGATGTACGATCACAACTTCGAAAACGTCGAGCGCGTCAAGGCCTCACTTGACGACCACGAGGCACTCCGCCGCGATGCGTCGGGGATCGCCTTTCATTATTACGGAGGCAGTATCACGCAGTGCGTTGAGCTTCAGGAGGCGTATCCCGCGCTGAAGATGCACTTCACCGAGGGTGGCCCGCGCCTTTACGACAATTATGCGACCGATTGGTGTAAATGGGGGATTATGATGTCCGAGGTACTGCACCACGGCTTCGGCTCCTTTACGGGATGGAATCTGCTGCTGAATGAGAACGGCGGTCCGAACGTCGGGCCCTTCTTCTGCGGCGGGCTTGTGACCCTGAACAGCCGGAGCGGTGAGCTTTCGTACAGCGGACAGTATAAGGCGTTCCGTCATATCGCGCCCTTTATGAAGAAGGGAAGCCGAGTCCACCGCGTTGCGATCGATCGGAACAGCTTCGGAATGTTCGGCTTCGGAATAAACAAGACGCGCCACGCGATGCACGCGGTCTCTTTTGAGACGCCTGACGGCAAGATCGTGTACATCCTTTCGAATCCCGACAAGGAGAAGCGTCAGGTACAGTTCTTCGAGCGTGGAGAATGGTGGTACTCAGAGCTGCTTCCGAACAGTCTGTCGACGGTCGTGGTCGAATAAGTATATAAAGAAGTATGAACTGTCCTCACGGAGATGTCCGTGGGGACTTTTTTTGAGCGAGGAATAATGGACGGGCACCTTCAGCCGCCACATTTGCAATACATATCAGGAAGAAATCCATCCGAATTTTCGCACTTTATACGAAAAATTGCAGAAATGTAAAAAAATCAGAAAAAATTCCCAAAAAGCACTTGACAAGTCTTGACAAGTCTGCTATAATACTATACTGCGTTATAATTGCCATCTGTGCGCTCTTGCGGCTCACCCTTTTGCCAAAAAGGGGGTCAGAACGCAGAAATAGGCAAGTCGAAAAGCTTGAATGGAGTGATTGTATCAATGGTCAATGTAAAAGAGACGTGGCTTGGGCAGAATAAGAGAATGAGCTTCTCCAGAACCCGCAATACGCTCGAACTCCCCAATCTTGTGGAAATTCAGACGAAATCCTTCCGCTGGTTCCTCGACGAGGGACTGCTCGAGGTTCTGCGCGACGTGTCGCCGATCGTCGACTATTCCGGCAATCTGCAGATCGAGTTCATTTCGTATTCGATCGACCAGAAGCCGAAGTATTCGGTCGAGGAGTGCAAGGAGCGCGACGCGAACTATGCAGCACCGCTGAAGGTCAACGTTCGTCTGACGAATAAGCAGACCGGTGAAGTGAAGCAGTCGGATATCTTTATGGGTGAATTCCCGCTGATGACCGAGAACGGTACCTTTGTGATCAACGGTGCCGAGCGTGTCATCGTATCCCAGATCGTTCGTTCGCCCGGTATGTATTACGACTCTGCGATCGACAAGACCGGTCGCAAGACGTTCAGCGCTACCGTGATCCCGTATCGCGGCGCGTGGTTGGAGTACGAGATCGATCAGACGGGTGTCATCTACGTCCGCATCGATAAGAACCGCAAGGTTCCGATCACGATGTTTATCCGTGCGCTGGGTGCGCTCGAGGAGACCTCGGTATTTGAAGAAAGAGAAGCCATCTACGAGCTTTTCGGTGAGGAGGAGAATCTCGCTGCGACCTTTGAGAAGGACGAGAGCGAGGATCTTGCGATCCGTATGCATTCGTCGGTCGGCATCGAGGCGCTGAAGGAGATCTATAAGAAGCTCCGTCCCGGTGAGCCTCCGCTTGTCGAATCGGCACAGACCCTTCTGAACAATTATTTCTTTGATCCGAAGCGATACGATATCGCTCCGGTGGGTCGTTATAAATATAATAAGAAGCTTGCGATCTCTGAGAGAATCGCGAATCACAGACTCGCAGAGGACGTCGTCAGCCCGATCACGGGTGAGGTTCTTTACGAGAAGGGAACCGTTCTCACGAGCGAGATGGCACTGAACGTCGAGCATAACGCGGTGAACGACGTTAAGATCGAGCTCGACAACGGCTACGTGCTCAAGGTCTTCTCGAACAATACGATCGAGCCCGAGTACATCCTCGGCTTCGATCTGAAGGACTGCGGCGTTCCCGAAAAGGCAAGAACCGCTGTTCTTCTCGACATCCTCGAGCAGTCGGGCGGCGACGTTGATACCATCAAGCTGATGGCGAAGGAGCGCATCGCAGAGCTTGTTCCGAAGCACATCACGAAGGATGATATTTTTGCATCCATCAACTATATCCTCTGCCTCGTGCACGACGTCGGCAGAGTGGACGATATCGACCACCTCGGCAACCGTCGTATCCGTTCGGTCGGTGAGCAGCTCCAGAATGCGATGCGCATCGGCTTTACCCGTATGGATAAGATCATCAAGGAGCGTATGACCACGCAGGACAGCGAAAAGGCGCTCACGCCTCAGTCCCTGATCAACATCCGTCCGGTCGCGACCGTGATCCGCGAGTTCTTCGGGTCCTCGCAGCTGTCGCAGTTTATGGACCAGAACAACCCGCTTGCAGAGCTGACGCATAAGCGCCGTCTCTCGGCACTCGGCCCGGGCGGTCTGTCCCGTGACCGTGCATCCTTCGACGTTCGTGACGTTCACTATACGCACTACGGCAGAATGTGCCCGATCGAGACGCCCGAAGGTCCTAACATCGGTCTGATCTCTTATCTGACTACCTATGCAAAGATCAGTGAGTACGGCTTCATCGAGGCACCCTTCCGTAGGGTAGAGCTCGATGAGAACGGCCGCGCTCGCGTTACCGATGAGGTCGTCTATATGACGGCTGACGTCGAGGATAACTACGTCGTTGCGCAGGCAAACGAGCCGCTCGACGAAAACGGCTACTTCCTGAACGAGCGTATCATCGCCCGCGACAGAACCGAGATCATCGAGATCGATCCCACGAAGGTTCAATTGATGGACGTCTCTCCGAAGATGGTCGTATCGGTTGCTACCGCGTGCATTCCCTTCCTTGAGAACGACGATAACTCGCGTGCGCTGATGGGCTCTAACATGCAGAAGCAGGCAGTTCCGCTGATGGTCACCGACAGCCCGATCGTCGGTACCGGTATGGAATACAAGGCGGCAGTTGACTCGGGCGTTGTCATCGTCGCAAAGAATTCGGGTCGCGTCGAGGCTGTCGATGCCGATCACATCGTTATCGAGGCAGAGGACGGACACAAGGATACCTACGACCTCATCAAGTTCAAGAGAACAAACCAGGGTACCTGCTTCAATCAGCGTCCCCTCGTTTCGGTCGGTCAGGAGATTAAGGCGGGCGACGTCATTGCCGACGGTCCCGCAACGAAGAACGGCGAGATCTCGCTCGGTAAGAACGCGCTCATCGGATTTATGACCTGGGAGGGTTATAACTACGAGGACGCAGTCCTTCTGAATGAAAAGCTCGTCAGAGATGACGTTTATACCTCTCTTCATATTGAGGAATATACCCACGAGGCCCGCGACACCAAGCTCGGGCCGGAGGAGATCACCCGTGAGGTGCCCAACGTCGGTGAGGACGCGCTTCGCGACCTCAACAACGAGGGTATCGTCAAGAAGGGTACCGAGGTTCGCGCAGGCGATATCCTCGTCGGTAAGATCACGCCCAAGGGCGAGACCGAGCTGACGGCAGAGGAGCGCCTCCTCCGTGCGATCTTCGGCGAGAAGGCAAGAGAAGTACGTGATACCTCTCTCCGTCTCCCCCATGGCGTTTCGGGTATCGTCGTTGACATTCGCGTATTCTCGCGCGAGCAGGGCGACGAGCTTCCCGCAGGCGTTAATAAGGTCGTCCGCGTCTATATCGCACAGAAGCGTAAGATCTCGGTCGGCGACAAGATGGCAGGCCGTCACGGTAACAAGGGTGTCGTTTCGCGCATCCTGCCTCCCGAGGATATGCCCTTCCTTGCAGACGGTACTCCGCTTGATATCGTCCTGAACCCGCTGGGCGTGCCTTCGCGTATGAACATCGGTCAGGTCCTTGAGGTGCACCTCGGAATTGCTGCGCGTAAGCTCGGCTGGAAGGTTATGACCCCCGTATTCGACGGCGCAAACGAGAAGGACATCGTTGAGTGCCTCCGTATGGCAGGCCTCTGCCGCGACGTGCGTATGCAGGTCGATGAGGACGGCTATTCGCTCGGTGTTCCCGCAGAGAACGTTGACGGTAAGGATCTCTTCGTTGAGGTCGAGCTCGAAAACGGTAAGAAGGATCTGCAGCGCATTTCCGACGAAGAGCGTAATGATCCCGAAAGAATGGCTGAGCTGTACAGACAGGGCGGCGTGAAGGTCATCGACGGTAAGCGTACCGTATACGACGGACGTACCGGAGAGCCCTTTGACAACCCCGTAACGGTCGGTATCATGTACTACCTGAAGCTGCATCACCTGGTTGACGATAAGATCCACGCCCGCTCGAACGGTCCGTACTCGCTCGTTACGCAGCAGCCTCTCGGCGGTAAGGCGCAGTTCGGTGGACAGCGCTTCGGCGAGATGGAGGTCTGGGCACTCGAGGCTTACGGTGCCGCATACACCCTGCAGGAGATCCTGACCGTGAAGTCGGACGACATCAACGGCCGCCGCAAGGCATACGAGGCGATCATCAAGGGTCAGAACATCCCGACTCCGGGTGTTCCCGAATCCTTCAAGGTCCTCGTGAAGGAGCTCCAGGCGCTCGCACTCGATATCCGTGTGCTTGACGCCGAGGGCAAGGAGGTTCAGCTCTCCACCCTTTGCGGAGATGACGACGTTCCGCAGTACTCCGACAAGCACGGTCTCGCTTCGAGAGATGCAAGCTTTGAGGAGGAAACGATTGCCGATGAGGATGCGATCCGCGATTCCTTCCTGATCGACGCTGAAAATTCCGATAATGATTCTCCGTTCTTCGCTACCGAGGATGAGGTTGCCGATCTCTTCGGCGGTCTCGGCGGCGACGACGGTAATTCCTGATAGTGAGGTTAACGGCTGTGGAGCATAATGAATTTGATTCGATAAAGATCGGTCTTGCCTCTCCCGATATGATCCGTGATTGGTCTTACGGCGAGGTCACCAAGCCCGAAACCATTAACTACCGTACTCTGAAGGCTGAGGTTGGAGGTCTGTTCTGCGAACGGATCTTCGGCCCCGCCAGAGACGGTGCTTGTATGTGCGGTAAATACAAGAACTCCCCGCATACGAAAGAGGTCCGCCGCTGCGAAAAGTGCGGTGTGGATATTACCACGAAGAAGGTTCGCCGTGAGCGTATGGGCCATATCGAGCTCGCGACTCCGGTGTCCCACATCTGGTACTTCAAGGCGATCCCGTCCCGTATGGCGCTCGTTCTTGATATTTCTCCGAAGCAGCTTGAGCAGGTCCTGTACTTTGCTGAGAACGTTGTCCTCGATCCGGGTGATACGCCCCTTCAGAAGAGAATGGTTCTCACCGAAAAGCAGTATCAGGAATACCGCGAGCTGTACGGTAAGGCATTCCGCGTCGGTATGGGCGCAGAGGCGATCAAGGAGCTTCTGCAGGACATCGACGTAGAGGCGCTTTCCATTGAGCTGAAGAACTCGCTTCTCGTTGCTACCGGTCAGAAGAAGACCCGTATCATCAAGAGACTCGAGGTCATCGAGGCATTCCGCAAGTCGGGCAATAAGCTCGAGTGGATGATCCTCGACGTTGTTCCCGTCATTCCTCCGGACATCCGTCCGATGGTTCAGCTTGACGGCGGCCGCTTTGCAACCTCCGATCTCAATGAGCTGTATCGCCGCGTGATCGCGCGTAACAACCGTCTGCGTAAGCTGATGGAGATCCGTACGCCCGAGATCGTCGTCCGTAACGAGAAGCGTATGCTGCAGGAAGCAGTCGACGCACTGATCGACAACGGCCGCCGCGGCAAGCCCGTTACCGGCCCCTCGAACCGTCCTTTGAAGTCTCTCTCCGAGATGCTTCGCGGTAAGCAGGGACGCTTCCGTCAGAATCTGCTCGGCAAGCGTGTTGACTACTCGGGACGTTCGGTTATCGTTGTCGGCCCGAATCTGAAGATCTACCAGTGCGGCCTTCCGAAGGAAATGGCACTCGAGCTCTTCAAGCCCTTCGTCGTAAAGCGTCTCGTTGAGATGCAGAAGGCACAGAACGTCAAGGACGCACAGAGGAAGATCGATAAGGTCGACCCGATCGTCTGGGACGCTCTTGAAAACGTCATCAAGGAGCACCCCGTGCTTCTGAACCGTGCACCGACGCTCCACCGTCTGTCCATTCAGGCGTTCGAGCCCGTGCTCGTAGAGGGACGTGCGATCCGTCTGCACCCGCTCGTTTGTACCGCGTTCAACGCGGACTTCGACGGTGACCAGATGCCTGTTCACGTTCCGCTTTCCGCAGAGGCACAGGCTGAGGCAAGATTCCTTATGCTCTCTGCAAACAACCTCCTGAAGCCGGTCGACGGCCGTGCAGTTACCGTCCCGACACAGGATATGATCCTCGGCTCCTACTACCTCACGATGCTGAAGCCCGGTGAGCCCGGTGAGGGCCGCGTATTCCGCGACTTCGACGAGGCGGTTATGGCGTACGAGAATAAGCAGCTCGGTCTGCACGCACCCATTAAGGTTCGTGTGACCAAGGTCATCGACGGCGTTGAGCAGTCGAAGGTCATTGATGCAACCCTTGGACGCTTGATCTTCAACCGTCCTCTCCCGCAGGACCTCGGTATTCTCAAGGACCGTCAGAATCCCTTCGAGCTTGAGATCCAGCAGGTCGTTGGCAAGAAGCAGCTCGGCGCGATCATTGATGCCTGCATCAAGGTCCACGGTACCGCAGTCTGCTCCGAAATGCTCGACAACATCAAGGAGATGGGCTACAAGTATTCGACTCGCGCATCCTTCTCGATCTCGGTCTACGATATGACCATCCCGAAGGAAAAGAACGAGTTCATCAAGGGCGCTGAAAAGCAGGTAGATAAGGTCTATAAGCACTACCTCCGCGGTGATCTCACCGAGGACGAGCGCTACCGCAACGTCATTTCGATCTGGGAACAGACCACGAAGAACGTTACGAACGCCCTCATCGGCAGCTTTGACGCGTACAACCCGATCAAGATCATGTCCGACTCGGGTGCCCGTGGCTCGATCCAGCAGATGCGTCAGCTCGCAGGTATGCGTGGTCTGATGTTTGCAACCAACGGTAAGACGATGGAGATCCCGATCAAGTCGAACTTCCGCGAGGGTCTTTCGGTGCTTGATTACTTCTCCGGTGCAAGAGGCTCCCGTAAGTCTCTGTCCGATACCGCACTTCGTACGGCAGACTCGGGTTATCTGACCCGTCGTCTCGTAGACGTTTCGCAGGAGGTCATCGTTCGCGAGATCAAGTGTGATACGAAGAAGGGCGCGTGGGTCAGCCCCATTGTCGACGGCAAGGACAACAACGTCCTCGAGCCCCTTTCCGACCGTATTGTCGGCCGTTACACCATCGGCGAGATCGTACACCCCGTTACGGGTGAGGTCATCATCGGCGACGATGAGATGATCACCGACGAGATCGCGAAGAAGATCGAGGCGGCAGGTATCGATAAGGTCTATATCCGTACGATCATTCAGTGCCACGCAAAGCACGGTATTTGTGCTCACTGCTACGGCGCCGACCTTGCCTCCGGCAAGCTCGTCAGCGTCGGCGAGGCGGTCGGTATTATCGCAGCTCAGGCAATCGGCGAGCCCGGTACCCAGCTGACGATGAGAACCTTCCACTCGGGCGGTGTCGCAGGCTCCGACATTACACAGGGTCTGCCCCGTGTCGAGGAGCTGTTTGAGGCAAGATCGCCGAAGAAGGCGGCTGTCCTCACCGAGCACAGCGGCGTGGCTCATATCCAGCCCTCCGAAACGGCAAACGTCAATGACATTATGATCCATTCCGAGGAAACGGGCGAGGTCGTCCGCTACACGGTGGACTACGGTGTCCGTATTGCCATTGAGGACGGCGAGCGCGTCGAACGCGGTCAGGCACTCACCGAGGGTAACAAGGCTCCTGCGGATATCAAGCGTATCCTCGGCCTTGACGCCGTCTACGATTACCTGATGCGCGAGGTTCAGCGCGTTTACCGCTCGCAGTCGGTTAATGTCAACGATAAGCACGTCGAGGTCATTGCCCGTCAGATGACGAGAAAGATCCGCGTGGAAGAAAACGGAGACACCGAGCTCCTGCTCGGCTCTCTCGTGGACGTCACCGAGTTCGAGGAGGAAAACAACAAGGTTCAGGCACGCATTGACGCGGGTGAGGATGATCTCAAGCTCGCTGAGGGCGTTCCGGAGCTGCTCGGTATCACGAAGGCTTCGCTTCAGACCGAGTCCTTCCTGTCCGCGGCTTCCTTCCAGGAAACCACCCGCGTTCTTACCGATGCGGCGATCAAGGGCAAGGTCGACCATCTGCTCGGCCTGAAGGAAAACGTCATTATCGGTAAGCTCATCCCCGCAGGTACGGGTATGGCTTGCTATCATAACGTCGGTGTTAAGAGATCCGAGGAGGCAGAGGCGTAAGCCGATCGCATCCGTCGGACAGCATTCCTTGCGAGGAGCCGTGAGGGGCCGAGTGGGGAAGAGACTCCCATTCATCGACAAAACAACGAAAAAGGACGGATAGAATGCTGCGCGCTAACGGCATTTTACCCGTCCTTTGTTGATAAAAATTACAAAACGACAGTTTGACACGAGTGGTTGGTTGTGCAAAAAGGAGAAAATCTGATTGCGACAAACTTGTTCTTGACAAAAAAGAGGGGAAATGCTATAATATATCGTAGCGTTTTGCGGGTATGCCATAACTGTGCGCCCACGAGCGTTACTTTCCGCGGAAATGGGTCTCTCTCCCACGCCCGCAGAGAACACGAATTCTATGGAAATGGAGGAAAAAAGAAAGAATGCCGACCTTTAACCAGCTTGTCAAGCAGGGTAGACATGACAAGCAGTACAAGTCAAAGGCGCCTGTTCTGCAGAAGGGCTTCAACACGCTTGATAACGTTCCTACGAACCAGCCCTCCCCCCAGAAGAGAGGCGTTTGCACGAAGGTATCGACCACCAGCCCGAAGAAGCCTAACTCCGCACTTCGTAAGATCGCGAGAGTTCGCCTGACCAACGGTCTGGAAGCCACCACCTATATCCCCGGTATCGGACACAACCTGCAGGAACACTCGGTTGTCCTGATCCGTGGCGGAAGAGTGCGTGACCTTCCCGGTGTACGTTACCACATCATTCGCGGTACGCTTGACGCTCAGGGCGTAGCAAACCGTATGCAGAGTCGTTCCAAGTACGGCGCAAAGGCTCCCAAGAAGTAATACGATTCCGGTATCCCCCGGACAAAAAAGGAGAGCCTGTTTATCATTAGGTAGAAAAGCTAAAGACAGCAGTCAACGGTAGTTTGATTTTCATAAATTCGTGTTTATGTACAAGCCTCCGCGGGACACGCTACGGAAGAAGCCTTTCGAGTACCAATGATCTCATATTTTTATGAAGGAGGGAAGTTACAGTGCCTAGAAGAGGTAAAATTTCGAAGAGAGAAGTATTGCCGGATCCCCTGTATAATTCCATGCTGGTGACCAAGCTCATCAACAACGTAATGTACGACGGCAAGAAGGGTGTCGCACAGAAGATCGTATACGACGCGTTCGACATCATCACCGAGAAGACCGGTGAAAATCCCCTGGATGTGTTCAAGGCAGCTCTTGAAAACATCATGCCCCTGCTTGAAGTCAAGGCTCGCCGTGTAGGCGGCTCGACCTATCAGGTTCCTATGGACGTAAGACCCGAGCGTAGACAGACGCTTGGTCTCCGTTGGCTCATCAATTATTCGAGACAGCGCAGCGAGCGTACCATGGCAGAGTGCCTTGCAGGTGAAATCCTCGACGCGAAGAACAGTACCGGCGGTGCGTTCAAGAAGAAGGAAGAAACCCATCGTATGGCAGAAGCAAACAAGGCGTTTGCTCACTACAGATATTAATTTTAGTACGGTTCTTCGCTGTGCCGCTTGAATGTGCACAGCGACAGAAACCAAAAGGAGACCAAAATGGCGAGAGAGTATTCTCTTCTGAATACCCGTAACATCGGTATCATGGCTCACATCGACGCCGGTAAGACGACCACCACTGAGCGTATCCTGTTCTACACGGGTAAGACGCACAAGATCGGTGAGACGCACGAAGGCGCAGCGACCATGGACTGGATGGCGCAGGAGCAGGAAAGAGGTATCACCATTACCTCGGCTGCTACGACCTGCTACTGGAAGGGTAACCGAATCAATATTATTGATACCCCCGGTCACGTTGACTTTACCGTAGAAGTAGAACGCTCGCTTCGCGTTCTCGACGGTTCTGTTACCGTGCTGTGTGCTAAGGGCGGCGTTGAGCCCCAGTCCGAGACTGTCTGGAGACAGGCGGACAAGTACAAGGTTCCGCGTATGGCGTACGTCAACAAGATGGACACCACCGGTGCAAACTTCTTCCGTGTTATCGAAATGATGCACGACAGACTGCACGCTAACGCAGTTCCGATTCAGCTCCCCATCGGTGCTGAAAACACCTTCCGCGGCATCATCGACCTGATCACGATGAGAGCTGAGGTTTACTATGACGACCTTGGTAAGGATTTCCGTGATGAGGATATCCCGGAAGATATGATTGATCTCGCAAACGAGTACCACGAGAAGCTCATCGAGGCAGTTGCCGAGACCGATGACGCTCTTATGGAAAAGTACTTCGGCGGTGAAGAGATCACCATCGAGGAGATCAGAGCTGCAATCCGTAAGGCGACTATTGCCAACGAGTTCGTTCCCGTCTGCTGCGGATCTTCGTTCCGTAACAGAGGCGTTCAGATGCTCCTTGACAACGTCATCGAGTATATGCCTTCTCCTCTCGACGTTCCCGCAATCAAGGGCGTTAACCCCAAGACCGAGGAAGAAGAGGAAAGACCGTCCGACGACAGTGCGCCCTTCTCGGCACTTGCATTCAAGATTATGACCGACCCGTACGTTGGAAGACTCTGCTTCTTCCGCGTATACTCCGGTACGATCGGCGTTGGCACCAACGTGTACAACTCCACGAAGGACAAGAAGGAGCGCTTCGGCCGTATCCTTCAGATGCACGCAAACTCGCGTTCCGACCTCGAGGTCGTTTACTCGGGCGATATCGCAGCAGTCGTTTCCACGAAGTACACCACCACCGGTGATACCTTCTGTGACGAAAAGGCTCCGATCATCCTTGAGTCGATGGAATTCCCGGAACCCGTTATCCGCGTTGCAATCGAGCCTAAGACCAAGGCAGACCAGGAAAAGATGGGCATCGCCCTTCAGAAGCTTGCAGAGGAGGACCCGACCTTCCGCGTTTACACCGACGAGGAAACCGGTCAGACCATCATTGCAGGTATGGGTGAGCTTCACCTTGATATCATCGTCGACCGTATGAAGAGAGAATTCAAGGTCGAGGCTAACATCGGCGCTCCTCAGGTTGCATACAAGGAAACCGTTCGCAGAAAGGTTGACCACGAATGCAAGTACAAGAGACAGTCCGGTGGTTCCGGTCAGTACGGTCACGTTAAGATCATTCTCGAGCCGAACGAACCCGGCAAGGGCTATGAATTTATCAATGCTGTTACCGGCGGTGCAATTCCGAAGGAATTCATCGAGCCTGTAAACAAGGGTATTCAGGGCGCTATGCAGGCCGGCGTTGTCGCAGGCTATAACGTCGTTGACGTTAAGGTCACGCTTTATGACGGTTCTTACCACGAAGTCGACTCTTCGGAAATGGCATTTACGATCGCCGGCTCTATGGCGTTCAAGGAAGCTATGAGAAAGGCCGATCCCGTTCTTACCGAGCCGATCATGAAGGTCGTTACGCTCGTTCCTTCCGAGTATATGGGCGCGGTTATCGGAGGCTTTGCTTCCCGCCGCGGTAACGTATCCTCTATGGAAGACAACAAGGGCGTTGCGGAGATCATTGCAGAGGTTCCGCTTTCCACGATGTTCGGTTATGCAACCGACCTTCGTTCTGCAACCCAGGGCCGTGGTAACTACTCTATGGAGCCCTCGCACTTTGCTGAAGTTCCGAAGAACATTCAGGACGAAATCGTCAAGGCGCGCGCAGGCAGATAATTTCTGCTATCCGTGTCTGGATATATTGACGGCGGCATAGCCGCCGTCCACAAAAAACAAATTAAAAAATTATTATTTATTTAACGGAGGAACACTCAAATGGGAAAGGCTACATTTGAACGTACCAAGCCCCACGTCAACATTGGTACCATCGGCCACGTTGACCACGGCAAGACCAC
>JAFVXC010000045.1 GCA_017501345.1 Clostridia bacterium
TGCGCTGATCGCGGGTGCAAAGTTCCGTGGTGAGTTTGAGGAAAGACTCAAAGCGGTTCTGGAAGAGGTCAAGAACAGTGAGGGCAAGATCATTCTGTTCATCGATGAGCTTCATACCATTGTCGGTGCGGGAAAGACCGACGGTGCCATGGATGCGGGAAACCTCTTAAAGCCGATGCTTGCGCGCGGCGAGCTTCACTGTATCGGTGCGACTACGCTAAACGAATACCGTCAGTATATTGAGAAGGATGCCGCTTTGGAGCGTAGATTCCAGCCCGTTATGATCCCCGAGCCTACCGTTGAAGATACTATTTCCATTCTTCGTGGACTCAAGGAACGCTACGAGGTATTTCACGGTGTCAAGATTCACGACGGAGCGCTCATTGCCGCCGCCACACTTTCCGACCGTTATATCTCCGACCGTTTTCTTCCCGACAAGGCTATTGACCTTGTGGACGAGGCGTGCGCTCTGATCAAGACCGAAATGAACTCCATGCCCTCCGAAATGGACGAGGTTGCGCGAAAGATCATGCAGCACGAGATCGAGGAGGCTGCTCTTAAAAAGGAAAAAGACAAGCTCTCGGCAGAACACCTCAAGGAAATTCAAGCCGAGCTTGCCGATTTGAGAGCGCAATTCAATGAAATGAAGTCCAAGTGGGATATGGAGAAGCAGTCGATTGAAAGATTGCAAAAGCTCCGTGAGGAGATCGAGCAAACCAATGCGGAGATCGAACGTGCGCAGAGCAGCTACGACCTCGGCAAAGCCGCAGAGCTTCAGTACGGCAAGCTTCCCTCTTTGAAGAAACAGCTTGAAGAGGAAGAAGCGAGAGCCGCAGAATCGACCAAGAGCACTTCCCTCCTTCGTGATAACGTCAGCGAGGAGGAGATCTGCAAGATCGTGGCAAGATGGACGGGTATTCCCGTATCCAAGATCATGGAGAGCGAGCGCGAAAAGCTTTTGGGGCTGGAAGAGATCCTTCACAAGCGAGTCATCGGTCAGAATGAGGCAGTAACCAAGGTCAGCGAAGCAATTCTGCGTTCCCGTGCGGGAATCAAGGATCCGCGCCGTCCTATTGGCTCGTTCCTCTTCTTAGGTCCTACGGGTGTCGGTAAGACAGAGCTTGCGAAAGCTCTTGCCGAAGCCCTATTTGACGATGAAAAGAGCATGGTCCGTATTGATATGAGTGAGTATATGGAGAAATACTCTGTATCGAGGCTGATCGGAGCGCCTCCCGGATACGTGGGCTACGATGAAGGCGGTCAACTTACCGAGGCGGTACGCAGAAAGCCCTATGCCGTTATCCTCTTTGATGAGGTAGAAAAGGCACATCCCGACGTCTTTAACGTTCTGTTGCAGGTTTTGGACGACGGACGTATCACTGACAGCCAAGGCAGAACGGTTGACTTTAAGAATACGGTCATTATCCTGACCTCGAATCTTGGTTCCGGTGCAATTCTTGAGGGAATCAATGCAAACGGCGAAATCAACGAGGAAGCAAGACAGACGGTATCCGAAATGCTGAAACGCAGCTTCCGCCCCGAATTCCTTAACCGTCTCGACGAGATCGTATTCTACAAGCCGCTCACAAAGGAGAACATCAACGGTATCGTAGATCTCCTGATCGCCGATCTGAATAAGCGACTCAAGGATAAGCAATTGAAGGTTGAGATCAGCGACGCGGCGAAGGAACATATCATCGATTCCGCTTACGACCCCATCTATGGCGCAAGACCGCTCAAGCGTTTTATCCAATCCAAGATTGAAACACTGCTTGCACGTGAGATCATTGGGGGTGAGATTGAACCTGACAGTGTGATTCACATTGACTATAACGGTTCTAATCTCACGATAAAATCGTAAAAGAACAGAGGTTCGCCAACGGCGAACCTCTGTTTGTCTTTGACGGTGAAATGCGATGATTGCTTCCGTGCTTTTCCTTTCGTCCTACACTCTTATAGCTTATTTGTGAGAAAGTTGTAAAAGTCTTCCGCATAGATGGATTTTGGGTGCCTCTCATGCAGTTCCACAATCAGATCCCGTTCACAGACAGGCTCGGCAATGGTGACGAGCTTCAAATTTTTGTTTTGAAGCTTTCCCCACGAATACTCAGGCCAAAATGCTATTCCCGCGCCCATACTGATGATATTCTGCACAGCGGTAGGTGAATCAGATTCAAATATGACCTTGGGATAAAAACCCGCTATGGAACAATATCTGCTACATATTGCACCGAACAAGCGAGTATTGGACAGCATAATAAAGCTTTCATCCTTTACTGTGCTTAAATCGATAGATGAAACCTCGGCATACTTTGAGTATTTCGGGACTGCAAGGTAAATATTCTCTTTTTTCACACAACGGTGTAAATATTTCTTTTCCGGATCGTTCTTTAAGCCATTCGTTGTAATCAGAATGTCGCAGTTATATTTTGTTTCGTTTTGTTCGAAATCAAAGATTGCCTCCGGGTTCTCCTTCTTGTATTCCATTATCGCATTGATGACAAAGGAGGAGGCAGCCAGTATGTTGAGCCTTACCTTTTTTGTAACCGATTGCTTTAGTTCTTCCATTTCAATCGTAAGATGGTCAAATTCAGGTATCAAAACATCTAATCTCTGCTTTAAATAAACGCCAAACTCCGTTAATGCTATTTTTCTTCCTTCTCGTTGAAATAAAGGCACGCCAAGCTCACTTTCAAGTGAATGAATTGCTTGAGTAAGAGACGGTTGCGATATATGTAACACTTCAGAAGACCGTGTGATATGTTCAAATTGGGCTGTTGTGTGGAAATATTTTAGTTTTTGTATATCCATAACTCCTCCATTTCATAGGCATACCCTATTATTTCAATAATAATTATATATTTTACTTTTGCATTTGTCAAGAGTATAATGAAAGTATCTTATCAGGAGGAACAAAAAATGCAGATCTTCGAAATTATTATGCTCATATGCTTTGGTATGTCTTGGCCCATCTCCGTATACAAAAGCATCCGCTCAAAATCAACAAAAGGCAAAAGTGTAGTCTTTATCATTGCTATCATAATCGGATATATCTCAGGAATTATCGGTAAGATTGTGAATCATCAATTGACTTACATTGTGGCTCTTTACTTGGTCAATTTGATTGTCGTAAGCATAGATCTTGGACTATACTTTATCAATGCAAAACGAGAAAAAGATTATAAATCAGCAGAGGTAGAAAAATGAATGAATATGTACGGATGAAAGCAAGTGCAATGAAAAAGATCAACGATCTCACACTGTCGGGAGAGATCGTAATTTTTGGCTCTACGTATATGTCTGAATTTCCCATATACGAGCTAACCAATAAATGCAAGTTGGAGAACGCGGTCTATAATCGAAGCATTAAAGGCTTGACCGTAAAAGAAGCAATAGAGATTCTTGATGACTGTGTTGTGGATATTCATCCGAGCAAGGTATTTATTGCACTCGGTGAAGAAGACGAGTCTGATCCGAATGCTGCTTCCGAGTATTCACGCCTTATTTCGACAATACGCCAAAAGCTACCGGAAGCCATGATTTACATGATTGGTTTAACAAACGGAGGCTCATTTGCTGAGAAATTCAATAAAAATATGCTAAGTCTCTGTGATAACAAAAATGTCAAGTACATAGATCTCATTAAAAAAAGCTCATCAGAAAATGCTCTTTTTAAAGCGCAATTTAAACAATTAAGTTGTTTCTTTCGTACACCCCCAATTACGATGAGTGACGTCTTCAGCTTGGCAAGCTTATAATCAAAAGGGCCGAGTTAAATTAAAATTTTTGGCTTTATCTCTTATAATGCGCTAAAGCTACAAATAAAGCTCAGGCAGCTATCTTGTGTGATAGTCGCCCGAGCTTTTTTATATTACAGAAAAACCAAATCTCGCAACTGTGTATAATTTCAGAAAAGCGGTGGTTTATTCAACTGCAAATATGGACAGGTTCTTTTCACTATCGCAAACTGCAAGAAATACTTCTTTTACACTCTTATATCCTTGCTTCTTCAGTTGTCGTTCATCAGATTCACTCTGTCAAACCCTTATTTATCGCTCAGCAAAATACTTTGCTATCGCTTCCATCCGACCCTCTTGCTTTACAGAGAATGGGCAGCGGCTCTCACAATGACCGCACTTGAGGCAGGCATCGGCATTGACCGACAGCTTTGTGTAGTGGTTGGCGGCGATATCGTCACCTGCCAAGGCAAGGTCATAATACTTGTTGACAAGCCCGATATCAATTCCTGCAGGGCAAGGCTGGCAATGGTTGCAGTACACACAAGTTCCCGTGACGGTATCCGCCGTAAAGCTGCCAATGATCGAATAGTCCTTTTCCTCGTCGGTGGCGGTAAGGAATTTCAAAAGCGTATCCAGATGCTCCATCGTCTGCACACCGGGAACGGCAGTCAGAACGCCGGGGCGGTCGATGGCATATTGCAAGCATTGATTATGTGTCAGAGCAACGCCAAAGGGCGATTGATCGGCGGACAAAAGCTGACCCGCGAAAAAGGGCTTCATCACCGAAATGCCTACGCCCTCACGCTCGCAACGCTTGAAAAGCTCGAATCGTTCACTCACCGAGCCGATGCCGTATTCATCCCCCTTTTCAAAATCGTAGGCAGGATTAAGGGAGAACATCATCATATCCGCAAGACCCGTGTCAAGGATGCGGTTTGCCACGCTCGGTGTATGCGAGGAGAAGCCGATATGGTGCACGACGCCCTGCGCTTTCAGATCCTTCAAATAGTCAAGCACGCCGATCTCGCAAAGCGTATCGAAGTCCTCGTCATCGTCAACACAGTGAAGAAATCCGAAGTCCACGTAGTCTGTGCCAAGCTGTCGGAGCTCCCATAGGAAGGTCTTTTGGATGGTGTCAAAATCACGGCACCATCCGTATTCACCGTTTTCATCATAAACGGCGCCGAAATGAACCTGCAAGAACACTTTTTCCCGGCAATCCTTGATTGCTCTACCGATGGGCGCATAGGACGCGCCTGCCGTGCAAAGGTCAAAAAAGTTGATGCCGTTATCGATCGCCTTACGTATGATCGCTTCGATCTCATCTACGGGCGTCTTTCCGATACCGCCCATTCCGAGACCAAGCACGCTGAACGTTTCGTTTTTATTTCCACGAGGAAGTTTTCTGTATTCCATATTACACCTCTATATTCAGATTGTTGATCAGCTTAGGTTTTTACGGCACGTAATCTCTTATAATCCCCATATCCGAAAAGTCGTTGAGAATCTCCTGCGTTTTTCTGACGAATTCGATCTTGTTCAGATTTTTGAGATACGGATTCTTCACTTGATCTTTTTTCCGTCCGAGAACGCCTGTCCGACCTTCTCGCCAAACCTCCAATATGCGTGGGTAACACCGTCGTAGATGATGGGATCGAGCTTTTTTACATCGACCTTTCCGTTCTCGTCAAGAATGCTCTCGTCGGCGGACACGTTGACGATCTCACCGATGCAGATGCCGTCCTCATTGAACTTAATGAGCTTGCACTCCACCGTCATAGGAAGCTCCTCGATGATGGGGGCATTGACATACTCGCTCTTTCCCGCGTGGAAGCCTGCCTTTGCAAACTTATCGGACACGTCATTTGCCGAAACGATGCCGACGTAGTCACAAGGCACGACGGTCTTGGACGTAGCAAAGCTGACGGTGAAAGCTCCCGTTTTCTTGATGTTCTCGGTGGTCTTGTGGTCGTCCGCAAGGCAGACCATAACCTGATCGGTGTCGTAAATACCGCCCCAAGCCGCATTCATTGCGTTTGGCACTCCGTTCTCGTCATACGTGCCGATGATCAGCACGGGCATCGGGTACAGCCAGGTTTTTGCTCCAAAATTTTTACGCATAATCGTTCTTTCCTTTCCGTTTTCAAAGTACACAGTGTTTGCCGCAGAGAGAGATATGCATCAGTCCCTTCCGACAAACGGTACACTTTTTATTCAGTATATCATATCTCAACAAAAATTACAAGAGGCGAGACTTTGAATATACAGACAAGGCGACGGATCACTCCGCCGCCTTAAAATTGTAAATAGGCTTGATTCTGCAAACGATCTCGGCGGTAGGTTCGATGTTCTCGACGATCTCGTCCATACTCTTATACGCCATAGGGGACTCGTCAAGGGTATCGGGAACGACACAGGTGGAATAGATACCTGCCATCTCCTTCTCGTACTCTGCCATCGTAAGGCGCTCGAAGGCGGCAGAACGGGACATAAGCCTGCCTGCGCCGTGAGGTGCGGAGCAGTTCCAATCCTCGTTGCCCTTGCCTATACAGATAAGCGAGCCGTCGCGCATATTGATGGGAATGAGAAGCTTCTCGCCCGCTTTAGCGGACACTGCACCCTTGCGGAGGATCATCTCGTTTACGTCTATGTAGTTATGAATGGTCCGGAAGGTCTCGACGGCTGTCCAGCCGCAACGCTCAAGAATGATCTCAGCCATCTTCGCACGATTTCTCTCGGCAAACCTCTGGCAGATATCCACATCGTGGAGATAGTCCTCCATATAGGAATCGTACAGATAGCAAAGGTCTCGAGGGAGCGTAGGCTGCTTTGCATTATACTCCTTCTCAAGCGCCTTTATTGTGGTTTGTATCTCTGCTCTTCTGCCCTGCTCCTTGTAGGTGCGGATGATCTCCTCACGCCGTCTGAAATAGTCCTCCTTGCCGACATTAAGGTCAACGGCAATCTGCTGATAAAACTCGGCTACCTGCGTTCCGAGATTACGAGAACCCGAGTGGATCACAAGGTACTTGCCGCCGTTCTCGTCTGCATCGATCTCGATAAAGTGATTACCGCCGCCCAGTGTTCCGAGAGAGCGCTCAAGACGGGGAGCGTGCTTAAGGTTTCTGTAGCAACGAAGCTGTGTGAGGTCAAATCTCTCGATTCTGCCGTCCCACACCTCTCTGCCGCAAGGAATGAAGTGTGCCGCCGCATCGACCTTCTCAAAGTCAATGTCTATATTGCCAAGGTACACGGTGTACATTCCGCAACCGATATCCACGCCGACCATCGAGGGGACGATCTTGTCGGTGATGGTCATAGTCGTACCGATGGTACAACCCTTGCCCGCGTGAACATCGGGCATTATTCTGATCTTTGAGGACGCAAACGCCTCGGTATCGCATACCGCCTTGATCTGCTCACGCGCTCCCTCCTCAAGGGTGGAGGCAAAGCACTTGGCGGTGTTAAAAGCTCCTATAATCTCTATCATGTCTTTCTCCGTTCATATTGTACGGTCGGGCTGAATTGTGGTAAACAACGCGCCCGACCGTATAAAGGATTTAGGCATTGTTACCGTTTAAGATTGCTGTAAGTTGACCCAGAATATTGCCGTTACCGTTCAAGGAAATGTTGCCTACGTTCTCGCAAATGCGCTCAACGTATTCAAGCTCCTTGAGCTTGTAAAGGGTCTGGTTTTCATCCATCAGCTTTGCCGTGTTCAAGAGAGAACGGGTGGATGCAACTTCCTCACGGCGGGTGATTACGTTTGCTTGTGCTCGCTTTTCGGCAACAAGGACGGTGTTCATGATCTCACGAATTTCACCGGGAAGAATAATATCCTTAACACCTGCATCCGTAATTTCTACGAACAGATCCTTTTCCTTGGCTTTCAGTTTAGCGAACACAAACTCGGACATCTGATCCTTGTTTTCAAGGATCTCATCCAGCTTATATTTGCCTACGTATTCACGCAGAGCAAGCTGTGCAGCCACGTGCATTTGTTCTGCGAAATCATCGATCTCGGTCAGAATCTTGACGTAGTCGGTCACGCGGTAGTTGCAGACAAAATTGATGCGGAGAGAAACCTTATCTGCGGTAAGGATCTCCTGACCCGTGATATCCATTTGTGTCAAACGGGTATCCACAAAGCCCACGTCTACTTTAATGGGAGTTTTCCAGAAGTAGTAGGTGCCCGCATCCAAAATGCGCTCAAGCTTCTGACCAAAGTAGAGTCTTGCCTTTTGATATTCGGCAACCTCGATTTTGGTGTAGTAGATCTGAGGAATCTTTGAGAAGATGTACTCGGGAATGGATTCGTCAACTGTGGGAGTTGAGATGTCCACGATTTTGAATTCGTGCTGATCTACAACAGACCAAAATGCATATTTGCCGTGACGAAGAACAGAAGAAAACTTGCCGTTTACATAGTGGAGAGCAAGCTCCTCGTCGCCTACTTCAACGACTGCCACACGGTCGGCAATTGCTTTGTCTGCAAGCAAGGTCTCAAGAGCACACTTGCTGCACACGATAGGCTGTTCCAAACCCGAAATCTCAATCTCCTTGCCGCCAAACAGGTGATACTTGCCCGCGTCGAGCGTTTTTGTATACTTTCCGTTTTTGAAGAGAAACCCCTTCTGATTTTCATTGATAATCATCTTTTTCATAATATGTAATCCTCCTTAAAAGTAGTAAAGTCGTTTCGTCATCACTCATGCAAAAGCAGCGGCTGAAAATTTGAGTGCTTCCTGCACAGTGCGGAAAGAAATCTTTTGGCACTGTTTGGGATAACACGGTATCCATTCTCAGGCAAGGCTTGCTTTTGCATTGCTCTGCGAGATGTACCGAAGCACTTCTCGCTTTGCCGAATGATAACGAATGTCAGAATAAAAACGTTCTCGCACACGATTTCGTGTACCGTTCTTTTGCGTCCCAAAGGACAAAACCAATCCACTGGCGATACGTTTTGCAACGCACGGCGGGATTCGAACCCGCGAATATCGAGCTTGACAGGCTCAAGGCGCAAGTGTTCTTCTGGCATACACTTTGGAACATCCTCGTGCACCGCTGTGAAGGATTTGACTCAAACACTCGCTTGAAGTAACCTTGCAAGCATATTTTACCATTCTATCCACCGTTTTTCACGGAAAAAAAGCTGCGAAATAACAAAAAAGCCCTCAAATGAGAGCTTTTTCGCTATTTTAATCCAAAATTTAACTGTTTTTTCAGCTTTTCGATGACTAATTCTCGGAAGGATTCCGAGCCGAGGACCTCAACCATCGGTCCAAAGGAAAGAATTCTCATCACCATTTCGGGTTCATCATCGTGAGCATATTTAATTTTTACAAGGTATGTATTTTTGTCAAGCTTCTCGGCTTGCTTCTCAAAATGGGCAAAATGAAGCATGAACCGTTCAAGCGCATTTCGCTCATCTCGAACCATGACGGTTAAGGTTTCTTGCTTTTTATCCCACTCATAATGGTCAAGAGGCTTTTGTCCTTCGTAATGAATACAGTTTTTTATTTTAGAAAGATTAACCGTAGACACCGCGTGCCATCCTGCCGTTATGAGTCTGAACTTATCATCCTTCTCAGAATACTCCAGTCTTAACGGATGACATCTGATATACATAGTCTTACCGTTTCGATTGACCATTTCAAACTTGATCTGCGAGTCGTTGCGGATCGCTTCTAAAATGACCTTAAACTGTCTTATGTATTCTTCATCCTCAAAGGGGTCTCCGTCGCTGTACTTATCGTAAACGTAATAATCATCCTGCGTGAACAGAGGCTCTACATCCTCAAGTCCGGGAAGCTCGACACCGAACAGCTTGATACGGGGATCAAGCGATATTGCCTTCAGCCACCTCTTCTGAAGCGTGGTCAAGGGCATCGTAGGCTTGTGTTCAAGCGCGGTGGTCATATCGGGATGGATGAGCTGCCACCTTTCACTCTTAAATGCCGGCATAATCGTTAGCACGCTCTCGCCGAAAGCGTGCTCCGAAACCACCTTCTGTAGCTCCTTTTCCGAGTGTTCTCCATCGATCATCTCAGAAATGATGGCGGCAATTGCATTGTAATAAGCAGAATAAAGCTCACTGAATATCATCTGCCTGCCTCCTCTCCGATTTCGTACATCTTGTACATTGCTTCAAGGTCAGACTTAAACTGATTTTCAAGGGTTCTACTTGAAAAATGAATCTCGGTTATACGGCAAATAAAGGTCCTGATCCAGGGCACCATTTCGCTGACATCATAAACATCGGCAGAAAAACGGTAGGTGCTCTCGTCGATCTTTTCCACCGTTCCGACACGCCGTTCACGTTCGAGGCGCCTTATAATGTATTCCTCATTATTCTCCACCTTGACCGTAAAATCTACGTGTTCAAGGCACTCTACACCCCATTTGTTTCTTTTTACGCTGACGCCCCACATCTTGCTTTGCATTTGATCGATCTGTGCGCGCAGCTCATCAAAACGAGGAGTTTGCTCCTCAAGCTTGACATTTGATAGGTAGTCAATCCTATAAGACTGAAAATGGTTATATTCCGGGAGATACGCAAGGAGGTGCTGTCTGCCGCTCTGCACGCTGATGAAAACCCGAAGCGGTACGATGCGATTCCTTTTGGGCATATCCCTTCTGCGACTGAGATTTGAAACCGTTACGATCCGCTTTTCTCTCATTGCCGTAAAGAGTGCTGCTAAAACACCGCTGTCGATCGCACTTGTTATGTAGTGATGCTTAAAGGTAAAAGAATCGGTATCCTCCTCTGCTTTATCGAGAATAAATGAGCCGATAACGCCACAGGGAACGACCTCCGAGAAATAGTGCAGGACGTCGGTCAGCTTTGAAATATCGATTGATTCTGCGCGGTGGTAGTACACCTTTCGACCGATCCTTTCGGTGGCAATAACGCCCTCCTCACAGTATTCCTTAAGCTTTTTACGAACCGTTGATTCATCAAATATCATCGGACACGCAAAGCCGTACAGATACTTTGTATCGATCTCTTCCATAAGCTCCGAAATCGTTTTTTTGATGCTCGGCTCGTGCAAGATATCAAACAGGACAAAATGCAGTGTTACGTCGCCGTCGGTGAAGCTCTTTGCCTTCCAGGCGTTATAAAAAGGATTATGACGAATGCTTCTGCTATCAATGGAGATAAACACGTTCTTCCCCTCGGGCGTGCGAACAAAGCTCATATGATCGCCGAGCCAGCTCTCAAGGCGACGACGCTCGTCGTCATAGGACCGCGCGCTCTTTTCGCTGTAATCGTCCCGACTCTTAAAGCCATAGACATAGAACTCGCGCATATATGCTCGAATTCGCTCAAAGTTCTTTATCAGCTCGCTATATGATGACATACGTCCTCTCCTTTCCGTGTATCAATTATTCTCCTTGCAAAAAGGATATCCTTCTGCACTCCTTTGCGGCCTCAAGATTCTCCCTTGCTGCGGCCCTTGTCAATTGGTCTTTTTTTTCATCGAAAACGCGAGATACAGCGCGTAAGCCCCCGTTATCACGGTCAGTAAAAGTGCGCGGAGTATCTCAGTCCCGTTCGTTGTATCGACTTCATTGGCAAAGACGCTGAGTGCGTTGAAGGCACCGTGCGCGGCGATACAGACAAGCAGACTTTGAGATTTATAATACATCATCACAAACATAAAGCCCGCCGCAGTAGCATATATCACCTGAAGGAGATTCGGAAGCAGCTCGGCGCCCGAGCCGTTGATCAGATTGATGATATGTCCGATGCCAAAGGTCACGCTCGAAACGATGATAGCGGCCTTCACGTTGTCTTTTCGCATTGCCTCAAAGAGAAGTCCGCGGAAGATGACTTCTTCAAGAAAGCCGACGCAAAGCATCGCTAAAACGTAGAGTAGGATTTGAAAAGTCCCATCATTCAAGGCCACGCCGTACCAAAGATTTGCACTCAGCATAATAAGGATCGGAACGTAGTACAGCATTGATCTCACGGATGTCTTTGGGGAGCACAGTCCGTAATCCGAAAAAAGTCCATTCTTTTTCAAAAATATCAGAAGTATTGCCGAAAGAACAATACCTATGGCAAGTGTTACCAGCTTTTCTATGCCGATCCGCACGGAAAGCGCGTCTCCCACGGACATCAGCACGCAATAAGCGATGATCCACGCGACGGCAAACCATATTTTGCTTTTATCGTAAAGTTCCTTCAAAATGCGCATTCGTTTCTCCAAGTCCGAGACAGCCGACGGCTGTCGTTTTCTTCATTTACGGTGTGGGCGGCTACGTCGCCGACAATATCATTATAACACTTATTGTCTCATTTGTAAATATCGAGTTTCAAGTCTTCTCAGAATCAAATACCAAAAAGGCAGCCATCCACGATGACTGCCTTTTTCATATTCCCGCCCATAACGGGCACTCGACCTTCGCCGCTTACAGCACCTTTGCCAGGAAGGACTGCAGACGCTCGCTCTTCGGATTTCCGAACAGCTCCTCGGGGGGCGCGTCCTCGACGATATTGCCGCCGTCCATAAAGAGAACGCGGTCGGAGACCTCACGCGCAAAGCCCATTTCGTGCGTTACGATGACCATCGTCATACCGTCGTTCGCAAGCTCCTTGATGAGATCAAGGACCTCTCCGACCATCTCGGGATCAAGCGCCGAGGTCGGCTCGTCGAACAGCATAACCTTCGGGTTCATACAGAGTGCGCGAACAATCGCAATTCTCTGCTTCTGCCCGCCTGACAGCGTTGCGGGATAGACGTTCGCCTTATCCTCAAGACCGATGCGGTGCAGAAGCGCCATAGCGGTCTCCTCCGCCTCTGCCTTCGTCTTGAGCTTAAGCTCGACGGGGGCAAGCGTCATATTCTGGAGCACGGTCATATTATTAAACAGATTGAAATGCTGGAAGACCATTCCCATCTCGCGGCGCGCGACGTTCACGTCTACGCGGTTTTGCGATTCGATCGCCTTAAGAGCCGCCTTGTACGCATCTCCCTCACGCTTCTTCAGGAGGTCCGCCCTTTTGATGCGTGCGATCACGGCACTGTCGTCATCCATCTCCCGCATCAACACCGCATAGGTTTTGGATGCGCGGATCACGTCGGGATGCAAATAGGGATCGGCATCCGTCAGAAGCTTGTCGCCGAGCCAGATCTCACCGTAGGTGGGCTGCTCAAGCAGATTCATACATCTGAGCAGCGTACTCTTTCCACTGCCCGACGGTCCGATGATCGCGACCTTCTCGCCGTCCTTAATCTCGCAGGAAACTGCGTTCAGAACGCGAAGGCTGCCGAAGTCCTTATAGATATTATTAACGCTTATCACTTGCTCTAAGCCTCTTTTCGATCATTTTGATGCCAAACGTCAAGAGATACACGATGGCGAGATAGAAGAGCGCGACCACTGTCATCGGAACAATATAGCTTGCCATATTATTGCCGCTACCGATGATTTTTGCCGCCATCGTAAGATCGTACATACCGATCATACTGACGATCGAGGTCTCTTTGATCAGGGCGATCAGCTCGTTGCCGATGGCGGGAATGACGTTTTTGATCGCCTGCGGGATCACGATCTTGCGCATCGTAATACCGCTTGTAAGTCCAAGTGCGCGTCCTGCCTCGGTCTGTCCGATATCCACCGACAGAATTCCCGCGCGGATATTCTCGGCAACGTACGCACTCGAGTTCAGTCCGAACGCGATCGTTGCGGTTACAATCTGTGGGAAGCCTCGGATCGCAAACACGACGTACGCCATTATGAAAAGCTGAAGTGCCATCGGCGTTCCGCGGATCACCGTGATATAGACCTTCGCGATCAGCTTTGGGATCTTCATCCATTTCGAATCCTTCGCGATCGAAATGATCGCAAGGATCGCACCAAGCACGAGACCAAGCAGAGCCGCAAGAACAGATATAATAAGGGTCGTTTTCAGGCCCTCCCACACGCTGTCCATATACTTCTCCGTGGTGAAGAGTTCAATTATCTTTTTTATAAAATCCATACTGTCTTCCTACGTTAATACAGGGGCTGAGTCAATGCCTCAGCCCCATTGATCGGTTCTGTCTTATTCCATTCCCATATGAGCCATGACCATCTCTTCGATCTTGGTCTTGCCATTTTCGCCAACGACCATCAGCTCCTCAAGCACTTCGTTGATCGCCTCAAGCAGCTCGGTGTTGCCCTTGGTTACACAGATTGCATATTGCTCTTCAACGGGAGCGTCCTCTGCATCGGTTTCGCCCGAGTAGTAGAGGGGCAGGCACTTGAAGCCCGAATTCTTGCTGACGATGTACTGCGCGGGAAGCTCGTCGATGATCACGACGTCAATCGCATTTGCGGTGATTGCATCTGCCGCGAGCTGTGCGTTATCGTAGTTCTTAAGCTCGGTACCCGTTCCGTAAAGAACACCGTTGTAGCCGTAGTCATTGTCCTCGGTTGCATTGATCTCACCGTCGGTATAGATCCAGCCGGTGGTATCGGTCTGCGTACCGATCTTCTTGCCTGCAAGGGCCTCCCAAACGATGTACTCAACACCGTCAACGGTCTTCGTTGCAACGGTCGCATCGTCTGCCTTGAAGATAACGTACTGGACCGAGGTATAGTACGGGGTGGAGAAGTCGACCTTTTCCTTTCTTTCATCGGTAATGGTAATTCCGGCAGCACCTGCATCACAGACCTTGCCTTCCTTAACGTTATCGATGATCGCGGAGAATTCGACGTTCTGGAATTCGATCTTCTTGCCGAGCTTTTTGCCGACCAAATTCATAATTTCAACGTCGACACCCTTGATCTCGGTACCCTCGTAATATTCAAAGGGAGCGAAGAATGCGTTGGTATGTACGATGATCTTTTCGGTGTCGCAGGAGGCAAACAGAGCCACACTGCAAACGAGCATCGCGCATACAAGAATCAAAGAAAGAATCTTTTTCATTTTGATATCCTCATTTCTGACTTAAAAATTTACGGATCATTACTCCGTGCTGAATTATTATACATCACTGCGCCGTAATTGTCAAGGACATTTTGCATTTTCTTTCAAATTTTATAAAACGACCTTGAATATTATACAAGCTCGGGGTGTTTTTCGATGTATTCGATGAGATCTGCGACTGCTCCGTCGTTGCAGCTGCCAACGATGACATCGGCGACTGCCTTGACCGAGTCAAGCGCGTTCGACGGACAGGCTGCAAGATCGGCGGCTCGGAGCATCTCAAGATCGTTCTCATAGTCTCCGATACAGACGATCCGCTTAGGTGTCCCTCTCTCCGCGAGCCCCCTTCGGATCATATCGACTGTACTGCCCTTGCTGACTCCCTTTTGCTGTGCCTCCAGGATCTTGGCCTCGGACAAAATGATATCAACACCGTCACCGAACAAAGGAAGCATCTTCTCCTGCATCCGCACGAGCACGTCAGTCTCTGCACGGAAGACGATCTTGAAGATGCGTGAAAGATCCCACTCGGACGGATCTCTCTTATACATTATTTGGGGGTTAAGAGCCCTGTCGCGCTCAACGAGTGGGTGATCGTAGGGATAGAGAAAGCCCCCCGGAACGGTCACACGGATTCCGACCGCAAAGCGATATTCCTCCATAACGAAATCGATCAGAGGCATTACCGTCTGTGGCTCCATAAAGAGCTCGCAAAGGCTCTTATCCGCGCGAAAGTCGTACACGTTCGCTCCGTTACTGAGAATCGTCGGAAAATTCGCAAGCTCCGTGATATTCGGGATCGCCTTCTGTGTGTTCCGCTCCATACGTCCCGTCGCGAATGCAAGGGTTCCGCCCTCCGCAGTAAATCTGCGGATTGCCTCCTCGTTGCGCGGCACCGTCATGCGAGCGTCATCAAGATAGGTTCCGTCTATATCGGAAAAGATCAGAATATTATCGAATCTTCCCATAATACGCTCCTTTACTGTCTGAAAAGCGCAAGCACGCGCTCGAAATTTTCGGGAAGCGGCGCCGTAACGGTCATTTCCCTTCCCGTGCGCGGATGAACGAAGGAAAGCTCACCCGCGTGGAGCATCTGCCCCACAAAAAGCCGCGGATGCCTCGCCTCAAAGCGCGTTTTCGCGCCGCCGTACACAGGATCGCCAAGCAGCGGATGTCCGATCGAAGCCATATGCACGCGGATCTGATGTGTTCTGCCCGTTTCGAGCGCACATCTCAGGAGTGAAAACCTTTCTCCGTCGACCGAAAAATCGGAAAGCACCGTGTAATGTGTCACAGCGTCACGCGCACGGACACCGTCTCCGCGGAGGACCGCCATCCGCTTTCTGTCCTGCGGATGCCGTCCGATCGGTGCATCCACCGTACTCGTCTCCTCACGGAAGCCGCCGAGCACGACTGCGGTATAAATACGTTTTACGTCGTGCACCTTGAGGGCGTCCGAAAGCGCCCGATGCGTAAAGTCGTTTTTTGCAACGACGAGAAGCCCACTCGTATCCTTATCGATACGGTGTACGATCCCGGGACGGATCGCACCGCCGATCCCTGACAGGGACCCACCGCAGTGATAGAGCAGAGCGTTGACGAGCGTTCCGTCGGGATTCCCCGGAGCGGGATGCACGACCATCCCCTGCATCTTGTTTACGACGATCAGGTCGTCGTCCTCATAGCGGACGTCGAGCGGAATGTTCTGCGGAATCGCCTCGACTGCGGCGAGTGGCGGTACCGTAACCGAAACGAGGCTTCCGGGGCTGAGCTTTTCCTTTTTTGAAAGCTTTCTTCCCACTCCCGTGACACGCCCGTCCTCGATCAGAGCTGCAGCTACCGAGCGGCTGACATTCATCGCACGGGCTAGAAACACGTCGAGCCTGTCACCTGCATCGGTCTCCCCGACTGTGAACGTCTCAATCTCCTCGGCTCCCTCCTCGCAAGGCTCTTCCGCGAAGGAAAGCTCATCAGGCATCATCTTGTCCATCGGCCTCCCCCTTCTTCGCTTCCGCCTTCGCCGCTCTCTCAGCGCGGAACTCGCGCACCGTGTCATAAATCAAGTATCCCATCAGCATCCCCGTGCCGACCGTCACAAAGGAATCCGCAACGTTGAAGATCCACGGCCAGAGCTCGGGGATCGCACAGGGATAGATAAAATCGATCACGTAGCCGAGAAGGGTACGGTCGATCATATTTCCGATGCCGCCGCCGACGATAAAGGCGAGCGACAGCACGCAAAAGCGGCTCTTCGGCGGTTTTCGCCACAGATAGATGAGGAGTCCGGCGATCATCAAGGACGAGATCACCATAAATACCCAGCGGTGACCGTCGAGCATTCCGAACGCCATTCCTCGGTTTTCGGTATATTCAAAGCGCAAAAGACCGGGGATCACCTCCACCCCGTCCGAGTTTTGCAGATAGATTACCGCCAGCCATTTTGTGAGCTGATCGGCGAACACGATCAAAACGATCAGAATGAGCAGAAAAAACATTGAAAATTCCTTTCGCTTGGTGTCCCATAGGCGCAATGCCGCAGGACACACCTCTAATTTACAAATATTGCTCGGCGCGAAGGCGGAGCCTTCCCTTCTTCGTAACCTCTCCAAGGGCGAGGAGACGGAACTTTCCGTGACCGCGCACCGTAATGACGTTCGGCGGCAGAAGTCGCGCATCGGGGCGCGCTGCGGGCTCGTAATCGACCTCAACAAGTCCGCCGCGGATCAGGCTCTGCGCCTTTTCACGCGAAGTATTTGTGATCGCACCGATCACACAGTCGAGGCGGTTCGATGCAACCGTATCGGAGATCTGTCTGACCTTTGGCTCGAACACAAAGCCGTCAGGGAAGTGGCCGCGCTTCACGCGAACGGTATCCGAGCCGATCTTTTTCAGCTCGGAAAGCAGAAAGGGCGCAAGCCTCGCCACCGTCATAAGGTAGATGCGCGGCTGCTCTCTGCCGCTTCCGTCACCGTCGAGCAGAAGAATATCCCCGATCGCGTCGCGCTCAATGCCGAGACCGAGCACCGCACCGAGCACGTCGCGGTGTGTCAGCGTTCGGTATCCGCTTCCGCGGATCTCAAGCATTACGATCGCCTCGTCAAGACTCTCGCCGAGGTAAAGCCGCTCCTCCTCGCTTCCCTCCTCGTGTCCCTCAAGAAGATCGGAAAGGTAATCGGGCAAAAAGCACGCAACGCGGCGCTCTGCTCCGATGAAGCCGCCGTAAAAGCGCACCATTGCGCTCCTGCCGCGGCGCGCAAGATGCTTCTCAAAAAAGCGTTGCTCACGCGGCGTGAGAAAACCCGAAAATGCAATCTCCCCACCGTCTGCCCGTGCCGAAAGGTCGTCGATCCGACCCTCTGCGAGACGGCTTTCGCGCTCTCCGTCCTCTAAGCGGCTCGCTCCGGAGGATGCCGCAAGGTCCATAGCCCCATTCGTAAGCATCACAGTGCCACCGTGATAAAGCGAAGGAGACCGATCGCAAGAACGGCAAATAGAAAGCCCATATCGATCGGAAGCTGCTGAAAAAGATTCAGCTTGCGAAAGAGCAGCCGAAAGGGCATAATAAACGGTTCCGTGATGCGGAAGAGCACCTCGGTAACCGCATTTTCATCAAGCGGAAGCCACGACAGGATCGCCCGCGCGAAAAACGCAAGCTCGAGCACGTCAAGTATTGCGATCACCGTTATTTGTATGATATATAACATCAGATCCACGTTGGGATTCCTCCTATATGAGCTCTCTTTGCGTTCGTAGCCTCACGCACCTGTCAGCATTACGGAAAACGCCCGACGGAACGCAGGGTCATAGCGTGAACCGCGCCGCCGGGCAATTTCTTACAAGGACTTTTATTCGGCGTCGGTCGATCCGCTTTCCTCCGAGGCACCTTCGGACTCCTTCGTTTCGCCGAGGTCGTTAAGCTCAAGCTTGCTGACGTCAAAATTCGTCGGTGCAGCGATCAGCGCGTACTCCGAAAAACGGGAGATCGTGCCGCCGATCATATAGATTGCACCCTGGATATAGTCGATGACGCGGAACCAGTCACCGCGATCGATCGCATCGAGCTCGAAGATCACGGCGTAACCGCTCTTCAGGCAATCAGCAACCTGCTCGCGCTCTGCGGCGCTCGTAAACTTCATCAGCTTGATGGTCGACTTTTCGGCCTCAGGCTTCGGGTCTACTACCGTAGGCTCGGTGAAATCCGCGGTGCTCGCGTCGCTGAAATCTCCGCTTTCATAGTCGGTGCCGTAGCCTGCGTATCCCGAATACCCGGTATCCGCACCGTAAGCGTTCTCATTTTCATCCTGCGGTCTCGTTTTCTTGGTGAAAGAAATCATATCCTTGTCCTCCTTCAATGCTCCGCATGATCCGCGCGGAGAATGTTTGTATATTTAAAAATTTTTTAACTGCTTCATTCTTAAATTATTCCTTTCGGAACAACTGCCGTCCGACGCGCACGATATCCGCGCCCTCAAGGGTCGCCTCGTAAAAGCTCTCGCTCATTCCCATCGAAAGAAGCGGCGGGTCCTCCCTCTGAAGCTCTTCACGGAAAATACGCTGTGCCAGCTGATAGGTCTCCGAAAAATATTTGTGGTACTCCGCTCTGTTCTCGCAGTGCGGTGCCATCGTCATCAGCCCGACGAGGCGGATCCCCTTTCGTGCATTGATCTGTTTACAGAATGCGGGGGCGTCCTCGGGAAGAAGTCCTCCCTTATTTTCCTCACGGCCGCTGTTGATCTCAACATATACGTCCACAACTCTTCCGATCGCCTGCGCGCGCTTGTCGATCTCCTCAGCAAGAGAGAGCGAGTCGACCGAATGGATCGCCGAAACCTTATCGATGATGTATTTGACCTTGTTTTTTTGCAGGCTTCCAATGAAATGAAGTCGCACGCCCTTGAGATCGAGTGCATCGTAGCGCGCCATCAGCTGCTGTACGCGGTTTTCTCCGATATCGGTAACACCGAGCTCTTTCGTAAGATAATTGATCTCGTCCGTGTCGGCGCTTTTTACAGCGGCAAGCAGAGTGGTGCTCCCCTCACTCCGTCCCGCGAAACGTTCAGCGTCACGGAGTGCAGTGCGGATCTCTTCGACGTTGCGCCTCAAATAATCAAAGGATCTGTTTTCGTCTTGTTCGTGTTGGTTTTCCATATGTGTCTCAAATAAGATCAGGACAGGATCTGTCCGTGTGAAAGCGGTGCATCCGATAGGATCATCGCATCGTATAAAGCGATATAGCGGTAGACGTTCTCCGCGTATTCTCCGTCCGGCGTGGGATCGGTGGTCTTCACGAGATAACGCGAATCGAGCTCATACAGGATCTCGATACGAGAAAAGCAAACCTCGCTTCCGTCGAGCACGTAAACGCCTCGCACTCCGTTCAGCGTATGCACTGCCCTTTTCGGAACGGTATAACCGCTCATACTTCCCGTCACGATACGAACCTTCTGCAGCCTTTCAAAGGAAAAGCCGTCAGGCATTCGGAGCGTAGAGAGGATCAGCATTGCGGGTGTCTCGTCGGTTCCCTCCTCGGTGCGCACGAGCTTCATCGGTATACGCTCGTCGGAATTCTCCGAAAAGACCACGGGATAGGTCCCGCCGACAAGATAGGACGAAAGCTCCTCAGCGCTGAGGTCGACCTGCACTGCAATATACCACTCGGCAGAACGCACCATCGTACCGGCACCGAGCGGCGCGCTGTCGGCGTTCCGTAGGCTATCCCTGAGTCTTGCGAGCCCACTCGGAGTGAGGGTCTCGAGCTGATCGACAGAGCAAAGTGCGTAGGATGCGTCGGCATTGGGATAATAATATCCGCTTGCCGATGCCTTGAGTGTTTCTGACGCGGTGCCTGCACGGGACAGGATCGCGTCGCGCTCGGATTCAAGCGCCGAGATCAGCGTTGATAATGAAAAGTCCGAATCGGTGAGTGCCTGCACACGGCAGGAAAGAACGCGAAGCTGTTCCACCGCAGGGCGCACTGCCTCGGAGTTGCCCTGCTCGAGCGAGGAAACGAGACGGAGGGAAAGCGCATCGATCTCTTTTTTCAGATCAGAAAGCCCCGAAAGCGTATCGTTTTCGTTCTCGGCCGCCTTCAGAACGTCTATCTGCTCCGAAAGAAGCGCGTACGCCTCTCTGTATTCGGCACCGCTCCCATATACCGTGGCGATCTCACAGTCCTTCGAGACGTGAGCACCCGGAGAAACGAGTGGCACGGTCAGTCCCGAGTAGGACGAGCTCACCGCAACCTCCTCGCGGAAAAGCACAGCCTCTCCCGCCACCGACAGCTCGATCGAGTCCTCGGAGACGAGCATCGTCTGCACGCCGCCGTCAAGATCGGGGAGAAAATGATGAAAACAAAAAACCGCCAAAAGCACGGCAAGAAGAGAGGCAAGGACGCGCATTACGGGCTTTCGGGCTTTCGCATTCAGCTGAAACGTTCCGATCCGCATAAATCCCGCATCCTCCTGTACCGCAAGAAGCGGCGTTTGTTTATAATCAATTTATTATAACACAAAACCCGCCTCAGAAAATACCTTTGCTGCATTATTTACAATTTCTTCAAATTTGAGCGGCTTTCCGTCGCGGTCTGCGCGGATCCAATGCACGTCTCCGTGCGCACGGAACCACGTCATCTGCCGCTTGGCATAGCGTCGCGTAGCCGTCTTGAGGCGCTCGACCGCTTCCGAAAGCGGACATTCTCCCCTGAGATAGGGCAAAAGCTCCTTATAGCCGATCGCCTGTGCCGCCGTTTCGGATACGTCGAACACACCCTCTCGGAGCAACTGCTCGGTCTCTTCGATCAGCCCTGCCTTGATCATCAGGTCCACACGGCGGTCGATGCGCTCGTATAGGAGCGCTCTGTCCCACAAAAGACCGACGACGGTCGGCGCGTAGCAGTCGCGATACGCCGAATTCTCGCGGTCAAGCTCGGTCTTGGTCTTTCCACCCGAAAGGCAGATCTCCAACGCACGGATCACGCGGCGCACGTTATTCGGGTGGATCGTCTTTGCCGCCTCGGGATCGCACTCTGCGAGCCGCGCGTAAAGGGCATCCTTCCCGTTTTCCTCGAAAAACTCGGTGAGGGATGCGCGCAACGTCGGATCGCCATCTGCGGCTTCGGAAAAGCCTCCGCGCAGAAATGCCTCGAGATAAAGCCCCGTGCCTCCACAAAAAAGCGGTGTCTTCCTCCTCTCGCGGATCTCCTCAAGGCTCCGTTCCGCCGCGCTGACGTAGTCCGCCGCAGAAAAGGGCGTTTCGGGATCGACGCAGTCTATGAGATGATGTACGATCCCCTTCTGCTCCTCGGGAGTCGGTCGCGCCGTTCCGATCATCATTCGTCTGTAAAGCTGCATGGAATCGCAGGAGATGATCTCGGCGTTCATCCGCTCGGCAAGTGCGACCGACAGAGCGGTCTTTCCACTCGCGGTCGGACCGACAACGGCGGCTATGGGGATCCTTTTCGTGTTCTCGCTCATCCGAACAAAAATCCGATCACGGGGATCGACGCGAGGGATGCCAAAACGCCAACGCCCGAAAGAAGTCCGAGCAAAAACCAGATCAGTGCGAGCACAAGCAGAACGTACAGCACGGTTTTAACGATCTTTGACGCGATCTTAAAGATCAGATATACGATCAAAACGGCAAGAAGCACGGGAAGAATGGTGGAAATGATCGATCCAAGACCGAGCACCGCACCCGTCATAAGCTCTAACATACAGGCCTCCAAAATATTTATTCTATAAACATCGCGTCTCCGAATGAGAAGAAGCGATATTTTTCCTCGACCGCAGTCTTATATGCATCGAGAATATGCTCTCTGTCATAAAGTGCCGAAACGAGCATCAGCAGTGTGCTTTCGGGCAGATGAAAATTCGTGATGAGCGCATCGAGCGCCTTGAACCGGTATCCGGGATAGATAAAGATCCCCGTGTCTCCCGACATCGCGCGTACCGTTCCGTCCTCTCTTGCCGCGCTTTCGATCGTACGGCAGGAGGTCGTTCCGACGCAGATCAGTCTGCCTCCCCTTGCCTTTCTTTCGTTGATGACACGCGCCGATTCCTCGGGCACCGAAAAATATTCGGTGTGCATCACGTGCTCGAGGATCTTTTCTGCCTTGACGGGTCGGAAGGTGCCGAGCCCGACGTGAAGCATTACGGGAACAATGGCAACGCCCTTCTCACGGATCTTATCCAGAAGCTCCTCGGTAAAGTGCAGTCCCGCCGTCGGCGCTGCCGCAGAGCCCTCCTCGCGGGCATAGACCGTATTATAGCGATCATTGTTTTCGAGCTGTGCCGTGATATAGGGCGGCAGGGGCATCATACCGATGACGTGCAGGATCTCATAGATATTCGAATATCTCGTGCGGTCGTAGTCAAACGCGATAAGGCGGTTTCCCTCCTCGGTGATCTCGGTCACAGTTCCTTTCAGGATCCCATCTCCGAACACCGAGGTCATACCCACCCTTGCGCGCTTGCCGGGCTTCACAAGGCATTCCCAGAGATCGGCGCCGCGCTGGCGAAGAAGGAGCAGCTCGATCCTTGCGTCCTCGCCGCGATCCTCACGGTATCCGTAGATGCGAGCGGGAATGACCTTTGAATCGTTTACGACGAGCGTGTCCCCCTCTCTGAGATAATCGAGAATATCCCGAAAGACGCGGTGCTCGATCTCGTGCGTATCTCTGTGGAGCACCATCAGTCGCGAGCTGTCGCGCGGCTCTGCGGGATGCTGTGCGATACGCTCCTCGGGAAGATCGTAGTAAAAATCCTTCGTTTCAAGGCTCGTTTCGATTTTTGTGTTCACAATCGGTTCTGACATTGGCATTCTTCCTTAAAAAATTTCAAAAAATGTCGGGATTTTATAAAAAAGGGTTTGACAAGTACCCTAAAATATGATATGATATTGATATATCGGGAGACACCTCCCGAGAGATGCAAAACATATAATGATAGAGGCGCGTCGATCAACCGCCTTCTGCCGAGACCGCCGAGGGTCATTTGAGGCAGAAGTCCGAGGGATCAACGCCGAAGCAGGGCCGTCCGTGCGCGGCTTCTTGCTGGGTCGTCGGTGCAGAACCGACGGACTGCCGTCATACGCCTTATGATGGAGAGCTATCTGTATAGAGAATAATATCGGAATCCGTGGGCTTAGGGATCCACCCCTGCCCTCATCCTCCTTATTATACTACATTTACAGCAGCTTTTCAAGCCGCTTTTTTTATTTTCTCGAAAAAACAACCAAGAATCAATATACATACGCCGCGCCGAAGCACATCGGTGTCGGAGGGCTCTCTATGGAGAGCAGAAAGGATATATTATGAACAACGGAAAGACCACGATCTTTACAGGCGCCGCAACTGCGATCATCACGCCCTTTCGGGACGGAGCGGTCGATTACGAGGCGTTCGGAAGGATCATTGACGCCAATATCAACGGAGGAATCGATGCGATCGTCGTCGCAGGCACGACCGGCGAGGGCTCGACCCTTTCGCACGAGGAGCACTGCGATGTCCTGAAGTTCGCTTATGAACGAATCGCGGGGCGCGTTCCCGCCGTTGCGGGGACGGGCTCGAATGATACCGCTTACGGCATCGAGCTGTCGAAATACGCCGCTGACATCGGCTACGAGGGGCTGCTTCTCGTAACGCCGTACTACAACAAGGCAACACCGAAGGGGCTCGTAAAGAGCTTCTCCGCGATTGCGGACGCTGCGAAGATCCCCGTGATCCTTTATAACGTTCCCTCCCGTACGGGTGTGAATATTCCGCTCTCCGTTTATAAGGAGCTCGCAAAGAACGAATATATCGTTGCAACGAAGGAGGCAAGCGGAAATCTGTCGGCGATCGCCGAGCTTCTCGCTGAATGCGGCGATTCACTTGACGTTTACTCGGGCAACGACGATCAGATCGTTCCGATCCTGTCGCTCGGCGGAAAGGGCGTTATCTCGGTTCTGTCGAACGTAATGCCGAAGGAAACGCACGACATCTGCGCTCTGTGGTTTGAAAACAAGGTCAAGGAAAGCGCGGCGCTTCAGCTCCGTCTGCTCGATCTCATCAACGCACTCTTCTGTGAGGTCAATCCCATTCCCGTCAAGGCGGCAATGGAGATGTGCGGATACTGCGTGGGCGAGCTTCGCCTCCCGCTCTGCGAGATCGAAAGCGCGAACCGCGAAAAGCTCCGCGCAGTCATGCAGAAGCACGGGCTTATCTGATCCGTAGGAACGTAAAAAAGGAAGGATACCAAGTAATATGACACGCATACTGCTTTCGGGATGTCTCGGACGAATGGGGCGGGCGGTGACCGAAGCCGCCGAACAGTCGGAGGGGAGATTCACCGTGATCGCGGGCATCGATCCCTTTGCAAGCGAGGGGACGGTTCTGCCCTTCCCCGTATATACCTCGACGTGTGAGATCCCCGAGGATGCCGAGCGCCCCGACGTTATCGTTGATTTTTCGCATCACGCGGCGCTGCCCGCACTCCTCACCTACGCGAGGGCGAATGGGATCCCCACCGTTGTCGCCACAACGGGACACACCGAGGAGGAGCTCAAAGAAATGCGCGAGACCGCCGAAAAGGTGGCGATCTTCTACTCCCGCAATATGTCGCTCGGCATCAATCTGCTCATTATGCTGTGCGAAAAGGCATCCGAGGTGCTCGGAGAGGATTTCGACATTGAGATCATTGAGAAGCACCACAACAAGAAGCTCGACGCACCGAGCGGAACGGCTCTGATGCTCGCTGACGCGATCTCTGCGACCTTTGACGGCGGCAAGGATTACGTTTATGAGCGCCAGTCGGTGCGGAAACAGCGCGACAAGCGCGAGATCGGCATTCACGCGGTGCGCGGCGGCACGATCGTCGGAGAGCACGACGTGCTTTTCGCGGGCAAGGATGAAACGATCACCCTCTCTCACAAGGCGACGAGTCGCGAGGTCTTTGCGACGGGCGCACTCCGCGCGGCGGAATACCTTTCCGAAAAGCAGACGGGGCTTTATAATATGAACGATCTTTTGTCGGAGATCTGACGAAGGAAGCAACCGAATACAGAACAAGGGCTACCGCATTGCGGTAGCCCTTTTGGGTATCATTTGATTCAGAAGCAGATCAGTTGATCTCTACTCCATCAATGGTAAGCTTGCCGGTCGTTCCGGGAACGAAGCGACCGTAAAGGTTGCTCTGTCCATCGGGAGCGGTCTTTCCGGTCTGGGTGAGGGTGTTATTGATGGAAGAAACGTTGATAATGTCGTTCTGCTCACCGACATTTACGGTTCCAATTGCAACACCGGTACGCCAATCGCCACTATCGGTAGAATTGAGCTCACAATCCTTTACCAAGCAGTTCTTGATGATTGTATACGTCCAAGCATTGCCGCCAGAATGGCCAATGATTCCACCAACCGAACCGGAGCCGTTGATTTCGCAACCAACTACCGAGCAATCTTCAACAGTAACGTACAACTTGACGGGGCCGTCATTCACGTTGTTATAGCCAGCAGTCCAGCCGATCAGACCACCGGTACGGGATCCGTTAAGCGTGGAATTCTTCAGATGGCAATTGGTGAGCGTGATGACATTCATCGAGTCGACACATTGAATAAATGCACCGGAGCCCTGTCCGCTGGTGCTGACGATCTCGGAATCAGAAATGGTCAGATTCTTGATCACAATACCCGATCCACCGGCGAAGCCACCTGCAAAGAGGGGAGCGGAAAGACCGGTGATGGTGTGTCCCTGACCGTCAACGGTTACGATATCTGCTCCATGGTAGCCATCAACCTTAATAGGAGTCCAATTCACACCGGTCATATCCAAATCAGTATTGATCTGGATAACGGTGTTTCCGGATCCTGCTGCGCCTGCACCGGTAAGCTTTTCAGCAAGCTCGGTAGCACTATTCACCTCTACATAAGTGGAAATAGTATTGTTGGAAGAAACAAAATTGAACGTATCAACTGCGGTATCGGTTTCGTAGATGTACAGATCCTGATCTCCTGCCTGAACCTTAGCAAAAGTGCTGTTCTTGATGGTGACGGAGGTTGCCGCATTCAAAGCACCGATTACAACGCCGGGCTTTTCGGAAAGCGGGCCAAAAATGCAGTTGTCGATCAGAACACTTTCAACCTCAGAACCGTAAGCCTCGTGAATCTTTACGGAACGCGTTCCGCTGAAGGAGCAATCCTTCAAAACGGTGTTACCACCCTCGATCCAAATGCCGTACCAAGAAGCGACGGTATTGTTCATAGAGCAGTTGGTCAAGGTGCTGTTGCCGTCAAGCATAATCGAATCTGCGAAGACCACATTCTTTGCATTCAGGCTCTCAAACTCCAGATAACCGTGCTCCCATGCCGATTCATCATCACCCACGGTAGCATCCTTAACGGTAATGTTCTTCAGCGTTACGTCAACAATGGGATTTGCGGAGCCGTAGCCTGCAAAGGTAATAGAATCGTTACCATCAAAGCCCTGTAAGGTTTTGCCCTTCATTTTAAGAGCCTCGGAATTCCCATAAGAGTTTCCACCCCAGTCGTAGGTCAAGTCGCCATCAATTGCAATGGTTTTTACATCGGCATCTTCAATCGCTGCCTTGAGCTCGGCATCGGTAGCTACGAGTGCATCATAATAGAATGCATCCTCGTCGTAACCATTGCCAAAGCTGTCGCTTTCAGCGGCGAGCTGGGTAGCCATTACGTTGATACCGAGGTTGATCTCGGGAATGGTCTTACCGTCGTGGTTTGCAACGTTATCAACGGTGGTGGGCATATAAACGACCATTGCGAGGTAAACGTAGCCATCCGTGGGAAGAAGCGTGCCGGACTTCGAGTAACCTGCGGAGATGAGGGTCTTTTCGGTGGCGATCGCCATAGCCGCCTCGCGCGATGCGTAAGGAGCAAAAGGAGCGGTATCGGTGACAGCAAGCTCTTCTACGTCATAGTAAATGTAATCGGAGAGCGTGAAGCGTTCGCCTGCCTTGTTGACTCCGGACGTTTCGGAAACAATATTTACACCGAGATTGTACTTGAGCGCAAGCGAGCCTGCGTTCTTAACTCTGAGGTAAGCCACGTCAACGTAGCCGGGCTCCCAAAGGTTTCCTGCGAGAATATCGGAAGCGTCCTCCACGGTCTTCCATTCCGTACCGTTCCAATACTCAAGCGTCACGTCGAGATTACCCGACTTTATGATGTTGTTCTCGCTCGTCACGGAATCCGTGAACCAAGCGTACGTCGTCCCAAGAAGCATCGAGAAGCAAAGCAGCAGCGAAAGTGCGCTTGCAAGAAGAGCTTTCTTGGTCGTCTTCTTTTTCGTCATTATCA
>JAFVXC010000046.1 GCA_017501345.1 Clostridia bacterium
GCCGCGGCGTTTGCGAAGAAAAGAGATAGCACGCATACGCTACGTAGAGGAGGAGAAAGACCGCACCCTCGATGCGTGTGAGCTTCTTGCCCGTGAACGCCGTAATTGCCAGAATGATCGACGTGGCGAGCAGAAAGAGCTGATCGATGAAGCTGCCGAAGTCTACGTTGATCGGCAGGATCACGACGGTCGTGCCGAGGATGAAGAGGACGTTGAAGATATTCGAGCCGACGATATTGCCGAGCGCGATGTCGCTGTTCCCCTTTCTTGCGGCGATGACCGAGGTGACGAGCTCGGGGAGGGAGGTGCCGAGCGCTACGACGGTAAGACCGATGACAGCCTCACTGATGCCGAGCTGATGCGCGATGTCGGTCGCGCCCTCTACCGAGAGGTTGCCGCCGATGACGATAAGGATCGCTCCGCCGAGGGTAAAGAGGATGCTCTTCCACCACGGGAAGACCTTGAATTCCTCGCCTGCGGTGGGGGCAGAGCCTTCGGATGCCGTAAGCGCTTGCTCCTTACGGAAGCGGAGCGCCGAGCGGACGGTCAGAAGGATATAGCCGATGAAAAGGAGCACGAGAACGACGCCCGAGATGCGACCGAGGTAGCTGAAGTGATCCCCCTTCGCGACTCCGACCGAGAGCAGTGTAAGCACGGGGAGGAGTACCGCTGTGAGGAGAAGCACGGGGATGTCGCGACGGAACATTTCCTTGTCGATCGAAAGAGGCAGGATCAATGCGCTGAGACCGAGGATGATGAGGATGTTCAGAATATTCGAGCCGACGACGTTTCCGATGGCGATATCACTCGATCCGCCGATCGCGGCAGACACGCTGACCGCAAGCTCGGGCATACTCGTGCCCATCGCGACGATGGTGAGACCGACGATGAGATCGGGGATCCGCAGTCTTTTCGCGATCGAGCTGCTGCCGTCCACGAAGAGGTCGGCGCCCTTGATCAGGGCAAGAAACCCGATCACGAGAAGGATATAGGGCAGGACGGGAGCGAGAAAGGGGACTGCGTTTGTGACGGCATCAAGAACGGTATCGAGCATTGAGGCTCCTCCTTTTGGGGGAAATTTATAACAGTGCTATATTGTAGCCGGGAAACGGCTTACTTATGATAGCGTGTGCCCTTTTGGATGTTCAGGGCGCGGTAGACGCTTTCGAGCAGGATGACGCGCATCAGCTGATGCGGGAAGGTGAGCTTTGAGACCGACAAGCGGAGATCGCACGCCGCTTTGACGCGCTCGTCGAGTCCGTGCGACGAGCCGATCAGAAAGTAAAAATCTCCCGACTGCTGTGCCGCCGCCTCGAGTCTTGCGGCAAGCTCCTCCGAGGAGAGCTGCTTGCCCTCGATGCAAAGCGCGATCTTATAGGCGCGCGGGGGGAGGAGAGAAAGGATTTTGTCGCCCTCCTCGCGGAGAGCCGCCGCAATCTCCTTCTCCGACGGAGCGTCGGGGAGGCGTGATTCCTTCAGCTCGATGATCTCGGGACGGCAAAAGCCCGAAAGGCGCTTCATATATTCGGCGGTCGCCTCGCGCAGATAGGCTTCCTTCAGGTTGCCCGTTACGACAAAACGTATGTTCAGCACGGTGCTTTTGCTCCTTTCGCGTGGGTATTAGGACAGTTGATATTCGCTTCTGCGGCTGCTTCGGGACCGTCCATAGCTCCATTGGGCGGCTCTTTGAGCGTCTCATCGAGCAGAAAGGTCACGCCGTCGGGATCTGCGACGCGGGTGTGAGATGCTCGTCGGCAAGCGCCGAGAAGGTCTCCTCGTATGCGAGAACGGGCATATTGTTTTCCTTCGAGAGATGCGCGAGCAGGAAGTGTTCGGTGCCGTTTTCTGCAAGGAAGGACGCGAATGCAGCGGCGTCTCGGTTTGAGAGATGCCCCCGTCTTGAGCGGATGCGGAGCTTCAGGTCGTACGGATAGGGTCCGTCGAGGAGCATATTCTCGTCGTGATTCGATTCCAAGACGACTGCCTCACAGCCCGTGAGACCCTTTTCAACGGCGGGGGTGACCACGCCGAGGTCAGTCGCGTAGCCGAAAACGCGGATGCCGCTCGGCGTTGATGCCGTGATACGGTATCCGACGCTCATTCTGCTATCGTGGGAGGTGGGGAAGGAGGAGACGGTGAGGCTTCCGACCGTCACCGAAAAGATAGTCGGGTGGGACACGATGCAGTCCTTCATCGGGGTATCCTGTGCGATGCGGTAGAGCCGCTCGGACGAGCCCTCGGTGACGTGGACGGGGATCGGATTCTTTTTCAGAAACACCGCAAGCGCGCCGACGTGGTCACTGTGCTCGTGGGTGATGAAGATCGCGTCGATCGGCGGCTTTTCGGGGGAGCCCTTGTCTTTGATTGCGCCGATCTCCCTTAGTGCATTCGTCAGCGCGCGGGCGCTCTTTCCCGCGTCGATCAGGATCGCGGTGTCGCCGCACGAAATATAAGTCGAATTGCCGCCCGACCCCGAGTAGAGGGTACAGATGCGGCAACCGTATTTTTCGGTACAGATATTTTTCATAATCGGTCTCTCTCTATCTGTCGGCTTATCCGAGGAGTCCCGAGAAAAAGGAGGCAAAATAGGGCTCGTATACGAAAAGATAGAAGATGTCCATAAAAAAGGTGAAGATCAGAGGGAAGAGAATGGTGAGGCACCATTTTGATTTCCGCAGCCGCTCTTCACCGTCCTTGACGTAGGCTTCCTTCTCCTCCTCCGACATACTGTCGGGGAGCATATCGACCGTCACGCCCTTCCGCACAAAGCCGCGGTTATACGTAACGTAGAAGATGGCGAGTGCCACGAGGGCAATGAGATACGAAACGACGGCGATCTGCCAGAATGAGAAACGTACCAAAACGGCGTAGACACCGTAAAAAAGGATCGAGTTCAGCAGAATGATGATCAGATATTTGATCCTCTCCCGCTTTTTTCGGACAGCGGGATCCTCGAGGAAGCTGTAATCGGGCTCCTCGTTTTTGTTTTTTCTTTCCTTCATCGGGTGCTCCTTTTGTCTCAGAGCATTTTGACAGCGCCGCGCGGACGGATGCGGAGAACGACACACGCGCCGTCGCCGAACGCAGAATCCATCAGCGTGCGGAAGCCCTCGACGTCCTCCCCGGGAACGTACGCCTGGATCGTACCCGCAAATCCGCCGCCGTGCACGCGGAACGCCGCCTTTTTGCCCGAGAGATACTGCTCTGCAAGGCAAAGCGCGAGGGAAAGCCCCTGCTCGGATACGTTCTTCGTCGTATATACGTTCTGGAGATAGCAGAAGGAGGATCTGCCCGATGCCTTTACGCCGTCGAAATAACGGTCGAGATCGCCTGCCTTCAGCGCTTCCTTCTGCTCTGCGACGCGCTTGTTTTCGCCGAAGAAATGGAGCGCGCGGAGGATCGCACGGTCGCCGCATTCTTTGCGGAGCGCGGAGATCGCCTTGATGACCTCTGCTTCGTCGCATTCACGGAGGACGGTCTTGCCAAAATGCGACGCGACTGCCTTCATCTCGCGGGGAACTGCCGCATAGTCGTCGGTGAGATCGGCGTGGTTGCCGCCCGTATTGACGATGCAGAGGCGGTAGCCCGCGGCGGAGAGGTCGAAGTCGACCTGCTCGATCACGGGAGATGCGGTGTCCGAGAAGTCGATCGCGACGATGCCGCCGACGGCGCAGGCGACCTGGTCCATCAGACCGCAGGGCTTGCCGAAGAATACGTTTTCGCTGAACTGCGCGAGCTTCGCGATCTCTACGTTTGAGACCTTGCCGCCGTTATAGAGATGGTTCAGGATGTTGCCGATCATATCCTCGAACGCCGCAGAGGAGGAGAGCCCCGAGCCCTTCAGGACGTTCGACGTGGTGTATGCGTCGAAGCCGCCGACCGCATATCCCTTACGGCGGAAGCCCTCTGCCATACCTGCGATGAGGGATGCGGAGGAGCCGAAGCGGGACTCGTCGGGAGACGTCCATTCCTTGATATCGACGGTGTCCTCGGGGAAGCCCTCGGATTTTAAGCGGATGACCGAATCGTCACGCGGGGAGACTGCCGCGATGACGTCGAGGTCGATCGACGCTGCGATGACGCAGCCGTGGTTATGGTCGGTGTGGTTGCCCGAAAGCTCGCTTCTGCCCGACACCGAGTAGAGAGTGATCTCTCTGTCGTCGCCGTAGAGGGCTGCGAATTCACGGACTGTCGTGAGGTAACGGGACTTCTGATATTCGAGTGCCTCTTTTCCCGAGAGGGAGATGATCGAGTCGTTTATAGCGCCGTTTTCGATGGCGCAGATCAGCTGCTTTGCGTTCATATGGATAGCTCCTTTACTTTGCGGATTTCTTTTTCTGTGTAAAGACGGGTGGTCTTTGGTCATAATAGGATTATTATAGCATAAAAGCCTGCGGATGTCAAGGCGAAGAGCGGTCCTATAATCATTCCGACCGTTATCCTCTCAAATTGTGCGAAATTTGTAAAAAGAAGTTAAAATTTCGGCGGATGCTTGACAGGACTTTTCGCGCGTGATATAATTTTTAATGTATAGATATGGATTCGGGAGGAAATTATGGCAAAGAAGGAACCGAGGATCGAGCGGATCGAGTACAGCGCCGATCGCAGAACCGCACAGAGGCTCAGGAATCTTTTTATGAAGATCCTGTCAAAGGATAAGAAATCGGACGGCATCAGTCTTTCCTACACCTATAAGCCCTTCCGAAAGCGTGCGGACTTTACGATCAGTGGGAACGAAAAAACCGTTCTGAAATGTATCAAGGCGCTCGGAAAATTTGCCTTGAAGCAGGAAAAGACGGAGGCGAAGCGCGAGCGAGACGGTATGAAGGCGACTCCGATCGCGAAGGGCAGCTACTATACGATGAGGTCTGCGAAGGAACGCAGAAAAGGAAGCGTATGACGGCGGACGAATTCAGCGGGCGACTGCTTCTCTGGTACCGCGAAAACAAGCGCGATCTGCCGTGGCGGAGTGAGGTAACGCCGTACCGCACGTGGATCTCGGAGATCATGCTCCAGCAGACCCGTGTGGAGGCCGTGAAGGGTTATTTCCATCGTTTCACCGAGGAGCTTCCGACGGTATACGAGCTTGCCGCCGTGCCCGACGAGGTGCTGATGAAGCTTTGGCAGGGGCTCGGATATTACAGCCGCGCGAGAAATCTGAAGAAGGCGGCGCAGATCGTCGTCTCGCAGTACGGAGGACAGCTTCCCGAGGACGCGGATGCGCTCCGCGCGCTCCCCGGGATCGGAAGCTACACCGCGGGGGCGATCGCATCGATCGCATTCGGCAGGCGTGCGCCTGCCGTAGACGGCAACGTCTTACGCGTGTATGCACGCGTATTCGGCGACAGTCGTGACGTTGCCGACCCCGCGACGAAGCGGGCGTATGAAAGCGCGGTGCTGTCTCTTATGCCCGAGGAGAGCGGTGGCGGAGATACGGAGAACGCCTGCGGTGACTTCACGCAGGGCTTTATTGAGCTGGGTGCGACGGTATGCCTCCCGAACGGTACGCCGCTTTGCGAGCACTGTCCCTTCGGGGACGTCTGCGTTGCGCGGCGGGAGGGACGGGAAAATGAGCTTCCCGTACGCACGAAAAAGGCGGCGCGAAGGGTCGAGGAGCGCACTGTGCTTCTCCTGACGGACGGAGCGCGTTACGCGCTCGTGCGCCGTCCCGATACGGGGCTTCTCGCGTCGCTTTACGAATTTATAAACATCGACCGACCGCTTACCGAGGACGGTGTACGCGCGTGGCTCGCGGAGCGCGGGCTTTCGGCTCGGACGGTCAGACGGATCGGCTGCGCGAAGCATATTTTTACGCACATTGAATGGCATATGACGGGGTATCTCGTAATGCTTGGGGACGGTGCTCCCGCCGTCGAGGCGGTCTTTGCGACACCCGACGAGATCAGGGAGGAATACGCCGTGCCGTCGGCATTCCGCTATTTTCTCGAATTTATCGCGGAGCACACGTGAACCGTAAATAACTGTGCCGCGTCGGGCGGCAGAACGGAGACTCTTATGTACGAATACAAGGCAAGGAGAGGAAACAAGAGAGCGGCGATGATAACGCTTTTGTCGTCGGGTATCGCGGCAATCTGTCTCCTTTGCGGCACGCTTTTTGGATCTCTGCGGGGGATCGCAGAGATCATCGGCTTGTTTATGGTCGCCTTTGCGATCCTGATCGCGAGCCGTTATCTTCTGAAGGACTACGTATACCGACTCGAAATGACCGAGGAGGGAAGAGTGGATCTCACCGTCACCGAGCTTCAGGGCAGGCGAAGGATCACGGTCTGCCGCATCGGGCTTGATGAGATCGGGGAGATCTTTGTTGAAACGCCAGAGACTCGCAAGGAGACACGGGAGCGGATGAAGGAGATGAAGCGGTACGATTACTGTGTCGATCTTTCTCCGACGCGCTCGCTCTATCTCATCTTTTCTGATGGGGACCGTACGGTCTCCGTGCGGATCGTACCCGATGAGCGGATGGAGAAGCTGCTTACCGATCACTTGGCGCAGAGAGAGTGTGTGTGTGAAGGGCGACGCAGACGCGAAGCCTGAGTAATGCGGAACGCAAAACCGTTTTATGACTTTTATAAGGGGGGAGTACAGTGAAGGCATCGAACCGAGAGCCTGGTCTGAACTATGATCGCGGTCACCGTGTGACGGGTCGATACCATATGTATAAGGGTGACGTGTACACGGCGTTCCTACGTGGATCGCTTGTGATCGTCGGTATCATTCTGCAGTTTTTCGTTATGCTGCTCCTGTCCCTTCTGATGATGCGGTATTCGGTCCTCCTCTACCTGCTGATCGAGCTTGTTGCGGTGATCTTTGCGGTATATATCATTTATACGGGAGAGTCCTATCGGCATTTCTGGCTCGTCATCATTCTGATGCTTCCCGTGGTCGGAATGTTTATGTATATGATGTGGGGAAGTCGCGTCGTCAATGCACGGTCAAGGAGACAGCTCTGCTCGTGTATTGAGGAGGCGAAGGGGGAGCTTCCGCGCGATAACGCGCTCTTGTCATCCCCCGAAATGGAGAAAAACGGTCAAAGGGCGTGTGCGCGCTATCTGTCGCTTGAGGGGCTTCCCGTTTACGGAGGCACCAACGTGCGCTACTATCCGCTTGGAGACGATATGCGCGCCGATTTCCTTGCGGATCTCAGGGGGGCAAGGGAGCGGATCTGGATGGAGTTCTTCATCGTGCTCGGCGGAGAGGTCTACGACGAGGTTGAGGCGATCCTCGCAGAGAAGGTAAAGGAGGGGGTTGACGTCCGACTTCTCATCGACGACGTCGGAAGCATTCGCCTGATCAACCGCGCCTTCAAGAAGCGCTTGAAGCGGCTCGGGATCTCTCTCGGTATCTTTGCACCGATCCACAAGGACATTACGAAGCTTTCCCTGAATTACAGAAACCATCAGAAGATCGTCGTGATCGACAAAAACATCGGGTATACGGGCGGCATCAACCTTTCGGATGAATACTTTAACATTTACCCAAAGTACGGGCATTGGAAGGACACCGCCGTACGGCTTGAGGGCGAGGGGACGGCAAGCCTTGCCGCAATGTTTATGGGAATGTGGAATTATACGATGGGGAAAAATCGGGACGCAAGGATCCCTGCGGAGGAGATCGGTCCTCCCGTGGGTGTCGCGGCAGATCCCGACGCCTCGCTCGTCCAGCCCTTTTACACAGGACTGCTCAAGGTGCGCTATAACAACGCCGATATGATCTATCAAGCCCTGATGCGGCACGCAAAGGAATACCTCTGGATCACGACGCCCTATCTTGTGCTCGACCGTGTGACGACCGATACGCTCATCCGTGCGGCAAGAAGCGGCATCGACGTCAGGATCTACACCCCCCGTCACTACGACAAGTGGTACGTTTACCGTGTGACCGAGTCGAATTACGGAAGGCTCCTCCGCGAGGGGATCCGCATTTTTGAGTACGTTCCCGGGTTCATCCACGCGAAGAATCTGATCGTTGACGGTGAGTGTGCGGTCTGCGGCTCGATCAATCTCGATTACAGAAGCCTGTACTTCCACTACGAGTGCGGTGCGGTCTTTTACGGCGGGAAGACCGTCGAGGAGATCCGCGCGGACTTTCTGGCGACCGAAAAGCTCTGCGAGGAGATCGTTCTCGATAAGTGGAAAAGGCGGAAGCCGGGAAATAAACTCGCTTCCCGCATTCTGCGCTTCTTCTCGCCACTCTTCTGACGGACGCAAAAAAAGGCTTGTTCGTTTACGGTTTTGTCATAATTATTTATTGTTCGGTTGATAAAACGCTGATATAATCTTGAGGTTAACAGCGGTGCACCGGCAAAGCTATGCACGATATCCTATTATAAGGACACGGTTGAAGTTATGAAACGCTTTTTTATGAAGATCAGAAATGCATTCGCGCGGTTTATGTACGGGCGAAACGGAAACGATAAGCTCTGCTTTCTTCTTCTGTGGATCTACCTCGTGCTTTGGGTCGCCTCGATGGTCCTGACAGCGCTCGATCTTGCAGTCGCTTATCTCGTCGTTTGGGGACTTCAGTTCCTCGTGCTTTTTTATTGGTTCTTCCGTTTTTTCTCGAAAAACGTCGTGAAGCGGCGGCGGGAGTGTGATCGCTTCTTCGGATTTTTCCGTAACAGGCATAACCGCTTGAGAGATCGGAAAACGCACGTATACAAAAAATGTCCGCATTGCCGCGCGATGCTCCGCCTTCCGAAAAGGAAGGGGAAGCACACGGTCTGCTGTCCCGCCTGCCGTGAGAGATTTGCGGTGCGGATCAGACGAAACGGGAAGGACGCTCCGCGCACGAATACGCGGTGAGCGCATCTCCCGAAAATAAGCCCCGAAACTATATTTTTGCATATAAAAGGATAAACCGATGCTCACACTCAAAAACATTACCAAAAACTACGTGATCGGAGACGGTAGCGTTACGCCTGCCCTCTGTGACGTCAGCATCCGCTTTCGAAGGAGCGAATTCGTTTCGATCCTCGGCCCGTCGGGCTGCGGCAAGACCACGCTTCTGAATATTGTCGGCGGTCTTGACCAGTACACGTCGGGTGACCTCGTCATCAACGGTCGTTCGACGAAGCAGTATAAGGATGCGGACTGGGATGCATACCGCAATCACTCGATCGGATTCGTATTTCAGAGCTATAATCTGATCCCGCATCAGACCGTTCTCGCGAACGTTGAGCTTGCGCTTACGCTTTCGGGTGTATCGAAGACCGAGCGTCGGGCGCGTGCGATCGAGGCGCTTGAGAAGGTTGGGCTTGGGGATCAGGTGAAGAAGAAGCCGAATCAGATGTCGGGCGGTCAGATGCAGAGAGTTGCGATCGCACGTGCGCTCGTGAACGATCCCGATATCCTGCTTGCCGACGAGCCGACGGGTGCACTCGATACCGCGACGAGCGTTCAGATCATGGAGATCCTGAAGGAGATCGCGAAGGATAAGCTGATCATTATGGTCACCCACAACCCCGAGCTTGCAGAGCAGTATTCTACGCGTATCATCAAGCTGAAGGACGGCGTTGTGACCGACGACTCGAACCCCTACGAGGGAGAGGAGGCTACGCCTGCCGCCGCAGTCACTGAGGAGGCGAGCGAAAAAAAGGCAGCTCCCGAGCCCGCAAAGAAGAAGGGAAAGAAGAAAAAGACCTCGATGTCCTTCCTGACAGCGCTTTCACTGTCGCTGAACAATCTGATGACGAAGAAGGCGAGAACCTTCCTCACGTCCTTCGCGGGAAGCATCGGTATCATCGGCATCGCGCTGATCCTTTCTCTGTCAAACGGCATTCAGCTGTATATCAACCAGGTGCAGGAGGATACGCTGTCGACCTATCCGCTCACGATCGAGTCGGAGGCGCAGGACTACTCGGCGCTTCTGTCTGCGATGGTGACCGTTTCGGAAAATGCGAACCGCGAGGTCGAGGAGGGGACGATCTACGTCGACGATTCGATGGGCAGTATGCTGTCTGCGATGAGCTCGACGGTGTCGAACGACCTCGAGAAATTCTACGCACACCTTGAAGCGAACCGCGGCTCGCTTGACAAATATCTCCTTGATATCAAGTACACCTACAACTTCGATATGCAGATCTACTCGGAGGACGGCAAGACGCGGATCAATCCGACCACGATCTTCGATCACCTCGGTGACGAATTCGCGGGCCTCTCGACGATGCTCGAGACCTCGGGTATGATGTCGCAGTTCAACGTCTTCTCCGAAATGATCGACAACAGAGAGCTGCTCGAGTCGCAGTACGAAAAGGTCGACGGTGAATGGGCGGAGGATTACAACGAGGTTATGCTCGTTCTGAATGAGAACAACTCGCTGACCAATATGGTGCTCTATATCCTCGGCATTGAGGATCAGAGCGAGGCGGCGGAGGTGATGAAGGAGCTGATGGAGAACGGGGAATACACCGTTTCCGACAGAACCTTCACCTACGACGACTTCATCGGAATGAGCTTCTATATCGTGCCCGGAAGTGCGTTTTATGAGGAGACCGAAAACACCTTTACGGTTGACGGCAAGACCTATTCGATCTATTCCGACGTTCGCGAGAGCGATGACTACGACCAGGAGACCTTCGCACAGGAGAACGGCGTGAAGGTCACGATCAGCGGTATCCTCCGTCCCGCGGAGGGTGCGGTCGCAAGCTCGATCAGCGGTGCGGTCGCGTACAACAGCTCGCTCACCGATTATATCATTGATCTCGTGAATGCGAGCGAGGTCGCGAAGGCACAGAAGGCGCTCCCGACGCACGATCTCTTCACCGGACTTGAATTTGACAACGGTCAGTACGACGATCTCACCGATGCAGAGATGGCGGCGGCATTCGACGCCTATGTAAAGAGCGGAGCCGAGGGGATCGAGAACGCCAAGATCGAAATGATCCTTGATCTTATGTCGAACCTCACCGAGGAGGAGGAGGCTGCATTCGTTACGGAGAAGGTCGCGGGTATGACGGCGGATCAGAAGACGCTGTATCTCGTGCAGAGCTTTGATAAGCTTTACGAGGCGAATCCCGCGCACTATCAGGAGCTTACCCTGCATTTGATGAAGGTGATGCTCGGCGATCAGTACGCCGCGATGGGTCCGATGCTTGAGGGTATGTCACCCGAGGAATTCAAGGCGCAGATCGATCAGATGGGCGGCTCGACGGGCGGTGGCGCACCGTCGGGCGGAGCAACGATGACACCCGACCAGCAGCTCGCTGTGATGCAGGCGGCGTTTGCGACGGTCGAGGCAGAGAAGATCAACGAATACGTTGCGGAGGTCTATCTCGTTGAGGTGCGCGATGGACTTGCGGAGAGCTTACGCAAGGAATACACCGACGAGGAGCTGATCGCGCTCTTTGACGGGCGCTACGATGAAATGACCGACGGGGAAAAGGCGGCGCTGTATGCGGATTATATGCCCGCACGCGTTTCAGAAAACAGCTACGAGGACGTCATGTACGCGCTCGGATGCGTTGCGAAGTCCGTTCCCGCATCGATCAACTTCTACGCGAAGGATTTTGCGTCGAAGGACGAGATCGTCGCGTTCATCGACCGCTATAACGAGCTTGCCTCGGAGGACGACGCGATCGTCTACACCGACTATATCGGACTGATGATGTCCTCGATCACGACGATCATCGACGTCATCTCGTACGTTCTGATCGCGTTCGTTTCGATCTCGCTCGTCGTTTCGTCGATTATGATCGGTATCATCACTTATATCTCGGTGCTTGAACGGACGAAGGAGATCGGTATTCTCCGTGCGATCGGTGCATCGAAGCGCAATATCTCGAGCGTATTCAACGCAGAGACTCTGATCATCGGCTTTGCATCGGGTGCGATCGGTATCATTGTGACCGTGCTTCTGTGCTTCCCGATCAACTGGATCATCCGTACGCTTTCGGGTATTCCGAGCATCGGTGCACAGCTTCCCATTGTCGGTGCACTCGTGCTGATCCTGATCAGTATGGGTCTTACCGCAGTCGCTGGCCTGATCCCTTCCCGTATCGCGGCGAAGAAGGATCCCGTCGTGGCGCTGAGAAGTGAATAATAGAAAAAAACAAGAGCCCCGTCTCGCAAAGCGAGACGGGGCAAAATTTTGATTCGGACGCGTACGCTTACACGCCGCTGTAACGTTTATTGAGCTTTTCGATGAGACGCGACAGCGGAAGAACGAGACATCCGAAGCCGAGGTTCCCGATCGCGTGGAGGACGTCGAAATATAAGCCCGAGGCAATATAAGCGAGGAGCTTATCCGGCGCGAAGGAATCGTAGTAGATCGGCACCTGCGTCAATGCAGAGAGGGCGCCGTACGAGAGGCCGTGCAGAGCACATACCGTAGGGTAGAGCACTGCGAGGACGACGGTCGGGAGTCTACGTGGAATCAGCATCGTGACCGCCCACAGCACCGTCCAGACGTAGAAATGGATCACACACCACGGTGCAAAGCCGTAAAACACGAACAAGACCGCCGCGTAGAGGTAGATCGGGATCAGCCCCTTAAAGCGGAAAACGACGGCACAGACCATCGTGAACATACCGAGCATATGGATGTTCGGGAGGGCTTCCATTGCGATCTTGGATGCAAACATCATAGCACCGAGCATCGCGAAAATGCAGATCTCGCGAATGCGCCTCGATAGAATGCGTTTTTTTTCGTGTGCCGTCAGAGGTGCTTTTTTCTTATCCGATCTTGTAGGTGAGCTCATAGTGCGCTCCGTTTTCGATTTTCGTGGTGTCGACGCCCGTCATCAGCGATTCGCCCGCCTTCGAGACAGACCACCAGGACTGATTCGCATCATAGTCGGCAACGATACCGTTGACTGAGGTGATGTAGATCCCGTAGGGACCGTTGTCGCCTGCGATGATGCCGTGTGCGAGCAGGGGAGCACCGAGGAATTCCTCGTCGGTCTTAACGGTAAAGGTCACCGAGTAGCCGTCGGCAATGACCTCGACCTCTACGGTCTTTGCGCCCTCACCGAAGGTCTTGCTTTCCTTATGGGTAGCGGTCGACCAGAGCGCGGGCAGGGAATCGCCTGCGTCGCTGCCCAGAGGCACCTGCGAAATCTCGGGCTTTTCGGTGGTTTCGTCTCCTGCTCCCGCAGCGTTGCAGGCGGTGAAGACCGAGAGGAGGGTGAGGATCGCCAGTAGAATGGCGAACAGACGGATAGTTTTGTTTGATTTCATTTTTGAAATCTCCTTTTTGTATTGTATTTTTCAATACGCAAGGATAAAAATGACGATATCCTCCACCGTGTGCTTTACGCATACGGCTGCCCGAGGACTCGGCACGTCACGGTACGATCGGCATTCCGACTTCGGAGGCGTTCTCTGCATCATCCTCCGTTACGGCAGTGGCTGCTGCTGCGGATTTGCACCGCATTTCCCGATCCTCGGGCGTACCGTCAGGCAGTACGTCCGATCCCGAAATTTCCGGAAAATTTCGGTGAACCGTGTTCTAAACTCGCGCTGAAAGCAATAGAATGCTTACAGAATGGTATGAAAATGAATAATCGTGCGAATATTCACTTTTCCACAGACTGTGGAAAAGCGTGTGGAAAATGTGGGATCTTGGCGGTTTTTTTCGACCGCATTCGGCAAGAAATCGGTAAAATTATACGCTTTTATATACAGAAGACCGAGGAGAAGCCGTATCATTATGAATTGATTGTACCGCTTGCCTTTTTTATAGGGCACAGATGACGCGCTCGATCGCGGCGTAGCCGTCCGACGGCGACTGCTTCAGCAGAATGTCCGCCTCGGTCGTGAGCGAAAGCGCGTGAAGAAGACGCCTTGCGCCCGATTGCACGGCGCTTTTTTGGTAGAGACGCGCCTTGTATTCGTGGAATTTCAGCCGCTTCTGGACGTCGTAGATGCTCACGCCGCCCTCGGTCCAGGTAAAGACCGTGTAAAGATCGCAGAAAACGCGGGTGATCTCGGACAGGGCAACGATCGGCTCGATGCGGCGCCTTTTCATATCGGCGAGGATCGTGAGAGCATCTGTATTCCGACCCTCCATCAGCGCGTTGGCGAACGCAAAGGCGTCGTGCTCGGTTGAGCTGATCGCGACATAGCGGACGTCGTCCTCCGTTACTGCCGTTTTGCCATCCGCCAGCACGTAGTAGCTGATCTTATCGATCTCACCCGAGAGGACGAACATATCCGAGCCGCAAAGCTCGACGACGAGGCGACAGACCTCGGGGGAAGCTGAGACCTTGTTGTGCTCGAAGTGCTTTCCGCACCACGATGCGAGCCGCGACGGTGTGGAGCGCTCGAAATGTACGGGTGTGAGATGCTGTGAGAGCTTCGTCAGCGCCGCAGACGGACGCTTTGGGAGGATGCCCGGATTCAGAAGCCCCGAGGGGACAGACAGGATCACCACATTGTAGTCGTACTCGTTGATCGCCGCAAGGGCATCACAGAGCGCGTCGAGCTCGGAGGGGCGCATCGCATCGACCGCAAGCCCCGTGAGGGTGACGATCTTCTGCTCGGCTCCCATCGGGAGGGGCATCAGTGCGTCGAGGAGCTTCGACGGGGAAAAGTCGAGTGCATCGAGACGAAGGTCGTTGAAGAAGGCGAACGCCTCGTCGGGTGCGACGGTCTTCCGTGCGGCGTCGAGGTCAAGCTGCTTCAGATAGTCCTCGTCGCCGAAAAAGAGATATCCGCCCGAAAGCCCATTTTTCAGCTGCCTTCGGAAATCCGCTTCGGTGATCATTTGCATCGCGCTCCCGTCCCTTCTCTCGTTTTCCTTCATTATACCCGAAGTGCGGGGGAATGTCAACGGTTTCTCGGCATTTTTTCGGGAACGCGGCGTCCGTTTGACGCGTCTTTTCGGAAAACGCAGAAAAAAGCGCGAAAAAAACGAAAAAATTTTCGCGAAGCCCTTGACAAACGAACCGTAGTTGGTGTATAATATACGATGTTATTGTGTGAGCGCTGATGAGTTTCTCGAGATGCGCTTCCCGAGTACAGTATACCTACAGAGAGAATGTCCGCTTCCCATAGTGCGGGCAGCCGCCGGGACGGAAGATCACGGACAAGATAAACAAAGGAGGTGCGACAAATGCTTAGAACCTATCAGCCGAAGAAGCTCCAGAGAAAGAAGGAGCACGGATTCAGAAAGAGAATGGCTACCGCAGACGGTAGAAAAGTCCTCAAGAGAAGACGCGCAAAGGGTAGAAAGAGACTGACCTACTGATTTTAGATCGGGGCGGTCAGATACCGTAAGAGGTCACGGACGTTACGCGAAAGATAAACACTTCAGCGAGCGACCCTGACCTCTGTTTCTCTGTTCGGACAAGCTTTGTGCGCGTTCGGATGGAGCCGCGCGGCGAGCGGATCTCGCCGAAAACAACGGTACTGTAAAGGGAAGAGCGAGAGAACACGAGAAGCGAGAAGAGAGGGGGACAGGCATTGTATGAAAAATCCGGCAATTACCGAAAATCATCTTTATCTGAAGACCTTTCGTAAGGGTAAGCGCTTCAGCGGGAGGATCCTCTCCGTATACGTTCTGAAGGACTACGGTGCAGAGCGGCTCAGAAGGGCCGATCCGCTTCATCGCGTCAGAAACCGTCTCGGGCTGTCGGTCACGAAGAAGGTAGGCGGCGCTGTGGTACGGAGTCGTGTCAAGCGCATTTTGCGCGCGGGATACGATGCTGTGAAGAGTGAATTGTGCACGGGCTATCTCATAGTGATCAGTCCGTATCCGAGAGCGGCAGAGTGCAGTAGCACCGACGTTGCGCGTGAGCTTCGCTATGCGTTCCGTAAGCTCGATATGCTGAAGGACACCTGCGGGAAAAAGCCGCAGGCACCAAAAAACCCGACACAATGAAATATCTGTTTATCTGGCTCATCCGATTTTACAGGCGCTTCATTTCACCGCTGAAAAAGCCCTGCTGCCGATTTACGCCGTCCTGCTCCGCCTATGCCCTTGAGGCATTTCAGAAACGTGGATTTTTTGTCGGCTTCGCTCTTACGGTATGGCGCATCCTGCGCTGTAATCCCTTCTGTATGCCGGGATACGATCCCGTGCCCGACGTGGGATTCGATCATTTTCCCGCAAGAATACCGAAGTACGCAAACGGACAGGAACATAAAAAGGAACGGCAGAGCACGGGTGGAAACGAAGAGGCGTCGGAGACCGCGGACGAACGCTCTGCGGGAGACTCCGAATAGGCACGTGCAGGCGTCTCTCTGCACGGGAAAAGAGGAAAACTTTGAATTTATGGGATATTATTAACGTTCCGATGGGCTACGTGCTCAAATGGTGTAACGCACTGCTGGGAAACGAGTATATTCTCGCGCTCTTCCTGTTTGCGATCATCATTGAGATCCTGCTGTTGCCCTTTGGAATCAAGCAGCAAAAGAATTCCATCCGTCAGGCAAGACTCAAGCCGAAGGAGCTTGCGATCAGAAAGAAATACGCCGGACGTGATGACAAGCAAACACAGCAGATGCTTTCCCAGGAAATCTCGGAAATGTATCAAAAGGAAAACTACAGCCCGATGGCGGGCTGCTTGCCGATGCTGATCCAGCTTCCGATCATCATCGCGCTTTATAACATCGTTCTGAATCCGCTGAGATATATTTGCGGTCTTTCGGAGAGCACGATCGATCAGCTTCTGACCGTTGTGAAGAGCTTCCCCGAGTATGCGGATCAGCTCGCGAATGCGACCTCGTCGCGTACGATCGAGCTGCTCGGTGCGATGAAGAACCTTATGACCAAGTATGGAAGCGACGTTTTTTCAACCGTTGAGGGCTTCTCGGACAGCATCTCGGGCGTGGATGCACTCCCGAATCTGACGCTGTTCGGCGGTGCGATCGATCTCGGTATGATCCCGAGCTTTTCAAACCCCGGTTGGATCCTGCTCGTACCGCTCCTTACCTTTGTCGTTTACTTCGTTTCGATGAAGATCACGCGTAAATTGACCTTCCAGCCCTCGATGGGTGCAAACGATCAGGCGATGGGCTGCAGCAACAAGATGATGGACTTTACGATGCCCCTGATGTCGGTATTCATTTCGTTCGGCGTTCCTGCGGCGGTCGGTGTGTACTGGATCTTCAAGAGCATCGTCAGCACGATCAAGCAGTTCATTCTGCACAAGGCGATGCCCCTTCCTACCTTTACCGAGGAGGATTACAAGGAGGCTGAGCGCGAGGTCGGCGTACGCAGCAAGACGAATAAGGAAAAGCGTGCCGAGCGCTCTAAGGGCTCGGAGAATAACGCTCCCGTGAAGAAGAGCGAGAAGGTAGGATCTGTGCGTTCTCTGCATCACATCGACGACGAGGACTTCGAGGATACGCGCGAGAGAGCAGAGCGCGCGAAGGCGGCGATCGCTGCGGCTGAGGCTGAGAAGGCGGCGTTGAAGCAGTCGAAGGACGAAAAGATCTCGCTTGACGCCGACGGCGCTATGCTGAAGACCGATGACGCGGTTCGTCCCGAGGGAAAGAAGCGTGCGAAAAAGGGCGACAAGAGTGCTTCTCTACAGAAGGATTCCGAGGAGAAGAGCCCCGCGGAGGGTATGGAGTCCGCTCCGAGTGAGACCGAAATGCCTGCCGAGGAAACCGGCGAAAACACAAACAACAACTGAGACGGAAAAGGAAACGATAGATAACTATGGAAAAGAAAGTGATTATTTCCGCTAAAACGACGGAAGAAGCGATCAGTAAGGCGGTAGAGGAGCTCGGCGCACCGAGTGCCGATGCCGTCAAGGTCACCGTTCTGGAGGAGGCAACAAAGGGCTTCCTCGGACTCGGCGCAAAGCAGGCGAAGATCGAGGCTGTCTATAAGCTCGGCAATGAATACTGCGCACTTGAATTTGTGAAGCAGCTCCTCGCTGATATGGAGATCTCGGCAGAGGTCAGGATGCAGGATGGCGACAACGACGACAAGCTCATCACCATCGAGGGTGACGGCGCAGGCGCGCTGATCGGTCACCACGGTGATACGCTCGACTCGCTCCAGTATCTTGCAAACCTTGCGGCAAACAAAAAGCAGCCCGGCGAGAAGCGCGAGTACGTGAAGATCACCATTGACATTGAGGGCTACCGTAGAAAGCGCGAGGAGACCCTCCGCGCACTTGCGAGACGTAAGGCAGAGCTCGTTCTGAAGTACAAGAAGAGCATTATGCTCGAGCCTATGACGCCCTACGAGCGTCGCATCATTCACTCCGAGGTGCAGAATATCAGCGGCGTTTCGACGAATTCGATCGGAAGCGAGAACAGCCGCAAGGTCGTTCTGTATCTTGACGAGACGGCTTCGGCAGAAACCGACAGCTACGGCTTCGACGAGGAATAAGGCTATGAAAAGGGGCTGTTCGGTTTCGTTCAGCCCCAATTTATTTTGCGTTGCGCGAGGCGCGACGGAGGAATAGGAGATCTTATGCAGCTTTACGATACCATAGCGGCGGTCAGTACACCGCGCGGAAGGGGTGGCGTTGCGCTGATCCGTATTTCGGGAGAGGGGGCAGTCGCTGTTGCCGACCGCGTCTTTTTTCCGAGGAACGGCAAGGCGATGCACGCGCTCTCCCCGTCTCGCTTCGTTTACGGTGAGATCCGTATGCCCGGGGAAGCCGCGGCGATCGACGACGGAATGGCGGTCGTATTTCGTGCGCCGCACTCCTTCACGGGGGAGGACACGGTCGAGATCACCTGCCACGGCGGTGTGCTTGTGACCGAGGTGGTGCTTTCTGCCGTTTTGGCGGCAGGTGCACGTCCCGCAGAGGCGGGGGAATTTACCCGCCGCGCCTTTGTGAATGGCAAGCTCGCGCTTTCCGAGGCAGAGGCACTCGGTACGCTTCTCGACGCGCGGACCGACAGTCAGCTTCGTCTTTCGAGGGGCGGTATGGAGGGGCGGCTTTCCACACGCGTGGATGCGCTTTCCGCGCGGCTTCGGCACGTCCTCGCATCGGTCTACGCGAGGATCGACTATCCCGACGAGGAGCTTGCCGATCTCTCGGACGTTGAAATGAAGGCGCTTCTCTCGGAGATCGCCGCTGAGGCGAAGACGCTTGCGGATACCTACCGTACGGGACACGCCGCGATGGAGGGCATTGACACCGTCATCTGCGGTCCTGCGAACGCGGGAAAGAGCTCACTTTATAACGCGCTTGTTGGCAGGGAGGCGGCGATCGTGACCGACGTTGCGGGAACGACGCGTGATATGCTTTCGGAGACCGTGGCGCTCGGCAGGGTCACGCTTCGGCTGACCGATACCGCGGGACTCAGGGAAACCGAGGACAGGGTCGAGCAGATCGGCATTGACCGCGCGAGGCGGGCGGTGGAGAATGCCGAGCTGATCCTCGCGGTTTTCGACGCATCCTCCCCGATCTGCGACGAATCCGAGGCGCTTCTTTCCTCGCTCGGCAGTCGGAAGGACAGCACGGTCGTGCTTCTCAACAAATCTGACGAAGGCGCTTCGTCCGCTTGGGAAATGCGCACCGCGGGCTTTCCGCATCTTCTTTCGATCTCGCTGAAGGAGGATCCCGACGCCGCCGTTTCGGCGCTCCGCCAAAGCGTTGAGGCGCTCTTTACGGATGGCTCGCTCGATCTCTCGAGTGACGCTGTGGTTGCGAACGCGCGGCAGTACGCGGCGATCGTGCGCGCTGTCGAATGCCTTGAGAGGGCGATCGAGGCGATCGACGGGGGACTTCAGGCAGATCTGTACTGTCTCGACGCCGAGGAGGCGCTTTCGGCATTCGGAGAGCTTGACGGCAGGGAAGTCGGCGAAGAGATCGTCGCGGAGATATTTTCACATTTTTGTGTTGGAAAATAGTCCGACACTATCCTCGCCTGTATTTATAACCGTCCTTGTCGGACATCCATTCGCACTTTTCGCGCGAGGCGCGAAATCGCAAGCGAAGCGTGCGAATGCAAGGCCTGTCTAAACATATTCGTCCGACATTACCCTCGTCTGTATTTATAACCGTCCTTGTCGGACATCCATTCGCACTTTTCGCGCGAGGCGCGAAATCGCAAGCGAAGCGTGCGAATGCAGGGCCTGTCTAAACATATTAGTCCGACACTATCCTCGTCTGTATTTATAACCGTCCTTGTCGGACATCCATTCGCACTTTTCGCGCGAGGCGTGAAATCGCAAGCGAAGCGTGCGAATGCAAGGCCTGTCTAAACATATAAATAAGAGGTACCAATATGAACAACGAAAAAATCCTGATCGCATCCGATCTGCACGGCGACGCCGCTTGCACCGATCAGCTTCTCGCGCGTCTTGACGCAGAGGGCGCGGAGCTTTGCATCCTGCTCGGAGATCTTTTATATCACGGTCCGCGCAACGATCTGCCTGCGGGCTACGCGCCGAAGAGGTCGATCGAGCTTCTGAACGCGGTGCGTGACCGCCTCCTTTGCGTGAGAGGCAACTGCGACACCGAGGTCGATCAGATGGTGCTGAATTTCCCCGTGCTCGCGGATTACGCCGTGATCGTGCTCGGTGGGAAGCGTGTCTATCTCACCCACGGTCACAAGTGGAACGCGGAGAATCCGCTTCCGATGGCAAAGGGCGACCTGATGCTTTGCGGTCACACGCACGTTCCGACTGTGATCCCATTCGGGGACGGCAACCGTTATCTGAACCCCGGCTCGGTCTCGATCCCGAAGGAACAGAGCCCGAAAAGCTATATGGTCTACGAGAACGGCGTTTTCGAATGGAAAAGACTTGAAAACGGTGAGGTCTACCGCACCGAGGCGCTTTGATCGGGTAGCAGAATAAAAGAAAACGGATCCTCTGAAATACGGGGATCCGTTTTGTGTTTGAATCGTTTTTGGGGCTATGCTCCGCTGCGGTCAAGGTTTTTCCTGCCTTGTATAGGGGCGGATGCTCTGAATTTTGCTTCGCATAATCAGTCCGCGGGTAAACGGCGTACATAGAAGCGCTCTTTTTACCGATTTCATTCGGAGCTTCAGCCGAAGGGAACGCGTATATTTGCGGTAGAGCCGCTGTACGTCCTTGTGGGATCTTCCCTTGGAAAACGCGTCGGCAAGCATCTTTCCGCTATACATCGCACTGCTGAGTCCCTCAAAGGAGCTGGCACTGATAAAGCCCGCCGCCTCTCCGAGCAGAAAGACGCCTTCGTTTCCCGTACAGAAATCCCGCATCACGCGAGGGCTTGAAACAAGACACGCCTCGGTCCTGACAGCCTCACCGAAGGAGCTTCCGAGAAAGGCCTCCAGTCTTGATTTCTGCGTGTCGAAGGCTTGGCGGCAGTGCTTCTTTTGAAACGCACCGCCAAATATCACGTAGCTTCCCTTATGTATCGTCCACGAGCAGCTGTCGCTTGTTTCGGCATCAAAGATACACGAATAATAGGGGAGCCTCTGACCCTTATTTTCAAACCACTGTTGTATTGCAATATACTGGACGCGCATCGGGGAAAAGAAGGTGCGCCGTACGATTGAGCCGCCGCCATCCGCACCGACCACGGCTTTTGCGCGCACCTCTGCTTCGGTCTTTCCGACCTTGATAATAATACCGTAAAGATCTCCCGATCTGTACAGCTTTTCAGATCTGCCCTTGCGTACGTCAACGTGCGGAGGAATGAGTGAGATCAGCCATCTGTCAAAGGCGTATCTGTCCATATTGAGATAATATCTTTGATAATACCGAACCAGCCTTTGACCGATATCAATCGTTTCCACCGCAAAGATCTGCGGGTCCTCGAGAACGCTTTTCGGGAGTGCGAGATCGAACCTTGCGAGTAGCCGCTGTGCATCGGGCGCGAGAAGGCCTCCGCACGGCTTTGCCGAATGCCCCGATTGCCCGTCGATCAGAACGATCTTAAGGTCGGGACGTGCCTTGGCGATTTCCATTACGAAAACAGCTCCCGCAGGACCGGCTCCCACGACGGCAATATCATAAACGGTTTCCTTCGTCTGTTCCATATTTTCCTCACGATCGAAGCGTTTTTCGGTTTCTTTATAGCGTCAGCTGCGGCATTTGCACGCGGAATGCCGATACTTCATTATAGCATAGGAGCCTCAGAAAATCAAGTCCCGTTCGTTTCTTTTTCTATTTGGAGGAAGGGGAAGGGTGTGACTTGTATTTTCATTGTTCTTTGTAAAATTTTAGGGAAAGAGCAAGGAAATACACGCGATAAATCGGGCGAATGCCGCGCATACTAATCGTGCGGCGGTGTTTTTCCGCCGTTCAAACGAACGAAAGGATTTTTCGGAAAATGGACTTCATCAAAATAAATCTGCGTAGGATGCGTCGAAGAAACCGCATTCCGAGCAGACTCCTTGCGGCAGTCTCCTCGTCGCTTCTCGTGCTCGTCCTTACGATGTCGCTTCTCGTGCTTCCCGCGTCCGCGAAGAACGGAATGCGGATGCCGCGTACCGACAGCGGTATCGTGACCGACGGTGACGGCATCATCAGCAGTGACGACGGCACGGGTATGCTTCCCGACGTCGGGGATATGGTTACCGACAAGGTCGAGAGCATCCTTCCCGACAATACGACGGCACCCGGAACGTCGGGCGGTGACGCCTCTTCCTCGACGAATACGACGACCCCCGGTACGACGAACAACGGAACGGGTGATACGGCAGGCGACGACGCGGGGAGCAATATGATCGCGTGGATCATCGGGCTGACCGTTCTCGCGGGCGTCGTGGTTGCGATCGTTCTCGTTATCCGCTGGGCGTCGAGAAAAGAGAGCTGAGACGGCAAAAAAAACGGATGTAGCCCCCGAGAGAGGGAGCATATCCGTTTTTTTTGTTATATTTGCCTCAGGCGCGCAGGGTAATGCCGAGCTGATGCTCTACTGCGCCGAGGATCTTACGCGAGACCTTGTCTGCCTCCTCGACCGTCAGCGTGCGGTCGGGGGCGCGCAGGATCACGCGCATCGAGACCGATTTCATATTCGCGCCGAGCTTTTCGCCGCGGTAGATGTCGAAGAGCTTTACCGATTCGACGAGTGCGCCGCCCGCGCGGGTCATCGTGGCAGTGATCGTGCCGACCTCGATCTCTTCAGAGCAAACGAAGGAGAAGTCGCGGCTGACCGACGGGAACTTCGGCAGAGGCGTGAAGTGCTTATCGGGGCCGTGAAGCGCGAAGATCGCACCCATCGAAAGCTCTGCGAGGTAAAGCGGAATATTTACGCCGTAATTCTTGGCGGTCAGCGGATGTGCCTGACCGAATACGCCGAGGACGTTACCGTTCTTGTCGAGCACCTCGGCACAGCGACCGGGGTGGAAGGTCGGATTCTCCATATTCGCGCGGAAGGTGTAGCCCTTAACGCCTGCGAGCTTCAGCACTGCCTCGCAAAGTCCCTTCATCGAGTAGAAATCGCTGTCGCCGTACGCGCCGAGCGTGAGCATCGGCTTTTCGTCGGGCAGGGTGCTCGGGGTTGTCGGATGGTAGACCGTTGCAAGCTCGAAGAAGCGTGCGTTTTCGTTTGAGAAGTTGTAGTTTCTCGTCAGCACCTCAAGCATCGAGGGAAGTGCGGTCGTGCGCATTACGCTCGTGTCTTCACCGAGCGGGTTCGAGATCACGACCGAATTCCGCATCGCGCTGTCCGCAGGCATACGGATCTTGTCGTAGTATTTCGGGCTGATGAAGGAGTAGGTCTGGATCTCGGAAAGACCCGCGCCGCACAGCATACGGACCGTGTCAAGCACGAACTGCTGCTCCTTCGTTCTGCCGCCCTGGCAGGTCTCTGCGTTGATGCAGGTCGATGCGATCTCGTTGTAGCCGTAGATGCGGAGGACCTCCTCGGCGATATCGTTCATACAGCCGAGATCGGCGCGGAACGTGGGGATCTCGAGGGAGATACAGCCACAGGGCTTTTTCGTTACGGTGCAGCCTAGCTTTTCCATCACCGAGACCATAAATTCTTCGGTCATAGACGTGCCGAGGAAGCGGTTGATGCGGTCAACATCAAGGGGCAGAACGGTCTTTTCCTTCTTCACGGGGTAAACGTCGATGATACCGTCGACGACGTCACCTGCGCCGAGAAGCTCGACGAGCTCACAAGCGCGCTCGAGTGCGGGGAGGCAATTTTCGGCATCGAGGCCCTTCTCGAAGCGAGCCGAGGACTCGGTACGCATACCGTTCTTCTTCGCGGTGACGCGGACGGACGAGCCGAGGAACATTGCGCTTTCAAATACGACGGTCGCGGTCGATTCGGTGATCTCACTGTTTTCACCGCCCATAACGCCTGCGAGTGCGACCGCCTTGTCGCGGTCGGAAATGACCATCATCGAGCTGTCGAGGGTGTGATCCTGACTGTCGAGCGAGCGGAAGATCTCATTGTCTCTTGCACGGCGAACGACGATCTCCGAGCCCGAGAGGCACTTGTAGTCGAACGCGTGCATCGGCTGACCGTATTCGAGCATCACGTAGTTCGTGATGTCAACGATGTTGTTGATCGGACGGACGCCCGATGCTCTGAGACGGCGACGCATCCAGAGGGGTGAGGGGCCGATCTTCACATTTTTGACGACGCGTGCGGAGTAGCGCGAGCAGAGGTCGGGGCAGTCAATCTTCACCGAGAGGTGATTTTCGATCCTGTCGCCGTCCTGCGCGCCCTTGACGACGGGGGCCTTCAGCGTCCAAGGACGGTCGAAGGAAACGGCGGTCTCACGTGCGAGGCCGATGACCGACATACAGTCGGGACGGTTCGAGGTGATCTCAAATTCGACCGACACGTCAGAGAGTGCGAGCACGTCGACGATGCTTTTGCCGATCGAGCTGTCGTCGACGCCGTCAGACTCGTCGAGGATCAGGATGCCGTCGGCGTACTTCCCGGGGCAGTCGTGCTCGGTGAGCGAAAGCTCCGAGAAGGAGCAGAGCATACCGTTCGACTCAACGCCGCGGAGCTTGCCTGCCTTGATCACGACGCCGCCGGGGAGAGAGGCGGGAGCGAGTGCCGCAGGGACATACGCGCCCTCAAATACGTTCTGCGCGCCCGTGACGATCTGCACGAGGTCGCTCTTGCCGACGTCGATCATACAGATCTGCAGATGGTCGCTGTTTTCGTGGGGGGTGATCCTTACGATCTTACCGACCACGACGTCATCGATATCCTGTCCGAGTGCCTCGTAGCCCTCGACCTTCGAGCCCGTATCGGTCATACGGTCGCAGTATTCGCGCGACGTGATGCCCTCGGTCGAAACGAAATCGGACAGCCAATTCATAGAAAGATTCATTGTAATCTACACTCCTTTCCTGATCAGAACTGCGAGAGGAAGCGCTCGTCGTTCTCGTAGAAGAGGCGGATGTCGTCGATGCCGTAGCGGGTCATCGCGACGCGCTCAATGCCCATACCGAATGCGAAGCCGCTGTATTCGTTCGGGTCGATGCCGCAGTTTTCAAGGACGAAGGGGTGAACCATTCCCGCACCGAGAATTTCGATCCAGCCCTCGTTCTTGCAGACGCGGCAGCCCTTGCCGCCACAAACGAAGCAGGAGACGTCGACCTCGGCAGACGGCTCGGTGAACGGGAAGTGGTGCGGACGGAAGCGGATGCGCGTTTCTTCGCCGAACATCTGCTTTGCGAACGCCTCAAGCACGCCCTTCAGGTCAGCCATCGTGATGCCCTTGTCGACGACAAGTCCCTCGAACTGATGGAAGAGCGGGGAATGGGTCGCGTCAAGCGCGTCGGAGCGGTAAACGCGTCCGGGGGAGACGATGCGGAGGGGGGGCTTCTTATTTTCCATCACGCGGACCTGAACGGGCGAGGTCTGCGAGCGAAGCAGGATGTTATCGGTGATGTAGAAGGTGTCCTGCGTGTCGCGTGCGGGGTGGTTTTCGGGGATGTTGAGTGCCTGGAAGTTGTAGTAGTCGAGCTCGACCTCGGGGCCGTCTACGATCGAGAAGCCGAGACCGATGAAGATATCCTCCATCTCACGCTGAACGGCGGAGAGGGGGTGCTGATGGCCGATGCGGGGAAGCGTACCGTCGATCGTGACGTCGAGCTTTTCCTTTTCAAGCGCTTCGTTCATTGCTTTTTCCGCGAGCTCGGCGGAGCGTGCAGAGATTGCCGTTTCGATCGCGACGCGAACCTCGTTTGCGAGCTGACCGATCACGGGGCGCTCCTCGGGCGTAAGCTTGCCCATACCGCGGAGAACCGCGGTAAGCTCGCCCTTTTTGCCGAGATAACGGACTTTGAGTTCATCCACGGCGGCGTTCTCCGCAGAAATTGCGGCAAGCGCCTCCTCGCGGATGCGAAGTAAGGTTTCTTTCATTTTTCGGATCTATCCTTTCATTTTTTGTTACTGTTTTTCTTGCGGGGGAAGAACCCTTTTTGAAAAAAGAGCTTCTTCCCCCGTCCCCCCCCATCTCCCAAAAACTTTTGGAAAAGGGGATAAAGAGGTGCGATCGGTGCCCCTCTGTGAGAGGGCATAAAAAAAGCCGCCCCGATCCTCTGTACAGATCAGGACGACGCGCAAGAAATTGCACACCGCGGTACCACCCGAATTTTGACACATAGCCAACACTTGTGCGACCTGTAACGGGGTCTATGCCGGGGGATGCTACGGGATCCGCGAAGGAGACGCCGTCTCGCTTGTGGATCTTTCACACCGCCTGCTCCGAAGGGAAATGCCGCCCCGAGGGGCACCCGAGGAATGGGACAATCCAACGTACCGCACCGCTCACAGCCAAGGCGGCGCTCTCTGAAGACACGCAAAACGGAAAGGGCTGACTTCATC
>JAFVXC010000047.1 GCA_017501345.1 Clostridia bacterium
TGAGCAATATCTTACCTATTTAAAAGATATTGTGACAGAATTTGACTTTGGTCCGTCGTTGAAGCAACGTGGACGCGATGTTATCGATATCATCGCTGACGGTATGAAGACCTCTGCGAAGCTTGGCCTTATTGCGGCTTTCTCCGCTTTAGCCGTTGGCGTTGTTCTCGGATCGGTCGCTGCTCTTCGGCGCAACAAGCTGATCGACCGTATCATTATGGTCGTTACGACTGCGTTTGTCTCAATGCCCTCCTTTATTATGGGATCCATACTGCTACTTGTATTTGCAGTTTCCTTGCAGGTGCTTCCTGCTAACGGCGAGACCGCTTCGGGTCTCATTTTGCCGATCATCACGCTCGCGCTTTATCCGACTGCGTACATCACCCGACTGACGCGCTCTTCTATGCTCGACGTGCTCGGCCAGGACTACATCCGCACCGCAAAGGCAAAGGGTGTATCGGCAGGTAAGATCATCTTCGGTCACGCGCTGAAAAACGCATTGATCCCTGTTATCACTTACTTTGGCCCGATGCTTGCATATATTGTTACGGGATCGCTCGTCGTTGAACAGATCTTTGCCGTTCCCGGTATCGGTCGCTCCTTCGTCAACAGTATTACGAATCGTGACTACCCTCTTGTGATGGGAACGACGATCATTCTCGCGGCTCTTATCGTTATTATGAACCTCGTGGGCGATATTCTTTACAAGGTCGTTGACCCGCGTATCAATCTTGAGTAAGGAGGAAATGAAATATGAAAAAGAAATTTTTCTCAATGCACGTTGACGTGGATTCTTTCCTCCCCGCCACAGAGCAGGAAAAGGAATATATGGTGCAGATGCGCCCCTCCTCGACCTTCTTCAAGGACGGCGTGAAGAGACTTCTCAAAAACAAGATTGCAACGGCAAGCTTCATAGTGATCGTTTTACTCGTGCTTATCTGCATCCTTTTGCCGATGTTCTGGCCTTACGGCTATGACGAAATGCTCGGAATGGGCAAGTACGGCAGAATGGATTCATCCTATAATAATCTCGCTCCCTTTGAATACGGAGAAACCGAACTCGAACGCATTGAAGCGGGCGAAAAGGTATTTCCTCATATTTTCGGAACCGACTCGCACGGCAGAGATTATCTGATCCGTGTCGTGTACGGAATGCGCGTTTCCCTTGCGGTCGGTCTTTTTGCGAGCATCATCGTTCTGATCATCGGTATGCTCGTCGGTTCGATCGCAGGCTACTGCGGCGGAGTGGTCGACCTTATCATTATGCGTGTGGTCGATATTATTTACTCTCTGCCCGATATGCTAATGGTCATTCTGCTTGCCTCGGTCCTGAAGCTTACACTCGGTGAGGCGATCGAGGGTACCGTGCTCGCATCCCTCGGAAGTAACATCATCAGCTTGTTTATTGTCTTTGCGCTTCTCTACTGGGTGTCGATGTCCCGATTGATCCGCGGTCAGATCCTCTCGCTCCGCGAGCAGGAATACGTGCTCTCCGCCCGTGCTTCGGGTGCAAAGAGCGGTTGGATCATCCGCAAGCATCTCGTTCCGAACTGCATCAGCGTGATCATTATTTCGACTGCCCTGCAGATCCCCAGCGCGATTTTCACCGAAAGCTATCTTTCCTTCCTCGGTCTCGGCGTCAATGCACCGATGCCCTCGCTCGGCTCTCTTGCTTCCGATGCTCTCAACGGCATCTCGTCCTACCCGTACCGACTGATCATTCCTGCGATCGTCATCTCTCTGATCGTGCTTTCGCTGAACCTGTTCGGCGACGGTCTGCGTGATGCGTTCGACCCCAAGCTCAACAGCTGAGAAAGGACGGTAGTTAGATATGGCATTACTTGAAGTCAGAAATCTGCAGACCTCCTTCTTTACCGACGCCGGTGAGGTTCGCGCCGTAAACGGCATTTCGTTCAACCTTGAAAGAGGTAAGGTTCTCGGCATCGTAGGAGAATCGGGCTCAGGCAAGTCGGTTACCGCTTACTCGATTATGCAGATCCTCGCATCAACTGCGAAAATCAAAGAGGGCTCGTCGATCAAATTCGACGGAAAGGAGCTGGTCGGCTCGGGCGAAAAGGTTATGAAAACCATTCGCGGCAATCGGATCTCGATCATTTTCCAGGATCCGATGACCTCTCTGAATCCCACCTATACCATCGGTCATCAGCTGATGGAGGCAATTATGCTTCACACCCCTCGCAACCGCAAGGAGGCAGAGGCGCGCGCGATCGAAATGCTTCGACTCGTTAATATCAACGAGCCCGAAAAGCGGATGAAGCAGTATCCCTTTGAATTCTCGGGCGGTATGCGTCAGCGTATCGTCATTGCAATGGCTCTCGCATGTGAGCCGGATATTCTCATCGCCGACGAGCCGACTACTGCGCTCGACGTTACGATTCAGGCGCAGATCCTTGAGCTAATGAATTCCCTTCAAAAAGAGCTTGGTATGGCGATCATTATGATCACCCACGACCTTGGCGTTGTTGCTCAGATGTGTGATGAGGTTATCGTTATGTACGCAGGCTCGATTTGCGAGCAAGGCACAGCGGACGAAATCTTCTACAATCCTCGTCACGAGTATACGAAGGGGCTGATGCGTTCGATCCCCACGGTTACGAGCGACGGCTCGCCGCTTCAGCCGATCACGGGAACTCCGATCGACCTTCTCAATATGCCGGCGGGATGTCCCTTTGCTCCCCGTTGTGATGCGGCAATGAAGATCTGCCTTACACACCGTGCGGATCCGATGGACATTAACTGCGATCATCGCGCTACTTGCTGGATGAACGTTAAGAAAGGGCTTGACGACGGTTCGATCGAGCTCGCAAGTGAATCGGACGAGAACACTGTGACCGAAAACACAACTGCAAAGGAGGGCGAGGCAAATGAGTGATCTTGAAAACAAGGAGCTCTCGGTAACCGAGGAAGGCTCGGTTACGGCTGCTACCGAAGCCCCGCTGATCGAGGTAAAAAATCTGAAGCAGTATTTTAATATCAACGTAGGAGCTTTTCGTTCCAAGCCTCTGAAGGCGGTTGACGGAGTATCCTTCTCTATAGAGAAGGGCGAGACCTTAGGTCTCGTCGGCGAGTCCGGCTGCGGCAAGACTACCGTAGGACGTACCCTCCTGCATTTGTACAAGCCCACGGACGGTCAGATCTTCTACCGCGGCAAGGAAATCGCAACCAAGGCTGATATTGCGGAGTTCCGCAAGAAGGCAACGATGGTCTTCCAGGATCCCTACTCCTCTCTGAACCCTCGTATGACGGTCTCAGATATTATCGGAGAGCCTCTGGATATCCACAAAATGTATGAGAACCGCGAGGAACGTCAGACGCGTATCCTTGAGCTGATGGATAACGTCGGACTGAACAGCGAGCACGCTTCCCGCTATGCACACGAATTTTCGGGCGGTCAGCGCCAGAGAATCGGTATTGCGCGCGCGCTTGCGATCAATCCCGACTTTATCGTGTGCGATGAGCCGGTATCCGCGCTTGACGTTTCGATCCAGGCGCAGGTCATCAATATGTTCGCCGAGCTGCAGGAAAAGATGGGACTTTCTTATCTTTTCATCGCGCACGACCTGCTCGTCGTTCGCCACATCAGTAACCGCATTGCAGTTATGTACCTCGGTAAGATGGTCGAGCTTGCAGACGCACACGAGATCTACAGCCATCCGCTTCATCCGTATTCCAAGGCGCTGATGTCCGCAGTTCCGATTCCCGATCCGAAAATCGCCCGTGCAAATCAGCGTATCGCGCTCGGCGGCGACATTCCCAGCCCGTTGAATGCCCCCTCTGGCTGTCCCTTCCGCACCCGCTGTCCTTACGCGACCGAGCAGTGCGCCGCAGAGATGCCCGCATTCAAGGAGGTCTCTAAGGGTCATTTCGTCGCCTGCCATCACACGGCTGACGTAAACTGATCTCCCCTCCCCACTCCGTTCATCATTCTTTACTGCAAGGTGTGCAATACTTGCCGTAAGGTGCTGAAAATAACATTTTAGTAAACGAAAGGAAAGCTATCACGATGAAAAAGATTTTCGCAATCGTTCTTGTCGGTCTTATGCTTTGCGGCCTCGTGGCTTGCTCGGGCGGCAATAAAGATGACGGCAAGATCAGCAATTTCCCCACTCTGACCTATATCTATAACACCGACCAAAGTCACAAGGCTATCGGCGAATACCTCCAGACCGCTCTTTCAAGCGTTGGCATCACGATGAACCTTGAGAACCAGGAATGGAACACCTTTCTGAACACCCGTAAGAACGGCGACTACTCGGTCGCCCGTAACGGTTGGCTTGCTGACTACAACGATCCGATCTGCTTCCTTGATATGTGGACGAGCGGCTCCGGCAACAACGACGTTCAGTTCGGCAAGGGCGCTCACGCTTCCCTTAAGATGTACGATCTTGATCTCACTGCTCTTGGCTATGAAATCAAGGTTGAGGACGGCACCTGGGCAGAGACCTACGACGTCCTCATCTCTACCATCAAGTCGTGCACCAATACCGAAAACCGCTACGCTATGATGCATATCGCAGAGGATATGCTGATGGATACCGGCTGTATCGTTCCGCTGTACTTCTATACCGACCTTTATATGGTCGATGATTCGGTCAAGGGCTTCTTTGCGAACCCCCTCGGCTACAAGTACTTTATGAACACCACCGTTGAGGGCAAGACTACGCTCGACGTTTGCCTTGCTTCCGAGCCCGACACCCTTGACCCTGCACTCAACAGTGCTGTTGACGGCGCTACGATGCTCGCTCACCTCTTCTCCGGTCTTGCTAAGTGGGCACAGGACGCAGAGGGCAATCTTGTGATCGTTCCCGACTGTGCTACCGCACTTCCCGAAGGCGTTGTAAACGATGACGGAACCGTTACCTACACCTACACGCTGAAGGACGGTCTGACCTGGAGCAACGGTGACGCACTCACCGCAGGTGACTTCGTATATGCTTGGAACCGTGCAGCATCCGCAGCACTCGGCGCAGACTACGGCTATATGTTCGAGCTGGTTGTCGGTTATGAGGACGTTGCCGCAGGCGTTGAGGGTGCAAAGCTCGCAGTTGAAGCAACCGATGACAAGACCCTTGTCGTTACCATCGGAAATGCGGTCAGCTACTGGAACGAGCTGCTTGCATTCCCGACCTACTATCCTGTACACGAAGCAACCGTAGCAGCTGAGGGCTGGGCTACCGAGCCTGAGACCTACGTCTGCAACGGTCCGTATACGATGACTGATTGGGAGCACAACAGTGTTATCACTCTTACGAAGAATGAGAACTACCACGATGCAGAGAGCGTAACGATGCCCACTATTGCTTGCCATCTCTCCGATGATGAAAACAATATGCTTGCAAACTTCAAGAACGGCTCGTGGCTCCTCATCGACAACGTTCCCACCAACGAGATCGCTACCCTGAAGACCGAATACCCGACCGAATTCGTCGTAGCAGGTCAGATCGGTACCTACTACGTTTGCTGGAACATCAACGAGAATATCCTTCCCGAGGACAGCACCCTCACCGGTGTTGAGGCCGAGAAGGCTCAGGCAGAGATCCGCAGAGCGATCTCCCTCCTGTTCGACCGTAACTACATTGTAGAGGATATCGCACAGGGCGGTCAGGTTCCCGCATCCTCCTTCGTTGCTATGGGCATGACCGATGCTAACGGCTCCGAGTTCTACAAGAATGCGAACAGCACGACCGATTCCTTCGACGGCTACTATGATGTCAGCGAAGCAGCGTTCGAATCCAACGTAGAATCCGCTCTCGAGGTCCTGAAGAAGTACTACAAGTAATTCCCCGTTAGGATTCGCTTATAGGGTCGTCTTTTTATTGCACAAGCGCGATCTTTGGGCGTAATAAAACGACGCCCCCGTATATATCGGCTTTCGGTGTATGCGGGGGCGCTTGAAGGTCTTACAACCCCTACCCCCAAAACTTTCCGGAAAGCAGAAAAAATTTGTTTTTTTTCAAAAAAGGTATTGCTTTTTTGAAAATGTTGTGGTATAATACCAATGTTCGCGTGATCGCGGACACAATATGGAGAGATATCGAAGTGGTCATAACCGTTTCGGCTTCGCCGAAATAGGCTGACATCGAAATCAGCTTTGATTTCGAGTTGATATCGCTCTAAAATTGAATATGGAGAGATATCGAAGTGGTCATAACCGTTTCGGCTTCGCCGAAATAAGCTGACATCGAAATCAGCTTTGATTTCGAGTTGATATCGCTCTAAAATTGAATATGGAGAGATATCGAAGTGGTCATAACGGGGCTGACTCGAAATTTTGTAGTCACTTTGGAACCTCCCACCTTAAATCCCTTGATTTATAAGGGTTTTCCGCAGTTCAAATAAAACTTAATACGTTAGTTCTCTCCTACTGTTCTCTCCAATTTCCGAGGTTGAATAAGAACAGTAGAGAGCTAAAATAAACACGGAGAGATATCGAAGTGGTCATAACGGGGCGCACTCGAAAT